>NZ_QKLN01000001.1:0-653714 GCF_003225665.1 Pseudomonas sp. TKO26
TCGAGGTAAGCCGAAGAAATTGGCGTTGGTTGCAGCCATGCGCAAGCTCATCACCATTTTGAACGCGCGAATGCGCGAAGCCTTACAGGCTTCGGCGCAAATCGCGTGAGGAACACAGTTGCTACAAAGGCTATCCAATAAAAAAGGCCGCACTCGAAAGAGCGCGGCCTTTTTCGTTGCGGCGTTACGGAATCAGACTTCGTCCAGTTCCGCTTCTGCTTCGGGTTCCACGTTCAGCGTCGCCTTGACCTGATCGTGACGACGGATGAACTTCCAGTCCGCCTCGTCGATGTAGATGCCGTTCGGCCCACTGCCGCCTTCCAGGTCGATGGCCACCTGGGCCGATACCTGCGGTTTCACACTGGCCAGGATCGGCACGAAGCCCAGTTGCAGGCTGGTTTCCAGCAATGCCGCCTGGTTGCGTTCGTCGATGTCCGCCGCCTCGTCGAGGTAGTAGGGCAGGCGGATGCGCCCGGCCTGGTCGCGGTCCATCAAGTGCAGCAACAGGTACATGTTGGTCAGCGCCTTGATGGTCATGGTGGTGCCGTTGGATGCCGCGCCATCGATGTCAGTGTGGATCACTGGCTGGCCGTTGACCTTGGTGATCTCGAAGGCCAGCTCGAACAGGTCCTTCAGGCCCAGCTGGTTGTGGTTGGCCGCCACCAGCCGCGCCAGGTACTCCTTGGCCTCTTCGTTCTTGTTGTCCTGCTCGGCGCTCTGGCTCAGGTCGAACACCGACAGGGTCTCGCCTTCCTCGTACTGGCCGGCGCTGTGGATGATCTGATCAATGTGCTTGAGGGCTTCCTTGTTCGGCGCCAGGACGATGCGGAAGCTCTGCAGGTTGGACACCTGGCGCTTGTTGATCTCGCGGTTGAACAGCGCCAACTGGTGTTCCAGGCTGTCGTAGTCGCTGCGGATATTGCGCAGGGTCCGGGCGATGTCGGTTACCGCCGCGCGACGCGCCTTGCCCAGGGTCAGGGCCTCGTCGGTGCGGTGGGCGTAAGCGTTGATCAGCAGTTGCAGACGACGCTCGACGTCATCCTCGCTGTCGAACTTGGCCACGCCCTTGAGGCGTACCTGGGCATACAGCGCCTCGATCTGCCCGTCGACCCGCTGCAGGCCCTGCCAGCTGTCTTGATAGTCGTTGAGCAGCGGCAGCAGGTTGTCCATGGAGTCGTCCACCGGGTCCATGAACGGCGTGCCGAACGGCAGGTCGGCCGGCAGCAGCTGACGGCGGCGCAGGGCGTCGTCGAGGGTGCGCTGCTTGGCTTCCATGTCGGCGATCTGCCGGCCCACCAATTGCAGCTTGGCCGACAGTTGCTGGACGCGTTCGGTGAAGGCATCGCTGGAGCGCTTGAGTTCGTCCTGGGCGGCTTCCATCTGCGCCAGCTGTTCCAGCTTCTCGCCTTCCTCGGCGCTCAGGGTCTGGGCGCGGCGGAAGTCTTCCAGGGCCTTCTGCGCATCCAGCACCTGCTGGTACAGGGCTTCGGTCTGGGTCTTGCTCGCGGCGCGGTCGGCGGCCACGGCGGCCTGGGTCTTGAGCTGCTTGAGTTCCTTTTCCAGGCGCTCTTTCTGATCCCGCAGGGCGGCGCGGTCGGCCAGGGCCTGCAAGGCCGGCGGCTCGATGTGGGAGATGTCGATGGACAGCCCCGGCACTTCGAAACGCTCGCCCTTGAAGCCGTCGAGGATCAGCTCCACCGACTTCACCCACTGGCCATCCTCGTCCAGCGAGATGCCGTGCTCGCCCAGGGGCAGGCTGAACAGCGCGCTGTTGAACAGGCGCATCAGGCGTTCCACGTCCTGCTGGGAGAACTCCTCGCGCAGCCGGGCGTAGCTGTTGTTGTCGGCATGATCGAGCTGCTGCTTGACCGACTTCAGGCGTTTTTCCAGGTCCCGCAGGCGCTCTTCCAGGTCTTCGGCGGAGAACTGCCGGGACTGGGCCAGGGCGCCGGCCAGCTCATCGTGAGCATCCTTGGCCGCCAGCAATTGCTGTTCCAGGACCTTGACGTCGTCCACCAGGGCGAAGCGGTGCTTGAGCACCGACAACTCGCCGAGCCAGCGCTGGGTGCCGGTGATTTCCCGCTCCAGGCGCATCATTTCCTGAGTGCTGCTGCGCTGGTCGTTCTGCAGCGCGTCCTGCTCGTTGCGGTAGTGCTCGGCCTGGAGGGTCAGCTCTTCCTTGCGCGCGCCGGCATAGTCCGACCAGGTGCCCAGCAACGAATCCAGCAGCGGCGACAGGCGGTGCAGCTTGCCGCGCAGAATGTCCCGCTGCTTCACGCCGTTGGCCAGGGCTTCCACCAAAGGACCGGCGGCCACCAGGGAGTTGTAGTCCTGCTCCATGCGTCGCACATCGCGGAAGGCTTCGTCGCAGGCGGCGATGTAGTCGACGCTGCCGGAGCGCAGGCTGTGCTCGAAGGCATCGAGGAACAGTTGCTTGAGCTTGGCCGCGGTGATCTCGCGCATGTGCAGCAGGTTGATGAACAGCGCGCGGAAGGTCTTCAGGCTCTGCTCGCTGGTGGAGCGCAGCGGGATCAGGGTCAGGTCCAGGGGAATCGAGGTGTGGCCACCCACCAGCAGACGCCGCAGTTCATCAGGCTTGAGTTCATAGGCCTTGAGGCCCTGGCGCTCCAGGTTGGTGAACAGCTCTTTCTGCCGCAGGCAGGTGTCGTCCTTCTGGTAATGCGCCAGGTCAAGCTGGCCGGCGTAGGCGAAGAACTGGTGGCCGAAGCCGCCGCCCGGGCCGCGCCCGACCACGCCGATCACGTGGGGGCCGTGGGGCAGCGAGACTTCCACCAGGATGTAGCTGGTGTCGGAGGCGAAGTAGAAGCGCCGCGACTGTTCCAGGCTGTACTTGCCGAAGCTCATGTCCGACATGCGCGCCAGAATCGGGAATTGCAGGGCGTTGATCGACGCCGACTTGCCCAGGTTGTTGGCCCCGTAGACCGACAGCGGCTCTTCCAGGGGGAACAGGCCCAGGCTGTAACCGGCGGTGTTCAGTAGGGCAAAGCGGCGGATGCCGTAGCGTTCCTTGCTCATGCGTCGAGCTCCTGTTCTTCGGCGATGGCCCGGGCCAGCGCGTCTTCTTCACTTTCTTCGGACTCGTCGAATTCGCTCAGGTCCAGCGGGTCATCGGTCTGCAGCAGTTTTTCGTCGCTGTCGTCGTCCACCAGCACCGGAGTCGGCAACGGCAGTACGCTGTGCAGGCTGGCGGCCAGGTCGCGGTCCTGCTGCACCGACAGGCAGACGTCGAGGAAGCGGTGCATCGGCGGCAGGAAGCGGTAGATGCCCGGTTCCTCGGCGGCAAAACCCAGCTGTGTCATGCGGCGCATGATTTTCTCTTCCAGTTCTTCCTGGGTCTGCACTTCGGCCTGGATGAACAGGTCGCGGTATTTCTCCAGCAGCGACGGCAGTTCGTCGCGGCCGAGGCTACCGCCATCGAGCACGGCAATCGGGTCGCGGCCCTGGTCGGCCAGGTGCTCCACCAGGATGAAGGTGAACAGCGCCAGGCGCTGGGCGGTCTTGTTCACCTGGGCGGCGGCATTGTCCGGCACGAAGTAGTAGAAACCCCGGGTGTCGCACACCAGTTCGAAGCCCAGGGCCTTGAACAGGGTGCGGTACTGGTCCTGGAAGTTCGACAGTTGGGCGTACAGCTCCGGGTCGCGGCGGCTGACGTGGTAACCCTTGAACAGCTCGCGGAAGATCGGCGCCAGCTGGGACAGTTCGGAAAGATCAAGATGCATTGGCGTTGCTCGCAGAATGCTCGGCGGCGTCATCGCGGGCCGAGAGCAGGGCGAAGGAGCGCAGGCTGACCTGATGCTCCTGGGTGTGGTAGTCGCGGCGTTCGAGGCGCTCGCGCTTGAAGCGTTTTTCCCGGGACAGGCGCGAGAACCAGTACAGCAGTTCGTCGGTGGCGCCATCCGGCTCCTGGTCCAGCAGCCAGCTCATCAGGTCCGGCATCGGCAGGGCGTCTTCGCAGCGTTCGAGCATTTCCCGAACCGTGCGCGGCGCCTTGGGGGCCAGGCCCTTGTGGGTCTTGTGGGCCTTGGGGAAGCGCGCCGGCTTGGGCTCGAAGCGGGCCAGGGCGTAGACATAGGCTTCCACCTGGCCGGAGCTGCCGAGGAAGGTGCTCTGCGGACGGGTGAACAGCGGCATCGCCGCCTGGGGCACTGCGTCGATGCCCTTGCGCCGGATCGCCGCCAGGGCCAGGGCCGCGCCACGGGTCACGGCGTTGTGCCGGCGGGCTTCCTCGCGCAACGGCAGCAGCAGTTCCCGGGCGTGGCGCAGGGTCAACTGGGCGCTGGTCTGCATTTCCAGGATCCGCGCGTGGGTGCGCAGCAGCATGTCGTCGTCCACCAGGTGGCCCAGGCGCTGCTGTTCGGTGAGCAGGCGCAGCAGGACGTTTTCCACCTTGCGCACGCCCTGCTCGAAGGCACCGTCGGCGTTCACCAACTGGATCATCGGTTCGACGTATTCGTCCCAGGTGGCCAACACCTCGGCGTAGCGCTGGCGCAGGGGAATCTGCCGGTCGCTGGTCTTGGCCCGCTCAGCCACGGCCACCAGGGCCTGTTCGTCGTTGGCGAGTTTTTTCAGAACATCGCGCACGCGCATGTCCAGCAGCCGCAGCTGGCGCGCCAGGTCGTTGCCGTCGCGCACGTCGAAGGCGTCCTGGATATAACCGGCCAGGCGCTCCAGGTGGCGCAGGTAGGCTTCGATTTCCAGGCACAGGCCCAGGCGGTGCTCACGGCGCAGGTAGGCGAGAAAGTCGTGGATCTGCGCGTTGAGCTCGAAACGGTTCGGGCTTTTCGCCACCGGGACCAGGATGTCCAGGCGTATCCATACGTCCAGCAGGTGGGTGATGTCCTGGGGCGTGCTGTCCAGTTGTTGTGCAGCCAGCTGTGAACGCAGTTCGGCAAGACTCAGGGTGCCTTGGTCGAAGTGCTCGCACAGCGGCTCTAGAAGTGCCCAGTGTTCGGCGAGGGCGCGCAAGACGCGCTTGGGTTCGATCATCGGAATGGCCGGCTGGTTGGCAATGAAAAGCGGCGATTGTACTGCATCAGGGGGCCGACGATTCACCCCCGGGCCCAGGTATGAGACGGACAGTCGCTTTTGTGGGCAATCAACAGCAGGCGATCTTTGCCGAAGGACGGTAGAATCCCCCACCTCAGTTATCCACAAGTGGCCGACCTTTGCTTATCGAGTCCCGTCGTCGCGCTTATCTGTCCGCCATGCAGGTGGTCAGCTGGTTGCCGCGCAGCGAATTGCCCTTTGCCGCCCCTTCGCGCCCCGAGTTGCTGGCCTTGCCGGAGCCCGAGGTGCAGGCGCCGCCTGCCCCGGTGGTCGAAGCCAAAGCCCCGGCAGCGCCGGCGGCCAGGACCGGCGAGCGGCCGAAAATCGAGGTGCCGCGCCCTTCCACCGCGCCTGCAAAGTCAGCCAGCAAGCCGGTGGCCGATGGCGAAGAAGCCCCGGCTCCGGTGGTCAAGCCGCCAGTGGTGCCGCCGCCGCGCTTCGCCCTGCAACTGTTGCGGGCCGGCCGTTGCCTGCTGCTGGTGGAGTTACCCACAGGGGAAGCCTTCCAGAGCCGCGACCCGGCCTATCTGCTGCTCAAGGACATGCTGCGCGCCGCCGGCCTGCCGGACAGCCCGCAGATCCTCGCCGAGCCGGTGCGCTGGCCGATGCTGACCCGGGGCAACCTCGACCAGGGGCCTGAAGCCGCCCGCGACTTCGTCCAGGCCTTCGTCGGCGTGCGCATCGAAGAAGAGCCCTGCGTCTGCCTGTGGCTGATCGGCCTGCCGGCAGTACGTTTCGCCGGGGAAGCCAACGCTGAATCCTACAACCGTGAACTGCAGGTCGAAGGCCTGGGTTCGGCCTGGGCCTTGCCCGGCCTGGAACTATTAATGGAAGAGCCACAGCGTAAGGCTGATGTCTGGCAAGCCATGCGTCGCTTGATGACGCGCTGGAAAAGCACTGATGAGCAGAATGACCGATGAGTGACGCGTTGACCTTCCGCCTGGCCACCGAGGCGGACCTGGATGCCATCCTGAAAATCGAATATGCCGCGTTCAGTCACCCCTGGACCCGGGGCATTTTCATGGATGCCTTCAAGTCCTACGAAGTCTGGCTGATGTTCGAAGGCAGCCAGCAAGTGGGCCACGGGGTCATCCAGGTGATCATCGACGAAGCCCATTTGCTGAATATCACCGTCAAGCCGGAAAGCCAGGGCCGCGGCCTGGGCCTGCGTTTGCTGGAAGAGCTGATGAAGCGCGCCTACCAGAAGAATGCCCGGGAGTGCTTCCTCGAAGTGCGTTCCAGCAACCAGACCGCCTATCGGCTGTACGAACGTTATGGCTTCAATGAAGTCGGGCGTCGCCGCGACTATTACCCGGCCGTGGGTGGCCGCGAAGACGCCCTGGTGATGGCCTGCACCCTGGTCGACTGAGCCTGCAACCAGCACGCAGGCCGCCGTAGGAGCTGGCTTGCCAGCGAAGGCGCCATTCGCGGCGAGGTATGGCTTGAGGGCCTCTTCGCCGGCAAGCCGGCTCCTACGGGAGAGGGCGTCGTTAAATGTGGCGCCAGGCTCAGGGGTTGCCGTCCAGCGGGTCGCGACGCGCCAGTTCGGCTTCATCCAGACCACTGCCACCCCCAATGTCCGTGGCATCGACAATACTCAGATCCCAGTCCGTCGGTTTATCGGCCCCGACTTCCCGGGCAGAACGGGCCCCATCCTCGCGGATCAGGGTTTCCGGGCTCAGGTCATCGTCGATCGTCTCGGGCTGGGGCGCGCTGAAGGGGCGTCGTGATTCGGTCATGGCGATTGCTCATACTTCAGGGGCTTGCAGGGTGGACCCACAGCCCCGGTGAAGATTCCCCGGCAGGGATAACCGGTATCTGCAGTTATTGGCGTGACCTCGACGGGCGCACGTCTGTCATACCTGCGCATCATTCTTGAGGCTTCCCAGCATGAACGAACTACAAAATCTGATTGATAACAACGCGCGTTGGGCCGAAGCGATCAAGCAGGAAGACCCGGAGTTCTTCTCCAAGCTGGCTCGCCAGCAGACTCCGGAGTACCTGTGGATCGGCTGCTCGGACGCCCGGGTGCCGGCCAACGAGATCGTCGGCATGTTGCCGGGCGACCTGTTTGTGCACCGTAACGTGGCCAACGTCGTGCTGCACACCGACCTCAATTGCCTGTCGGTGATCCAGTACGCGGTGGATGTACTCAAGGTCAAACACATCCTGGTTACCGGCCACTATGGCTGCGGCGGTGTGCGCGCCTCGATGCAGGATCGCCAGTTCGGCCTGATCGATGGCTGGCTGCGTTCGATTCGTGACCTGTACTACGAGCACCGCGAGGCGCTGGCAAAACTGGCCACCGAAGAAGAACAGGTCGACCGCCTGTGCGAGCTGAACGTGATCCAGCAAGTGGCCAACGTCGGCCACACCAGCATCGTGCAGAACGCCTGGCATCGCGGGCAGAGCCTGTCGATCCACGGTTGCATCTACGGGATCAAGGACGGTCGCTGGAAGAGCCTGGACACGACCATCAGCGGTTTCGAACAGCTGCCACCGCAATATCGCCTGCGTCCCCTCGGCGCCGTCTGAATGCGGGCTGGCCGCTGCGTGAAGACGCAGCGGCCAGCGGCGGACTTCAGAGGTGCGGCACCTCGGTGCTTGGCGCCGGTGCTGGAGCCTTGAGCTGCTTGAGCTGGGTCGTGACCGGTGCACTGCTGCACTTGGCCGCGGCCTGCTGCTCGGTCAGCTTGCGTACCGAGGTGTAGAACAACTCGCAGGTCTGCTCTTTCTGGGTCACCTGCCAGGTCTGGGTGCAACTGCTGAGCAGGGTGCTCGGATCCGTCCCCGGCTTGCTGCCCATGCCGGCCTGCCAGCAGGCCGCGCTCAAATCCTGTCCCATGACTTTCAGCCCGGCGGCGTCGGCCTTGGCCTCGTCGTTGTCATAGTTGGCCGGGTCCGCCGCGTACCAGATGTAGCTCGGGTGGTTGGCGCCCAGGACCGGTACCTTCACCCCTTCGCTGGGGCTGATCTGCGCCAGGCCCAGCACATTCACCGTCACCCCGTATTGCTGCTTGAGCCAATTGCGCACCGGCGTGCCGAAAGCCACCATCGGCAGGGCCGCGCCGCTGGCGGTCTGGCTGACCTGCTTGACCATGGTGGTCTGGTAACTGTTGAAGTAGCCGTAGACCCCTTCCAGGCTCTTGCCGGCGCTGGAAGGCGCAGCGATCGGCGCGATATCGACGATGGTCTGGTAGGCCGGAGTCTGCTCGGCGGCGATGCCGTTGACGGTGAGCAGCGAGGTCCAGCGGTCGGTGGTGGCCGATTCCAGATAGTCCTGGAAGTGGGTCAGCGAATAGTCAGGCGGGAAGTGCAGCAGCTCCACGCTCTTGCGGTTTTCCAGGGCCATGCCCAGGGGCAGGAACAGATACCAGCTGTATTCCCAATGACCGTCGCTGTTGAGCTGGCTGGCGCCTTTGTAGGCCAGGTCGCCGGCATCGAGCAGGGCGCTCAACGGCTTGTCGTAGCCCTGGGGCACGCCGCTGATGGAGGCCACGACCTTGTCGCTGACGGTTTTGACGCTGACCTTGGCCGTGCTGTAGCCGTCACGCTGCACGCTCTGGGTCAGGTAGTGAGCCACCGTCTCCTCAAGGGTCCAGTTGCGATAGCAGATCACGTTGCAGTTGTTGGGGTAGGCGAACAGTTGGGTGACGCGCTGGGGGCTGCCCAGGTCGACCTCGACATCGGCTCGGGCCGTCGTACTCAAGGCGGCAGCGGTCAGCGCGAGGGTGATTCCTGCGAATTTGAACATGCTCAGATCCTTTTCAGCGTGAACCCCTCCACGGGGGCTATTCATACTGGAACACCGCCGTGGATAGAGAAAGACAACGGGTAAAAAATCTGCCCCCCATGTACGGGGCTCAGCCCGGTAGCAGCCGGGTCAGCGGGAAGGCCGGGTAGAACACCTGGCAAGCGCGGATGACGCCGACCATCAGCAACAAGAAAACCGGTTGCCAGGGACTGAAGTGCGACCAGTGCAAGACGCTCAGCCAGGGGTGCTTGAGCCTGAATGCTTCGCTCACCTGGCCGATGCGCTTGTGGTGCAGGACGCCAATCAGGGTAAAGCCCAGATACGTCAGCATGCCCAGCAGGCCGAGCAGGCTGGCGAACAGCGCCAGCAAGGCGAGGAAGGGAATACCGTGGCGCAGTAGCCTTCGATACGGCGGCCTGTGCAGCGATTTCGGTATCAGGCGTTCACTCAGCCACAGGTCCAGATCAAGCATGCGCAGCGCCAGGGCGTTCCAGGCGGTCAGGGCCAGCAGCCCGAGCACTGCCGCCAGCCAGCCGCCCAGTGCCGCCAAGATGGCCGCATGCAAGGGCGGGTCGTGGCGCTCCTGAATGAAAAACAGGGTCAGCGCCAGCGCGATGCCCAGCCAGGCTCGCACCCATGTTTCACCCGTCGTGGAGGGTTGCGGCATGAATTTCTGCCAATAGAACACGTCACTCTGGGGCAGGCGTTCGATCAGTTGAGGGAAGCGCCAGGTCAGGGTCTGTGCCAACTGCTGGCAGGCTTGCCATTCATTCTGGGTAAAGCCGCGGGTGAGATTGCGCTGTTGGCGCGGGGACAGGGGCTTGGCGAGCAGTTGCGCCGCCAGCACCTCCGGCGCCCAGCTGTGCTCCTGCTGCAGCTTGTTTTGCAAGTCCTGGTAGAAGGCCTCCTGCTCACAGCGCTGGACCAGTTGTTGCCAGATCCAGGCCGGCTCCGGAATGGCGCCTCGTTGTTCATCCCAGCCGAACACTTGGCAGACCCGCTCGAACAGGGGAACGCTCCACTGTTGCTCGTTGAGCAGTATCAACACCGTGCTTTGCCATTGCAGACGGTGATCGAAAATCTGCAGCCAGGGCCGTTCGCTGTATTGCGTCAACTGCGCCAGGAACGCCCGTTCCTGGTTGGCCTGCAGCTGTTCTTCCAGGGCCTGGCGGTAATAGCTCAGCAGGGCATCCACCAGCGAGCGTTGTTGCGTCTCGCTCATCGACAGGCTTTGCCAGGGCGTCAGCCAATCCAGATGTCGAACCGCCCAATCGACCAGGGGCGCGCGCTGTTCCGGGTGCTTGCAGCAATGCTCCAGCAGCAGGTTCTGGAAGTCCTGGGCGCATTCCCGGGCCTGAGCCTCCGGCCAGCGTTGCGGCAGGTTCTCCAGGGTCAGGCCCTTGAGCAGGGCCTGTGTCGGTGTTGGCGCGACAGCGGCTGCAGGCATGGACGCCAGGGGCGGGCTCATTTCAACCAGGCCCGACCAGGCCTGCAGGTTGTCCCCAGGCAGAGCCGCGGCGACGGGCTCGGCACAACCGTCGTCGGTTTCGTCTTCCCGCCAGCGGGCCAATTGCAGCGCCCGCTCATAAGCCTCGCGCAGGCGCTGGAAGCCTTCGGCATCTTCATCGGGGCGGGTGGTTTTCAGGCGTTTGGCGTAGCTGCGCTTGATGCTGCGCTCATCGGCATCGTCCGGCAGATCCAGCAGGGTCCAACAGTCCATGTCGCCGCTCCTCAGTGCCAGTGGCCGTTTTCCAGCCTCTGCAACTGTTCACTGAGCTGGTTGCGCACTTCGCGGATCTTGCGCTCGTCCTGGGTGTCCAGCACTTGCTGGAACTGCCCGGCCCAGTAACCGATCTGTTCGCGCAATTCCCCCAGGCTTTCCTGATACAGACGTTCCAGGCGGGCACTGAGCAGGGTGTTGACCTGCTGGTCGCGGGGATGAACCTTGAGTTGCTCCAGGGCCTTGAGCCGCTGCTGGATTTCTTCCGGGGTCAGCACGCCGGGGTTGTTCTCGATCACCAGGGAGCGGCTTTCACCGGTCAGGGGAATGCTCACCTGGGCTTCCAGCAGGCCGTTGATGTCATAGGTGAAACGCACGTCCAGCGAGACTTCGCCGGCCGGGCGCTTGGGCACCTGCATTTCCAGCTGGCCGAGGGCGACGTTGTCGCGCACCAGGCGGCTCTCGCCCTGGAAAATCTTCAGCAGCACCTGTTCCTGGTTGTCGTGCAGGGTCTGCACGGTCTTGACCCGGCTCACCGGCACCACGCTGTTGCGCTCGATGATCGGCAGGTAGTGCCCGCCCTCGATCTGGTTGCCGTACTGCTGGGAGGTTTCGATGCCCAGGGTGTAGGAGCAGACGTCGGTCAGCACCACTTCCTCCAGGGCCGCGGAGCGTGCCTTGAGGGCGGCCTGGACCGCCGCGCCCTGGGCCACCACTTCGTCGGGGTCGAGGCTGATGGACGGAAAGCGCCCGAACAGCCCCGCCGCCAGCTTGCGCACCAGGGGCATGCGGGTGGCGCCACCCACCAGGAGGATTTCATCCAGGTCGCTGACGCGGATGCGCGCGTCGCGCAGGGCCCGCTCGATGGGCGCCCGCAGGCGTTCCAGCAGGGGCGTATAGAGGCTGGCCAACTGCGCCTGGGTGATGGTCTGGGACCATTGCCGGCCATCGACCCGCAGGCTGAACTCGGCGCTGGGTTCCTGGCCCAGGGCACGGCGTACCCGTTCGGCTTCGCGGCGCAGGGCCTGGAGCACGCTCTGGCGCTCGGGAAAGTCCGCCGTCCGGCCTTGCTGCTCGATGAAGTGCTCCAGCAGCAGGCTGTCGAAATCTTCGCCGCCGAGGAAGTTGTCTCCGGCGCTGGCGCGGACTTCCATGACCCCGTCGAACAGCTCCAGGATCGACACGTCGAAGGTGCCGCCGCCGAGGTCGAAGACCAGGAACGAGGTTTCCTTGTCGCGCTGGTGCAGGCCGTAGGCCAGGGCCGCCGCGGTGGGTTCGTTGATCAGCTTTTCCACCTTCAGCCCGGCCAGCTCGCCGGCAATCCGCGTGGCCTTGCGCTGGGCATCGCTGAAATAGGCCGGCACGCTGATCACCGCTTCTTCCACCGGCTCGCCGTAGGCGCGCTCGACGTCCTCCTTGAGGCTCTTGAGCACCAGGGCCGAGAGTTCTTCCGGACGGAACAGGCGATCCCCCAGGCGCACTTCGGTGGCGCTGCCCATGTAGCGCTTGAACAGTGCGGTGGTCAGTTGCGGGTGGGTGTGCAGGCGCTCCTTGGCGGCTTGCCCCACCAGCACCCGGCCCTCATCGTCCAGGCCCACCACGCTGGGGGTGAGCAACTGGCCCAGGGCGTTGGGCACCTGCTCGCTGGCGGTGTCGCGCCAGACCGCCACCAGACTGTTGGTGGTCCCCAGGTCGATGCCTACGATCATGACGACGAACTCCCTTTCCAATCGGAAAACTGATGAAACAAATAAGTGGCGCGCAGGATATTACCCGTCGGGTGGATGGGTAAAGTGCGTGATGTCACATGGCTATTATTGGCGCCGTTGCCGCAGGGCCGAAGCCGCTCTTGAGCTTCGGCCCTGCGCTGGCTGGCGGGCCCGTTGCGGGCCCCGCCGGGGTCAGACGCTGAAGTGCAGGGCGTTGGTCAGGTCGCCCATGGGCTTCTGGCCCCGGGCGATCATGGCCTCGTCGCGTTCCTTGATGCCGTCCAGGGTTTCCAGCTGGAACACCCGGGTGATCAGCCGCAGGATCGAAGCGGTGTCATACACCGTGTGATCCACCGTGCCCTTGCGGGCGAACGGCGACACCACCAGCGCCGGAATCCGCGTGCCCGGGCCCCAGCGATCGCCCTGGGGCGGTGCCACGTGGTCCCACCAGCCGCCGTTTTCGTCGACGGTGACGATCACCACCATGTTTTTCCATTGCGGGCTTTCCTGCAGCACTTTCAACGCGCGGTCGATGTGCCGGTCGCCGGCGGCCACATCGGCATAGCCGGCGTGCAGGTTGAGGTTGCCCTGGGGTTTGTAGAAGGTCACCGCGGGCAGCTTGCCGGCTTCGGCGTCGGCGAAGAACTTGTTGGTGCTCGACTCATCCCCCAGGCCGCCGTCGCGCAGGCGCTTGGCGCGCTCGGCGGGGTTTTCCGGGCCCTGGCGCAGGAAGTAGTTGAACGGCTGGTGGTGGTACTGGAAGTTGGGGATCTTGGGAATCCCGCCGGAATCCTTGAACTGTTCCAGGGTCGCCTGCCAGGCGCCGCCGTACCAGGCCCAGTCGACGTTGTTCTTCGACAGCTTGTCGCCGATGTGTTCGTGGGTCTGCGGCACCAGCACGCTGGGCAGGTCGGGCTTGGCGTAGTCCGGGCGCTCCGGGTCGCGGATCCAGGTCGGCCAGTAGGGCGGGGCCATGGTGTTGACTGCGTAGCCGTCCGGGGTCAGGGCACTGGGGCCGAACTGCGGGGCGCCGTCCATGGCACTGGCCGGGGATTTGTCCAGGGGCTTGAGGCGGGTGCCTTTGGGGTCGTCGCCCTGCAAGGTGGCGATCTGCGACTTGGCCACCGAATTGGTGGCGTCCGGGTAGAACGGCACCTTGGCGCTGATCAGGTACTGGTGATTGAGGAACGAGCCGCCAAAGGTGCCCTGGAAGAAGTTGTCGCAGAGCACGAATTCCCGGGCCACATCCCACAAGCGCAGGGAATAGCGGGTCTGGGCGTAGTGGCCCATGGTCAAGGCGCCGGAGTCGGCCCAGGCCACGAAGCCGTCGTTCTTGCCGCCGTTGATCTGCATCTGGTTCTGGTAGAACAGGTGCCACAGGTCGCGGGTCACCAGGCCCAGGGGCAGGTCCTCGCCGCTGGGGCCCTTGAGGGCGAACGGCGCGTTGGGCAGGTTTTCCTGGAACTGGGTTTCCACCGGGTAGGTGACGCCGTCCAGGGTTTGCGGGCCGACCTGGAGAATGCCGCCCCAGACCGGTGGCAGTTTCGACAGCAGGCTGCCGTCACGGTCGCGCTGCTGGAACGCCTCGGGCTTGAGCGCCGACAAGGGCTTCTCCACCCCGGGGAAGTTGGCGAACAGGTTGTTGAAGCTGCGGTTCTCGGCGAACAGCACCACCACGTTCTTCACCTGCTCGCGCAGCGCCTTGTCCAGTTCTGCGGGAGACAGCGGTCGCTCCTGCGGTTTGCCTGCCGGCTCATCGGACTTGGCGCAGGCGCTCAGGGTGGCGCCAACCCCCAGAACGGCAACGCCGCCGAGGAAGCGGCGGCGGCTGGAATCGGTGGGCTGGTCGGCGGTGGTTTCGGGGAGGTCACGCTGATCGGTATCGTCGCTCATGTCGGGTCCTTGCTCGTCGATCTGAGAGTTCGTTACAAAATATTTCGGTCGCACGGTAGCAATCGAATATGACGCAAAGACTACATGAATGCTTCAAGAGTCCACTGCGATCGCTCGGGAATCGTCTGAAATCTGCGTCGAAACAGGATTGTCCACAGGCCCGCTGCGTTCAGCGGCAGCGGGCCTGCGGGCATTCAGGGAAGCACCGGCGGCAAGTACGCCAGGGTGGTGCCCAGGGCCCAGAGCAGCACCAGCACCAGGGGCGCGTGCACCAGCAGCTGGACGAAGGAGAAACCGATCAGGTCGCGGGCCTTCAAGCCCAGTACCCCCAGCAACGGCAGCATGTAGAAGGGGTTGATCAGGTTCGGCAGGGCTTCGGCAGCGTTGTAGATCTGCACCGCCCAGCCCAGGTGGTACTGCAGGTCATTGGCCACTTGCATCACATAGGGCGCCTCGATGATCCACTTGCCGCCGCCCGAGGGAATGAAGAAGCCCAGCACCGCCGAATACAGGCCCATCAGCAGGGCGTAGGTGTCGTGGGAGGCGATCTGCACGAAGAAGGTCGAGATGTGATGGGCCAGGGTCTGGCCGTCCACGCCCTTGACCACCGTCATCAGCGCGGCGATCGAGCCATACAGCGGGAACTGGATCAGCACCCCGGTGGTGGTGGGCACCGCCCGGGCCACGGCGTCGAGAAAGCTGCGCGGGCGCCAGTGCAGCAGGGCGCCGACCATCAGGAACAGGAAGTTGTAGGTGTTGAGCCCGGAAATCGCGGTGATCGCCGGCTTGGTGGCGAACTCGTGATACAGCCAGCCGGCGGCCAGCAGCGCCAGGAGCAGGGTCAGCAGCGGGCTGTACTCCAGCCACTCGCCGGGGCGGGTCCGCGGTTGCGGCTTGGGCATGCTGAAGCTTGGATCGACCCCGCAGGCCTGGGCATCCCGGGCACTGTTGGGGCCCGGGGCGGTGGCGTAGGCGACGATCAGCGAGACGACGATCAGGGCCAGCAGCAACACCCCCGACTGCCAGAGAAAGATGGTCTGGGTGAAAGGAATCACCCCGGTGATGGCCAGGATCGACGGCGGCAGGCTGCCCGGGTTGGCTTGCAACTGCGCGGCCGAGGACGACAGACCCAGGGCCCATACCGCGCCCAGGCCCAGGTAGGCGGCAGCGCCGGCGGCGCGGTAGTCCATGCGCAATTCGGTGCGCCGGGCCAGGGCCCGCACCAGGAGCCCGCCGAACACCAGGGACAGGCCCCAGTTGAGCAACGAGGCGACCATGGAAATCAGCGCCACCCAGGCCACCGCCGAGCGGCCGTTCTTGGGAATGCGCGCCAGCTTGTCGATCAGTTTCACCGCCGGTGGCGAGCTGGCCACCACATAACCGCCGATGACCACGAAGGCCATCTGCATGGTGAAGGGGATCAGGCTCCAGAAGCCGTCGCCGAAGGCCATGGCGGCGTCGGTGGGCTTGGCGCCCATGGCCAGGGTGGCCAGGGCGACGATGATCACCGCCAGCGCGGCAAACACCCAGGAGTCGGGAAACCAGCGTTCGGCCCAGTTCGAGCAGCGCAGGGCGAAGCGGGCGGAGCGGCTATCTTGAATATCAGCGGCCACGTGAATACCTCGGGTTTCTTATGTTTATAAGGAGGTCGGCCGCCCCAGGCTGAGGCGGCCGAGAACTGTGCAAGAATGCGGCAATTGCCACGGACTGCAAAGGATTCAACGTCGATGTCATTTCCCTCCGAAGAACGCGCCGCACTGCTCAAGATCAAGGGTGTTGGCCCGACAGTGGTCGGTCGCCTGGAACAACTGGGCATCACCTCCCTGGCCCAGCTGGCCGTCGCCGATGCCCTGGATATCGTGACCCAGGCCTCGGCTCTGGTCGGTTCCAGCTGCTGGAAAAACAGCCCTCAGGCCCGCGCGGCGATCCAGGCGGCCATCGCCATGGCCAAGGGCAACTGAAGCGGTGCAGCGCCAACCATCCTTCGCCTACCAGGCGGTCTACCGCTACCTGTCGCAGTGGATCGACAACGCCGCCAGCGATCAGGAGCAACGCTTGCCGTCACTGCGCGAGCTGGCGCAGCGGCTGAAGGTTTCCCTGTCCACCACCAAGTACGCCTACTCCCTGCTGGAGGATGAAGGGCGCATCCAGTCGCGGCCGCGCCAGGGCTATTTCACCCGGGCCCTGGCCGCGGCACCCTTGCCCGAAGCCGGGGCGGACCTGCTCGACAACCTCTATGCCCAGGCCCGCCAGCCGGGACGCCTGGCGCTGTGCAGCGACGCGCCGGCGATGCTGCTGTCCCTGGAACAACCCCTGCTGATGACCGAACGCGAACTGGCCCGGCAGTACCCGCGCAACTCGGCGCCGCTGTACCAGCCCCTGGGCGAACGGGAACTGCGCAGCGAACTGGCCCGGCGCTATACCCGCTCCAGCGGCGACTACTGGCAGGCCGACCAGGTGTACCTGGGGCCTGATCTGCGCAGTGTGCTGGAGTTGCTGTTGCAGACCCTGGACCTGGCCGGCAGCGTGGTGCTGGTGGAGTCGCCCTGCTCCTGGGCGATCTTGCGCCTGCTGCGGGCGGCGCGCTTGCGGATCATCGAACTGCCCCTGGACGGCGCCGGCCGCTTCGATCTGCAGCAGGTGCAGGCGTTGCTGCAGCGCGAGCCGGTGCGCCTGGCGGTGTTGTCCTCGACGGTGAATATCCCCCACGGCAGCCTGATGCCCGCGGTCGACAAACAGCAACTGTGCCGTTGGTTCAGCGAGCGCGGGATCTGGCTGCTGGAGAACGACAGCTACGGTGAATTCAGCTTTGTGCCGGGCGCCGCGCGCTATCGGGACTTTGCCGATCCGGAGCGCCTGCTGGTGTTCGCCTCCCTGGACAAGGCCGTCGGCGCCGAGGCGCCGTTGAGCTATCTGCTGAGCCGCAGCCTGGGCCCGCAATTGCAGCGCCAGTTTCTCGAACGTTCCTTTCGCCTGTCGCCGATCCGTCAGAAGGCGCTGGCACGGCTCTTCAGTTCCGGGCGGGTCGACCAGCACCTGGTGAAACTGCGGGGGCAACTGAGCCTGCGCATGCAACAGCTGCACCGGCTGCTGGAACAGCAGGCGGGCGGGCAATTGCATGCACCGCTGGCCGCCGGGGGCGCGACCTTGTGGGTCGAGGCGCGGCGCCCGGTGCTGATGACCCGGGTCTATGAGCGCCTGCTGACCGAGGGCATCGTCATTGCGCCGGGGGTCATCTTCAGTCAGCAGGGCTTGTGGCAGCAGCACCTGCGCCTGAGTTTCACCCTGGACTGGAGCAAGGACATCCAGGGCGCCCTTGGGCAACTGGCGCATGCGGTGAGTCAGGCGTCCTCAACCACCCCATAACAATGCTGCAGCCGCGGGAAGGCCTGCTCCCGCACTTCTGCGGCGAAGCGTTCGCAGGCCTGGCTGATCAGGGCGCCGGCATCGGCGTACTGCTTGACGAAGCGTGGCACCTGGGGCCCGCCCAGCCCCAGCAGGTCCTCGGTCACCAGCACCTGGCCGTCACAGGCCGGGGAGGCGCCGATGCCAATGGTCGGCATCGCTGAAAAGTCGCTGATGCGCCGCGCCAGGGGTTCGGCCACCCCTTCCAGCAACAGGCTGAAGGCACCGGCCTCAAGGTGGGCCCGGGCATCGGCCTCGATCTTGCCGGCTGCCTCGCTGTCGAGACCCTGGGCCTTGAACCCGCCCATCTGATTGACGAACTGCGGCATCAGGCCGATATGGGCCATCACCGGGATACCCCGCTGCACCAGGAACTCCACGGTGGGCGCCAGGGCCTGGCCGCCCTCCAGCTTGAGCGCGGCGCAACCGGTGCGCGCCATCACCTCGGCGGCATTGCGGTAGGCCTGTTGCGGGGATTCCTGATAGCTGCCGAAGGGCATGTCGGCGATCACGCAGGCCAGGCGGCTGCCGGCCACCACGGCGCGGGTGTGGGCGATGATCTCCGCCAGGCTCATGTCCAGGGTCGAGGTACGGCCGTAGCCGACCATGGCGGTGGAATCGCCGATCAGGATGAAATCCACGAAAGGGTCCATCAGCCGTGCCATGTGGCTGGTGTAGGCGGTGAGGGACACGATCTTCTGCCGGCCCTTCATGGCCACCAGTTGCGGGACGCTCAGGCGCTGGGTGCGGGTATGGCTGCTCATGACGACTTTCCTGATTCTGCTGGGGTGGGAAAGTGCCTGATTATTGGCCTGGAGCGCGGCCGTTCAAGGTACAGAAAATCGCGGAAAACCAGCCCAGGGCAGGGAACGGGTTGTTCCCCGGATCTTTTGCGTAGACCATGAGCGCCTTTGCTTTGTGCTGCCATCGAGTTGCGTTCATGACCCCTTCCACCGAGTCGTCGCCGGCGCGCTTTTCCCGCGCCGACTACAAGACCCTGGGCCTGGCCGCCCTGGGCGGAGCCCTGGAAATCTACGATTTCATCATCTTCGTATTTTTCGCCCTGACCCTGAGCCAGTTGTTCTTCCCCCCGGAAATGCCCGAATGGCTGCGCCTGCTGCAAAGCTTCGGGATCTTCGTCACCGGCTACCTGGCCCGGCCCCTGGGCGGCATTCTCATGGCGCATTTCGCCGACCGGCTGGGACGCAAGAAGGTCTTCAGCCTGAGCATCCTGATGATGGCGTTGCCCTGCCTGCTGATCGGAATCATGCCGACCTACGCCCAGATCGGCTATTTCGCGCCCTTGCTGCTGCTGGCGCTGCGGGTGCTACAGGGCGCTGCGGTGGGCGGTGAGGTGCCCAGCGCCTGGGTGTTCGTCGCCGAGCACGCGCCACGGGCCCATCGCGGCTATGCCCTGGGCTTCCTGCAGGCCGGGCTGACCTTCGGCTACCTGCTGGGCGCGCTGACCGCGACCCTGCTGGCGCGGGTCTTCAGCCCCGAGGAAATCCTCGACCACGCCTGGCGCTATCCCTTCCTGCTGGGCGGGGTGTTTGGCGTGATCGGCGTCTGGTTGCGCCGCTGGCTGAGTGAAACCCCGGTGTTCATGGCGTTGCAGGAGCAGCGCGAGAACGCCGCGGAACTGCCCCTGCGCACCGTGCTGCGCGAGCACCGGCTGGCGATCCTGCCGGCGCTGATCCTGACTTGCGTGCTGACCTCGGCGGTGGTGGTGTTCGTGGTCATCACCCCGACCATGATGCAGAAAAGCTTCGGCATGAGCGCCAGCCACACCTTTGCCCTGAGCAGCCTGGGCATCGTCTTCCTCAACATTGGCTGCGTGCTGGCGGGGCTGATCGTCGACCGCCTGGGCGCCTGGCGCACGGTGATGCTCTACAGCCTGCTGCTGCCCTTGGGCATCGCCGTGCTCTATGGCTGCCTGATCAGCGGCGGCACCTGGATCGGCCTGGCCTACGCCATTGCCGGCCTGGGTTGCGGTGTGGTGGGGGCGGTGCCCTCGGTGATGGTCAGCCTGTTTCCACCGCGGATTCGGGTGTCGGGGATCTCCTTCACCTACAACATCGCCTATGCCCTCTGGGCCAGTACCACCCCGTTGCTGCTGATCGCCCTGATGCCCTGGAGCCCGTGGATCTGCGTGATCTATTGCGCGCTGATGGGCGCAGTGGGGGTGATCAGTGCCGGTTACTTCGGCGGCCGCGTGGGCGAGGAGCTGCCGCTGGCGCGAGGATCCTGCGCCGTGGATCAGGGGTAGGAAATTTCTTCATCAGCTTGTGATCAAGCGAAACAGCGAGCTAGAGCCTTCGCCAAAAGGCCGATGAATCTACCCTGAAAACGGGCTGAAAAATGGCTTTCAGCCCTTGGTTTTTTCCCGCTAATCTCTCGGAAAAACGCGGCCCGCGCCAGGGTTTCCGGGAGCTGTCTTGATTCGTTCGACGCTGTGTTCCTTGCGAAATTTCTCCGCCCTCGCCCCACTGCTGCAAGTGGCGCTGGTGAGCTTTGTGCTGGGGCTGGTGTTCGTCCTGATCGAGGCCTGGACCAGTACCCTGGTGGACTATGGCCTGGAAGGCGCCAGCCCCGACAGCCTCAGTGCCCGAGTGGTCAGGGTGGAGGCGGGGGCGCTGCTGGTCGAAGACCTCGATAGCGGCGAACGCCAACGCTTGCGCTTGAGCCCCGAGCTGACCCGGCTCCAGGTGCCGCTCGCACAACTACCCGGACAGCCCCTGGTGCTGAGTCATCTGCGGGGTTACCTGCTGGGTTGTACCCGCGACGATCAGCCCTGGTGCGTTGCCCGGTGTGACAGCGCCGAGCAATGCCAGCAGCGCCTGCGCGAGCGCGAATCCTGCCTGGGCATGCTGGGTTTCGCCTGGCTCGGCAGCCTGGTGTGCCTGCTTGCCCATGGCCTCGGCTCCCGCCGGTTCTATCGGCATTCGGCGCCCTGATGGCGCTTTTGCGGGCAAGCCCGCCGCTACCGGCGCCATCGCCTAGCAGCCGGCTCGCCGGCGAAAGCGGCCGCCGAGCCTTGCACCATTGCGCATGACCCGGCGGGCGGCTATTCGGGCAGCAGTTGCTCCAGGTAGCGGGTACGTTCGTTGCTCAGGCGGGTCACGCAACGGTTGATCAGGGTGACGTGGGCCGGTTTGCCCGGCGCCACTTCGAAGGCCTCCAGCACGCAGGTGCTGTCGCGGTACTTGATCCAGGCCCGCTGCGCGTTCTTCAACTTGCCGAGGTATTCCTGCTCTTGCAGCAGGCTGCTGGGATACAGGTTGTGCACCCGTGCCAAGAGCGCCTGATAGCTCTGATTGAGGGCATTGTCGGCCCGTTCCTTGTCTTGCTGGGCACAGCGATCGACCTGTTCGCTGACCTCGATGTGGCTGCAGTCCAGCGGGGCGGCCCGGGCGGCAGGCGATCCGCCGCCAACCCCGAGCAGCAGGGCCACAGCGAGGCCGAAGATCCAGGGCTGATGATGCATGACGGTCCCTTCGCGCTGAGAGTGGAGCGGGCATTCTACAGCGCCGCCGTCGATGCAGAAGAGGGTGGCCGCGGGCCCGGGCTTCGGGTGCGGCGCCCGGTTCGCTCGGTACGGCCGCCCACTGATGTCCGGCGGATGAGCGCAAGATGACAATTCGCTTATCCAGCCGCGATCCCTCGGACAATCGAACTATCATCAGGCCGACGCTTTTCAGCCACAGGAGCATGTTCCATGGGTGCAGGACACCAACACGGCCAGGCGCGGGCCGGGCATGAACGCAAGTTGTGGATGGCCCTGGGGCTGACCGGCAGCTTCATGCTCGCCGAAGTCATCGGCGCCTTTGTCACCGGCAGCCTGGCGTTGCTCTCGGATGCCGCGCACATGCTCACCGACACCCTGGCCCTGGCCATTTCCCTGGTGGCGATCCAGGTGGCCAAGCGCCCGGCGGACCGCAAGCGCACGTTCGGCTACGCGCGTTTCGAAATCCTCGCGGCGGCCTTCAATGCCTTGCTGCTGTTCGTGGTGGCGTTCTACATCCTGTTCGAGGCCTGGCAACGCTTGCAGGCTCCGGCCGCGATCCAGTCCACGGGGATGCTGGTGATCGCCGTGCTGGGGTTGATCGTCAATTTGATCGCCATGGGCCTGCTGGCCTCGGCCAGCAGCCAGAGCCTCAACGTCAAGGGCGCGTACCTGGAAGTGTGGAGTGACATGCTCGGTTCATTGGGGGTGATTGGCGCGGCCCTGGTGATCATGTTCACCGGCTGGGGTTGGGTCGACTCCCTGGTGGCGGCGGCCATCGGCTTCTGGGTGCTGCCAAGGACCTGGACCCTGCTCAGGGAGAGCATGAACGTGCTGCTGCAAGGGGTGCCGGACGGGGTCGACATCGAGCTGGTGGAGCAGGCCATTCGCGGCGTGCCCGGGATCGGCGACGTGCATGACCTGCACATCTGGGCCCTGACCAGCGGCAAGAACGTGCTCAGCGCGCATCTGGTGGCGCACCTGCAGGGGCGCGACGAGCAGGCGATCCTGGCCGAGGTCACCGAGCTGCTGCAGGAGCGCTTCGAGATTGCCCACGTCACCTTGCAGGTGGAGCAGGTGGGGTTTCACCAGCAGGTGCATGAACATTGAAGGAGCAGCGCGCGCCCAGGAGCTGGCGCCCCCGCGAACCCGGCCTCGCGCCTCAGTCGCGTTCTTCGAGGACGTAACCCACGCCGCGCAAGGTGTGGATCAGCTTGCGTTCGAACGGGTCGTCGATCTTCGCCCGCAGGCGGCGGATCGAGACTTCCACCACATTGGTGTCGCAATCGAAGTTCATGTCCCAGACAAAGGAGATGATCTGGGTTCGCGACAGCACCACGCCGCTCTGGCGCATCAGCAGGTGCAGCAGGGCGAACTCCTTGGTGGTCAGGTCGATGCGCTGTTTGCCGCGAAAGGCCCGGTGGCGGCTCTGATCCAGTTCCAGGTCGGCAACGCGCAACACATCCGGCACCGGTTTCTGTTCGCTGCGGCGCATCAGGGTGCGGACCCGGGCCAGCAACTCGGGAAACTCGAACGGTTTGACCAGGTAATCATCGGCGCCCAGATCCAGGCCGCGAATCTTGTCCGCCAGTCGGCCCTGGGCGGTCAGCATCATGACCCGGGTGCTGCTGTTCTGGCGGATCTGGGACAGCACTCCCCAGCCGTCGATCTGCGGCAGGTTGACGTCGAGAATCACCAGGTCATAGGCGTGCTGACGGGTCAGGTGCAGGCCATCCGCGCCGGTATTGGCGCAATCCACCACATAACCGCTTTCGGTCAGTCCCTGATGCAGGTACTCGGCGGTTTTGAGTTCGTCTTCGATAACCAGGATGCGCATGCGAGTGAAGTTCTCGGTGGATAACGGGCAGTAAGGAAAGTTGTTGAAAGCGGCGCTGAAGATGCGCGGCGAGTGTGCTCGGTCATATGCACTTTGAACGATCTGCAAGTTGATGGGGGATCGCTTTAAAGCGTGCACTGCACTTGCTTTCAATGCCCGGATATTAATACAGAACCTTGAGCCAGAGCCTTGGCTAACGGATTTGTAATCTTTGCGCCACTCTGCTGATAACCGCTGAAAGTTACCCTGGGTTGAACTTGAAACTCATTCTGCCAATGGGCGCAGTGTTGCAGTTTCATATCGATCGGGGCCCTCTTTGTATATCCCGCGATATGTTCCGCGCCGCTTTGCAGAAACTTTGCCTCACCAGGGGCCGGAACCTGTTATGCCGACTTTCCCGAGAACACCCGCCCGGGCTGCGCCGACCTGCCGCTTACTGCTGTGGCTGGTCCTGGCGGCCGCGCCGCTGAGCGTTGCCCAAGCCTCCGTCCTGAGCCTGGACAGTGCCCTGGCCAAGGCCATGGCCAACAACCCCGAACTGGCTGCCGCACGCTGGGAGATCGATATCGCCCAGGGCGCCCGGCAACAGGCCGGGTTGCTGCCCAACCCGGTGCTCTCGGTGGACGCCGAGGACACCCGCAGGGATTCGCGCACCACCTCGGTCAAGCTCAGTCAGGCGCTGGAACTGGGTGGCAAGCGTGGCGCCCGGGTGGAGGTGGCCAGTCGTGGCCAGGAGCTGGCCGCCCTGGAGCTGGAGCGACGCGGCAATCAGCTGCGGGCCGATGTTCTACAGGCTTACTACGCTGCGTTGCAGGCCCAGGAGCGCACGCAACTGGCCGGGCGCTCGCTGGCCCTGGCCGAACGCGGGGTGAACGTGGCCCAGGGGCGGGTCAATGCCGGCAAGGCTTCGCCGGTGGAAGCCACCCGGGCCCAGGTGCAACTGGCCGAGGTTCGTCTGGAACTCAGCCGTGGACAGATGGAGCAAGACATTGCCTATCAGCAACTGGCCAGGATCACCGGCAGCGCCGCCACGGACTTCTCGGCGGTGCAGCAGCCGTCCCGGGCGCTGACCACGCTGCCAGCCTCGGCGCAGTTGTTGAGCCGCTTGCCGGAGACGGCGGAGTTGCGCCTGGCGGAGCAGGAAATCGTTCAGCGCGAGGCATCCCTGGGGCTGGAGAAGGCCCAGCGGATTCCCGATCTGGACGTCAGCATCGGCAGCCAGTACGACGCCAGCGCCCGTGAGCGGGTCAATCTGCTGGGCCTGTCCATGCCGTTGCCGCTGTTCAACCGCAACCAGGGCAATCTGCTGTCCGCCGCGCGCCGCGCCGATCAGGCCCGGGACCTGCGCAACGCCACGGAGCTGCGCCTGCGCAGTGAAACCCGCCAGGCCCTGGAGCAATGGAGCACCGCCAGGGGCGAAGTGCAGGCCTTCAACCAGACCATCCTGCCCGCCGCCCAGCGCGCGGTGGACAGTGCCACCCGGGGCTTCGAGATGGGCAAGTTCAGTTTCCTCGAAGTACTGGACGCCCAGCGCACGCTGATCGGCGCCCGCAGCCAATACCTCGCCGCCGTGGCGCAAACCACCGATGCCTGGGTGCGGATCGAGCGCATCTACGGCGACCTCAGCCGCTGGTGAAAGCCGGGCTGCGGGGCCTGGTCTGCCTGCTTGCCCTGCTAATCAGCGATTGCAGTGCCGGGCCTGGGACGCCACCCGAGGAGCCGCCCCGGCACTGGTGTGTTCATGAATGGCATCGGGCCCTCGACGACTTTTTCTTTTCGCCTACCTCGTAAGGCGCTTCGCGCGCTGCCGAACCTCGATTCTCAGGAGTACCCATGGATAAAAAACGCAGCCTGATAATGGTCATGACCGCGGTGGTTGGCCTGGGAGCGGCGGCCCTGCTGTTGCCGGGCCTGTCCGCCCCCGGGGCGCCTGCCGGCGCCAAGCGGACGGATGTCGCCGAACCGGTCGGGCACGGCGCCGAGGAGCCCGAAGGTCACCTGGAGCTCAGCGCCGAGCAGATCCAGGCCGCCGGGATCGAGCTGGCCGAGGCCGGTCCGCGGCAGCTCAAGCGAGTGCTGAGCCTGCCGGGGGAAATCCGCTTCGACGAGGATCGCACCTCGCACATCGTGCCCCGGGCCGCCGGGGTCGTGGAGTCGGTGCAGGTCAATCTGGGGCAGTCGGTCAAGCGCGGCGAGCTGCTGGCGGTGATCGCCAGCCCGCAGGTGTCCGACCAGCGCAGCGAGCTGGCGGCCGCCGGACGGCGGGTGGAGCTGGCCCGTACCACCTTCGAGCGCGAGCGGCAGTTGTGGATCGATCAGATCTCCGCCGAACAGGATTACCTGCTGGCCCGCCAGAACCTGCAAGAAGCACAAATCGCCCTCGACAATGCCCGCCAGAAGATGAATGCCCTGAGTGGCAGCGCCCAGTTGGCGGGGGGCAATCGCTATGAAATGCGCGCGCCCTTTGATGGCGTGGTGGTGGAAAAGCACCTCAGCGTCGGCGAGGTGGTGAGCGAGAACAGTGCGGCCTTCACCCTCTCGGACCTGTCCCGGGTCTGGGCCACTTTCGGTGTGTTCCCCAAGGACCTGGGCAAGGTCCGGGTCGGCCAGCCCGTGAGTGTCAGCTCCAGCGAACTGGGGACCCAGGTCCAGGGCCAGGTGGCTTACGTCGGCAGCCTGCTGGGGGAGCAGACCCGGACCGCCACGGTGCGGGTGACCCTGGCCAACCCGAATGACGCCTGGCGCCCGGGGCTGTTCGTTGCGGTGCAGGTGGCCACCGAAGCCTTCGAGGCGCCGGTCAGCGTGCCGCAGAGCGCGATCCAGACCGTGGAGGACCGGCCGTCGGTGTTTGTCCGGGTGGCCGAGGGCTTCCAGGCCACGCCGGTGGTCACCGGTGCCGCCGATGACGGTTTCGTCGAGGTCCGCGAAGGGCTGGCGGCCGGAGCCCAGGTGGCCACCCGCGGCAGTTTCACCCTCAAGTCCGAACTGGGCAAAGGCACGGCCGACCACGGCCATTGATCGGTCACAGCAGAGAGTGCTTTCCCATGTTTGAACGCATCATTCAATTTGCCATCGAGCAACGCATCATCGTTCTTCTGGCGGTGCTGCTGATGGCCGGCGTCGGCATCGCCAGCTACCAGAAACTGCCGATCGACGCGGTGCCCGACATCACCAACGTCCAGGTGCAGATCAACTCGGCGGCGCCGGGTTTTTCGCCCCTGGAAACCGAGCAGCGCATCACCTTTCCCATCGAAACCGCCATGGCCGGCCTGCCGGGGTTACAGCAGAGCCGTTCGCTGTCGCGCTCGGGCCTGTCCCAGGTCACGGTGATCTTCAAGGACGGCACCGACCTGTTCTTCGCCCGGCAACTGGTCAATGAGCGGCTGCAGGTGGCGCGCGAGCAATTGCCTCAAGGCGTGGAGGCGGTGATGGGGCCGATCTCCACCGGACTCGGGGAAATCTTCCTGTGGACCGTGGAGGCCGAGGAGGGCGCGCGCAAGGAAGACGGCACGCCCTACACCCCCACCGACCTGCGGGTGATCCAGGATTGGATCATCAAGCCGCAGTTGCGCAACGTGCAGGGCGTGGCCGAGATCAACACCATCGGTGGCTTCGCCAAGGAGTACCAGATCGCCCCGGACCCCAAGCGCCTGGCGGCTTACCGGCTGACCCTGAATGATCTGGTGACGGCCCTGGAGCGCAACAACGCCAACGTTGGCGCCGGCTACATCGAGCGCAGCGGCGAGCAGTTGCTGATTCGCGCGCCGGGGCAACTGGCGTCCATCGAGGACATCGCCAACATCGTCATCAGCAGCAGCGACGGCACGCCGATCCGCGTGCGCAACGTCGCCCAGGTGCAGATCGGCCGCGAACTGCGCACCGGCGCCGCCACCGAAAACGGTCGCGAAGTGGTGCTGGGCACGGTGTTCATGCTGATTGGCGAGAACAGCCGCAGCGTGTCCCAGGCGGTGGCGAAAAAACTCGAAGAGATCAACCGCTCGCTGCCCGAAGGGGTGGTGGCGGTCACGGTCTACGACCGCACCAACCTGGTGGAAAAAGCCATCGCCACGGTGAAGAAGAACCTCTTCGAAGGCGCGCTGCTGGTGATCGTGATTCTGTTCCTGTTCCTGGGCAATATCCGTGCGGCGCTGATCACCGCCCTGGTGATTCCGCTGTCGATGCTGTTCACCTTCACCGGCATGTTCAGCAACAAGGTCAGCGCCAACCTGATGAGCCTCGGCGCCCTGGATTTTGGCATCATCGTCGACGGCGCGGTGGTCATCGTGGAGAACGCCATCCGCCGCCTGGCCCATGCCCAGCAGCACCACGGACGCATGCTGACTCGCTCCGAACGCCTGCACGAAGTCTTTGCCGCGGCCAGGGAGGCGCGGCGTGCACTGATCTTCGGCCAGTTGATCATCATGGTGGTGTACCTGCCGATCTTTGCCCTGACCGGGGTGGCCGGGAAGATGTTCCATCCCATGGCCTTCACCGTGGTCATGGCCTTGCTGGGGGCGATGATCCTGTCGGTGACCTTCGTCCCGGCGGCCATCGCACTGTTCGTCACCGGCAAGGTCAAGGAAGAGGAAAACCTGCTGGTGCGCAGCGCCAAGCGGGGCTACGCACCGGTGCTGGACTGGGTCATGGGCCATCGTGCGGCGACCTTCGCCCTGGCCGCGGCGATCCTGCTGGGCAGCGCTGTGCTGGCCAGTCGCATGGGCAGCGAATTCATCCCCAGCCTCAGCGAAGGCGACTTCGCCCAGCAGGCCCTGCGGGTGCCCGGCACCAGCCTCACGCAATCGGTGGACCTGCAGCAGCGCCTGGAGAAGACCCTGCTGGCGCAGGTGCCGGAGATCGAGCGAGTGTTTGCCCGTACCGGCACCGCGGAGATCGCCTCGGACCCGATGCCGCCGAACATTTCCGACAGCTACGTGATGCTCAAGCCCAAGGCCCAGTGGCCCGATCCGGGCAAGTCCCGCGAGGCTCTGATCGCCGATATCCAGCGCGCCAGTGCTCGGGTGCCGGGCAGTGCCTACGAGCTGTCGCAGCCGATCCAGCTGCGCTTCAACGAGCTGATTTCCGGAGTGCGCAGCGATGTCGCGGTCAAGGTGTTCGGCGACGACATGAACGTGCTGAACAAGACCGCCAATGAAATCGCCGCAGCGTTGCAAGGCTTGTCCGGCGCCTCGGAAGTCAAGGTGGAACAGACCTCGGGGTTGCCGGTACTGACCATCAATATCGACCGCGACAAGGCCGCGCGTTTCGGCCTCAACGTGGGCGATGTGCAGGACACCATCGCCGTGGCGGTGGGCGGGCGTCAGGCCGGCACCCTGTACCAAGGCGACCGGCGTTTCGACATGGTGGTGCGTCTGTCGGATCAACTGCGTACCGACATCGACGGCCTGTCGCGGCTGCTGATCCCGATACCGGCGAGCACGAGTACGGGCAACGGGCAGATCGGTTTTATCGCCCTGTCGGAAGTGGCCAGCCTCGACCTGGTCCTGGGCCCCAACCAGGTCAGCCGCGAGAACGGCAAGCGCCTGGTGATCGTCAGCGCCAACGTGCGCGGCCGCGACATCGGCTCCTTCGTCGAGGAAGCCACGGCCTTGATTGCCGGCAAGGTCAAGGTGCCCGCGGGATACTGGACCACCTGGGGCGGCCAGTTCGAGCAGTTGCAGGAGGCTTCCCAGCGCCTGCAAGTGGTGGTGCCGGTGGCGCTGCTGCTGGTGTTCGGCCTGTTGTTCATGATGTTCAACAACCTCAAGGACGGCCTGCTGGTGTTCACCGGCATTCCCTTTGCCCTGACCGGCGGGATCATGGCCCTGTGGCTGCGAGACATTCCGTTGTCGATCTCGGCGGGCGTCGGGTTCATCGCCCTGTCCGGTGTCGCGGTGCTCAACGGCCTGGTGATGATTGCCTTTATCCGCAACCTGCGCGAGGAAGGGCGCACCTTGTCCACGGCCATTCACGAAGGTGCCCTGACCCGTTTACGCCCGGTGCTGATGACTGCCCTGGTGGCATCGCTGGGCTTCATCCCCATGGCCCTGGCCACCGGCACCGGTGCCGAGGTGCAACGGCCCCTGGCGACCGTAGTGATTGGCGGCATCCTGTCGTCCACCATCCTCACCTTGCTGGTATTGCCTGCGCTGTACCAATGGGCTCACCGCAAGGAAGACGATTGATCGCTTGCCGCTTCCTATAGCCGCTGCCGCAGGCAGCGGCTATAGGTGCTGGCCCCTCGGGCAATTTTCGGGCAAAAAAAAAGCGCCCCATTGGGACGCTAAAAATTCATCTCTTTCCAAAGGAGCATCAGAAAAAACGCTTCAAGAGATGAATGTGCTCGGTGGGCAATCGCCGTCAGATGTCTTCTTCAGCCGCGGTGGGCGCAGACGCATCGCGAGCGGTTTTGCCGGTGCTGGCTGTTTCCTGGTTGGCGTCGCCGCGGATCTGCTCCTGGCTGGCCAGAAAGGCTTCGCGGACCTGCTGTGGGCGTTCGCTGCCATCAGCGGCCCAGGTGGCGGAGCTGGTAGTGGCCAGAAGGCCGATCAACAACAATTGGGTTGGGCGCATGGATGGACTCCTGACAAGCTCTCGGGCCGGGAAAAGTCCGGCGGATCTGAGTGTGTCCGGGAGTATAGGGAGGCCAACCTAACGAGAAGGTGAGGCCGATATTACAGTTCTGAAAGGCGCGAGTCTGTGAAGAAGTTTTAACACCGGGCAGGCCGCAACCTGCCCGGCCAGACGCTCTAGAGCAGGGCCAACGGGTACTCGACGATCAGCCGGAATTCCTCCAGGTCGGATTCGAACTGGCTGGAACGGATGGTCGCCTGGCGGATGCGCAGGGACAGGTCCTTGAGCGTGCCGTCCTGGAACACGTACTTGGCTTCGATGTCCCGTTCCCAGCGTCGTTGATCGGTCAGCGGATCACCCGCCGCGTCGCGGCGCATGTACACCGAGTTGGCGTGGCTGTAGTCGGCGCCGCTACCGCGGGCGTAACGGGTCATGAAGGACAGACCGGGAATGCCGAAGGTCTGCATGTCGAGGTCGTAGCGGACCATCCACGAGCGTTCCTTGGGCGAGTTGAAGTCGCTGTACTGGATCGAGTTGTCGAGAAAGATCGAGTCCGACTGGCGCAGGTAGTCGAAGTCGTCATTGCCGTTGTTGCGCTGGTGCGACAGGGCCAGGGTGTGGGCGCCGTAGGTGGCGCCGACCTTGGCGCTCCAGATGTTGTTGTCGAACTCGCCCAGCAGTTTCTTGCCCTCGTCCACGGCCTTGTAATAGTTGAAGCCGCTGAACAGGGTCAGGTCGTCGGACACCGGGTAGTTCACCGCCGTGCCGAAGTAGTACTGGTCCCAGGCGTCTTTCAGGCGGCTGCTGTAGAGGCTGAAACTGAGGTTGGGGTTGAGCTTGTAGTCGCCACCGAAGTAGCCGACCCAGGGTGAGTCGACCTTGCCAGCGTAGAAGGTGGCGAAGCCGTCGCGCATGCCGCTGCTGTCGGGCTGGCTCATGGCGTGCAGGCGCCCGCCTTGCAGGTTGAGACCGTTGAGGCTGGTGTTTTCCAGGGTCACCCCGCGAAAGCTTTCCGGCAGCAGGCGCGAATCGCCGTAGTGCACCACCGGGGTCTTGGGGAACACGTCGCCGACTTTCAGCACGGTATCCAGGGCCCGCAGTTTCACCGCGCCGCCGGCCTTGCCGTAGCCGTCGGCGGGCTGGTTGTCGTGGTTCACCGGCAGCATGCCGAAGGAGCCACGGCCGCCGCTGCGCCCGCTGCCGGAGTCGAGCTTGAGGCCATACATGGCAAAGGCGTCGATACCGAAGCCGACCGTACCCTGGGTGAAACCGGATTGGAACTGGCCGATCAGGCCCTGGGCCCAGGCTTCGGAATAGCCGTTGCCGGTGGGGCTGGACTGGCCTTTGCGATCATCGCGGTTGAAGTAGTAATTGCGCAGCAGCACGTCGAGGCGGCTGCCTTCGACAAAGCCTTCGGGGCGTTCCTCGGCGGCCACCGCGGCCACGGGACAAAGCCCCAGCACCGCGGCGAGCACGGACAGGGACAAGGGGGGATTGATACGCATGGGGTCGCTCCTGAGTGTTGGCAGCTATCAACTTATATATCGCCAGAGGCGTTCTTATTGGGCTCGACCAACAGGCGTGGTAACGCCCTGAAAGTCGCCGTCGATAGTTGCAAACGGCAGATAACGGCGCGGTGACCCGCTGATTACAATTGTGCAAGAAAGGCTCGTCGACAGGCGCCGGCAGCGCCCCTGAAACCCCGATGAACCGGGCGTTGGATGGCGCACCGGGACCACGCGGGCAGACGCATTACAGATAAGTAATGTGCCCGTGATCATTGTGAAAGGGGCGGTTGCTTATCCTCGTTGCTGTCCACTGCACGAGGAAACTGTCATGAAAGCTTTCAACCTGAGTATCGCCGCGCTGCTGCTGTCCCTCTCTTCCCTGGCCCTGGCCGAAGGCGGTGGAGATCGCACCTTTGCCCGGGCCATGGTGGAGAACCAGAAGGCCATGGAGCGTTATGCGGCGAGTCAGGGCAAGCCGGCGCCGGTGGTGCAGAACTCCCGCTACGGCATGGATCTGGATATCGCCAGGGTGGTCAGCGTCACCCCGCCGATCAAGTCCTGCAACGTGGTGCCTTCGCGCATGACCTACGAAGACTCCGCCGGCCAGCTCAAGACCATCGAGTACCAGGTCATGGGTCAGTGCCGCAACAACGGCAGCTGACCCATCAGAGGCTGGCGCGGCCTTCAGTCGTTGCCGGGTTCAGGGTGCAGGGCGACGATCATGTCGACTTCCACCGAGGCATTTTTCGGTAATTGATAGACCCCCACCGAGGTGCGCGTGTGCACCCCGGCGTCGGCGAAGATCGAATAGAGCACCTCTGAGGCGCCGTCCGCCACCTCGCTCTGCTGGGTAAAGTCCGCCGCGCTCTGCACGTAGACGTTGATCCGCAGGATGCGCCGGATCCGTTGCAGGTCGCCGAGCAGTTGCTCAAGGATCGCCAGGGCCCGCAGGGTACAGATTTGTGCCCCGTGGCGGGCCTGCTCCAGGCTGGTTTCGGCGCCTACCCGGCCGACCACCATCACCTTGTCGTCGATGCGCGGGATCTGTCCGCTGACGTACACCTCATCGCCATTGCGCACTGCCGGCACATAGTTGCCGCCAATGCGCATCTCGCCGTCGAAACGGTGCCCAACCCTTGCTGCTTCCTGCTGAAAAAGCGCTTTGCGTGATGCATCCATAGTTCAACTCCGTCGATCGCCTGAGATTTCCCGATGCCGACTATACGCGCTCCAGAGCGCCGGTAAATCTTCGGGAAAAGCCCCGCAGGCAGGGGCTTTGCCGACGGTTGAATTATTTTTGTCAGACAACTCCGGGTTGCTATTAAGAAATAACTTTCAGGGCCGATGTTAGGCCCACAGCAGCCTATTTTTTTATGTCCTCCCGGTGCCTCCCCATGTTCAATAAACGCTTGAAGCAAGAGCTGGCGGCTCTTCGTGAAGAACTCTCGAGCCTTCAGCAAGTGAAGGAAAGCCTTGAAAGCGAGATGCTCGTGATCAATTTGAGCGCCGATGGACGGATTCAATCGGTCAACCACAACTTCGCCCAGGAAATGCTCTACAAGAGCGGCGACCTGCTGGGGCGGTCCCTGGAAGACATCGTTCCGGCCCACGTCAAGCACGATGAGTTTCACCAGCGCTTCAAGGCGACCCTGGCCCGGGGCGAGCACTTTGCCGGCGCGGTGCGCCTGCTGCGGGGCAACGGCGAGGAGGCCTGGCTGCGCTCGATCTCCCAGCCGGTTCGCGATTCCGAGGGGCGGATCAAGTACTTCGCGATTTTCTCCAGCGACCTGACCCGCACCATCGAGGCCTCCCGGGAGCACGAGAACCTGATCGGTGCGCTGATGCGCTCCACCGCACTGATCGAGTTCGACCTCAATGGCCATGTGCTGATGGCCAATGACCGTTTCCTCTCCGGCATGGGCTACAGCCTGGCGCAGATCAAGGGCAAGCATCACCGCATGTTCTGTGAGCCTGAGGAGTACAACAGCGCGGCCTATCAGGCGTTCTGGAAACGCCTGAATGCCGGGGAATTCATCGCCGACCGTTTCAAGCGCATCGATGCCCATGGCCGCACGGTCTGGCTGGAGGCGTCCTACAACCCGGTGCTGGACGCCAACAACAAGCTTTACAAGATTGTGAAGTTCGCCACCGTGATCACCGATCAGGTGAATCAGGAACTGGCCGTGGCCGAAGCGGCCAACATTGCCTACAGCACCTCGTTGCAGACCGACAACTGTGCCCAGCGTGGCACCACCGTGGTCACCGAGGCGGTGAACGTGATGCGCGATCTGGCCAGGCACATGCAGGACGCCGGCGAGGGCATTGGCGCCCTGAACGAGCAGTCCCTGGTGATTGGCAGCATCGTCAAGACCATCAGCGGGATTGCCGAGCAGACCAACCTGCTGGCCCTCAACGCGGCGATCGAGGCAGCCCGGGCCGGGGAGCAGGGGCGCGGTTTCGCCGTGGTCGCCGACGAGGTCCGGCAACTGGCCTCGCGGACCAGCAAGGCCACCGAGGAAATCGTCGGCGTGGTTCGGCAGAACCAGGACATGGCCCGTGACGCCGTGGAACTGATGGCCGAAGGCAAGTTGCAGGCTGAGCAGGGCCTGGCCCTGGCGGCGGAGGCCGGTACGGTGATCGTCGAGATCCAGGACGGCGCGCAGAAGGTGGTGAGTGCGGTGGGGCAGTTCGCCAATCAACTGTCGAGCTGAGGGTGACGGCCCCGCAGGCGGGGCAGGGCTCGATGCTCTCGGAGCGGCGTGCGCTGGCTCCGGGGGGTTGTAGGAGTTTTCTGAAGAGCTGCTAGGAGGTTTCTGAACTTCCGGGGGCAGCTTGGAGAAAGGTCACAGGGTGCCGATGGCTAGGGATCGTTGTATCCACTCTTAGTCTGTCGGTGTGTCCATGTTCAATAAACGTCTGAAACAACAGCTTGCCTCCCTGAGCGATGAGCTGAGCGCTCTGCAGCAATTCAAGGCCTGTCTGGAAACCCAGGTGCTCAGCATCGAACTGGATAGCGAAGGGGTGATCCGTCGGGTCAACGAGAACTTCACACGGACCCTGGGCCTCGATGAGCAACGGCTCTGTGGGCATCCCCTGGAGCAGATCGTGTCGAGTCATGCGCAGGCGGGGCAGCTGTATCGCTCCTTCAGGGCGGCCCTGGGGCGCAACGAAAGCTACATCGGCCAATTGCGCTTGCAACGTGGCGACGGCCGCGATGCCTGGTTGCATGCCTGTGTCCAGCCGATCCACGACCCAGCCGGGCATCTGGACCACTACTCGCTGATCTGCACCGACCAGACGGCCGCGGTGCAAAGCGCCTGCGAGCATGAAAACCTGATGGCGGCGTTGCTGCGGTCCACTGCGGTGATCGAGTTCGACCTGCAAGGCCGGGTGTTGACCGCCAACCCGCGGTTTCTGGCGTGCATGGGTTACCGCCTCGATGAAGTGCAGGGTCAGAACCACCGTCTTTTCTGTGCTCCCGAGGAATATGAAGGGCCGTCGTATCAGGCGTTCTGGGCGCGCTTGAACGCCGGTGAATATGTCGCCGACCGCTTCAAGCGAATCGACAGCCAGGGCCGGGTGGTGTGGCTCGATGCCTCTTACAACCCGGTGCTGGATGCCAACGGCCAGCTGTACAAAGTGGTGAAGTTCGCCACCCTGATCACCGATCAGGTGAACCAGGAACGCTCGGTGGCCGAGGCCGCCGACATCGCCTACAGCATCTCCCGGCAAACCGATACCAGTGCCCAGCGCGGCTCGGCGGTAGTCACCGAGACCCTGGACGTGATGCGTGACCTGGCCAAGTGCATGCAAGAGGCCGGTGACGGTATCGAAGCCCTGAACGAGCAGTCCCTGGTGATTGGCAGCATCGTCAAGACCATCAGCGGGATTGCCGAACAGACCAATTTGCTGGCGCTTAACGCGGCGATCGAGGCGGCCCGGGCCGGGGAGCAGGGGCGCGGTTTCGCCGTGGTCGCCGACGAGGTCCGGCAACTGGCCTCGCGGACCAGCAACGCCACCGACGAGATCGTCGGCGTGGTCCGGCACAACCAGGACATGGCCCGCTCAGCGGTGGAGCTGATGGCCGAAGGGCGGCAGCAGGCCGAGCAGGGCCTGACCCTGGCGGCGGAGGCCGGCACGGTGATCGTCGAGATTCAGGACGGTGCCCAGAAAGTGGTGGACGCGGTGGGGCAGTTCGCCAGTCAACTGTCCACCTGAGTGGCGTGCTGCCGGTTCAGGCTCCGCGCCTGTGGGCGCGGATGGGCTCAGCGCGGCAGGGGGGCATGGCACTCGTAGTGCAAGCGGTCGAACCACTGTCCATGCAGCAGGAAGCTGCGGCGTGAATGGCCGTAGCAGGAGAATCCGGACGCCTCCAGGACCCTGACCGAGCCGAGGTTTTCCGGACGGGCGTTGGCTTCGATGCGGCTCAACTGCAACTCGCCGAAGGCCCGTCGCAGCACCTGCGTCACCGCCGCCCGGGCGATACCCCGGCCATTGAATCGGGCGCCCACGCGATAGCCCAGCTCGGCGCAATTGAAGTAGGGGCGCTGCACCCGGTGCAGATTGATGCGCCCCACCAGTTGCGAATCCTGTCGAATCAGAAACTGATAGCCGCGATCCGCGGCGGCGTCCTGTTGCGCTTGGGCGATGGCCTCGGCAACCCCTTCGGCGCAGTAGTACGCCGCGGGGCGGGCATTGATCGAGGCTTCGAAAAAAGCGCGGTTTTCTTGTTCAAACGCCAGCAGTTCCTGCCAGTCGTCCAGTTGTGGTGCGCACAGCTGCAGGTGGCTCATGGTCCGGGGAATCTCAATCCGTTGCAGGCGCTTTCATCTCACGATTGCCTTGTGTGCATCAAGCCTGCAGATGCGGATCGATCAATTCGGCGAACCATTCGATGAACACGTTCAGCCGGCGCGAACGATGGCGGCGGTCGGGGTACAGGGCGCAGATGTCCATCGGCGCCACCGGCAACTGCTTGAGCACCTGCACCAGCTCGCCGCGATCGAGCAGGTGCTGCACGTCGAAACGTGGCACCTGAATCAGCCCCAGGCCCTGGCGACAGCAGGCGATGTAGTTCTCGACGTTGTTGACGATCACCCGGCTGGGCAGGCCCAGAAGATGTTCGCGCCCTTGCAGCAGGTACTCCCAGGGCTGTTCGCGACCGGTGTCCGGGGAGGCGTAACCGATCATCCATTGGCCGTTCTGCAAATCCAGGGGGGTGTGGGGTTCGCCGTGTTCGGAAAGATAGGCGGGGCTGGCGCAATTGATCATGGCCAGCTGCCCCAGGGGCCGGGCGATCAGGCTGCTGTCCGCCAGGCTGCCGACGCGGATCGCGCAGTCGATGCCTTCCTGGACCAGATCGATGCTGCGGTCGCTGGCGCCCAGGGCCAGTTGCAGGTCGGGGTACTGCGTCAGCCACTGGGGCAGGGCGGGCACGATCAGGCGCCGGGCAATGCGGCTGGGCACGTCGATATTCAAGCGCCCGCTGACATCCACCAGGCGATGGTGGAACAACTGGTTGAGCTCCGACGCGTCCGCCAGCAGGCGCCGTGCCCGCTCCAGCAAAATGGCGCCATCGGCTGTCAGTTGCACATGCCTTGTGGTGCGGTGCAGCAGTCGCGTGCCGAGGCCGGTTTCCAGTTGCTGCACGGCGGAAGAAACCGTGGCCCGTGGCAGCTCCAGGGCATGGGCGGCCTTGATGAAGCTGCCCATGTCGGCCACCTGGATGAACACGCGGTATTGCTCAAGCTTATCCATCGTATGAACGATCCTGGTTCGGGTACGCCTGACGGCGGTGGAGCGCTGCATCGTCCGAGGCGGTCGATGCAGCGGCCCGGCAGGCCAATTTACCCCGTGGGCGCCAGGATTACTTGGTGGTGTAGCCGCCGTTGATCAGTAAGGTCTGGCCGGTGATCCACCAGCCTTCGGTCACCAGATGGCGAATGAACGGCACCACGTCCTCGATATCGGTGAGCCCGGTCTTGCTCGACGGCGACAGGGCCGCCGCGCTCTTGTGATAGGCCACGGCGTCGGCGCCTTCAGCGGGGTAGAAGAACGGCGTGTCCATGGGCCCCGGTCCGACAGCGGTCACCGAGATGCCCCGGGCGCCGAACTCCTTGGCCGCGGCCCGGGTGAAGTGTTCCACCGGCGCCTTGGAACCGCCGTAGGCGGCATAGAACGGAGTGAAGGCCCCCAACAGCGACGTCACCAGGGTCACCAGCTTGCCGTTGTCCTCCAGGTGCTTGCCGGCTTCCTTGATGAAGAAGAACGCACTCTTGGCATTGACCGCGAACATCTGGTCGTACTCGTCCTCGCTGATCTCGATGATGGGTTTCTTCAGCACTTTGCCGACGGTGTTGATGGCGATGTCGATCTTGCCGAAGCGTGCCTTGACCTCGTTGAACAGACGCTCCACCGCACCGGCGCGGGTCAGGTCGGCCTGCCAGGCGTGGGCGTCGACCCCCAGGGCCTTGAGCGCCTCCAGGGTGTTCTGGGCATCGGCCTGACTGGCGTCGCTGTTGTAGTGCACGGCCACGGCCCTGGCACCGTGGCTGGCAAGATCGCGGGCAATCAGGCCACCGAGGTTTTTCACCCCGCCGGCGATCAGCACGACTTTGTTCTTGAGGGAGTGATCAGTCATGGCGCGGGTCCTTCAACGGTTGAGGTGAAGGCTGAGTCTAGTGTCTGCCATGGCGTTGATCAGCCAGCGGCGACTGGACGGACTGTCCAGAAAGTCCGCCCAATCAGTGTGGCTGCACAGGTCGCGGATAGGTCTACAATCGGACTTTTTTCAGGAGCCTGCCATGCCTGCATTTCGTCGTCCGGTGCCATTGGAAAAAGCCTACCGCCTGCTCAACCACGGCCCTACCGTGCTGGTCAGTGCCGCCCACGGCGGGCAGCGCAACATCATGGCGGCGGCCTGGGCCATGCCCCTGGATTTCCAGCCGCCGAAAGTCGCCGTGGTGCTCGACAAGTCCACCTGGACCCGGCAGCTGCTGGAAGCCTCGGGCACTTTTGTCCTCAACGTGCCCTGCGCCGCCCAGGTGGACATCGTGCAGAGCCTGGGCAACAGCTCCGGACTGGAGCTGCAGCAGGCCGGCAGTGACAAGTTCGCCGCCTATGGCTTGTCGACCTTCAGCGGTCAGGCCCTTGCGGCTCCCCTGCTGCAAGGCTGCGTGGCCTGGCTGGAATGCCGGCTGCTGCCCGAGCCGCACAATCACCAGCAGTACGACCTGTTCCTCGGGGAAGTGATCGCCGCCCAGGCCGATACGCGAGTATTCAGCGAGGGCCGCTGGCACTTCGACGGGCAGGACTCGTTGCGCACCCTGCACCATGTGGCGGGCGGGCATTTCCTGACCATCGGCAGCGCCGTTGACGGTCGTCAGTTGCCCCTTCCTACCAGTTGATCCGGCCCAGGGCGTCGGCAAAGGCGGTGAGCTTCGGCGAACACTGGCGCGAGGGTGGATACACCAGCGACAGTTCGCGACTGCGCCCGGCATGCGCCTGCAGCACCGGCAGCAGCAGGCCGGCATCCAGGGCATCGCGCACGGCGAACTCCATCAACTGGGCAATGCCGAACCCGCCGAGCACTGCATCCACCAGGGCATCGCCGATGTCGAAGATCAGCCGCCCCTGCACCGCCAGGTCCAGGGGCTTGCCCTGGTCCATGAACTGCCACTCCACCAGCCGGCCGCTGCGCAGGTTGCGCACCGTCAGGCAGTTGTGTTGTTGCAGGTCCGCCAGCTGTCGCGGCGTGCCGTGGCGTTCCAGGTAGGCCGGTGCCGCCACAGTGACCCAGCGCAGGGGCGGCAAGGGCCGGGCGATCAGGCGCTGATCCTGGATCAGGCCGGTGCGCAGTACCGCGTCGAAGCCCTCATCGACGATATCCACCACCCGGTCGGTCATCACCGCCTCGATGCTCAGCTGGGGATGCTGGGCCGTCAGCTCGCCAATCACCGGCATCACCACCTTGCGCCCGAACAGCGACGGCGTACTGATCTTCAACATCCCGCTGGGTGAATCGCGGCGGTCCAGCAGCAGGCTCTCGGTGTTGGCCAACTCCGCCAGCAATGGCGCTGCCCGCTCCACCAGCAGCTGGCCGTCCGGGGTCAGGCTGACACTGCGGGTGTTGCGTTGCAGCAGGCGCACGCCGAGCTGTTGCTCCAGGCGCGATATGGCGCGGGACAGGCCGGACTGGGTCAGCCCCAGGTCACCGGCAGCGCGGGTAAAACTGCGGGTTTCGGCGACCCGGACCAACAGCCGAAGGGCATTCAGATCCATGATTAAAGTCATTACTGAAAGAGTGATGACCGTATTTATCATTTAAAGCGCATCGATGACACTGGCCGCCGCTTATTTCCACACAAGGATTCTTGCGATGTCCGCGACCCCGTTAGCCAAGCCGTCGGGCTGGATGCTGTCACTGCTGGCCACCGCGCAGCTGATCATTGCCCTGGATGCCACCATCGTCTTCGTGGCGTTGCCGGAAATCGGCCTTCGCCTGGGGTTCTCCGCCCAGCAATTGCAATGGGTGGTCAGCGCCTACAGCGTGGCGTTCGGTGGTTTCCTGCTGCTGGGCGGGCGCGCGGCGGACCTGCTGGGCAAGCGGCGTTTCTACAGGGTCGGGCAGTCGCTGTATGCCCTGGCATCCCTGGCCGGCGGCCTGGGTGGCAGCGCGCTGTTGCTGGTGCTGTCGCGGGCGCTGCAGGGCGTCGGCGGGGCGATGCTGTTCCCCGCGACCCTGGCCCTGATCAATACCTGGTACGCCGAAGGGCCGGCGCGTAACCGGGCCTTTGCGGTGTGGAGCGCGGCCTCGGCGGCGGGGCTGGCACTCGGCGCGTTGCTGGGCGGGGTGCTGACCCAGTACTGGGGCTGGGAAGCGGTGTTTCTGGTCAACGTGCCCCTGGCCGGTGCCTGTGCGCTGCTGGCCCGACGCTGGATCCCCGCGGACCCGCCACGCCAGCGCAACCGCCCGTTCGACCTGCGTGGCGCGCTGACCGTGACCCTGGGCGGCACCCTGCTGGTGTTTTCCATCGTCCAGGGCCCGGAGTGGGGCTGGAGCGCACCGGGGACCCTGGTTTGCCTGGTGTTGTCGCTGGCCTTGCTCGGGCTGTTCGTGCGCCAGGAACAACGCTGCCGCGACCCGCTGATGCCGCTGCGCCTGCTGGGTTATCCACAGCTGCGCATGGCCATGCTGATCACTGCGCTGTTCATGAGCAGTTTTGGCGTGCAGTACTACTTCCTCAGCCTGTATTTCCAGCAGGTCTATCAATTCAGCGTGCTGCAGAGCGGGTTGGCGTTCCTGCCCTCGACCCTGCTGTGCACGCTGGGCATCTGGGTGGCGGAGCGGGCGCTGCTGCACATCGGCTTGCGGGCGACCCTGGTCAGCGGCCTGCTGGCGGGGGCCGTGGGCATCGGCATGATCTACCTGGGCCTGCCCGGCAGCTTGGGTTTTGTCGGCCTGCTGCCGGGCATCGTGGTGATGAGCATCGGCCAGGGCATGACCTGGACTTCAATGTGGGTTTCGGCCGGGCAGGGCATTGCCGCTGCCGAGCAGGGGGTGGCGGCAGGCGTGGCCTCCACCAGCCAGCAGATCGGCGGGGCCTTGGGGCTGGCGCTGCTGGTGTCGCTGGCCAACACCTTGGGCCCCGCGGGCAATCAGGCTCACGGTATCGAACTGGCCACTGCCGCCAGTGCCTTGCTGGCCTTGCTCGGGGCCTTGCTGGCGCTGCGCCTGCCCAGGGCGTCGGGGACCCTGGTGGCCACTTCCGCGACCCAGGGCTGAGGCACCATCAGTGGGGCTGGGGCAGGTGCCGTCGCGCCGCCCACAGCACCCCGGCCAGCAACAGCAGGGCCGCCGAGCTTTGCAACAGGCTCGGCAGGTGCTTCAGGCTGATGAAGCCGTAGAGCAGGGCGAACAGCGTCTCGAACACGATCAACTGGCCGCTCAGGGTCAGGGGCAGGCGTCGGGTCGAGGCATTCCACATGCGATTGCCGAACCAGGAGCCGAGCACCGCGCTGGACAGGCTCAGGCCCCAGAACAGCATCCAGCGCTGCTCCCCGGCCTCGACCTGGGTGCCGGGCAGTGCCAGGCCGTCCGCCAGCAGCCAGACCAGGGCGCTCATCAGCCCAGTGGTGATGCCCCACAGGGTCGACCACTGGCTGCTGTTGAAGCGGCTGCCTTTGAGGTAGCGGGCGTTGTCGGTGGCGAACCAGGTCCAGCACAGCAGGGCACCGAAGGCGCAGAGCAGGCCGAGGGCGCGCTGGCCCAGCTCCAGCGAATCGCTCTGCGCAGTCAGCAGGGTGTCGAGGTTGATGCAGCAGATGCCGGCGAACACCAGCAGCAAGGGCCAGCGCAGCCGGCGCAGGGGCAGGGCATCGACATCGCCGCGTCCGGCCAGGGTGATGGTCAGCGGCAACAGGCCGACGATCAACGCCGTGCTGGCCACTCCGGCCCACTGAATGGCGCTGGCCAGCAGCATGAAATAGATCAGGTTGCCGGTCAGCGCCAGTTTCACCAGCAGCGCGGCATCGTTCCAGGTCAGGCGTTGCAGCAGCTCCCGGGCCTGGGGCGCAGCCAGGAGCAGAGAGAATGCGCCGTACAGGCTGAAGCGGGCACAGCTGAGCATCAGCGGGCTGAATTCAGGCAACAGGCTGGGCACCACAATGGCCAGGCCCCAGACCGCACCGGCCAGGGCGGCATAAGCAATTCCGCGTTTCATGCAAACACTCGTACAGGTTCATCAGGCTGCGCAGGCTAGCCATTGCTGACCGGACGGACAAAGGATATATAGGCACCTACCTATTCTTCTGGGGAATGTCTGATGAGTCGTTTCGCGCGCCATTTGCCGCCGTTGGAAACCCTGGTGACCTTCGAGGCGGTGGGGCGCAACGCCAGCTTTACCCGCGCCGCCACCGAGCTGTGCCTGACCCAGAGCGCGGTCAGTAAACAGATCCGTGCCCTGGAGCTGTCGCTGAAGACCGAGTTGTTCGAGCGTCAGGCCCGGGGCGTGAAGCTCACCGCCAGCGGCGCTTCGCTGTTCGCCGAGGTCAGCACCCAGCTGGAAGCCCTGCTGCGCAGCGTCAGCCGCCTGCGAGCCGGGCGCGACGCCAACACCATTACCGTGCAATGCACCCATGCGGTGGCGCAGTTCTGGCTGTTCCCGCGCTTGCTGGCGTTCAACAAGCAGCACCCGGAGATCACCGTGAGCATCCACGCCAACAACGACATGGATGAATCCAGCGTCGCCGAGCATGACTTCGGCATTCTCTATGGCGCCGGGCACTGGTCGTCCCTGGCGGCGGTGTCGCTGTTCGATGAAGTCGTCTATCCGATCGTCAGCCGGCATCTGGCGTTGCCCGAGGTCAGCGAGCTGGTGCAACTGGCCGAGCTGCCGCTGATCCAGCTGGATGCCTCGGCCTGGAACTGCATCGACTGGCGGGACTGGTTCCGCCATTTCGGCTTGGACTACAGCGCGCCGCCGGGCGCCATGGGTTTCAACCAGCTGACCCTGATGTTCAGCGCGGTGCAGCAGGGCATGGGGGTTGGCCTGGGCTGGGATTTCATGGCCAGCCAGTTGGTGGCCCGGGGCGAGTTGCAACGAGTTGGCCAGTGGGCGTTCCGCACCGGGCAGGCGGATTATCTGGTGCACCCTCGGCACAAGCGCTTGTCCGCCAGCGGCCAGTTGTTTCGTGACTGGCTGGTGGCTCAGGCGGTTGAATGAGCGCCCGGGGCTGAACCGACAGCCCCGGGGGACGGCTCAGAGGTTGGCGCGGGGCACGCTGAAGCGGAACTCGCTGCCCTTGCCCGGTTCGCTGTGGGCCTCGATCTTGCCGCCGTGGGCCTGGATGATGCCCTGGGTGATGTACAGCCCCAGGCCGGTGCCGTTGGGGTTGCCTTCCTTCATGGTCCAGTAGCGATCGAAGATGAACGGCAACTGGTCGGCGGGAATGCCTTCCCCGCTGTCGCGGACGCTGAAGACGATCTGCTCGCCGTCGGACATCGCCACCACCCCGACCTTGCCCTGCATGGGGGTGAACTTGATGGCGTTGCCCACCAGGTTCGACAGCACCTGGAACAGCCGCTCGGGGTCGGCATTGATGGTCAGCTCCGGCTCGGCGTGAAAGCTGATGTCGATGGCCTTGTCCAGGGCCAGGGGCGCCAGCAGCGAGTAGGCCTCTTCAAAGATCTGGCTGACCTCCAGCGGCTGTGGCGCGATGCTGTAGCGCCCGGCTTCGATCTTCGAGGTGTCCAGCAAGTCCTCCAGCAGGTTGTTCATGCGGCTGGCGGCCTGTTGCATGGTGTCGATGGCCGAGGAAATGCGCCGTGAAGTGTGCGGGCCGTCGGAGCTGAAGGCCTTCTGCAGCATGCCGCAGAGCATGGAAATCACGGTCATCGGGTTGCGCAGGTCGTGGGACACCACCGCCACCAGCTCATCCCGGGCGCGCACCGCCTGCTGCTCGCGCAGCACCTGGCGGGCCAGGTCGTGTTCCAGGGCCGAGCGGCGCAGGTCGTTGGCGGCGAAGCGGTCACCGTGGCTCCACTTGCTGGAGATCCCGGCCATTTCCACCTTCCAGATCTCGAACGAAGTACGTGGCCGCAGACGCAGGCCCGCATCGGAGCTTTCCAGGTCCAGGGGCTTTTCCGGGTTGCCGCTCCAGTGGATGTTTTCCTTCACCTCCGGGCGAAACCACAGCACGCCGTTATCCACAGGCTTGGGCAGGCTCATGGCCAGGACGCCGCTGGCCACCTGTTGATAACTCGCCGCCGGCGGATACACGCTGGCCAGGTGATGGCTGGCGAACACCGCTTGCCCGGTGCCTTGCAGCCAGCGCTGCAGGGCGCGGATTTCCTCACGGGGCGGGCACTGGCCGAAGCAGTGCAGTTGCTTGTCCTCGATGATCGCCACGCCGCCGGCCTGGGTCAGGTCCAGCAGCAGCTGCGGTGCCTGGGTCAAGCCGTCGAAAACGCTGCCGGCGGCATCGCGCATGGCCTGCTCCAGGCTGGCCAGGGCCGTGACTTTCTCTTCCCGCTGGCGGCTGATGTCCAGGGATTCCATGGCGCTGATCTGCAGCGACAGCACCTGGCCAATGGTCTGGCAGGCAATGCGCAGTTCGTGGGGCACCAGCAGCGGCTGGCGGTTGCCGCAACTGATCAGGCCCCAGAGCTGATCGTCCTTGAGCAGGGAAATGCTCATGGACGACAGCACGCCCATGTTCTTCATGTACTGGCAGTGAATCGGCGACACGCTGCGCAGGGTGGCGAAGCTCAGGTCCAGGGGCTCCTGGGTGTCCGGGCGCAGGGTCGGCAGCAGCGGCACCGGTTGGTAGTCGGCGTTGGGGATGATCCGCAGCCAGTTGCTGCGGTACAGCTCACGGGCCTGCTGGGGAATGTCCGAGGCGGGGAAGAACAGGCCGTTGAACACCTCCATGTCGGGACGAGTGGCTTCGGCGATCACCTGGCCGTGGCCTTCCTCCTCGAAGCGGTAGATCAGCACCCGGTCGTAGCCGGTCATGGCCTGGATCTCGCTGACGCTGATGGCGTACAGCTCGTGCAGGGTCCTGGCCGCTTGCAGGCGCCGCAACAGGCGCCCGAGGTCCTCGTTCTGCCCGGTGAGTGGCCGCGGCTGATCGGGCTGGATTTCCAGCTCCAGCATCAGCACCCCCTGGTGGCGATGCAGCAAGCCTTCGAAGCGTCGGCCGTTGAGCGACAGGTACAGCGCAGGGGCATCGGCCAGCCGCTCAAGTTGCAACACCTCACGGATGCGTTGGCTGTCCGCGGCTCCCAGCAACTGCTCCAGGGGCTGCCCCGCCAGCGATTCGGCGGGCTGGCCCAGCAGCGTTTCGACGTTGGCACTGATCTGCTGGATGTGCAGTCGCGGTTCGTCCAGGGTCAGCAACACGCCGTGGGGCTGGATCGCCCCCGGGGAGCGGATCGGTTCGTTGGCGCAGTTGGCCAGCAACTGTTCGAAGGTTTGGGAGTCTTGGGGGGTCATAGCAGCACCTCGCGGCGGTCGAGCCAGCGTTCGAAACAGGCAAATGTGGATTGCGCGGCGCTGACCACATGTCGGCGTGTGCTCGCGTCGTCGGGCATGCGCCCCAGGTAGTCGAGAAAGTCCTTCCAGCGCCGCCCGGTGGCAGCCCCATAGACATCCAGAAAGGCGCCGCCGTTATCGGCGTCCAGATCCAGGCGCCGGGCCATTTCCCGGCGCAGGATCTGTCCGCCCAGGGTCGCGCCTTCCAGTACGTAGAGCACGCCCAGGCAGGCCCCGGCGCTGGCCAGGGGGGGCAGGTGCTCACAGCGGGGCAGGGCCTCGATGCTGGCGGCGTCCAGGCCCAGAGCACGCAGATCGGCGAACAGGGTCGGGGTCTTCAGGCGTTGCTGGGTGTCGTAGCCCTGTGGGACCAGGCCGCTGGCATGCAGGGCCGCCTCCAGGGGCTGATAGAAACCGTAATAGGCCTGGATCAGGCGTTGATACCAGGCTGTATCCAGCTGCGCGCAGAAGAACGGCAGGCGTTGCTCCAGGGCTACGTGCAAGGTCGCGGTGCCGGTACGCAGGTCTTGAAGCAGGGTGGGAGTGGTGCTGGTTTGGTGCGGTGTCGGCATGCAGGGATCAGGGGTCGCAACAGGTAATGGACGCGCCATGGGCGTCATCAAAGGCCGGGACCTGGCTGGCATCCCCGCGATAGAGCCATCGCACAGAAAAAATTGGAGCGTCACTTTACCCGTGCTGGTTCCCTCGACGTAGGGTTTTCGGTACGCCGTCGGTCGGCCAGCAGCGATGATTGAGTGGCGTGTCAGAGTCTCTGACCCCGCCGCTGCGGTGGAAATTCCCTTTTCCACCTTGCAGATTCAGGCCAGGGTCAGATCCAGACGTCGTTCTGTGCAGTACGTTCGCCGCCTTGATCGCCGGTGTTGAGCACGCCCTTGGGCTCGATCAGCAGCAGCTTGACCTCCTGCTCGGCCCAGGGCTTGTGCTCGACGCCCTTGGGCACCACGAACATCTCGCCGCTGCCGATGGCCACCCGGCCGTCACGAAAGTCGATGTACAGCTGGCCGTCGAGGACGATGAAGGTTTCGTCGGTGTCGGCGTGGCTGTGCCAGACGAATTCCCCTTGCAGCTTGGAGATCTTGAACTGGTAGTCATTCATCTCGGCGATCACCTTGGGGGTCCAGTGTTCGCTGAACAGGCCGAGCTTGTGCTTGAAGTTGATGCTCTGGTAGGCGTTTTGCGCGGTTGGGTTGGGCATGTTGCGGTCCACATCAGTGATGAATGAGCACTGAGGGTAAACAGCCGGCGGTGTTGGTTTCTTGAACGATTGTGCGTGGCTCAGCGCCCGAGCATCTTCAGCCAGCGGGCCGGAGGCAGGCCGTAAGCCTGGCGGAACTGCCGGGTCATGTGGCTCTGGTCGGAAAAGCCGGCGATCAGCGCCGCCTGGGTCAGCGACTGGCCCTGGACCAGCAGGGCGCGGACCAGGTCCAGGCGGCGCATGCTCAGGTAGCGGTAGGGGCTGGTGCCGAACAGCAGGCGAAAGTCCCGGGACAGGCTCCAGCGGTCGCGCCCGCTGTGGGCTGCCAACTCGTCCAGGGTCAGGGTCCGGTCCAGGGCACTGTGGATGTATTCCCGGGCGCGTTCGGCGGCCACGTAGTCGAAGCTCTGCCGCGGCCGGGCGACGCCGGACGCGCCGTTCAGGGCGTGGGCCAGATCGAACAGGGCGTCTTCCTGCTCCAGCGGATCCAGGGGCCTGTCGACCCCGCGCAGCAAGGCGTCGGTGGCGGCAGACAGTCGGGGATCGTTGGACAGGCCGCCGGCAATGAAGGGCAGGGGCTGGCCACCGAGGATCTGCTGGATCAGCGCGGGTTCGACATACAGCATGCGGTAGTGGAAGCCGTCGTGGGTGCCGGCTTCGCCGTCGTGGGCTTCGTCGGGGTGCAGGACCATGGTCGCGCCGGGCAGGCTGTGGCGCCAGCCGCCGCGGTACTGGAAGCTCTGCACCCCGCGCAGGGTCCGGCCGATGGCGTAGGTATCGTGGCGGTGCATGTCATAGCCATGGCCGGCGAAATACGCCTCGATGCGCTCCAGGCCCCGGGCGGATGGCGCACGGTGAACCCAATCGGTGACGGCGGTGGGCTTGGCCATGAAGCAGTCCTGATGGATGAAATCTGGGGCGCTACGTTAACTCAGGGGCGCGCGAGCTGTCTTGTCCTCCGGTTCAGGCCGCGTCGGGGGCCGGGGCCTGCTTGCCCAGGTGGCCGAACTCGATGGGCGTCTTGATGTAGAACAGCGAAAAGTCCTCGGCCTGCAGGCGCTCGAACAGCCGTTGCGATTCGGCTTCGCTGATGGCCAGGCGAATTTCCAGGGGCTGGTCGGCCAGCTCGAAGAAGTGCGCCGAATGCAGGTGGCGGGAGTGCCCGAAGCCTTCGATGGCGGTGGACAGGGTGGCGCCGCGCAAGCCCATCTGCTGCGCCAGGTCGACCACCCAGTCGCCGAGCATCTTGCCGTGGTAACGACGGTTCTGTTGGGTAAAGAAGATCACCAGATAGCCTTTCATGATGGCGTTCCTGCAGCGTGGCAGTGGGTTCCTTGAGCATAGTTGCCGGCTTATTCGACGGTTGCCCGGGCAGGCACGAGTGGAGTAGCGTCAGCACCCCAGCCCTCTTCACGGCCACTTGCATTCATGCGCGCTGCGCTGCTTCTCTGCTCTCGCGGGCCCGGCGTTGAGCGCCCGGCCTGGTGCGCTTGTTACGCTCTGAACCTCAACAAGGACGATCCGTCCCCATATCAGGAGACTGAACATGGCCGTTACTTTTCGCCCGGTGGCAGAAGCCGACATTGCGCGTATCTGCAGTTTCGTCGGTAACCCCGAGGAGCTGTATTTCTTCTTTCCCGCCGCCACCTGGCCGCTGACCCACGACCAGTTGCGTGACTCCATCGCCCAGCGCAGTGACTCGACGGTGATCGAGCGTGATGGGCAGGTGGTGGGCTTTGCCAACTTCTATCGCTGGGAAAATGGCGGCACCTGCACCATCGGCAACGTGATCGTCGCCCCCGAAGTGCGCGGCGCCGGCCTGGGCGCCCAGTTGATCGGCCAGATGATCTCGATCGCCCGCGGCAAGCATCAGGCCAGCGAGGTGACCCTGTCCTGCTTCAACAGCAATGTGGCGGGGTTGCTGTTGTATCCGAAGCTGGGGTTTGTGCCGTTCGCCATCGAAGAGCGCAAGAACAAGGAACAGCAGCGGGTGGCGCTGATTCACCTGCGCTACAGCCCGAGCTGAAACCATGGGCCATCAGAGAACGTTCAATAGGAACCAGTCATGAGCAAGTTGCGGGTCGGGATTATTTTTGGTGGTCGTTCGGCGGAACACGAAGTGTCGCTGCAGTCGGCGCGCAATATCGTCGATGCCCTGGATCGCACGCGCTTCGAGCCGGTGCTGATCGGCATCGACAAGCAGGGGCACTGGCACCTCAACGACACCTCGAACTTTTTGATCAACCAGGAAAACCCGGCGCTGATCGCCCTCAACCAGTCCAACCGCGAGCTGGCGGTGGTGCCGGGCAAGGCCAGCCAGCAGTTGCTGGAAACCGGCAGCCAGGAGTTGCTGGGGCATGTGGATGTGATCTTTCCGATTGTCCACGGCACCCTGGGTGAAGACGGTTGCCTGCAAGGCCTGTTGCGCATGGCCGACCTGCCTTTTGTCGGCTCCGACGTGCTGGGTTCGGCGGTGTGCATGGACAAGGACGTCAGCAAGCGTCTGTTGCGCGATGCCGGGCTGGCCGTGACCCCGTTCATTACCCTGACCCGGGCCAGCCGCAGCCGCTACGGTTTTGCCCAGGCGCGGGAAGCGCTCGGCCTGCCGCTGTTCGTCAAACCGGCGAACCAGGGTTCTTCGGTGGGCGTGAGCAAGGTCGAGAACGAGGCTGATTACGATGCCGCTGTGGAGCTGGCCCTTGGGTTCGATCACAAAGTGCTGGTGGAGTCGGCGGTGCGCGGGCGGGAAATCGAATGCGCGGTGCTGGGCAATGACCAGCCGGTCGCCAGCGGCTGCGGCGAGATCGTGGTCAGCAACGGTTTCTATTCCTATGACAGCAAGTACATCGACGCAGAGGCGGCCCGGGTGCTGGTGCCGGCGGACATCAGCGTCGAGCACAGCGAACGCATTCGCGCCCTGGCCATCGAGGCGTTCCAGGTATTGGGCTGCTCCGGGCTGGCCCGGGTCGACGTGTTTCTCACCGACGACGGTGAAGTGCTGATCAATGAAATCAACTCGCTGCCCGGGTTCACCCGCATCAGCATGTATCCCAAGCTGTGGCAGGCCACCGGCATGCGCTACAGCGAGCTGGTGAGCCGCCTGATCGAGCTGGCGCTGGAGCGCCATGCCGAGCGGCAAGCTCTGAAAATCAACCGCTGAAGCGGATCATCGTGTTTTCAAGGACGTGACGAATGAGTTCGGCAACACAAGCCTCGGTCTACCTTTTTTCCTACGGCACCCTGCAAGACAAGGCTGTACAGCTGGCCAACTTCGGTCGTGAGTTGAGCGGCAGCAAGGACGCCATGCTCGGCTATGAACAGAACTGGGTGGAAATCACCGATCCCGAGGTACTGGCCGCTAGCGGCAAGACCCATCACCCGATCCTGCGCCCGGGGACGGCGGACAGCGCGCCGATTGCCGGCACGGTGTTTCAGATAACCCCCGAGGAGTTGGCAGCGGCCGACCGCTATGAAGTCGCCGACTACCAGCGGGTCAGCGTGACCCTGGCCTCCGGGATCCAGGCCTGGGTCTACGTCAGCGTCTGAGTTCCGGGGTCACTCCGGCGGCAGCATCACCCCGATGCAAGCCAGCACCAGCACCACGGCTCCGAGTGCACAGAGCGCAAAGTTGAGCGGGGTGAAACGGGCGTTGCTGCGGCCTTCGGGGTCCCCGGCGGCGGCATTCAGGCCGCGCTGGCCCAGCCAGGTGACCCACGCCAGCACCGGCAGCAGCGCCAGGCTGGCGATGTCGGTTACCGGGTAGCCGATATTCTTGCGTGACAGCGCATCCACCACGTTGTTGACGATCAGCCCCACCACAAACAGGGTCGCCAGTTCACCGGGCCGCCAGTCATGGCTGCGACCGTCGCGCTTGAGCTGTGCATCGGCTTCGCGGTACAGCGCATGGGTGAAGAAAATCGCGAAAAACGCCCGGGCCACTGGCCACAACTCCTGGCCGCTGGCGTGCCTGAACTGATGCCAGTTCTTGTAGGCCCAATACAGCTGGTAGATACCGAAGGTGAGGATGTACAGGGTCAGGAACTTGGCCTTGGATACCACATAGAACGGTTGTGGCGCTGTGTGCGCCGAAGGGGCGACCAGATCCGCCTGGGGCGGGGCGTAGAGATTGTCAGACACGGGCTCTCCTTGGGTTGGGTCTGAGACGGGAGGCAACGTTAGCTCAGGTAGTAGGCCAAGAACCAGCACGCTCTTGGTGGCCGACGGGAGCCGGATTCAGGCCCGGGGTGGATCTGCCGGCCGAGCGTAGTGAATATCCCATTCACTTTCTCCCACCTGCACGAAACCCAGGCGTTGATAAAAACGATTCGAGTCACTGCCGCGCAACGCATCCAGGTGGATGGGCAATTGTTCTCTGGTGGAGCGTTCCAAAAGCGGCGCCAGGGCCTGGGCACCGATGCCCCGTCCCTGGAATGGCGGCGTGACGTACAGGTGTTGCAGCCGCAGATGATCCTCGCGTGATTCGCTCTGGATAAAGCCCACGGGCTGTCCGTCACTGAGGATGAAGTGGCAACGTTCGGCCGCGAAGCTGGCGGCAAAACGCTCCCGGGCCCGCTGCGGATCGAAGCGCCCCAGGCGCTCAAGGCTTTCGCGCATGGCCGCAATGCGCATCTTGACCAGGGTTTCCAGGTCACTCAGAGAGGTCGGGAGTAGCGCAACGCCGAGGCTCATGTCCGGCCGATCCAGGAGTACTGGAAGGCCTTGGCCTCACCTCGATGCACGCGTCGGCGATAGCTGGCCAGGGTCGGGGTCGAGCAGTAGGTGCACAGCTCGCTGATTTCAATCTGCTCGTCCTCGATGCCGGCGGCCTGCAGCAGGTACACCGCATAGCGGCTCAGGTCGAACCACAGGGAGTCGGCCTGGGTCGGCTGTGGCGGGGGAATCTGCGGGGGCAGTAGCGGGGCCGGCTGCTGGCGACTCCAGGGCGCTTGCGCAGCGGGCCACAGCGGATCCTGAGTGGCGGACAGGGTGTCGATGAAGTCGGCACTGACTTCATAGCAGCAGGGTTTGATCGACGGGCCGATGGCCACTCGCAATTGCCGTGGGGCGATGCCCTTGCTGGCAAAGTGTTGCAGCACATGGGCGATGATCCCGCCGTGCAGGCCTTTCCAGCCACCATGCACCGCCGCCACCCAGGAGCCGTCGTCGCTGCTGATCAGCAACGGCAGGCAGTCGGCGGTGACCACCGCGATGGGCCGGCTGGAATGGGTGAGGACCGCATCGCCGCGAATGATCCCGCTGGGCAGGGTGGTGCTGGCGTGCACCACCTCGCCACTGTGGACCTGCGAGCAGAAGAACAGGTTGGCCGGCAGGGCAGCGCCAAGGGTCGAAAACTCATGACGGATGCCGGGTATCTGGTTCAACACAGCTGCCTGGAAACTCATCGGGCCTTCGCTCGGTAACCTGGGAATGGCTGCAGAGCATAGCGGTATCCGCAGCACTTTTGCTGACAGGCCGCGTTGCAAAGGCAGCTCCAGACCAGCGGTTGCCTGCGGCGCGGCGCACCTTGTGGAGGTTTCAGGCCTTGAGCGGGATGTACAGCTCCACCACGCTGTCCGGGTGCAGGGGCCCCAGGAAACGCTCGCCGGTGTATTCGAACTCTATGGCTTCGATTGGCATCAACCCGGCAGCCGGCAACCATTCGCTGTAGGCGGCGCGAAAGGTTTCCGGCAGGGTGGCCACGGCGCCGTGGTGTTCCACCCGGGCGTAGTGGCGAGCGGGAATCTCCAGCTCGACCATGCCGGGCACCAGGGGCGCGTCGGCGGCCACCGGCAAGCCGGCGACGTAGCGCCACTGGCCGTCTTCCAGGGGCTGGCAGATGCCGTAGGTGCCCACCGGTTCTGCCAGCCGCTGGATTTCCTGTTCCCGGGGTTCAAAACGTTGCCAGAGCTCGGCGATGGAGCCCGGGTCATCCTGCTGCCAGGCCATGCCGATGATCCGTTGCGTGGCCAGGAACACCTTCTGCGGTGTCTGCGGGGTAGGAATCTGGCGCTGCGGCTGGGCCAGGTAGCGTTGCAGGTGGCCGAGCACTTTCTGGCTGCGGGCAATCTCGCTTTCCAGCTGCCGGGCATGCTCCTGCAGCGACTGCTGCATGTGCAGCACGCTGTCCAGGCCGCCCTGGTCCGCCAGCGTGCGGATGTCTTCCAGGGACATGCCCAACTGCCGCAGCCAGACGATGCGGCCCAGGGTCACGATCTGTTCCGGGCTGTAGTAGCGATAGCCGTTGTCGCGGCCGGTGAGGGCCGGGGTGAACAGGCCGATGCTGTCGTAGTGGCGTAGGGTCTTGGTGGTGAGGCCGTGGCAGCGGGCCATTTGTCCGATGGTGAGCATGGAGCGTCCTTGGTGTGGTTGGGCTGCCGGGCAGGTTGAGCCTTTACCCAGGGGCAAGCTCAAGCCCGGCAGTGCGAATCAGGACGATTTGTTCGGCTTGATCAGGCTTTCGGCCGGGATGCCGAACAGCTGGTGCAGTTTCCAGATCATCGGCAGGGTCAGCGCGCGCTTGCCGTTGAGCACCTCGTAGACGCGGTTGGTGCGGCCGATGGCGGGCGTCAGGTCGGCGGCGGACAAGCCGGATTGCTCCATGCGGAACTTGATCGCCTCGATTGGGTTGGGCAGGTCCAGGGGAAACTGCCTGGCTTCGTATGCCTCGATCAGGGTGATCATCACATCGAAGTAATCGCCTTCAGGCGTCCCCGGCTGCGGCTCGTTGTCGAACAGGGGCGAGATGCTTTGCAGCGCTGCGCGGTAGTCCTGATCGGTGTGGATAGGGCGGATGTTCATATGGGGTACTCCATGTCTACGCTGTCGGCATCGATGGCGTCGTACTGCTGGTGGGTGCCTACGAACTTGATGTACAGCGCGCCGAAACGATAGGCCACGGCAACGACCAGCCGATACTCGTTGCCCTTGATGTTGAAGACCACCCTGCGGCTCTTGAGAATGCTTGCGTTGCGATACTGGTCCTTGATCTGCGCAGGGTTGGACCACTCGGCTTTCTTTGCTTCATCGACCCAGGCCAGCAAGGGCTGCTCCGCATCCGGGTACTTTGCCCAGAAGGCCTTTAACTGGCTGACTGCAATAATTCTCATGGCGTGATCCTAGTCCCGTACTGGGACTTAAACAAGTCACTCAGTGCGTCAGGCGATGTACGGGCAGATCGCTGGATCTGCCCGCAGAGGCGACGTTGGCTCGGTGACGATCAGGTCATGCAGAGAGTGTGGCGTGCACGTCGTCCATCAGTGCCTTGCCCATCTCTGCCAGGTAGTGTGCCGCCCAAGCATAGCGGTCGCACCGTGGCTCCATGGCCGCCTCCAGGGTGAATTGCTTTGCCAGATGCAACAGCGCCGAGGCGTGTTCCAGGGCGTCGCTGATCGGCACATCGGCATTCACCCGAAACAGCGGACGCAGGTGTTCGCCGCACTGGGAAAAGCGGATTTCACCGAGGGTGGTCAGGGGCGATTGAGTGGTCATCGGGCACCTCCGGTTTTGTGTGACGGGAGGTGTGGGGGAAACAGATTGCAGAAGCAGTTCATGGTCACGACTCCTTGATTCGAAGGACCGTCACCGTCTGCCGCCAAGCAGATCAGGGTGGCGGATTGCGCAGGATTGGCGGACCGGGAATCAAGGAACCGGCGAACCCGAGGGTTCTCCCACGCAACCCGCCATAACGCAGGTATGCGGGCGCAAAAAAAGCGCCCGCATGTGGGTGGGGCGCTGTTGCGCCTCGATTCTATCAGGCCGCCAAGCCTGTTCGCTGATTTTGCAGCGACGGTCGAACCATAGGTGGGAGTCGGGGGAGTCGCAACGGCATTACTGCGACATTTTGTGAGCTGCCCCTGTAGCCGCTGCCGCAGGCTGCGAACGACCGGAACGGTCGCCGCGATCTCCCTGGCGCCGAAGGCCCTACGGTCCTTGTCGCAGTCTGCGGCAGCGGCTACAGAGGTTGTGCCAGCACTTCGCGAAATACATCGGGCCTGAGCATCGTGATATGCAGCAATGAACGGGCCGCTCCGGAAGGCGAGCGCCGACCTTGCTCCCACTCCGATCCGGAGCCGCTCACTCAACCCTCCAACACTTTCGCCATCTCGCTGGTCGCCGCCCAACCCAGCCCCTGATACAGCGGCTTGCCGGCCTCGGTCGCATGCAGCACGGCAAAGCCCAGTCCGCGCTGGCTGAACTCGGCCTCCGCCAGTTTCATCAGCGCCGACGCCAGGCCGCGGCGCCGGTAGGCCGGTTCGACGTAGACGTTGAGCACGTAGCCGCGCTGATCCTGGGTTGGATGGGAAGGGTGGGGCGGCCAGTCGATGCTCATCAGGCCGATGCTGGCCACGCTCTGCTCGGCGTCCATCAGGGCGAAGCCGTAGTAGCGGCCGTCGTCCAGGCGATCGCGCAACCAGGGGCGAAAGTGCTCGGTCATCACCTGCAAGGTGGAGAGGTCCTTTCCCGCATCGAGAAACATCGCCAGGCGATGGCGGCAGATCAGTTCAAGGTCCTGGGGCGTCAGGCGGCGTGGGCTCAGGCTCGGAATATCAAGGTCGGCTGCAATCTTGTTCATCGTCGGTTCCTCGGTGGACAGGGACGATGCTAGGGCAGATCCCCAGGTCGGGTCAGACACAGACCGCCGCAAAATCTTGCATACAGCGCCCGTGCTCCCCGCTCACAAAAAAGGGCCAGCCTCGCGGCCAGCCCTCGGGTTCAGCGCAGGGCCTTCAATCCCCCAGCGCTTCCCCTTCGCGCCGTGGATCGGCGCCGCCGGCCCAGGAGGTTTTGCCCTGGGCATCACGTACGCGAACGATGGCCTGGGTGCCGCTGGTCATGTCGATCTCGTTCAGTTCATGACCCTGGGCTTTCAGCGCTTGCTTCAGCCCCGGGCTGAACTGGCCGGTCTCCAGTTCGGTGGGGCCGTTGCGGCTGCCGAAGTTGGGCAGGCCGACGGCGGCTTGCGGGTCGAGGTTCCAGTCGAGCATGCCCACCAGCGACTTGGCCACGTACTCGATGATCTGCGAGCCGCCGGGGGAGCCGACGCTGGCCAGCAGTTCACCGCTGGCGCGGTCGAAGACCAGGGTCGGCGCCATGGACGAGCGCGGGCGCTTGCCCGGTTCGACGCGGTTGGCCACCTTCTGGCCGTTTTCCTCGGGGATGAAGGAGAAGTCGGTCAGCTGGTTGTTGAGCATGAAGCCCTGGACCATCAGGTGCGAACCAAAGGCCGCTTCCACCGTGGTGGTCATGGACACCGCGCCGCCCTGGTCGTCCACCGCCACCACTTGCGAGGTGGAAATGCGCATTGGCGAACGGTCCGGTGCGTAGGCCACCTGGATGCCCCGGGGCTTGCCCGGTTCGGCCTTGCCCAGGCTGCGCTCGCCGATCAGCGCGGCGCGCTGGGCCAGGTAGTCCGGGGCGATCAGGCCGGCCACCGGCACCGGTACAAAGTCGCTGTCGGCCATGTACAGGCCGCGGTCGGCGTAGGCCAGGCGCTCGGCTTCGGCGATCAGGTGCACCGCTTGTGGCGCTGGCTCAAGGCCGGCGGGCAGGTTGGTCTTCTGCGGCTTGAGCTGGGCCAGGGCGTAGCGCGGGTCGCGTTGTTCCAGGGCTTGCAGGGTGCCGAGTATCTGCGCCACCGCCACGCCACCGGAAGAGGGTGGCGGCATGCCGCACACTTGCCAGCGCTTGTAGTCGCTGCACAGCGGCGCGCGTTCCTTGGCGCGGTAGCCCTGCAGGTCATGGAGCGACAGGCTGCCGGGGTTGGCGTGGCCCTGGACCTTGGCGACGATTTCCGCTGCCACCGGGCCTTTATAGAGGGCGTCCGGGCCTTCCTGGGCAATGCGCTTGAGCACTGCGGCCAGCTGTGGATTCTTCAGCAAGGTGCCCACGGCTTTCGGTGTGCCGTCGGCATTGAGGAAGTACGCGGCCATGTCCGGCGAGCGGGCCAGAAACGGGTCGGCGCTGATCATGCTGTGCAGCCGTGGCGAGATGGCGAAGCCTTGTTCGGCCAGGCGGATCGCCGGCTCGAACAGCTGCGCCCAGGGCAGGCGCCCGTGTTTCTGGTGAGCCAGTTCCAGGGCGCGCAATACGCCCGGGGTGCCTACCGAGCGGCCGCCGATCTGTGCCTGGGGGAAGGACATGGGCTTGCCGTCCGCCTGCAGGAAGAGTTTTTCGGTGGCGCCGGCTGGCGCGGTTTCCCGGCCGTCATAGGTGCGTACGGCCTTGCCGTCCCAGAGCACGATCATCGCGCCGCCGCCGATCCCTGAGGACTGCGGCTCCACCAGGGTCAGCACCGCTTGCATGGCAATTGCCGCATCGATGGCCGAGCCGCCTTGGCGCAGCATCTCGCGCCCGGCTTCGGCGGCCAGCGGATTGGCGGCGGCCGCCATGTGTTTGTCGGCATGGCGGGTGTGCATGTCGGTGCGGTAGCCCGAAGCGATTTCCGGAGCGGCGGGCAGGGCAGTGGAAGAGGGCGGGGTGTGGCAGGCGCCGAGGCTGAGGGCGGCGGCCAGCAGGCCGACGCTGAGGAGTCGGGGGTGACGGGGAGGGAAGATCGAGAACACGCGTTGAGCTCCGTTCACTGGGAAATGAGGTGTCGTCCGTGGAGGGGAATGTACAGCAGTGGGACAGGCGGTTGGGGTGCGGGGGATTGTCGAGTGGGTGCGCGACAACGTCGCAACTCAGGAATCTGCCGGCTGTCGCTTGATCTGAGTCAGGGTAGCCGACGTCCATAGGGCACATGGTGAGGCAAACCATAAGCCTGATGAGAGGACGCCATGCACCGTTGTAAATGGTTACTTGTGTTCGGATTGCTGCTGGGGGGCGAGGTACGGGGAGAGACGCCGAGCGAGCCGATCCTGCCGGTACAGCCGGCGAAGATCACCGATGTGGCCAAGGTGGAACTGGGCAAGCAGTTGTTCTTCGACCCGCGCTTGTCCAAGTCCGGTTTCATTTCCTGCAACTCCTGCCACAACCTGAGCATGGGCGGCAGCGACAACCTGCCCACCTCCATCGGCCACAACTGGCACCAGGGGCCGATCAACTCGCCGACGGTACTCAACTCCGGCCTGAGCTTTGCGCAGTACTGGGATGGCCGTGCGGCCACGCTCCAGGAGCAGGCCAGCGGCCCGATCACCAACCCGGGGGAAATGGGCTTCAGCCATGAACTGGCGGTGGAGGTGTTGCGTTCCATTCCGCAGTACCGGGCTTCGTTCAAGCGCGTGTATGGCAACGATGAGATCAGCTTCGAAGACGCCACCAATGCCATTGCCGCCTTCGAAGACACCCTGGTAACGCCCAATGCGCCGTTCGACCGCTGGCTCAAGGGCGACAAGGCAGCCATCAGTCCCACCGCGTTCAAGGGCTACCAGCTGTTCAAGTCCATCGGCTGCGTGGCCTGCCACAACGGCGAGGCGGTGGGCGGTGGCTCGTTCCAGAAGATGGGCATGCTCGAACCCTATGTCACTAAGAACCCGGCCCAAGGCGTGGCCGGGCTGACCGGCAAGGATGCCGACCGCATGCTGTTCAAGGTGCCGACCTTGCGCAACGTGGCGTTGACCTATCCCTACTTCCACGACGGCGCCTACTGGAAGCTGGAAGAGGCGGTGGACGTGATGGCCCGTCTGCAACTGGGACGCCAGCTGGATACCGAGGAGGTCGGTCAGATCGTGGCCTTCCTTGAGACCCTGACCGGCGATCAACCGGACTTCAAGCTGCCGATCCTGCCGCCGTCCTCGGCGCAGACACCGCGTCCGCAGCCGTTCAATTGATCCGGGAATACACCGCAGCGTGCTGCGTTTTTTTAAGCCTCGTGTTGCGATCGCTGACGATGCTGGCCCGGCCTGTCGCCGGTTGCGCAATTGAACCGATCATCGATGGGGGCTTGGCGAGCTGGCTCGAAGTAGCCGGGCGTACGACTGCTATCAGCGCGTTGCCAGCGCTGTGGATAAGACAGCATCGAATAGGGCGAGTGGTCCTTGAGCGTCTCGTAGTTCAGGGACAGGTCAATCTGCACCGCGCCGTGCAGGAAGGGGCCTTCGAGCGACAGAATGGAGCCGGTCAGCCAGGTTCGCTCCGTGCTTTCCAGGTACATGGGCGCAGTGATGTGCAGCCAGGTGCGCCCGGCGTCCTGGGAAAAGTACAGGCGCGGCAAGCCGCCTCCACCGTTGCTGAAACCCGGCCCCTGGGCAATCGGAATGACCAGGTAGTTGGAGTTGGCGGCATCGATCATCAAGTGCGAACCACGGCCGTGCACGGTGATGCCGTTGAATGAGCCAAAGGGCGCTACCGGGGTATGGATGCCGAGCCTGGTGTCGGTGTAGTGCACCATGTCACCACTGCTGGCGATGACCGGCGAGGAACCGTTGCAGAGCTTGAAGGTGGTCTGGTCGACCTCGAAAAAGCGTGATGAGTCGATGCGGTAGATGACCCGGCCGGGCAGGTACTGGATTGGCTCGGGAGTGCTGCAGGCCCCAAGTACCCCGCACGAGATCAGCAACAGCAGCTTCCTTGCCCACATGAGAAAACGACTCCTTGTTCCTGCCTGAATGCAGGGGCTGGCGTTTATGACATCCCTGGGGGTGTGGCGCAACACTGGTCATGGCGGGCCAGCGTTGCGCTGATGTTGCGGCGCCCTGTCAGGGCTTCATCTGCCAGGCCGTCGAGCTAGCCGCGGCCTTGAACTTGGCCCGATTCTCCGGAGTGGCCGGCGGTTCGGAATCACCGAAGATCGCCTTCAGCCAATGGCCATCGGTGGGGTTGGGGAAGAGGATGAACTTGCGCCCGAACTGCTCCTTGTCCTCGGTCATCAGGCTGCTGCGCTGCTTGACGTCGGCCACGTAGTACTTGCGTTTGAAGTCGTTGAGGTTGTCACCCAGCATCACCACCACATCAAAATCCTTGGCAATCTCGGTTTGCCGCGGCTCCTTGTTGGAGCTGTCGCGATACACCGTCAGGTGCTGCTCATCGGCGAATGGCAGCTTGCTGTGGCGCAGGTTGGCCAGGGCGTACTCATAGGTTTTTTCGCCTTGGTCACGGCTGGTGACATAGAACACCTCGACCCCCTTGGACTGGGCGTAGTTGAGGAAGTCCACCGCTCCGGGCGTGGCGACGGGGCCGTTCTCGGCCACCCATTGATCCCAGGCCGCGTCGTCGAAGAACTCTTTCCCCGAGTTGATCATGTAGCCCCAGTAGCTGTTGCTGCTGAGCACGGTGTCGTCGATATCGCTGATGATTGCCAGGGGGCGATCCCCCGGCTTGTGTGCTTGCAGGGCTCGATCCAGCTGCATGCGCGCTACGTTGAAGCCCTGATAGTACAGCGCCTCGAATTCGGCGGCGGTCTGTCTCCAGGCTACGGCGGCGGTCAGCAGGTTGGAGGGCGGGGTGGCGGCCTGCTCGGCAAAGGCCGAGGTACAGGTCATCGCCAGGAGCGAGAACAGCCAGGGAGCGACCGCGGTTCGGGTGGTTTTTATTTTCATTTTCGAGCCCTTGAAGTGAGGATGGCGCAGCTCTCACAAACACTGCCGCAGTGTTCTATCCCAGCCAGTGGCGGTGCTCAATGCGGGTGTCGCGTTTGTGGATCAATGCGGCGTAATCCCCGGTACTTTTTCGCGGGCATAAAAAACGGCCTACCTTGCGGTAAGCCGTTTTTAGTACTTGGTGGCTACACAGGGACTTGAACCCCGGACCCCAGCATTATGAATGCTATGCTCTAACCAACTGAGCTATGTAGCCAAGTGGCGCGCATTATTCGCTCGGAACGACGATGCGTCAAGCGTTTTTATAAAAAAATTATCTACGCTATCAACCGTTTATCCCTTCCCCCCCGAAATCAGTGGCGATGGGCAGCGCTGGAACCAGCGGCTGGCCTGTTCGTAGGCGTGCGCCAGTTGCAGCACGGCGAAGTCGGCCTGGTGCCGGCCGATGATCTGCAGGCCCATGGGCAGGCCGTCGGTGTTGAAGCCGGCCTGTACGCTGGCCACCGGGCAGCCGGACAAGGTGCCGGGAATCACCACCTCCATCCAGCGGTGATAGGTGTCCATGGCCACGCCTTCGATGCTGCGTGGCCAAGGGGTGTTCTTGTCGAAGGGGAAGACCTGGGCGCTGGGCAGCAGCAGGTAGTCGAAGCGCTCGAATAGCCGGGAGAGTGCGCGATACCAATCGCTGCGGATCACCGAGGCCTCGAACACTTGGCTGGCGCTCAGCTTGAGGCCGTTCTCCACTTCCCAGAGGGCTTCTGTCTTGAGTTGGGCGCGCTTGTGCGGCTCGGCATAGGCACTGCCCAGGGAGCCGGCGACCATCCAGTGGCGCAAGGTGCGCCAGCTGCTCCACAGGCGCTCGGGGGCAAACTCCGGGCTGGCCGGCTCGACGCTGCAGCCCAGGCTGCGAAAATCGCCCAAGGCCTTCTCGCACAGTTCCAGCAGGCCCTTTTCCATCGGCAGGTAGCCGTTGAAATCCCCCAGCCAGCCCAGGCGCGTGCCCTTGAAGTCGCGCTCCAGTGGCGCGGCGAAAGCCTGGCCGGATTCGCGGATGGACAGCGGCGCCCGGGCATCGCCACCGGCTTGCACCGACAGCAGCAGGGCGGCGTCGCGCACGCTGCGGGCCATGGGGCCTTCGTAGCCCAGTTGGTCGATGAACAGGTCGCTGCTGTCGTCGAAGGGCACCCGGCCCTGGGACGGGCGGAAACCGAAGATGTTGTTGAAGGCCGCCGGGTTGCGCAGCGAGCCCATCATGTCGCTGCCGTCGGCCACCGGCACCAGGTGCAGGGCCAGCGCCGCGGCGGCGCCGCCACTGCTGCCGCCGGCGGTCTTGCCGGGGTCATAGGCACAGCCGGTGGCGCCGAACAGCGGGTTGTAGGTCTGCGAGCCGAGGCCGAATTCCGGGGTGTTGCTCTTGCCGATAATGATCGCCCCGGCGGCCTTGATCCGTTCCACCATGATGCCGTCGCGCTGGGGGATGAAGTCCCGGTACAACGGCGAGCCCAGGGTGGTGCGGATGCCCTGGGTCAGGGACAGGTCCTTGATCGCGTGGGGCAGGCCGTGCATCCAGCCGCGGTATTCGCCACGGGCCAGTTCGGCGTCGCGCTGGTCGGCCTGGGCCAGCAGGCTGTCGGCCGGTTGCAGGCTGACCAGGGCATTGACCAGGGGGTTGTAGCGCTCGATGTGGGCAAGGTAGGTCTGCATCACTTCCCGACAGGAAACCTGACGCAGGCGGATGCGCTCGGCGAGTTCGTGGGCCTGGAGCAGGACCAGCTCGCTGGGGGGATTGGCGATCATGGCAGGGGCCTTTCAAACGGCTTTAGAAACGCCCCGGCATCCAGGCCGGGGCGGCAGAAGTCAGTGCAGGTCAGCGCATCAGGTTGGTCCACAGGCGGTCGGCGAGGCGGATCGCGCCTTCGCCGCAGGTCTGGCTGAAGACCACCTTGGTGCCCTCGGGAATATGCAGCTCGGGGGCATCCTTCAGGCCGGCGTCGAGGAAGGGCTCGACGCCCTTGATCGGGCTCTGGTGCTTGAGGAAGTTCTGGGTCATGGCGGCGTTCTCAGGCTGGCTGAGGAAGGCGATGAAGGCCTTGGCGTTCGCCGGGTTCTTGCTGCCCTTGGGGATGACCATGTTGTCTACCCAGGCCAGTACGCCCTCTTTCGGGTAGAGGTATTTCAGGCTGGGTTTCATTTCCCGGGCGCGCATCGATGAGCCGCCCCAGAAGGTCGACATGTCGATTTCCCCGGCCGCCAGGTTCTCGCGGATCGCCCCGGCCTTGGAGCTGTAGGTCTTGACGAAGGGCTTCTGCGCCTTGAGCAGGGTGAGGATCTGCTGCATCTGCTTCGGGTCCTCGCTGCACAGCGGGATGTTCAGGTAGAGGCTGGCCATGTCGATCACTTCGCCCGCCGAGTCGAACATGTTGATTCGCCCCTGCAGCTCTTTTGGCGGCTCATAGAGTACCCGGTAGCTGTCGGTGGGGCCCTGGTAGCGGGCCGTGTCGAGCACCACGCTGGTGGTGCCCCAGATAAAGGGCACCGAGTAGGCGCCTTGCGGGTCCCAGGTGGGCTGCTTGAGGTTGTCGACGATGCCGCTGTAGTAGGGCTCCTGCACCGGGTCGAAACGCTCCAGCAGCTGTTCCTTGATCAGGATCGGGATGAACTGGTGCGACGGGATCGCCACGTCATAACCGCTGCCGCCCTGTTTCAGCTTGGCCAGCAGGGTCTCGTTGGAGTCGTAGGAGTCCACCGTGACCTCGATACCGGTCTGTTTCTGGAACTTGGCGAGGATCTCCGGCGAAAAGTAGCCGCTCCAGCTGACCACGTTGAGTTTCTCGGCGGCCTGTACGGCCAATGGCAGGCTCAGCAGCAGCGTGGTACCCAAACTTGCGATCAACTTGCTCATGGCATTTCCCCAAGGTCAGTGGAAGGTTCAAGCGTGTTTCTTGCTCAGCAGGTAAGAGAGGCTGACGAACAGCACCGAGACGCCGAGGATCAGCGTCGACACAGCGTTGACGTCGGGTGTCACACCCATGCGCAACAGGCCGAAGATGAAGATCGGCAGGGTAGTGGTGCCGGCCTGGGACACCATCATCGAGATCACGAAGTTATCCAGCGAGACGATGAAGGCCAGCATCAGCCCGGAGACGATCCCTGGCATCAGCAGCGGCAGGGTCACCTTGCGAAAGGTTCGCCAGGGCCCGGCATACAGGTCCGCCGCCGCATGCTCCAGGGACAGGTCCATGTCGTTGAGGCGGGCGCGGATCGGCAAGTAGGCGAAGGGGATGCAGAACACCGTGTGGGCGATGATCAGGTTGCCGTAGCCCAGGGACAGTCCCAGCGTGGAGAACAGCGCCAGGGTGGCCACGCCAACGACGATTTCCGGCAGCACCAGGGGCAGCATGATCGCGCCCATGGACAGTTGCAGGCCCTTGAATTTCGCCCCGCGCGAGGTGCCCAGGGCGGCCAGGGTGGCGATGGCGGTGGCCGCCATGCTGGCGCACACGGCGATCAGCAGGCTGTTGCCCGCCGCCTGGCGCAGGGCCTGGTTGGCGAACGCGGCGCGGTACCAGTCGAGGCTGAAGCCGCTCCACACCGTGGCCGACTGGTTGGCGTTGAAGGAGAACACCACCAGCACCAGGATCGGTGCGTAGAGGTACAGGTAGAACAGAAAACTGAAGCCGCCGAAGCCGGGAAAGTCCTGGACGCCGAGGCCGTTGCGTTTGAACAGGCTGATCATCATGCACCTTCCTGAAGGGTGCGCTGGCGCCGGGCGCGCAGGGCGTAGAGGGTCAGTACCAGCATCACCGCGGCCATCAGCACCAGCGACAGGGCGGCGCCGAAGGGCCAGTTACGGGCATCGCTGAACTGCCGGAAGATCAGGTTGCCGAGCATCATCCGGGTGCCGCCGCCCAGCAGCTCCGGGGCGATCATGGCCCCCAGGCAAGGCACGAAGGTGAGGATCGCCCCGGCGAATATCCCCGGCTTGGCAATCGGCAGCACCACCTTGCGCAAGGTGCGCCAGCGCCCGGCGTAGAGGTCCTGGGCTGCTTCCAGCAGGCGGATGTCCATCTTTTCCAGGGTGGCGTAGATCGGCAGCACGACGAAGGGCGCGTAGGTGTAGACCAGTCCCAGCAGCACCGCGCCGTCGGTGTACAGCAGTTGCAATGGCTCGTTGATCAGCCCCAGGCCCATGAGGCTGTTGTTGATCACCCCGGTGTTGCGCAGCAGCAGGATCCAGGCGTAGGTGCGGATCAGCAGGTTGGCCCAGAACGGCACGGTGATCAGGAAGATCAGCAGGCCCCGGCGCTGCACCGGCTGCATGGCCAGCCACACCGCCACCGGAAAGCCGATCAGCAGGGTGACGACGGTGGTCAACCCAGCGATGCCGATGGAACGCAGGGCGATCAGCAGGTAGGAGTCGGTGAAGGCCAGGCTGTCATCCAGTTGTCGTTCGAACAGCAGGGCGCTGTAGGCGTCGCTGCTGAAAACCTGGTTCACCCCGCCGTAGGGGTTGGCTTCCATCAGCGAATAGCCGATGACGATGAGGATCGGCACGATCAGGAACAGGCCGATGGCGATCAGCGCCGGGCTGACCCCGAGAACGCTGCGCAAGGCCTTGCGCCGTTCCAGGTGCTGGGAAATCGATGAGGCGTGCATGGCGGATCCTCGTGGTCAATCCAGCAGGACGCTGGCGCTGCCGCGTTCGAACAACAGCCCGGCGTTGCTGCCGACGCTCAGGCGCGGGTGGTGTTCGAGGCTGTTGGGCGTGCGTACGGTGAGGCGCGTGCCGTCGCCGAGGCTGACCTGGTACTGCAGGTCGGTGCCCAGGTAGATCAGCGCTTCGATGCGGCACGCCAGGGCGCCTTCCGAGGCGTCACCGCGCAGGTGCAAGCGCTCGGGGCGCACCGACAGGGTGACCTGCTGGCCGACCTTGGCGGTGGTGCAGGGTTGCGCCGGCAGTGCCTGCCCGGCGGGCCCGCTGAACCAGGCCAGGCCGGCTTCGATACGGTTGACCGTGGCCGGGATGAAGTTGGTTTCACCGATGAAGTCGGCGACGAAGCGGTTGCGCGGTTGCTCGTAGATTTCTTCCGGGCGGCCCACTTGCTGCACTTCACCTTCGGATAGCACGGCAATGCGGTCGGACAGGGTCAGGGCTTCTTCCTGGTCATGGGTGACGAAGATGAAGGTGATGCCGGTCTTGGCCTGGATGGCCTTGAGTTCTTCGCGCATGGCCTGGCGCAGCTTGAGGTCCAGGGCCGACAGCGGCTCGTCCAGCAACAGCACCTTGGGATGGGGCGCCAGGGCCCGGGCCAGGGCGATGCGTTGCTGCTGGCCGCCGGAGAGCTGGTTGGGCTTGCGCCCGGCGAAGCGTTCCATCTGCACCAGGGCCAGCATCTCGCGCACGCGCTCGGCGATCTGCGCCTTGCTCAGCACCTGGCTCATGGGCCGTGATTCCAGGCCGAAGGCCAGGTTCTCGGCCAGGGTCATGTGGGGGAACAGTGCGTAATGCTGGAACACGGTGTTCACCGGGCGCTCGAAGGGCGGCCGGTCGGCGATGTTCTCGCCGTAGAGGAGGATCTCGCCCTGGGTCGGGAATTCGAAGCCGGCGATCATCCGCAACAGGGTGGTCTTGCCGCAGCCGGAGGGCCCCAGGAGGGTGAAGAATTCGTTGTCGCGGATGTCCAGGTCGATGTGCTTCAGGGCCACCGGGCCGCTGTGTGGATCGCCGTAGACCTTGCGCACCGAGCGGATGGACACCGCCAGTGTTTGCAGCGAATGCAGGGCATTCATGCCTTACCTCCGATTCCCCCATGGGCTGTCGTGCAGGCCATGGATATTGTTTTTCTTAGGGCAGGATCGAGATGTGTTCGGATGCGTGAAAAGCCTGTTTCTACGGGCTTTGCGCGGGTTCTTATTGTTCTGCTGGGGCTGATTATCAGTGAGGGGTTGCGGGGGCGAAACTTCAATTTTAACATACCAGCTGTTAAATAATTTAATAGCAAGAGGCGACAAGACCATGGCCGAACAGCGTTTGCCACCGTTGAATGCGGTGCGGGCTTTTGATGCCGCGGCGCGCCTGGGCAGTTATGTCGAGGCTTCCAGGTCGCTGCATGTCACCCAGCCGGCCATCGGCCGTCATGTGAAGTTGCTGGAGGACTGGCTCGGGGTGCAGCTGTTCGAACGTACCTCGCGCGGGGTGATCCTGACCCCGGCGGGGGAGAAGTATCACCGCAAGATCGCCGCCGCCCTGCAGTTGATCATCGAGGCCGGGCGCGAAGCACAGCCCAAGGCCGCCGAGCGCTGGTTGCGGATCATGGTGGTGCCAGGGTTTGCCAAGCGCTGGCTGACCCCGCGTCTGGAGGCGTTGCGCCATGTGCGTCCGGGCCTGAAATTCGCCATCGAGCCCAACTCCACGTTCTCCGACGTCGATGCCAAGAGCGCCGATCTGGGAATCGCCTACGGCCTGGACGGGCAATATGCCCAGTCCCGGGTCAGCCTGATCTGCCCTCGGGTGTTTCCCATCTGCACCCCGGCCTACCTGGCCAGCATCGAGCCGATCAAGGGCCCGGTGGATCTGGCCCGCCACGAACTGATCCACTTCGATGACGGCGAGTGGTGGAACCTGTGGTTCGCCGCCAACGGCCTGGAAATCAACCTCACCTCCGACCTGATCTACGTGAACAACGACCACGCCCTGTCAGTGGCCGAAAGCGGCGGCGGGATCGCCCTGGCCAACGAGGTGCTGGTGCGTGAGGAGCTCAAGGCCGGGACTCTGGTGCGGGTGGTGGAGGATCAGGTGAAGCTGGAAAGCTACCGCGTACTGACCCCGGAAGCTGAATGGTCCGAGGACGTGGAATGGTTTATCCAATGGCTCAAGGCCGAGCTTGAAGCGGACTTCCCCGAGGCGCGGATGGCCGGTCGTTAGCAAGCTAATGGGATGGCGCGCACGCACTGAAAAATGGCACATTGGCGCACCTGCCCCTGTGCGCCCACCCGTTGTACGGAAAATCCTATGGCTAGCAGCAACCCTCAGACCGTCGCAACGACGGCCTCTCCTGCTTCGCAAAGCAGCCCACTGGTCCTGCGCATCATTGGCGCGGTGGCCCTGGCCCACCTGATCAACGACCTGATCCAGGCGGTACTGCCGGCGATCTACCCGATGCTCAAGAGCAACTACGGGCTGAGCTTCACCCAGGTCGGGCTGATCACCCTGACCTTCCAGCTCACCGCATCGCTGTTGCAGCCCTGGGTCGGCTTCTACACCGATCGGCGGCCTCTGCCGTTCCTGCTGCCGGCGGGCATGATCTGCACCCTGATCGGCATCCTGATGATGTCCCAGGTCGGCAGCTTTGCCCTGATCCTGCTGGCGGCCGCGTTGATCGGCATCGGTTCCTCGACCTTCCACCCGGAAGCCTCGCGGGTCGCCCGGCTGGCGTCCGGCGGGCGCTACGGCCTGGCGCAGTCGAGCTTTCAGGTCGGTGGCAATGCCGGCACCGCGTTCGGCCCCTTGCTGGCCGCGGCCATCATCATTCCCTACGGCCAGGGCAACGTGGCCTGGTTCGGCCTGTTCGCGCTGTTTGCCCTGGTGGTGCTTTACGCCATCAGTCGCTGGTACGCCAACCACTTGCGGTTGCACAAGCTCAAGCAGGGCCAGGCGGCGACCCACGGCCTGTCGAGGAACCGGGTGCTCAGCGCTCTGGTGGTCCTCGGCCTGCTGGTGTTCTCCAAGTATTTCTACATGGCCAGCTTCACCAGCTACTTCACCTTCTACCTGATCGAGAAGTTCGACCTGTCGGTGGCCAGCTCGCAGTTGCACCTGTTCCTGTTCCTCGGCGCGGTGGCGGCGGGGACCTTCTTCGGCGGGCCGATCGGCGACAAGATCGGACGCAAGGCGGTGATCTGGTTCTCGATCCTCGGGGTGGCGCCGTTCACCCTGTTGCTGCCCCATGTCGACCTGTTCTGGACCAGCGTCCTCAGCGTGGTGATCGGCTTCATCCTGGCCTCGGCGTTCTCCGCCATCGTGGTCTACGCCCAGGAGCTGGTGCCGGGCAACGTCGGCATGATCGCCGGGGTGTTCTTCGGCCTGATGTTCGGCTTTGGCGGCATCGGCGCGGCGCTGCTGGGGCATCTGGCGGACATCCATGGCATCGAATACGTGTACTTCCTGTGCTCGTTCCTGCCGCTGTTCGGGGTACTGGCGATCTTTCTGCCGCGCACCCGCAAAGCCTGAGCGCTTTACCGGCGCTGAAACAGCAACGCCCGGGGCACTGGCCTCGGGCGTTTTGTTTTGCGCCGGCCTCAGGGCGCTGGAGGGGCGTGCCCGGCACTCTGGCGGAAGGCGTTGGGCGTCTGCCCGCTGAGGCGCTTGAAGAAGCGCGAGAAGTAGGTCGGATCGCTGAATCCCAGGTTGTCCGAGAGCTGGCTGATGCTGATGTTGGTGTAGATCAGGCCGCGCTTGGCTTCCAGCATCAGGCGCTGATGCAGGATCTGCAGCGCGCTTTGCCCGGCCAGTTCCCGGCACAGGGTGTTGAGGTGCACGCTGGACAGACCGATGCGATGGGCCAGGGATTCCACCGTGGGGTGTTCCTGATAATGCCGCTCCACCAGCTTGATGAAATGCCCCAGCAGGTGCTGGTTGCGCTCGCCGCGATTGCTCGGCGGGGTGTTCTGCTGGCCACGGCGACTGATCCACACCACCAGCACGTTGACCAGCGAATGCAATAGCAGGTCGCGGGCGGCGGCGCTGCCTTCGTACTCATCCATCAGCGCCTTGAACAAGGTATTGAGGCTGTGCCGGTCACGGCCCACCGGATAGCAGGCGGCGCTGGCCAGTACCGCCAGTGGCGCCCCCAGTTGCGCTTCCAGCTGGGCCACCAGCGGTGCGCCCAGGGTCAGCACGTAACCCTGGATGTTTTCCGAGAACTGGAAGCCGTGGACCATCAGCGGCGGCACCACCTGGATCGATGCTTCGCGCACGTCCTGGCGCCGTCCCTCGACTTCCACCAGGGCCTGGCCGCGCTGCACATAGAGCAACTGGTAGAGGTCGGCGTGACGGTGCGGCTTGATCTCCCAATGGTGCAGGCTGCTGCGCTTGGGGATGGATTCGCAGTGCAGCAGGTCCGGAGTCGGCCAGGCCTGGTTTTCCCCATAGAGCTTGAACACCGGGATGCTGGAGCGACTGGCTTTCATCGGAGGCGACCTGTCTAAGCGGGCTGGCTGGAGTGCTCGATAATCGAACGCTGTTTGCAAAAGTGCATTTTTATGGCGGTTTATCACCATTTATTGCGATTTTTGTCGGCAAAAATGCAGGGGTACAACAATAACCATAAATTCCGGATTTCGCCTGCGCGGTGACTGGAATGCCCTTGAGAGACGACAACAATGAAAACTCAGGTTGCGATTATCGGTGCCGGTCCTTCCGGTCTTCTGCTGGGCCAACTGCTGCACAAGGCCGGCATCGACACGGTGATTGTCGAGCGCCAGACCCCGGACTATGTGCTCGGCCGCATCCGCGCCGGGGTGCTGGAACAGGGCACCGTGGACATGCTGCGCGAGGCCGGTGTGGCCCAGCGCATGGACGCCGAAGGCCTGGTCCACGAAGGGGTGGAGCTGCTGATGGGCGGCAAGCGTGTGCGCATCGACCTCAAGGCCCTGACCGGTGGCAAGACGGTGATGGTCTACGGCCAGACCGAAGTCACCCGCGACCTGATGGCGGCCCGCGCCGCCAGCGGGGCACCGATCATCTATTCGGCGGACCAGGTGCAGCCCCACGACATGAAGGGTGCGCAGCCCTATATCACCTACGAAAAGGATGGCCGGCAGCACCGGATCGATTGTGACTACATCGCCGGTTGCGACGGTTTTCACGGCGTGGCGCGCAAGAGCATCCCCGAAGACGTGCTGACCCACTACGAGCGCGAGTACCCCTTCGGCTGGCTGGGGCTGTTGTCCGATACCCCGCCGGTCAACCATGAGCTGATCTATGGCCAGCATGAGCGCGGATTCGTGCTGTGCAGCCAGCGCTCCCTGACCCGCAGCCGTTACTACCTGCAGGTGCCGCTGAGCGACAAGGTCGAAGACTGGTCCGACGAGCGCTTCTGGAACGAGCTCAAGGCCCGTCTGCCGGCGGAGGTGGCGGCGGATCTGGTGACCGGGCCGGCGCTGGAGAAAAGCATCGCGCCACTGCGTAGCTATGTGGTGGAGCCCATGCAGTACGGCAAGCTGTTCCTGGTCGGCGACGCCGCGCATATTGTCCCACCCACCGGGGCCAAGGGCCTGAACCTGGCGGCTTCTGACGTGTGCTACCTGTACCGGATCCTGGTCAAGGTCTACCGCGAAGGGCGTACCGAACTATTGGAGAAATACTCCGAGCTGGCGTTGCGCCGGGTCTGGAAGGGCGAGCGTTTCAGCTGGTTCATGACCAACCTGCTGCACGATTTCGGCGAGCAGCAGGACGCTTGGGAGCACAAGATGCAGCAGGCGGATCGCGAGTATTTCCTCAATTCCCACGCGGGGCTGGTGAACATTGCCGAGAACTATGTGGGCCTGCCTTACGAAGAAGTCTGCTGACCCAGGGGCCCTGGCCCCCCCACCCGTGAACAGGGGGGGCAGGGCAGTGTTCGCCAGCAGACTCGGAACGGAATGCCTGATACGAGAAACATTCCTGTTTATAAATGATATGCATTAGCGTTAATCTTCGATCCTCTCTCCCTTGATGCACCACCAAGGTGCATTGAATCGACAAGGATCGTTTGTCATGAAAGTCAGTTCCTGCCTGTTCAATTCGCTCATGCTCAGCGCCGGTGTCGGCCTGCTGGCCCCGCTGCTGCAGGCCGGCGAGCGTGTTGAAGAGGCTCAACCAGCGCCGGTGGAACTGGACACCGCGTTCGTTACGGCCAGTGGCGCTGCCACGGACCTTCGGGATGCGCCAGCCAGTGTCAGCGTCATCACCCGCGAGGAAATCGAGCGCCAGCCAGTCTACGACCTCAACACCCTGCTGCGCCGTGTGCCGGGGGTGACCGGAGGTTTCGGACCGGTGGGCGAGCAGTCGAAAATCAAGCTGCGGGGCCTGGACGACAAGTACACGCTGATCCTGGTGGACGGCAAACGGGTCGGCAGCTCCGCCGACCTGAGCTATCGCCGTGACCTGGCGCGCCAGGACCTGAACTGGATCTCGCCGAACATGATCGAGCGCATCGAGATCGTGCGCGGACCGATGTCATCGCTGTATGGCTCGGATGCCATGGGCGGGGTGATCAATATCATCACGCGCAAGGTGTCGCGGACCTGGACCGGTTCGGCCAGCACCCATATCACCGTGCCCAAGGATTCCGACCGCGGCCAGACCACCCAGTACAGTGTGAATTCGTCGGGCCCGTTGACCGAGTCCCTGGGGCTGCGCCTGGGGGCCAACGTCACCCGGCGGGCGGCGGATGAGGTCGAGGCGCGACGCGATGCCCGAGGCGACTTCATGTACGACGACGGCGCCGGCGGCTCCAAGGACCAGAGCATGAATGCGCTGCTGGACTGGCAGATCAACGAAGAGCAGAGCCTGTCGTTTGAGGCGGTGCATGGCGTTGAGCATTCCTGGTCGTCGAAGAAGACCTTTGGTGATTGGGGCGAAACCGTAGGTGGCGCCTTCGGCCCCAGCCGCCTGACCCGCGACAGCTACATCCTGTCCCACAGTGGCGACTGGAGTTTCGGCACCTCGAAGCTCGATGCCTACCTGAACAGGTACCGCAACGACCTTGAGGTGGGTAAAGCCAACTCCGAAGAGAAGATCGTCGAAGGCAGCCTCAACCTGCCCTTCGAACTGCTGGTGGACCAGCGCCTGACGCTGGGCGGGCAATGGAAGCGTGAGGAACTGACCAACACCGATACCCTCGGCACTGTGCCGGTGGATTACCGGGGCACGCCGGTCAGTGGCTCGACCTTGAAGGGTGATTACTCGGCGGCCTTTATCGAGGACGAGCTGTTCCTGCTGGACAACCTGTCACTGACCCTGGGCAACCGTTTCGACCACAGCGACAAGTACGGCAACCACAACAGCCCGCGGGCGTATGTGGTCTATCACCCGCACCCGGACTGGACCGTGCGTGGCGGTGTGTCCAAGGGCTTTCGTGCGCCGAGCCTGAAGGAGGGCAGTGCGGGGGCGGCGACCGAGTCTGGTGGCCGTGGTTGTGGTTCGTTGCGTCCGTTGGGCTATGTCACTGGCAGTTGCTGGATGGCGGGTAATCCGAACCTGAGACCGGAAACCAGCACCAACAAGGAAATCGGCGTTTCGTTCGACCATGACGGCTGGGAGGCCGGCCTGACCTACTTCCACACCGACTTCACCGACAAGATCGAATATGGCCCGCTGGGTCAGTATCAGGGGCGCTGGTGGACCATGCTGGAAAACGTCGACAAGGCCCGCACTCGTGGCTGGGAAGGCACCGCCCGGGTGCCGCTGGGGGATTCCGTGACGTGGCGCAGCAACGCCACCTACATGCTGGAAAGCAGGAACCTGAGCACCGGCGAAGATCTGATCAGCTCGCCCAAGCTGTCGGCATTCAGCGCGCTGGACTGGCAGATCAACGACCGCGTGAGTACCGAACTGTCGGCGCAGCACGTCGGCAAGCAGCGGGGCATGGGCAATGACTTCGTGCAGTCCTACACCACCTACGACCTGACGGCGAACCTGGCGCTGACCAAGTGGCTGACCTTGAACGGTGGGGTACAGAACCTGATGGACAAGGACCTGCGGGACGGATCGACCAACTTCTACGTGCCCGGTCGGGCGTTCTTCGCGGGGGCGACCACCTATTTCTAGGGGCGCGGGATAGAGCGGGGGAGTTCAGCCCCATTGCGCGGCAATGGGGCTGAGGGGGATTACACGTTGAAGCGGAAGTGCATCACGTCGCCGTCCTTGACGATGTATTCCTTGCCTTCCAGGCGCCATTTGCCGGCTTCCTTGGCACCGGCTTCACCCTTGAACTGGATGAAGTCGTTGTAGGCGATGACTTCGGCGCGGATGAAGCCCTTTTCGAAGTCGGTGTGGATCACGGCGGCTGCTTGTGGCGCGGTGGCGCCGACGCGCACGGTCCAGGCGCGAACTTCCTTCACCCCGGCGGTGAAGTAGGTCTGCAGGTTGAGCATTTCGTAGCCCGCGCGGATCACCCGGTTCAGGCCAGGCTCTTCCAGGCCCAGGGCTTCGAGGAACATGTCCTTTTCTTCGCCGTCTTCAAGCTCGGCGATTTCCGCTTCGATCTTGTTGCAGACCGGCACCACCACGGCGCCTTCTTCTTCGGCGATGGCCTTGACCACGTCCAGCAGCGGGTTGTTCTCGAAGCCGTCTTCGGCAACGTTGGCGATGTACATCACCGGCTTGGTGGTCAGCAGGTGGAAGCCGCGGATGATCTGCTTCTCGTCGCTGCTCATGTCCTTCATCAGGCTGCGGGCCGGCTTGCCTTCGGTGAAGTGGGCGATCAGCTGTTCCAGCAGGGCTTTCTGGGCCACGGCATCCTTGTCACCGCCCTTGGCGTTGCGGGCGACTTTCTGCAGCTGTTTCTCGCAGCTGTCGAGGTCGGCGAAGATCAGCTCCAGGTCGATGATCTCGATGTCGCGCTTGGGGTCGACGCTGTTGGACACGTGGATCACGTTGTCGTCTTCGAAGCAGCGGACCACGTGGGCGATGGCGTCGGTTTCGCGGATGTTGGCCAGGAACTTGTTGCCCAGGCCTTCACCTTTCGAGGCACCGGCCACCAGGCCGGCGATGTCGACGAACTCCATGGTGGTCGGCAGCACGCGCTCCGGCACGACGATCGCCGCCAGGGCGTCCAGGCGCGGGTCGGGCATCGGCACGATGCCGCTGTTGGGCTCGATGGTGCAGAAGGGGAAGTTCTCGGCCGCGATCCCGGACTTGGTCAGGGCGTTGAACAGGGTGGACTTGCCGACGTTAGGCAGGCCGACGATGCCGCAATTGAATCCCATGGTGTATTCCCCGAGGAGTAGAGTCAGGCCTTCTGGCTGTGCAGGTTTTTCATCGCGCGGTTCCATTCACCGGCGAAGATATCCGGCAGCACGCCGAGGGCAAAATCGATGCTGGCATCGAGTTTTTCCTGTTCGGCGCGTGGCGCACGACCCAGGACAAAGTTTGAAACCATACTGGCAACACCTGGGTGGCCGATGCCGAGCCGCAGGCGGTGAAAGGTATTCTGATTGCCGAGCTGCGCGATGATGTCCCGCAGTCCGTTGTGCCCGCCATGCCCGCCGCCGGTCTTGAGTTTGGCTGTGCCTGGTGGCAAGTCGAGTTCGTCGTGGGCCACCAGGATTTCTTCCGGCTTGATGCGGAAGAAGCCAGCAAGCGCCGCCACGGCCTGGCCGCTGCGGTTCATGTAGGTGGTGGGAATCAACAGACGAATGTCCTGACCCTGGTGACTGAAGCGCCCGGTCAGGCCGAAATATTTGCGATCGGCGACAAGGTTCACACCTTGTTTTTCGGCGATGCGCTCAACAAAAAGGGCCCCTGCGTTATGCCGGGTCTGTTCGTATTCGGCGCCTGGATTACCCAGGCCAACGATCAGTTTGATGGCAGTCACGATAGGGGCCCTTCTTTGGAGTGGTGGATAACATCGCCGCAACCGGTGCTACGGCGAAAGGGGACGACAAGAGCTTGGTTGCCTTGCGGCAAACTTCGCGTTCTCGCCCGCTTTCTCGCTACGTTCCAGTCCGCGATGTATTCCGCTCAACTCCGGCGTCAGAGTGAATTACTCTGCTGCGCCTTCTTCTTTCTCAGAAGCAACACGTGGTGCGTAGACGTTGGCTACTGCCAGGTCGTTGCCGTGTGCCAGAGCTACAAACTCAACGCCTTTAGGAGCGGTGAGGTTGGACAGGTGGATCACGGTGCCGATGTCGGTTTCTGCCATGTCGACTTCGATGAACTCAGGCAGGTCTTTCGGCAGGCAGGAAACTTCGATCTCGGTGGCTGCGCGGAAGATCTCGCCGCCTTTCTTGATCGGTGCCGCTTCGTTGATCAGGTGTACTGGAACCATGGCGGTCAGTTTCTGACCGGCAACTACGCGAACGAAGTCAGCGTGCAGTACGTGGCCTTTGGCTGGGTGACGTTGCAGGGCCTTGATCACGACGTTCTGCTTGGTGCCACCAACGTTCAGTTCGATGATGTGGCTGTAGGCAGCTTCGTTTTCCAGCAGCTTGGCGATTTCCTTGGCCAGCATGCTGATGGATTCAGGGGCTTTGTCGCCACCGTAAACTACAGCTGGAACCAGGCTTGCGAGACGACGCAGGCGGCGGCTCGCACCTTTCCCCAGGTCGGAACGCACTTCAGCATTCAGAGTAAAATCGTTCATGTTGTATCTCCAAAATAACCACATTCGCCCCAGCGTTTGCGACCAGCGCTAAAGGCGATATGGGCAAAAAAGCCCCGTCCCAACACAGGTTGGGACGGGGCGCTTTTCGTCATCGTGATGTCTTGCCAGGGATGAGCCCTAGCGGAACATCGCGCTGATCGATTCTTCGTTGCTGATACGGCGAACCGCTTCGGCAACTACCGGTGCGATATCCAGTTGGCGGATACGCGCACAGGCTTGTGCTGCAGCGGACAGCGGGATGGTGTTGGTCACCACCAGTTCGTCCAGCACGGAATTTTCAATGTTCTCGATGGCCCGACCCGACAGCACAGGGTGTGTGCAGTAGGCAAAGACCTTGGCTGCGCCATGCTCTTTCAGGGCCTTGGCCGCGTGGCACAGGGTGCCGGCGGTATCGACCATGTCATCGACCAGAATGCAGGTGCGTCCTTCGACGTCGCCGATGATATGCATCACTTCGGAGTGATTGGCTTTCTCACGACGCTTGTCGATGATCCCGAGATCAACGCCCAGGGACTTGGCCACGGCACGTGCACGCACGACGCCGCCAATGTCCGGGGACACGATCATCAGGTTTTCGAAACGCTGGTCTTCGATGTCATCCACCAGAACCGGGGAGCCGTAGATGTTATCTACCGGAATATCGAAGAAGCCCTGAATCTGGTCAGCATGCAGATCAACCGTGAGAACACGGTCGATGCCGACTACGGTAAGCATGTCAGCGACGACTTTCGCGCTGATAGCCACACGTGCGGAACGCGGACGGCGATCCTGACGGGCATAACCAAAGTAAGGAATAACAGCAGTGATACGAGTCGCTGAGGAGCGGCGGAAGGCATCAGCCATCACCACGAGTTCCATCAGGTTATCGTTGGTCGGAGCGCAAGTCGGCTGAATAATGAAGACGTCTTTACCGCGGACATTTTCATTGATCTCGGCAGTAATTTCGCCGTCGGAGAATTTTCCAACAGAGATGTCACCGAGAGGGATATGCAGCTGACGTACTACACGCCGAGCCAGATCGGGGTTAGCGTTCCCCGTAAAGACCATCATCTTGGACACGCGCAGTACCTGAAGGCTGAGGGTATACCTGGATGAGTATAGGAAAATGGCAGGGGCGGCTGGATTCGAACCAACGCATGGCAGGATCAAAACCTGCTGCCTTACCGCTTGGCGACGCCCCTGTATCTGTTGCTTCGAGTACCTGATACTCGATTCCGTTAGAGCAGACCTTGCAGCTTGCGATGCAACATCGAAACGTTGCTTCCTTTTGCTACAAACCCTGTAAGGGTCTCTGTAAGAAGGGCCGAGACTTTATCAGCTTCAGCTTTGCTTGGGAAGCCCCCAAACACACAACTTCCAGTTCCAGTCAGTTTTGCTTCGGTAAATTTACCTAACAAATTCAATGCGTTACGTACTTCTGGATAACGCCTTGCGACTACCGGAAGGCAGTCATTTCTGCTGTTTCCCTTGGGAACGGGGCGCACTTTAATGGGCGGAGTGTCACGTGTCAACAGCGGATCTGAAAAAATTTCTGCTGTACTTACAGACACTTGCGGGACCAGTACCAGATACCAGGGTTCTTCGGGATATTCAGGGGTGAGTTTTTCCCCTACACCTTCAGCGAACGCTGCACGGCCGCGTACGAAAACCGGAACGTCGGCCCCCAGGGTCAATCCCAGTGCCGCCAGGCGGTCTTCATCCCAGCCCAGTTGCCAGAGATGATTCAGTCCCAGCAGGGTCGTGGCCGCGTTGGAACTGCCGCCGCCGATACCGCCACCCATGGGCAGGATCTTGTCGATCCAGATATCGATGCCCAGGGCGCAACCGGATTGTTCCTGCAGCTTCTTGGCCGCCTTGACGATCAGGTTGCTGTCGTGAGGCACCCCCGGGAAGTCGGTATGCAGGCGAATGACACCGTCGTCACGCAGGGCGAAGGTGATTTCATCGCCGTAGTCGAGGAACTGGAACAGGGTCTGCAACTCGTGATACCCGTCTTCACGACGACCGAGGATGTGCAGCATCAGATTGAGCTTGGCCGGGGACGGCAGGGTCAGTTTTTCCATGGTCGTCACTGCCCCAGCTTACGCGGCTGCCATTCCTTGATCACAAGGGTGACGTCAAGGTCGCTGCCATGCAGTTTGATGCGTTCGGGCAGCCAGTAGCCGTTCTGCTCGGAATAGCTGCTGTATTCCACTTGCCAGCCATCTTGTTCCAGGCTGGCCAGGTGGCTGTCGCCGTCCAGGGTCAGGCGGCTCTTGCTGTCCGGGGCGGGCAGGCCGCGAACCCACCAGGCCAGGTGGGAAACCGGCAGTTTCCAGCCGAGCTGTTCTTCAAGCAGGGTTTCCGGGCTGGTGGCTTCATAGCGGCCCTGGTTGGCCACTTCCAGGCTGACCTGGCCGGGGCGCCCGGTCAGGCGAGCCGCGCCGCGACCCAGCGGGCCGGACAGGCGGATGTCGTAGTAATCCTGGCGTTGCAGCCAGAACAGCGTGCCGCTACCGGAATCCTTGGGCGCGCGAATGCCGATCTTGCCGTTGATCTGCCAGCCATCGAGGCCGGTCAGCTGATCCTTGTGCAGGCGCCATTGGGCGGGGTTGCCCTGGCCCTGGACCGACTCACGGGCGCCAAAGCCGGCGCAGCCGGCCAGCAGGGCGATGAAGCTGAAAACAATGAAGTGGCGCAAAAACATGGTCTTAAAGAGTCTCTGATCCGGTCAGGCGTTTGATGGTGTCGCGCAGGACAGGGCTATCGGGCTGGCCCTTGATGAACTTGCTCCAGATCTGCTTGGCCTCGCGCTGCTTGTCGTTGTTCCACAGTACTTCGCCCAGATGCGCGGCGACTTCCTGGTCGGGAAAGCGTTCCAAGGCCTGGCGCAGCAGGCGCTCGGCCTCGTCGAGGTTGCCCAGACGGAAGTTGACCCAGCCCAGGCTGTCCATGACCGCCGGGTCGTCCGGGGTCAATTGGTGGGCCTGTTCGATCAGCACCTTGGCCTCGGCGTAGCGAGTGGTGCGGTCCGACAAGGTGTAGCCCAGGGCGTTCAAGGCCATGGCGTTGTCCGGCTCGCGCTGGATGATCAGGCGCAGGTCTTTTTCCAGTTGCGCCAGGTCATTGCGTTTTTCCGCCTGCATGGCGCGGGTGTAGAGCAGGTTCACGTCATCGGGATATTGCTGCAGGGCTTGCTGGATGGCTTTCCAGGCACGGTCCCCCTGATTGTTCGCCGACAGGGTTTCGACTTCGACCAGGTACAGCTGGATGGCGTAGTCGGGCTGGGCATCGCGGGCGGCTACCAGGCGCTTCTGCGCTTCGTCGGTACGACCGTTGCTCATCAGGATATCGGCCTGGCGCAGTTGTGCAGGCAGGTAGTCGTTGCCCGGGCCGACCTGGGCGTACTCGATCAGGGCCCCTTGCGGATCGTTCAGCTCTTCGGCGATCCGTCCCAGGTTCAGGTGGGCGGAATCCTCGTGGCTTTCCCGGGCAATCAGGTCTTCCAGGTAGCCCTTGGCCTCTTCCCAGGCCTTGGCCTCCAGGCACACCAGAGCCAGGGAGTAACGCAGTTCGTCATCTTCCGGATACTGCTGGACCAGGCTGGAGAACTGAGTCTTGGCGTCTTCCATGCGGTCCTGCTCCACCAGCATGCGGGCGTAGGTCAGGCGCAGGCGCTTGTCGTCCGGGTACTTGCGGATGCTTTTTTCCAGCAGCGGCAGGGCTTCCTTGCCGCGGTTCAGGCTTTGCAACAGGCGGGCACGCAACAGCAGTGGAGCGACTTCGCCGTCTTCCGGCGGGTTCTGCTCCAGCAGAGTCAGGGCGTCCTTGGCGTCACCGTCCTGTTGCATCAGCAGCGCCTTGCCGAAGATCAGCTGGCTGTTGTGCGGGTGTTTCTGCAACAGCCGGTCGAAGCTTTTCATCAGGCCGTTGCGGGTGTCCTGATCGGTGTCGGCCGCCGACAGTGCAAGAAAGTCGAAATGAGTATCGCCCTTGCCCTGCAGGACCTTCTCCATATAAAGCAAGGAGTCGTCATAACGACCCGCGCGGGCCAGCTGGATGGCGGCAGCCCGTTGTGCTTCCAGGTCGTCGGGGGCGTTCCTGGCCCAGATCAGCGACGTGTCCAGGGCCGCCTGATCGGCGCCCAGGTATTCGGCGATGCGAAAGGCTCGCTCGGAAATCCCCGGATCCTGGGTGTTGATGGCCTGGGTCACGTAATTGTCCAGGGCAATGTCGAAACGATTGCGCTGACCCGCCAGTTCAGCGCTCAGCAGGCTGAAGATGGTGTCTTCACTGAACGAGGAATAAACCTTGGGCTTTTCAGGGGCGGGGGTGCTGTCTTCCACCGGCGACGTAGCGTCCGATGAAACGGGGGCCAGTGACTGGCAACCACTGAGGAAGACAAGGGCGAGGAGCAACGCGGAGGATCTATTCATATAGGAAGAGGGCGACTAACCTGCGGTCGGATCATCATGACACAAGCCTTCGGCCAAACATAACCGAGACTCAACGGGATGCCAGAACAGAGGCAGTCTATTAGGACAATAGTCGGCGGTAGTTGTTCTGCGTCGGTCGAAGTAGGACAATTGCCGGCTTCTCGACATCATCAGCGACCTTGAATGGCCTTCCTTGCACTCGGTATTAACCACAAGACTGCTTCTGTAGACGTCCGCGAGCGCGTGGCCTTTACCCCTGAGCAGTTGGTTGAGGCCTTGCAGCAGCTCTGCCGACTCACCGACAGCCGCGAAGCTGCGATCCTCTCCACCTGCAATCGCAGTGAGCTCTATGTAGAACAGGATCATCTTTCTGCGGATGTGGTGCTGCGCTGGCTGGCGGACTATCACCACCTGAGCCTAGACGAGCTGCGCGCCAGTGCCTACGTACATGAGGACGATGCGGCAGTTCGTCACATGATGCGGGTGGCCTCGGGGCTCGATTCGCTGGTGTTGGGCGAGCCGCAGATCCTTGGTCAGATGAAGTCCGCCTACGCCGTGGCCCGCGAGGCCGGCACCGTCGGCCCGCTGCTGGGGCGGCTGTTCCAGGCCACCTTCAGCGCCGCCAAGCAGGTGCGAACCGATACTGCCATTGGTGAGAACCCGGTGTCCGTGGCCTTTGCCGCGGTAAGCCTGGCGAAACAGATTTTCAGCGATCTGCAGCGCAGCCAGGCGTTGCTGATCGGCGCGGGCGAGACCATTACCCTGGTGGCCCGGCACCTGCACGACCTGGGGGTCAAGCGCATCGTAGTCGCCAACCGCACCCTGGAGCGCGCCAGTCTCCTGGCGGAGCAGTTCGGCGCCCACGCGGTGCTGCTATCGGACATTCCCCAGGAACTGGTGCACAGCGATATCGTCATCAGTTCCACCGCCAGCCAGTTGCCGATCCTTGGCAAGGGCGCAGTGGAAAGCGCGCTGAAGCTGCGCAAGCACAAGCCGATTTTCATGGTGGATATCGCCGTTCCCCGGGATATCGAGCCTGAAGTCGGCGAGTTGGACGACGTTTACCTCTACACCGTCGATGACCTGCACGAAGTGGTCGCGGAAAACCTCAAGAGCCGTCAGGGCGCGGCCCAGGCCGCCGAGGAACTGGTGAACATCGGCGCCGAGGACTTCATGGTGCGCCTGCGGGAGTTGGCGGCGGTTGACGTGCTCAAGGCCTATCGTCAACAGAGCGAGCGCCTGCGTGACGAAGAACTGCAGAAAGCCCTGCGCCTGCTGAACAATGGCTCCAGCGCCGAGGACGTACTGGCCCAACTGGCCCGCGGCCTGACCAACAAGTTGCTGCACGCGCCGAGCGTGCAGTTGAAAAAGCTTTCCGCCGAAGGTCGCCTCGATGCGCTGGCCATGGCTCAAGAACTCTTTGCCCTCGGTGAGGGCTCATCGGATAAAACCCCGTAATGAAAGCGTCACTGCTCAGTAAGCTGGACATTCTCCAGGATCGTTTCGAGGAACTGACCGCCTTGCTCGGCGATGCTGAGGTCATTTCCGATCAGGCCAAGTTCCGCACCTACTCCAAGGAGTACGCGGAAGTCGAGCCGATCGTCGCTTCCTACAAACAGGTACTCAAGGTCCAGGCTGACCTCGAAGGCGCCCAGGCGCTGCTCAAGGACAACGACCCGGACCTGCGGGAAATGGCCGCCGAGGAAGTGCGCGAGGCCAAGGAGCAATTGGCCGAGCTGGAAAGCGCCTTGCAACGCATGTTGCTGCCCAAGGACCCCAACGACGGGCGCAACGTGTTCCTGGAAATCCGTGCTGGCACCGGCGGTGACGAGGCGGCGATCTTTTCCGGCGACCTGTTCCGCATGTATTCGCGCTACGCCGAACGGCGCGGCTGGCGGCTGGAGATCCTCTCGGAAAACGAGGGAGAGCATGGCGGCTATAAGGAAGTCATTGCCCGGGTCGAAGGCGAGAACGTCTACGGCAAGCTCAAGTTCGAGTCCGGCGCGCACCGAGTGCAGCGGGTGCCGGCCACCGAATCCCAGGGCCGCATCCACACCTCGGCCTGTACCGTGGCGGTGTTGCCCGAGCCGGACGAACAGGAAGCCATCGAGATCAACCCGGCGGACCTGCGCATCGATACCTATCGCTCTTCGGGCGCCGGCGGCCAGCACGTGAACAAGACCGACTCGGCGATCCGCATCACCCACATTCCTTCGGGCATCGTGGTGGAGTGCCAGGAAGAGCGTTCCCAGCACAAGAACCGGGCCCGGGCCATGTCCTGGCTGTCGGCCAAGCTCAATGACCAGCAGACCAGTGCCGCGGCCAATGCCATCGCCAGCGAGCGCAAGCTGCTGGTGGGCTCGGGGGATCGCTCCGAGCGTATCCGCACCTACAACTTCCCTCAGGGCCGGGTCACCGATCACCGGATCAACCTGACCCTGTATTCCCTGGACGAAATCCTCGCCGGGGGCGTCGAGGCCGTGATTGAACCGCTGCTGGCCGAGTATCAGGCCGATCAACTTGCGGCATTGGGTGAGTAAATGACCATCATCGCCAGCCTGCTGCGTGCAGCTCAATTACCCGATTCGCCGACGCCGCGCCTGGATGCCGAGCTGCTCCTGGCGGCGGCCCTGGGCAAGCCCCGCAGCTTCCTGCACACCTGGCCGGAGCGCATCGTGCCCAGCGAAGCCGCGCTGCTGTTCGCCGAATACCTGCAACGACGTCGTTCCGGCGAGCCGGTGGCCTACATCCTCGGGCAACAGGGCTTCTGGAAGCTGGATCTGGAAGTGGCACCGCACACCCTGATTCCGCGTCCCGACACGGAGCTGCTGGTGGAAGCAGCGTTGGAGTTGCTGCCCGCGACTCCGGCCAAGGTCCTCGACCTGGGCACCGGTAGCGGCGCGATCGCCCTGGCCCTGGCCAGTGAGCGTCCGGCCTGGAAGGTCACTGCCGTGGATCGGGTGCTGGAAGCCGTGGCTCTGGCCGAGCGCAACCGCCAGCGCCTGCAGCTGGACAACGTCACGGTGCTCAGCAGCCACTGGTTCAGCGCGGTCGAGTCCCAGCGTTTCCAGTTGATCGTCAGTAATCCTCCCTACATCGCCGAGGCCGATCCTCATCTGGCGGCCGGCGATGTGCGCTTCGAACCCGAAAGCGCCCTGGTGGCGGGCAAGGACGGTCTGGACGATCTGCGCCTGATCGTCGACCAGGCCCCGCGGCACCTGGAGGCCGGTGGCTGGCTGATGCTCGAGCATGGCTACGATCAGGCTGGCGCGGTGCGCGAATTGTTGACGGCCCGAGGCTTTGTCGAAGTCCACAGCCGGGTCGACCTGGGTGGTCATGAACGCATCAGCCTCGGGTGCCTGCCGTGCTGACCGATCAGGAGCTGTTGCGCTATAGCCGGCAGATTCTGTTGCAACACGTCGACATCGACGGCCAGTTGCGCCTCAAGCAGAGCCGGGTACTGATAGTCGGCCTCGGTGGCCTTGGGGCCCCGGCGGCGCTGTACCTGGCGGCGGCCGGGGTCGGCGAGTTGCACCTGGCCGACTTCGACAGCGTCGACCTGACCAACCTGCAACGCCAGATCATCCACGACAGCCAGAGTGTCGGGGTCGGCAAGGTGGATTCGGCCATCAGCCGGTTGTCCGCCCTCAACCCGGAAATCCGCCTGGTGCCCCATCGCCAGGCGCTGGATGTCGACAGCCTGGCCGCCGTCGTGGCCGCGGTGGACCTGGTGCTTGATTGCACCGACAACTTCAGCACCCGCGAGGCGGTGAACGCCGCGTGCGTGGCAGCCGGCAAGCCCCTGGTCAGCGGCGCGGCGATTCGCCTGGAAGGGCAGTTGTCGGTGTTCGACCCAAGGCGTCAGGAAAGCCCTTGCTACCACTGCCTGTACGGGCATGGCAGCGAAACCGAACTGACCTGCAGCGAGGCCGGAGTGCTCGGTCCGCTGGTGGGCACCGTGGGCAGCCTGCAAGCGCTGGAAGCCCTGAAGCTGCTGGCCGGGTTTGGCGAGCCTCTGGTGGGCCGACTGTTATTGATCGATGCCCTGGGCACGCGTTTTCGCGAGCTGCGCGTCAAGCGTGATCCCGGTTGCAGCGTCTGCGGAGTTCAGCATGAGTGAAGCGCCCATTGCGGTGTTCGATTCCGGTGTCGGCGGTCTGTCGGTGCTGGCGGAAATACAGCACCTGCTGCCCAACGAATCGCTGCTGTACTTTGGCGATTGCGGGCATATCCCCTACGGCGAAAAGACCCCGGAGTTCATTCGTCAGCGTTGTGCCCTGATGGCGCGCTACTTTCGCGAACAGGGCGCCAAGGCTCTGGTCCTGGCCTGCAACACCGCGACCGTGGCTGGGGTGGCCGACCTGCGCGGCGATTACCCGGATTGGCCCATCGTCGGCATGGAGCCTGCGGTCAAGCCCGCGGCGGCGGCGACCCGCAGCGGGGTGGTCGGGGTGCTGGCCACCACCGGCACCTTGCAGAGTGCCAAGTTCGCCGCCTTGCTCGATCGCTTCGCCGCGGATGTGAAAGTGGTCACCCAGCCCTGTCCCGGCCTGGTGGAAATGATCGAAAACGGCGACCTCGACAGCAGCGCTCTGCGGCAACTGTTGCAGGGTTATGTCGAACCGCTGCTGGCGGCCGGGTGCGACACCATCATCCTGGGGTGCACCCACTATCCGTTTCTCAAGCCGGTGCTGTTGCAGATGCTGCCGGCCCATATCAGCCTGATCGACACGGGCGGCGCCGTTGCCCGGCAGTTGCAACGCCTGCTGGATGAGGGCCAGCTGCGGGCCCGGGGCCCGGCCCGCGAGACACGTTTCTGGACCAGCGGCGACGTCCCGCACTTTGTCCAGGTATTGCCGCTGCTGTGGAAAGGCCCTGGCAGCGTTCAGCGTTTCCAATTGTGAAGAAAACGTGAAAAACCCTCGGCCGTAGCTGAACTTCTGAGCGCGTGTGGGCTTCTATAACTTTTCCAGAAGGTTGTACAAGACCATACGTAACCGTTGAAAAAGGATGTTCCTGATGAAGCGACTGTTGTGTTTGGCCGCGCTGGCGGCCGGGTTGTTGGGGCACAGTTTTTCCGCACAGGCGGCCGGAGTCGAGTTCTCCGTGGGACAAACCGGCGATTCGACCCAGGCCTACCGGCTGGGTATGCAATGGGACTGGGACAAGAGCTGGCTGCAAAGTGATGTCGGTCGCCTGACCGGTTACTGGAGCGGCGCCTACACCTATTGGGATGGCGACAAGAAATCGAGCAATCACAGCCTGTCGTTCTCGCCGGTGCTGGTTTACGAATTCGCCGGGGCCAGCATCAAGCCCTACATCGAGGCGGGGATCGGGGTGGCGGCCTTTGCCCACACCGAGGTCGAGGACAACAGGCTCGGGTCATCCTTCCAGTTCGAAGACCGCATCGGTTTCGGCCTGCGTTTCGCTGGCGGGCATGAAGTCGGTATTCGCGCCACCCATTACTCCAACGCCGGCATTCAAACCCCCAACGACGGTATCGAAAGCTACGCGCTGCATTACACGATGCCGCTCTGAGGCCGCTATCAGCGATACGCCGTGGCGATTCCCCGGCGTTCGCTCAAGCAATCGGCCTCTCCCAGCTCGAACTCGCGACAGATCAGTGGCCGCAGCTCATAGATGCTGCAGCGCATGCTGTCGCGGTCCAGGGCCGCGCACCAGCCGTCGTCCAGGCGGCGCATGACTTCCCCGCCCCAGTCATCGGTGTCGATAAAGCGTTCGGGCACCCCGGTGTCGGTGATCAGCATCACTTCCAGCTGGCAGCAGCAGGCGGCGCAGGTCGAGCAACTGATGGCCGGTTCGGGGACGGGGACAACGGGAATGGTGATCATAGGCGCGCAGTGTAAGGCAGTCGGCCCGTGCTGTGGGAAAGCCCGGACGGACGCTCAGTCCGGGATGGCCGCCTGTGGTTCTTCCGCAGTGGGGCGTGCCAGCACGTGCAGCAGCGGCAGCAGCAAGCTCCACAGCAGTCCCAGCCCTAGCAGGGTTGGCCACAGGCCATAGGCAAACGTCACCCCGGCCAGGCGGCCCCCGGCGTAATAGGACAGCGGTCCGCACAGTGCGCCAACCAGGCAGGTCAGCCACCAGGGCCGGGCGGTCCACGCCAGGCAGTGACGCAGCGTGGTTCCCAGCAAGGCCCAGAGCACGATCAGCCACAGGGGAATCAGCAGGCTCACTTGCTGGAACTGGAACACCCCCAGCCAGTGCAGGAAGCTGTCCAGGGTAATGCCGGTCAGGGCGACCCCGAAAATCATCCGGCTTTCTGCGGCCCAGCTGCCGATCCAGCGAAAATGCGCCAGCAGGATCGCCACCCCCAACAGCAGCCAGGCGCTGTCGCCGGACAGCACGCAGATAAACCAGCCCAGCTGGAACAGCAGGGCGTTGGCCAGTTGTTTACGCATCGAAACGTCCCAGCAGGGGTTGCGGCACCGCCGAGGGTTTGGCCAGGAGCATTTGCGCGGTGCCGATGCTGCGCTCTAGGAAGCCGCCTTCGCAGTAGCACAGGTAGAACTCCCACAGGCGCAGGAAGTAGGCGTCATAGCCCAGCTCGCTGAGGCGGCCGTGGGCGCGGCGGAAGTTTTCGTGCCACAGGCGCAGGGTGCGGGCGTAGTGCAGGCCGAAATCCTCCATGTGCAACAGGTTCATGTCGGTGTCGCGGCTGACCACTTCGAGCATCTTCTGCACGCTGGGCAGGGCGCCGCCGGGGAAGATGTAGCGCTGGATGAAGTCCACGCCGTTCTTCGCCTGTTCATAGCGCTGGTCACGGATGGTGATGGCTTGCAGCAGCATCAGGCCGTTGCTTTTGAGCAACTTCGCGCACTGCTTGAAGTAGGTGGGCAGGAAGCGGTGGCCCACGGCTTCGATCATTTCGATGGACACCAGCTTGTCGTACTGCCCGTCCAGATCGCGGTAGTCCTCCAGCAGCAGGGTGACCCGGTCCTGCAGGCCGGCGGCATCGATGCGTTGCCGGGTATAGGCGAACTGTTCCTTGGACAGGGTGGTGGTGGTGACGCGGCACCCGTAATTTTTCGCCGCATACAGCGCCATGCTGCCCCAGCCGGTGCCGATCTCCAGCAGGTGATCCTCGGGCTGGAGGGCGAGTTTCTGGCAGATGCGTTCCAGTTTGTTCAACTGGGCCTGCTCCAGGCTGTCGTCCTCGCTGCGAAATTGCGCGGCTGAGTACATCATCGTCGGGTCGAGAAACTGCTCGAACAGCTCATTGCCGAGGTCGTAGTGGGCGGCGATGTTTTTCTGCGAGCCCTTGCGTGTGTTGCGATTGAGCCAGTGCAGGCCGCGTACCAACGGCCGGCCGAGTCGCGCCAGGCCACCTTCCATGGCATCCAGTACCTCCAGGTTGCTGACGAAGACGCGGATCACCGCGGTCAGGTCCGGGGTGCTCCAGTAGCCGTGGATGAACGCCTCGCCGGCACCGATCGAGCCGCTGCTGGCCACCAGCCCCCAGGCGCTGCTGTCGTGGATATGGATTTCACCCACCAAGGCCGCCGAGCGGTCGCCGAAGACCAGGCGCTCGGCGTTTTCGATGACCAGCAGTTGGCCGTGCTTGAGATGCGCCAGTTGTCGCAGCACGCCGCGACGCAACAGGTTGGCGGTCAGGCTGTGGGTGCTGAACAGGGCATTTCTGGCCGATACGCTAGAGGATTTCATGGCGGCGATCCTTGGGTTGTACAGCGGCTGTGCGATAGGCGCCGTCGGCGGCCTCATGGGGAAAGAAAGTGATGCCCTTGGCGTTCAGGCGCAGGGCCTGCCAGTAGATGGCCAGGCAGGTCTTGGCGGTCATCCATGGGAAACTGCGCAGGTACTGGTGCAGGCTGCGGCGATCCAGGGCCTGGCGCTGCAGGCTGAGGGTGGCGTCGAACACCTTCAGATCACCCTGCCAGTCGGCCATGTGCACGCCCAGGCGTTCGGCCGGCGGGCTGAAGCTCATGCGGTATTCAAGGTCACGGGGCAAGAATGGCGAGACGTGGAAGGCCTTGGCCACGGCAAAGTGCTGGTGTTCGGGCGTGCTGGCACTGTCCGGGCGGGCCGGCAGCACGTAGTGATAACGCTCGCGCCATGGGGTGTTGGTGACTTCACAGAGGATCGCTGCCAGTTGCCCGTCGGCCTCGAAGCAGTAGAAGAAGCTCACCGGATTGAACGCCAGGCCCCAACTGCGCACCTGGGTCAACAGGCGCACCGCGCCGCCCGGCACGTGGCCGATGGCTGCGGCCACTTGCTGGCGTACCGCGTCGATCAGGCGCATGCCCTGGCCGGTGAAGTCTTTCAGGTAGTCGCTTTCGCGGAAGGCGAAGGCGGCGAAACGGCTGCGCCCCGCCAGGGGCGAGAGCCCCAGCACCGCCTCCTGCTCGTCCAGGTCCAGGTACAAGAGGCCGATCCGATAGCGGAAGGCATGGTCCTTGGGGGCGAAGCGCCGATGGCTGATCCAGCCGCTGTACAGGGCACTGTTCACAGTTGTTCACCAAAGGCCTGGGCCACGCGCAACGCGCTGACCACGCCGTCTTCGTGAAAGCCGTTGGCCCAGTAGGCGCCGCAGTAGAAGCTGTGCTGGGCGCCTTGCAGTTCGCTCCAGCGGGCCTGGGCCGCCACCGCTTCGATGCTGTACTGCGGATGGGCGTAAGTGAAGCGGGCAAGGATTTGCGTCGGGTCGATGACCGCGGTCTGGTTGAGGCTGACGCAGAAGGTGGTATCGCTCTTCAGGCCTTGCAGGATGTTCATGTCGTAGGTCACGGCGGCGGCTTTGTCGCCGCTGGCGTCCAGGCGGTAGTTCCAGCTGGCCCAGGCCAGGCGCCGGCGCGGCAGCAGCCGGGTATCGGTGTGCAGTACCACGTCGTTGTCGGCGTAGGGCAGGGCCTGGAGAATCTCCCGCTCGGCGCGGCTGGGGCTGGCCAGCAGTTGCAGGGCCTGGTCGCTGTGACAGGCGAATACCACCTTGTCGAAGCGCTCGCTGCCGGCGGCGCTGTGGATCAGCACGCCGGATTCGTCGCGTTCGACCCGTTGCACCGGGCAGTCGAGGCGGATGTGCTGGCGGAACGAGGCAGTCAGCGGTTCGATGTAGCGGCTTGAGCCACCTTCGATCACGCACCACTGGGGACGATTGTTCACCGACAGCAAGCCGTGGTTCTTGAAGAAGCGCACAAAGAACTGCAAGGGGAAACCGAGCATCTGCACCCGTGACATCGACCAGATCGCCGACCCCATGGGCACGATGTAATGCTGGATGAAGCGCTCGCCATAGCCTCGTTTTTTCAGGTAATCGCCGAGGGTGGTGTCGGCGGCGATGCGTTGTTGCTGGAGATCGAGCAAGGCGGCTTTATTGAAGCGCAGAATGTCCCGCAGCATGCCCCAGAACCCGGGCGACAGCAGGTTGCGCCGCTGGGCGAACAGGCTGTTGAGGTTGTTGCCGTTGTACTCCAGGCCCGAGACCGGGTCGCACACCGAGAAGCTCATCTCGGTGGGTTTGAACTTGACCCCGATCTGGCCCAGCAGGCGGATGAAGTTGGGGTAGGTCCAGTCGTTGAAGACGATGAAGCCAGTGTCCACGGACTGGGTTTCGCCGTTGTGGCTGACCTCCACGGTGTGGGTGTGACCGCCGATCCAGCTGCCGGCCTCGAAGACCCGGATGTCATGGCGACGGTTGAGAACGTAGGCGCAGGTCAGGCCGGCGATGCCGCTACCGATGATGGCGATTTTCACGATGCACTCCCCGTGCGGGCCAGGCGCTTGGCGATGGCCAGTTGCAGGCGACCGGGCAGCCAGGACAGCAGCTTGAGGCCGAAGATGAACGGGGCGGGGAAAGCGATCTCCAGATCCCGGTGTGACAGACGCTTGTGGATATGTCGGGCGGCCTTGGCGGCGGGCCAGCTCATGGGCATGGCAAAGTCGTTGCGCGCGGTCAGCGGGGTATCGACGAACCCCGGGCTGACCACGGTGACGTCGATGCCCTCGGCGGCCAGGTCGATGCGCAAGGATTGCAGCAGGTAACGCAGGGCGGCCTTGGAGGCACCATAGGCGCCGGCCCGGGGCAGCGGCAGGTAGGTCACGGAACTGGCCACGCCCACCAGGTGGGGTTGGTTACCGGCGCGCAGCAGGGGCAGTGCGGCTTCGATGCAATAGCCGGCGGACAGCAGGTTGCTGTTGAGCACGCGCTGGATCAGCGCCGCGTCGAATTGCTGCACGTCGATGTATTCGCAAGTGCCGGCATTGAGAACCGCCGTGTCCAGGGCGCCCCAGGCCTGGGCGATGCGCTTGCCGATCTCACGCACCTGCAGGGCGTCGGTGAGATCGCCGGGCACCACCAGCACCCGCCCCGGATAACGCTGGGCCAGGGCCTCCAGGGGCTCGCGCGAACGGGCGCTGACGGCCACCTGGGCGCCGGCCTTGAGCAGCTCCTCGGCCAGTGCCGCGCCGATGCCGCTGCTGGCGCCGGTGAGCCAGATCCGCCGTGGCATTGCCGGGTTCATCCGAGCCTCCTTTTCAACCAGGCGATCACCGTGCCTATCAGCGGCAGGTGTTCGTAGAGCAGTGCGCCGGCGTCGAAATAGTCGCGATGCCGATAGACCTTGTCGTCACGCCAGTGCAGGTGCGAGCAGCCGGCGACCCGGATCAGCTGGCCACCGCGCAGGCGCGGGTGGCGGTAGCTCATGGTCCAGCGCAGGTAGCCCTGGCCTTCGCCGCAGGTGTCGATGCCGTGGAAGTCGAAGCGCAGCTCGCTGACATTGCTGTACAGCTCGGCGAAGTAGTGCCGCAGGCGCGGCAAGCCATTGACCTCATGCAGCGGGTCGGTGAACTGGATGTCCTCGCTGTAGAGCTGATCCAGGCGCTGCAGGTTGTGCTTGTCGAGGCTGGCGAAGTCCCGGGCAAAGCGCTCAAGGAAATCACTCATGGGGCATCTCCCACGTCCGGCCGCGCAGGCAGGGCCTTGAAGGCGGCCAAGGCGCGATCTCGTGACATCGACAGGTCGACCATGGGCGCCGGATAGCCGGCGACCGCGAACAGGCCGCCCATGGCGCCGGGATTGTGGATATCCCTTTTGTTCAACCCCGCCAGTTGCGGCAGCCAGTGCTTGATGAAGCGCCCCTCGGGGTCGAAGCGTTCCGATTGGCTGATCGGGTTGAAGATGCGGAAGTACGGTGCGGCGTCGGTGCCGGTGGAGGAACTCCACTGCCAGCCGCCATTGTTTGCTGCCAGGTCGCCGTCGATCAGGTGGCGCATGAAGAAACGCTCGCCCTCACGCCAGTCGATCAGCAGGTTCTTGGTCAGGAACATCGCCACCACCATTCGCAGGCGGTTGTGCATCCAGCCGGTTTCCAGCAGTTGGCGCATGGCGGCGTCGATGAGCGGCAGGCCGGTGCGGCCTTCTTGCCAGGCCGCCAGGTCTTCGGGGGCATCGCGCCAGGCCACCGCTTCGGTTTCCGGGCGGAAGGCGCGGTGCCGGGAAACCCGTGGGTAACCCACCAGGATGTGTTTGTAGAACTCGCGCCACAACAGTTCGTTGATCCAGGTGACGGCGCCGGGATTGCCGCTCTCGAACTCTCCCTGATTGCAGCGCAAGGCGGCGTGTAGGCATTGCCGCGGCGAGATCACTCCGGCGGCGAGGTAGGGCGAAAGCTGGCTGGTGCCGGGCTTGGCCGGGAAGTCGCGCTCGCTCTGGTAGTAGTTGATTTGCTCGTCGGTGAACCGTTCCAGACGGCCCAGGGCTTCATCTTCACCGGCCGGCCAGAGGTCGCGCAGTGATTGGCTGGGCAGCGGGAAGCCGTCGATATGGCGGGGCACGGGATCGGCCTGGATCGACAGTGGCAATTGCGCCTTGGGGCTGGCGATCAGCGCCGGCAGTGCGCTGTGCAGGCGGCTGTAGCAGACCTTGCGGAACTGGCTGAAGACCTGGAAGTAGCCGCCGCTCTTGGTCAGCACGCTGCCGGGCTGGAACAGCAGTTGATCGAGATGGCCCTGGACGCTGATATCGGCCTCTTCCAGAACTCGGGTCACCGCGGCATCGCGACGGCTCTCGTGGATCCCGTATTCCTGGTTGAAGTGCAGCATGCGGACTTGCAGTTGCCGGCACAGTTCCAGCAGGACCTGGGGCGCCTGGTCCCAGGTCGCGGCGCTACGGATCAGCAGGGGGATGTTCAGGCGGCCCAGGGCCTTGCTCAACGGCTGCAGATTGCGCAGCCAGAAGTCGACCTTGCACGGTGCATCGTCGTGGGCCTGCCACTGCTCCGGGCTCAGCAGGTACACCGCCACGGTGGGGCCACGCTGGGTGGCGGCGCAGAGGGCGGTGTTGTCATGTAGGCGCAGGTCGCTGCGCAGCCAGATCAATTGCATGCTGATTTCCGGTTCAAAAGAGTCCTCGCTCAAGCAACGCCTGGCAGGCCGTTATCGGGTCCTGAGCCAGGTGCAGATCGGCGATTTCAGAGAGACATACGGACCACTCGGCGGGATGGATGCACACCGCGGGTCCGGCGATGAATTTTTCGCAGCTAATGCCGTTGAGCAGCCTGGGCAGCTGCGCAGGGTTGAGGGCCTTGCTTGAATACAACAGCAGGCCCCGGGCCTGCAGGCGCTCGACGGCCAGGGCCAGTTCCGCGCCGGGTAGCGGCCAGTCGAAGACTTCCACCGGGCAATCGGCGCTGCTGGCCAGCCAGGCGGTCAGCCACAGGTGGGGCTCCAGCGCCAGGTCCGACTGGTTGACCAGCAGCAGCGGTGGGGCCTGCAGTTGCCTGTTGTTGTGGTAGATCCGCGCCCCCAGCTTGCTGCGCAGCCAGGAGTAGAAGAACACCTGTTCCATCTGGCTGCCGAACTGGCCCTGCCAGCGCTGCTCCAGCTCTGCCAGCAAGGGCATCAGCAGGTGCTCGCACAGGGTGCGCGGCGGGTACAGGGCCATGGCCTGGTTGAGGGTGTCGTCGACCTTGCGCTCAGCCAGTTGGCTGATCGCCAGACCGAGGGTCTGGCGCAGGCGCTGCCAATCATTCTCGGCCGGTGTGCTGGCGCTTGGGGCGCTGTCCAGCAGGTGCTTGACCTGGCTGACCGCCACCCCGCGATTGAGCCAGGTGAGGATGGTGAGGATTTCCTGCACCTGGTCCTGGGAGTACAGGCGGTGACCCTTGGGCGTGCGCAGGGGCACGATCAGTCCGTAACGGCGCTCCCAGGCGCGCAGGGTGACGGCGTTGACTCCGGTCTGGCGCGCCACTTCGCGAATCGGCAGCCAGCCCTCATCCAGGGCGCGCCGGTAGTGGGCGCTGTTGTCTTCGGCCTGTTGATCGAGTCCTTTCATGGCTCAGATCGCGTTGCGCAGGCTGAGGTTTTCCGGATGCGGCTGCAGGTACAACTGCTGGGCAATGTAGGGATCGGGGTGTTGGCGGAAGTGGTGCTTGAGCAGGGTCAGGGGCACTACCAGCGGCACGATGCCGTGACGATACTGACCAATGACATGTTGCACTTCCTGTTTATCCGCGCTGCTGATGGCCTGCTTGAGGTAGCCGCTCAGGTGCAGCAGCACATTGCTGTGGGTGCCGCGGGTCGCGCATTTGCTCAGCGCCGTCATCAGCTCGCTGAAGTAGCGCGGACCGATCAGATTCGGATCGCTCTTGCCCATGCTGCCCAGCAGATTGCCCAGGGTCTTGTACTGCACCGGATGGTGGGCCATCAGCAGGTATTTGCAGCGCGAGTGGAAGTCGGTGAGGGCGCGGCGAGTCAGGCCTTGCTTGAGCAGCGCCTGCCAGTCGCGATAGACGTAGACCCGAGTCAGGAAGTTTTCCCGCAGCACCGGATCATTTAGGCGCCCGGCTTCTTCCACTGGCAGATCGGGATGTTTCTGGCAGAACGCCTGGGCATAGATACCGCGACCGCCGTTGCGGTGGGGAATGCCGTTGGCCTGGTACACCTTGACCCGCTCCAGGCCGCAGGAGGGCGAGTTCTGCATGAAGATGTAGCCGCAGATGTCATCGACCTCGGCGGCCATGCGTTGGCCGTATTCGGCCAGGGGCTGGGTGACGTCCAGGCTGGGGTCTACGGTGCCTACGGCCCGTGGCTGTTCGGGGTCGCCGACCAGTCGGATAGGTTCGCGGGGGGTGCCCATGCCGATGGCGACTTCCGGGCACAGGGGCACGAAATCGAAGTGTTCGCTGAGGACTCGACTGCACAGGCGGGACTCTTTGTGTCCTCCGTTGTAGCGGACTTCTACGCCCATCAGGCAGGCGCTGATGGCAATTTTCGGCTTGGCGGACATGCTGCAACCTCCAGGGCTTACCTGTACAAAAACGCAACGTTGTACAACTTGTCTTCATCATAGAATTAAAGTTGTACAAGTCAAATTGTTTGTATAGGTATTGCCCTGCAGTCGGGCCGGTTACCGCCAGCCCATTCGCCACTCGCTATCGTTCTGCAGGACTTGCCAGCTCAATCGCTGGCAGCGTCGGGTGAGCACCGCTTGCAGTTCGATGTCCAGCACGGTGCCTTCTTCATCGCAGAAAAGTTCGGTGACCAGAAAATGCTTCTCGCGGCGTTGCGGGTGGGCTGCTGTCCACTTCGACAGCAGCAGTTTGCGGGGGTTGAGTCGATTCACTGCAGGCTCTCGTGCAGCCGGCGCGCGGCCTCCTGGCCACTGAGCCAGGCGCCTTCGACCCGACCGGAGAGGCACCAGTCGCCGCAGGCATACAGCCCCAGGTCGGCGTCGGCCAGGGCGCCCCATTCATGGCTGGTGGCCGGGCGGGCATAGAGCCAGCGATGGGCCAGGCTGAAGGTCGGGGCGGGCATGACGCTGTGCAGCAGCTCGGCGAAGGCCCCGTGCAATTGTTCGGTCACGGCCTCCTTGGAGAGGTCGATGTGCTGCCGACTCCAGGTGCTGGTGGCATGCAGGATCCAGGTGTCGAGGTGGCTATCGCGTCCAGGCTTGCTGCGGTTGCGGGCCAGCCAGTCCAGTGGGCTGTCCTGGACGAAGCAGCCTTCCATCGGGGTTTCCAGGGGGGTATCGAAAGCCAGGGCCACGGCCCAGGTCGGGTCCATTTTCACCCCGGCGGCCACCCCGGCGAGCTTCGGCGCGGCGGCCAGCAAAGCGGTGGCTTGCGGCGCCGGCGTGGCAATCACCACATGGCTGAAGGGGCCATGGGTAAAGCCTTCGGCGTCTTGCAGGTGCCAGTGTTGTTCGCCACGGAAGACCTCGGTGATGCGGCAGGCGAAGTGCACTTCGACATCGCCGATCAGGGCGCGGGTGATGGCGCTCATGCGTGGTGTGCCCACCCAGCGGGTCTGCTCGTCGGGGGAGGGGCTGAGCTGGCCGCCGTGGGAGTTGTAGAGTTGCGGTGCCCATTCGGCGACCCAGCCCTTGGCTTGCCAGCGCTGGACTTCGGTGACGAAACGACGGTCGCGGGCGGTAAAGTACTGGGCTCCCAGATCCAGGCTGCCGGCATCGCTGCGTTTGCTCGACATGCGCCCACCGCTGCCGCGGCTCTTGTCGAAGAGTTGGATGCTGTGCCCGGCATCTCGCAGTGCCTGGGCGGCGGAGAGTCCGGCGATGCCGGTACCAATGATTGCGATGGGTACTGTCATAGGGGCCTCGTTTACCAGTCTGTACAGATTACGCCGCTACTAAAACCTGTACAATATTGTTTTTTGGTATAGCTTTCGGCGTCATCGGTTGTGCAGGTTGTCTATCGTTAAATCACAGCCTGTCCGATTGAAAAGATCCCTGCTTATAAAAATAGACTAGTGATTCGGGTAAAACGCCACGCGAGGAAGATGTCATGCATATATTGCTGACCGGCGGTACTGGTTTGATCGGGCGTGCGCTGTGTCGTTACTGGCAGGCCCAGGGTCACCAATTGAGTGTATGGACGCGCCATCCCGAAAAAGTGGCCGCTTTGTGCGGCCCCCAAGTGCGGGCCATCAGAACTTTGCAAGACCTGGACCAGGCGCCGCTGGATGCGGTGATCAACCTGGCCGGAGCCCCGATCGCCGATCGGCCCTGGACCCACAAGCGCAAGGCGCTGCTGTGGGGCAGCCGTATTGCCCTCACCGAAACCCTGCTGACCTGGCTCGAAAGTCGGGAGCACAAGCCCAGGGTCCTGGTTTCGGGATCGGCGGTAGGTTGGTACGGCGACGGCGGGGAACGGGAACTGAGTGAGGATTCGCCACCGGTCAATGAAGACTTTGCCAGCCAGCTGTGCATCGCCTGGGAAGAAACGGCCCAGCGTGCCGAAGCCATGGGGGTGCGTGTGGTGCTGGTGCGCACCGGTTTGGTGCTGTCTGCCGAGGGCGGCTTTTTGTCGCGCCTGCTGCTGCCATTCAAGCTGGGACTAGGCGGCCCTATCGGTAGCGGTCGGCAGTGGATGCCGTGGATTCATATCGACGACCAAATTGCCCTGATTGATTTTCTTGTGCATCAGGATGAGGCACGGGGTCCTTATAATGCCTGCGCGCCGAAGCCGGTGCGCAACCGCGAATTCGCCAAGAGCCTGGGGCGGGTGCTGCACCGGCCGGCGCTGATGCCGCTGCCGGGCTTTGTCTTGCGCCTGGCCCTGGGTGAGTTGTCGTTGCTGTTGCTGGGCGGCCAGCGTGCCGTTCCCGCGCGTTTGCTGGAGGCGGGATTCACTTTCCAGTTCACTGATTTGTCCGCGGCCCTGGACGATATTGCCAGCCGCCTTTGAAATAGGACGTTGCATGACCGATCACGCGTTGCTCCTGGTCAATCTCGGTTCGCCGGCCTCCACTTCGGTGGCAGATGTGCGCCGCTACCTCAACCAGTTCCTCATGGACCCCTATGTCATCGACCTGCCCTGGCCGGTGCGGCGGTTATTGGTGTCGCTGATCCTGATCAAGCGCCCGGAGCAGTCGGCCCATGCCTACGCCTCGATCTGGTGGGAGGACGGTTCGCCGCTGGTGGTGCTCAGTCGCCGCTTGCAGCAGGTGATGAGCGAGCAGTGGAAGCAGGGCCCGGTAGAGCTGGCGATGCGTTACGGCGAACCTTCGATCGAGTCGGCGCTGCTCAAGCTGGTGGCCCAGGGGCAGAAGAAAATCACCCTGGCCCCGCTTTATCCACAGTTCGCCGACAGCACCGTGACCACGGTGATCGAAGAGGCCCGGCGCGTGGTGCGCGAGCGCAAGCTGGATGTGCAGTTCAGCGTGCTGCAGCCGTTCTACGATCAGCCCGAGTACATCGAGGCCCTGGCGGCCAGTGCCAGACCTTACCTGGCCCAGGAGCATGATCATCTGCTGCTGAGCTTCCACGGTCTGCCGGAGCGGCACCTGACCAAGCTCGACCCTACCGGTCAGCATTGCTTCAAGGATGCCGACTGTTGCCGCAACGCTTCTCCCGCGGTGCTGGCCACCTGTTACCGCGCCCAGTGCCTGCGAACGGCATCGGCCCTGGCCGAGCACCTGGGGTTGGCGGATGGCACATGGTCGGTGTCGTTCCAGTCGCGCTTGGGCCGGGCCAAGTGGATCGAGCCCTACACCGAGACGCGCCTTGATGAACTGGCCAAGCAGGGCGTGAAGAAGCTCATGGTCATGTGTCCGGCGTTTGTCGCCGATTGCATCGAGACTCTGGAGGAGATCGGTGATCGCGGGCGCGAGCAGTTCCGTGAGGCGGGGGGCGAGGATCTGCTGTTGATCCCGTGCCTGAATGACGACCCGCAATGGGCGCAGGCCTTGAACACCTTGTGCGCGCGGGCGCCGTTGGCGTTGTAAGCGGCTTCGCCGGCAAGTCGACTCCTGCGAGGCGACGGCTTGCCGGCGAAGGTGCTTTAGATCAAAGGCTCGTCGGCCTTCTTGTTCTTCCAGCTGTCATTACCCGGCAGTACCAGGTTCAGCGCGATGGCGACGATGGCGCACAGGGCGATGCCCTTGAGGCCGAAGTCGTCCGGACCGGTGCCGGTTCCCACCAGCACGCCGCCAATCCCGAACACCAGGGTCACCGAGACGATCACCAGGTTGCGGGCTTCGCCCAGATCGATCTTGTGGCGGATCAGGGTGTTCATGCCCACCGCGGCAATCGACCCGAACAGCAGGCAGAGAATCCCGCCCATCACGGGCACCGGAATGCTTTGCAGCAGGGCGCCGAACTTGCCGATAAAGGCCAGGGAGATGGCGAAGACCGCCGCCCAGGTCATGATTTTCGGGTTGTAGTTCTTGGTCAGCATCACTGCGCCAGTGACTTCGGCGTAGGTGGTGTTGGGCGGGCCGCCGAACAGGCCGGCTGCGGTGGTGGCGATGCCGTCACCGAACAGGGTGCGATGCAGGCCGGGCTTCTTCAGGTAGTCGCGACCGGTGACACTGCCCACGGCAATCACCCCGCCGATGTGTTCGATGGCCGGAGCCAGGGCCACAGGAACAATGAACAGGATCGCCTGCCAGTTGAACTCCGGTGCGGTGAAGTGTGGCAGTGCCAGCCAGGGCGCGGCGGCGATCTTCGCGGTGTCCACCACGCCGAAGTAGAAGGACAGGGCAAAGCCCACCAATACCCCGGAAATGATCGGCACCAGGCGGAAGATGCCCTTGCCGAACACCGCCACGATCAGCGTGGTGAGCAGCGCCGGCATGGAGATCATCATGGCCGTCTGGTAATGGATCAGTTCGCTGCCGTCACCGGCCTTGCCCATGGCCATGTTGGCGGCGATGGGGGCCATGGCCAGGCCGATGGAGATGATCACCGGGCCAATGACCACCGGTGGCAGCAGGCGATCGATGAAGCCTGTGCCCTTGATCTTCACTGCCAGGCCGAGAAAGGTGTAGACGAAGCCGGCCGCCATCACGCCGCCCATGGTCGCCGCCAGGCCGAACTGGCCCTTGGCAAGAATGATCGGGGTGATGAAGGCAAAGCTCGACGCCAGGAATACCGGCACCTGGCGCCCGGTTACCAGTTGGAACAACAGAGTCCCGAGACCCGCCGTGAACAGCGCCACGTTCGGGTCAAGACCGGTAATCAGCGGCATCAACACCAGGGCGCCAAAGGCCACGAAAAGCATCTGCGCGCCAGACAGCACCTGGCGCCAGAGCGGATCGTTGAACTCGTCCTGCATGATCAGGAGTCCTTCTGCTTGGTGCCGAAGATCTTGTCACCGGCATCACCCAGGCCAGGAATGATGTAGCCATGTTCGTTGAGCTTCTGATCGATGGACGCGGTGTAGATGGTCACGTCAGGGTGCGCCTGTTCCACGGCGGCGATGCCTTCGGGAGCGGCAACCAGGACCATGGCGCGGATGTCGCGGCAGCCGGCTTTTTTCAGCAGGTCGATGGTGGCGACCATGGAGCTGCCGGTGGCCAGCATCGGGTCGATGATCATCGCCAGGCGCTCGTCGATCTCCGGTACCAGTTTTTCCAGGTAGGTATGGGCCTGCAGGGTTTCCTCGTTGCGGGCCACGCCCACGGCGCTGACCTTGGCGCCCGGGATCAGGCTCAGCACGCCTTCGAGCATGCCGATACCGGCGCGCAGGATCGGCACCACGGTAATCTTCTTGCCGGCGATCTTTTCGACCTGGACCGGGCCGCACCAGCCTGGAATCTCGTAGCTTTCCAGGGGCAGGTCTTTGGTGGCTTCGTACGTCAACAGGGCACCGACTTCCTGAGCGAGCTCGCGAAAGTTCTTCGTGCTAATGTCTGCGCGGCGCATAAGGCCAAGTTTGTGTCGGATCAGCGGATGGCGGATCTCACGGATGGGCATAGGGAAAGGCTCCGGCGGCGGGCAAAAAAAACGGCCTAGATTAATCTATCCGGGGTGGTTGTCCTATAGACATAAAGTACGTTAGTCCAGAAACGCTTGATCTGATCGGGCCGGATGCGTACCTTTGCCCGCTTTTCCGAAACTGCCACCCCCTTGGAGAGCGCCATGTCCGCTGATCTCGAGCATATCCGTCAAATCATGCGCGAGGCTGACTGCCTGTACACCGAAGCTGAAGTCGAAGCGGCCATCGCCCGTGTCGGTGCACAAATCACTGAAGAACTGGCTGAGCGCAATCCGGTGGTGTTCTGCGTCATGAATGGTGGCCTTATCTTCGCAGGCAAACTGCTGACTCACCTGCAGTTCCCCCTGGAAGCCTCCTACCTGCACGCCACCCGTTATCGCAACGAAACCAGCGGTGGCGAGCTGTTCTGGAAGTCCAAGCCGGAAGTCTCCTTTATTGACCGCGACGTGCTGATCATCGATGACATCCTCGATGAAGGTCACACCCTGGGCGCGATCATCGACTTCTGCAAACACGCCGGTGCTCGCGCCGTGCACACGGCGGTGCTGATCGACAAGGAACACGATCGCAAGGCCCGTCCGGACCTCAAGGCCGACTACATGGGCCTGCCTTGCGTCGACCGTTACGTCTTCGGCTACGGCATGGACTACAAGGGCTACTGGCGCAACGCCGCCGGCATCTATGCCGTGAAAGGGATGTAAGACATGACCGGGCCAAGCTTTCTCGATCAAGCGTTGTTCAGCGACCTGGCTGAGAAGGCCGCGGCCAATCCCCGTGGGCGCCAGCACCACAACTTCCACGCCATGGAAGAGCCTTGCCATCGCATGGCGGTGGCGCTGCAACCCTCGACCTATGTTCCACCGCACCGGCACCTGAGCGCCGACAAGGCCGAGACACTGCTGGTGCTCAAGGGGCGGCTGGGCGTGCTGATTTTCGATGAGGCGGGCCAGGTAATGGGCAAGCGCGTCTTGCAGGCCGGTGGTGACTGTGTCGGGGTCGATCTGCCGGCCGGAGTCTTCCATGGCCTGGTGGCGCTTGAAGCCAACAGCCTGATGTTCGAATGCAAGGCCGGTCCTTATCGTCCGGTCAGTGAAGGCGAACAGGCCGCTTGGGCGCCCCGGGAAGGTGATCCCGGGGTCGCCGAATACCAGGCCTGGATGCGCGCTCAGTTCGACTGACGGTGTCTGCATCGCCTGCGTTGCGATCACAGGTCGTGAGGATTTGCAGCAAAAACCCGTGCTAGAGTGCTCAGCCCTTGATTGGAGCCTGTCATGAGCCTGTTGATTCGCACTAGCGCGGCCCTTCTTCTGAGCTTGAGCCTGCCCCTGGCAGCTGCCCCGGCGCCTCTGCACGGGCAGTTTCTGCCGCCTGATGACCTGACTCTGCGCGACTCGGTTCCTGAACAGCAGCAGCTGTTGCAGGTCACCGAGTATTCGGTGGTGATTGGCAGCCAGCGTCAATCCAATCAGCAGCCGATTCCGGTGACATCGCCGGTGTGGGTGCGGCTCAAGGGCAAGCCGCTGAACAAGGGCGCCAGCATCAGCCAAGTGCTGGTGAATTTCGACGGTGAGAGCAAAAGCCTGAAAAAGCCCCAGTACGACGCCAAGACCAGGACCCTGACCCTCTATTACCCCCTGGCTCAGTATCGGGCGGTGATGGACCTGTTGCGTAACGACACTGTGTATTGCCAGTTCCTCAGCTACGCCAATGGCCATATCTGGGCCGACTTGCATACCGGCAGCGTGCGTCCGCGTTGAGGCCCGAGGCAGGCTGAGGGTAAACTGCCGGCCCCGTGTAATGTCTGCGAGCTGGAGTCGGCAATGCGTAAAGATAAGAAACAAGTGATTGGTGACGAGATCAGCGACGAGCAGATCAAGTTGTTCCTCGATTTCGAGCCGGTCGACGCCACTTCGCCGTCCCTGCACAAGCTGATCAAGGCCTATCGTGGCCTGCGCATCGACGATTTCGAGCGTTTCCTGGTCTTCTTCCTCGCCGCCGGCCTGGATCTGGACGGCAAGGATGAGCACGGCCAGACCTTCGTTGACCTGATCAAGGATCAGCGCAACGCCGCCGACTACATCGAGCTGATCAACAACGCTCGCGGTTGAGTCGTTCAGCAGGCGAAAAAAAACGCCCCGTCCTTTGCAGGCCGGGGCGTTTTTTATGGGCGGCAGATCAGGCGCAGCTTTCGGTTTCCTTGCTTGGCTCGACCAGCTCCAGGCTCAGGTTATTTTCGCTGTTGATCTTGTGATACAGCGCCGCGTCGGTTTCCAGGGCCTTCTCCCGCGCCGGGAAAATTTCCTTGAGCTTGGCGGCCCATTCGCCGCTGGCCTTGGCCGGGAAGCAGCGTTCGATCAGTTCCAGCATGATCGACACGGTCACCGAAGCGCCCGGAGATGCGCCGAGCAGGGCGGCCAGGGAGCCGTCCTTGGCTGCCACCAGTTCGGTGCCGAACTGCAGGATGCCGCCTTTCTTCGGGTCTTTCTTGATGATCTGTACCCGTTGCCCGGCCACTTCCAGGCGCCAGTCCTCGGCCTTGGCCTCGGGGTAGAAGCGGCGCAGGGATTCCAGGCGCTGTTCCATGGACTGCATGACTTCGCTGACCAGGTACTTGGTCAGGTCCATGTTGTCCCGGGCCACGGCCAGCATCGGGCCGATGTTGCCGGCGCGAACCGACATCGGCAGGTCGAGGAACGAGCCGTGCTTGAGGAACTTGGTGGTGAAGCCGGCATAAGGTCCGAACAGCAGGGACTTCTTGCCGTCGACCACGCGGGTGTCCAGGTGCGGCACCGACATCGGTGGCGAACCCACGGCGGCCTGGCTGTAGACCTTGGCCTGGTGCTGCTTGACCACTTCCGGGTTGTCGCAACGCAGCCACTGGCCGCTCACCGGGAAGCCGCCAAAGCCCTTGCTTTCTTCAATGCCGGAAGCCTGCAGCAGCGGCAGGGCCGCGCCACCGGCGCCGAGGAACACGAACTTGGCGTCGACTTCGCGGCTGTTGCCGCTGTTGACGTCCTTGATGCTCACGGTCCAGCCGTTGTCCTTGTTGCGCTTGAGGCCGGTCACGCGCTTGCAGTACTTGACCTGGGCATCGGGGGCGCTGGTCAGGTGCTTGAGCAACTGGTTGGTCAGGGCGCCGAAGTTGACGTCGGTGCCATTGATCACGCGCGTGGCGGCGATGGTTTCGTCCGCCGGGCGGCCCGGCATCATCAGCGGCATCCACTCGGCCATCTTGGCCTTGTCTTCGGTGTATTCCATGTCGGCGAAGGCGTGGTGCTGGCTCAGCACTTCAAAGCGCTTCTTCAGGAAGGACACACCCTTGTCGCCCTGCACGAAGCTCAGGTGCGGCACCGGGCTGATGAAGGACTTGGACGAGCCGAAGGTGCCTTTCTTGGTCAGGTAGGACCAGAACTGTTTCGACACTTCGAACTGGGTATTGATGTGCACGGCTTTCTTGATGTCGATGCTGCCATCGGCGGCCTGTGGCGTGTAGTTCAGCTCACAGAGGCCTGCGTGGCCGGTACCGGCGTTGTTCCACGGGTTGGAACTCTCCGCGGCACCCGAATCCATCAGCTCGACGACTTCCAGCTTGATTGCGGGGTCGAGCTCTTTGAGCAGTACAGCGAGGGTGGCACTCATGATGCCGGCCCCGACCAATACGACGTCTACTGCTTCGTTATGCGCCATTAACGCGTCTCCAAAATCTGCAGCACCAAATTGACGGCATGGCTGCCAGGAGTGACGGGGCGGTTCACGTTATGCCCCAGGTTACCCATGGCCAGGATCGCCATGTCCGAATCTTCGCAATTCTTTGCAACTACTGCGGACGCTGCCAACCGGGCCTCAAGGTGCATATGAACGCATCTCGGGGCGCCTGGGGCAATTCGACTTATGGTCGATACATCCGCTCGTGCAACCAAATCCGTCAGCGGACAGGCTTCAAGCACCAGTTCTTGAGGAGTGCTCGGTCCTGTGTAATCGGGCTGTTGTAGAGGCCAATGGTGCCAGTTCAGACGCAAAACTATTCATTTGCTCGCCACACTCTTGTGAAGTTGTGAAAACCCGTTTTTTCACGCTCTTTTGAAGACGTGAACCTCAAAAAAGGGCTGCCTTGGCCTGGCACCTGGCCCGAGCGGTGTTGCCGGCATGCAAGGCACGCGGGCACAACGGGCAAATTTCAGTGGCCGAGCAATGGCAGCTCTGCAGATTCGCGAAAAGTGGAGGTTTGCAAGGTGGTACAGCAAGCACGCCAGCTTCACTCGATCTGTGTGGGCGGCTCTCTGTGGGCGGTGCGGGGTGCCAATGCAGTGGCGTTGGCGGTACTGCGAGGCCCGATCAGGAGACGTCCTTATAATCGGGGGGAGATTGTAACGAAGAAATGCGCAGAAATGATCCTGTTTCGTGACTTTTATTAGGCTGTTGGTCAGGTGGCCAGTATCGGTTGCACCACAGGGCCGGCGCTGTGTGGGCTGATCCGGGCGCTGGCGGGCAATGGCTGGTGCAACCAATTCAGGCGAACTTCCTGGATTTCCACCCAGCCGTCGCCCACCGGGACGGCGAGACAATGCTTGAAGGCCTGGCAGCGTCCCTGGCTGTCGAGCAAGGCGAAGCTGCGAAATGATTGACGCGGGGCGAACAGGGAGCGAAGGAAGTTCATGACCAGGCACCTGATTGTGTCATTGACGATAAGAATGTCCTTGAATCGTTGCATCCTGATGTATCGCGGGTGAAAGGCAGGTTACAGGAACCCGCTTGTACGGCACCTGTCTGAGTCTTGACTAACTCGTGCCTGACGCTGGTTCGTCGCGGTTGTGCACCGCTATACTGCGGGCCTGTTTGTGCCTGATTCCTGGAGAGATGAGCATGTTGCAACGCCTGTTGTTCGGTTTGATCACTGTGACCAGCCTGTCGCTGGTGGGTTGCGCCCACAGCCCGCAACAACTGAGCCCGGAGCCGAAGCTCACCACTCAGCTGGCGCCCGTCGGCCATGGTCAGCCGGTGGTGGTGAAGGTGGTTGATGGACGTCCTTCGCCGACCCTGGGCACCCGTGGCGGCCTGTATCCGGAAACCAGCGCCATTACCGTGCAGAGCGCGCAGATCCTGCCGAAGCTGCAGGCCCAGGCCGAAGCGGCGGTGCGCCTGCTGGGCTTCACCCCGACGGCTGGCGGCAGCAACGCTCCGCAATTGACCGTGACCCTGGCCGAGCTCAAGTACCAGTCGCCTAAAGAAGGCCTGTACGTGACCGAGGCCACCATCGGCGCGACCTTCCGTTCCGATGTGCAAAACGCCAACCGCCGCTACAGCGGTCGCTATGGCGCGTCCCTGGACCAGCGTTTCGGCATGGCGCCGAACCAGGACACCAACACCAAGCTGGTGGGGGATGTGTTGAGCGATGCGCTGACTCGCCTGTTCAAGGACCCGACCATCGGTCAGATCCTCGGCGAATAAGGCGCTGCAACGGACCTGGGGCCGTTGCCGACCCAGTCGACAGAAGCCCGGTTGCCCTTCAGGGAACCGGGCTTTTTGCTGGTCGTGTTTCAGGCTGCCTCGACGTAGAAGTCCAGCATGCTGATGCCCGTCAGCAGGTCGGTTTCCGGGAGATCCGCGTGCTGATGCCCACCCAGTGCGCAATACACCAGCCAGTGCCGGTCCTGAACATTGAAGGCCAGGGCGCCCACCAGCGCCTGCTGCTCTTCGCTGGGGGTGATCAGGTAGAGGCGATCCTGGTTTTCTGCGTGCAGCATGACAAGCTCCGTGGGTTTCGAGGGGCGCCAGACTGGCTTGTTTGGATGACGAAAAGATGACGCTTTAAATTAATTGCCCCGTGCCTCGTTACTGGTCGGAAAGGCCCCCGCGATTCGACGGGGATTGAGTAGAATCCGCGCGCGGGTTCACTCGACGACCCGAATGCGGTTTTCTTTCGAGGTTCATGATGTCGCTGCAACTGATCTGGTCGATGTTCAACGCCCACCCCGCCAAATTGATCAACCTGCTGGCCCTGTTATTCGCCTGCCCGGGGAGCTGGTTGCTGCATGCCACCCGCCGCCGCGAGCAGCGGGCCCTGGCCAACCTCGCCACCCAGAGTGAAGACCGGGCCGTGGATCAGCCGCTGCTGATGCTGGATCCCGCCACTTTGCGCATCAATCGTTTCTTCTATCGTTTCGGTTTCGCCTGCCTGGGGCTGGCGCTGCTGGTGTCCTGGATCAGTACGCGTTTCTGATCCAGCCTGCACTGCAGAGACGACAACGGCGCCCATGGGCGCCGTTGTGCGTTGCGGGGCCGCGCCTACAGCGGCAGGCCGGCCTTGACCCGGTACTGGTTGCGTACCGGGTTGGCGTACTGCAGCACCAGATAAGGGCGGTGCTCCGGCGGACAGGCATCCAGTCGGCGCTGCCATTCTTCCTTGGCCTTGGCCAGTTCCTGCGCCGGGAACACCTCGGCGGCGGCCGGAACCTGCAGTTGCGGGTCGGCGTCGCTCCACTGGGCGTAGGCCAGGTAGTGCACCGGGAACAGGCGGTAGCCGCCGAGAATCTGCCGGTCCATTTCCATCGCCAGTTGCTTGGTGTCTTCGAACAGGGCGCTGACGGGAGCGGCGAAGTTCACGTGGACCCGGCCCTTGTAGCCGGTGATGCCCTTGGCAATGCTCACGTCGTCCTCGCCCGGGGCCTTGGTGTAGCTGCCGGTGGTGGCGCGGATAAACAGCTCGCGAGCCTTGGCCTGGTCGCAAGGGTCGTATTCGTAGCTGATGGACACCGGGGTCAGGTTCAGCGAGCGGATCACCTCGCCAAACGGCTCGTCCTTGCGGCTCATGTGGAACATCTTGAGGATCGCCGACTCGGTGCGGTCGTCGCCATCCTTGGCCCGGCCTTCGGCCTGGGCGATCCAGATCGACTGGCCGTCGTTGCGGATCGAGTGGTTGATATAGGCCGAAAGCAACTGGTAGGCCGCGAGTTTTTCCCGGCGCCCGCTGATGGAGCGGTGCACGATGAAACTCTTGTTCAGGCGCATCAGGTCGCTGACAAACGGCTTCTGCAGCAGGTTGTCGCCAATGGCGATGCGTGGCGTCGGCAGGCCGGCGTGATACACCGCGTAGTTGACGAAGGCCGGGTCCATGACGATGTCGCGATGGTTGGCCAGGAACACATAGGCGGTGCCCGATTTGAGCTGCTCGACGCCGGTGTAGGTCACGCCGTCGGTGGCGCGCTCGATGGTGTGGTCGACATAGAACTCGACCTTGTCCTGCAAGGTCGCCACCGAAGTGACTCCGGCGAACTCGCGGCGCAGGCGATGGGCGATCAGGGGTTTTAGCAGCCAGCCGAACGTGTTGGCAAAACGCGGGAAGCGAAAGTGGGTGAGGATATCTAGAAACGCCTTGTCGCTGAGCAGCCGGGCCAGCACCGCTGGTACTTCGCTGTCGTGGTAAGGTCGGATGGCATCGAATTCGCCCATCATGCTCTCTTGTTAGAAACGGCTAGGGTAAGTAAAGGTTCGGATCGAAAAAAAGCCGGGCGCGGTCTGAAAATGCGGATCAGACAAAAAAGCCCTGCAAATAGACCGGCGATTATACGCATAAGTCACTCTGGAGACGGCGATGCTGGAAACCGACCATTATCAGTGCCCTTACTGTGGCGAACAGGCGGAAGCGGTCCTGGACCTGTCCGCTGGCGACCAGACCTACATTGAAGACTGCCCGGTATGCTGCCGGCCGATAGTCTTCACGCTGCAGACCGATGGCCGGGAATGGATGCTCGACGTCCACAGTGAAAACGACTGACGGGGAGAGGCTCTCATGCAGCGCATCTACGAGCCGGAAAACCTGATGGAAGGCGAGTTGCTCCAGGGCATGCTGGCCAGCGAGGGCATCGAGTCCCACCTCCAGGGGCGCGATCTGCTCGGCGGGGCCGGGGAACTGCCGTTGTTCGGGTTGCTGGGGCTGTCGGTGCACGACCATCAGGCGCAGCAGGCACGCGCGCTGATCGCTGCGTACAATGCGGCCCTGCCATTGCCCTTTGACGAACCGGACAGCTTCGCCGGGGTGCTGGTCTGTTAGCCTGAGCGCCGATTTGCCGAGAGTTGTATTGCCCCATGTGTGGACGTTATGCCCTGTTTCGCTGGAACCCCGCCTTTGCCGCCTTGCCGGGATTTCCCGAGGATCAGCGCGCGCAGTGGAATATCTCGCCCAATGATTCGGTGTTGATCCAGCGCGCTGAAAACGGCCAGCGCACCCTGGCCCGGGCCCGTTGGGGGCTGACGCCGGCGTGGCTCACCGATCTGTCGCGTACCCCGGCCCATGCCCGGGCGGAAACCCTGGCCGAGCAGCCGATGTTTCGCCAGGCGTTTCGCGAGCGGCGTTGCCTGCTGCCGGCCAACGGTTTCTATGAGTGGCGTGGCGGCAGTCGCAAGCGGCCTTACTGGCTGACGCCGGGGGAGGGTTCGTCGATCTTCTTTGCCGCGATCTGGGAGGCCTATCCGGTGCAGGAGCAGGTCTGGTTGAGTACGGCGGTGGTGACCCAGGCCGCAGCCAATCTGCGCCGCCCGCTGATCCTCGACGCCGCCGGCCAGGACGCCTGGCTCGATCCGCAGACTCCTCTGCATGTGCTGCAGGCCTTGCTTGCCAGCCCGCCCGCCGCCTTGCGCGAGCGGGTGCTGGCCAATCTGGTCAACGACCCCAAGCTCAACGGCCCCGAGTGCCTGACCCCCGCGTAGGAGCAGACTTGCCCGCGAAGAGATCTCCTGGTTCCTGTCCAAACCCAGAGCGCTTTCGCCGGCAAGCCGGCTCCTACAGGTTCGTGGGTTACACCTTGAACTGATTGATCAGGCGTCGTTGTTGCTCCGCCAGCTTGGTCAGCCCGGCGCTGGCTGCGCTGGACTCGTCGGCGCCGCCGGCCACTTCGTTGGCCACCTGGCCGATGTTGATCACGTTGCGGTTGATGTCTTCGGCCACGGCGCTCTGCTCCTCGGCGGCGCTGGCGATCTGGGTGTTCATGTCGTTGATCACCGACACGGCCTGAGTGATGGTTTCCAGGGCCTGGGCGGCCTTGGCCGCATGCTCCACGCTCTGGTCGGTCTTGTGCTGGCTGTCTTCCATGACCCTTACCACTTCCCGGGTGCCCTGCTGCAGTTGCTGGATCATCGACTGGATTTCTTCCGTGGCCTGCTGGGTCTTCTGCGCCAGGTTGCGCACTTCGTCGGCGACCACGGCGAAGCCGCGACCCTGTTCGCCGGCCCGGGCGGCCTCGATCGCCGCGTTGAGGGCCAGCAGGTTGGTCTGTTCGGCGATGCCGCGAATGGCGATCAGGATGGCGTTGATGTTCTCGCTGTCCTTGGCCAGGGTTTGCACCACGCCTACCGCGCGGCCGATTTCCTCGGCCAGGGCGCCAATTGCGCTGGAGGTGTCGCGTACGATCTGCATGCCCTGGCTGGCGGCCTGGTCGGCATGGCTGGCGGCTTGTGCGGCCTGGGTCGCGTTGCGCGCCACATCCTGGGCGGTGGCGGTCATCTCGTGCACCGCGGTGGCCACCTGATCGATTTCCACCATCTGTTTATGCACGCCCTGGTTGGTGCGAATGGCGATGTCGGCGGTGTGTTCCGAGGAGTCGCTGACGCTCTGCACCGAGGTCACCACCTGGCTGATCATCGCCTGCAGCTTGGCCAGGAAGGTATTGAAACCCTTGGCAATGGAGCCCAGCTCGTCGGCGCGGTCGCTGGTCAGGCGCCGGGTCAGGTCGCCTTCGCCCTGGGCGATGTCGTCGAGCATGGCCACCATCTGCCGCAGTGGCCGGGCGATGCCATGGCCCACCAGCCAGATCACCAGCAGGCCGAGGCCGGCTATGAGCAGGCCGACCATGGCCATGCCGAACGTGTCGGCCTTGCGCTGTTCGGCCAGATCATTCTGCAGGGTGTTCAGATCAGCCATCACCGCCCCAAGGGGCAGTTGCAGCATCAGGGTCCAGTTGGCGTCGGTCTGGCCGATGCCGAACGGCAGGTACAGGGCAATCTTGCCGTTGGCCTGGTCGACGTTGTAGGTCACTTCGCCGCGCTTGAGGCCGGACAGCCTGGTCACCGTGTCCGGGGGCAGCACATCGCTGACTTTCTCGCCGAACTTGCTCGAATCCTTGGTGTAGGCCACCAGGCGACCGTTGCCGCCAATCAGCGCCATCTCACCGGCTCCGCCGTAGAGCTTCTGATTGGCGCCCACCAGCATGTCCTGGATGAAGTTCACCGACAGGTCGGCGCCGACGATGCCCTGGAACTTGCCGTTGAGCAGAATGGGTTGAATAAAGGAGGCGAGCATCACCACCTTGTCGCCGACCTTGTACGGGGCGGGGTCGATGACGCAGGACTTGAGACTGTCCTGTGAGCACAGGTAGTACTCGCTGGTGCGCACGCCGGTGGAGAGCAGGGTTCTGTCGTTGACATCGGCCAGTTTGTCCAGGCCCAGGCTGCCGTCTTCGTTGCGGAACCACCAAGGTAGGAAGCGCCCGTTGGTGGTGTCGATGCCCACCACCGAGGTGCCGACATAGGCCGCGTCGTTGTGGTCGATGGCATTGGGCTCCCAGGCGATGTAGGCGCCGAGGATCTTCGGGTTCTGGGTGACGTTTTCCTTGACCAACGCGATCAGCTGTTCCCGGCTCAGGCTGAGGCCGGCGTGGCCTTGCGCATCCGCGGTGCCGAGCAGGGCGTTGACCCGCACCAGGCCGCCGGCAATCAGCAGCGGCGCTTCGAGTTCGCGCTGGATCTGGCTGACCTGGGTCTGGGCCAGGCCGCTCAGGCGCTGCTCGATCACTTGCTCGAACTGGGCCTGGGTGCGTTCTTGCACCATGTGCTGGGTCCTGGCTCCTGAGAACAGGGCATACAGCACCAGGGCTGCGACCACGCTGAGAACGATGGCGCCGGCCAGGGCGGCCACGGAAAACTGGATCGACTTGAACTTCATAGAGGCTCCGGGCGCAGGAATTGAGGTCTGCTGTGCTGTATCGGCCGCAGCCTCGCGGGTCATTAGCCTTGAGTGCACAAATGACTGTTTCAGAGTGATGCATGTCGTTATTGGAGGGCGCGCGCGCGGGCCGCTGGCGACCTGGAGCGAACTGTGAATTTTTTCCTTCAGCGACCGAGCGGTATCTGAAATGCGACTCAATGGGTGTTTTACATCTGGCGCGGATACAGTTCCGCCCTTAGGATACGCGCCACGTTTTCAGGGAGGTTTCATGATGAAGAAGTCGTTACTGGTGTGCGCTCTGAGTGCTGCTGTTCTCCTGACCGGTTGTGAAACGGTCAATACCACCAGCGGTGGCGTGGTGGGTGTGGATCGCAAGCAGTCCATGTTCAGCATGGTGTCCAGTGCCGAGGTCAATCAGTCCTACGCCCAGTCCTACCAGGAGACCCTGGGTGAGGCCAGCAGCCAGGGCGTGCTGGACAAGACCAGTGCCAACGCCAAGCGCCTGCAGGTGATTGCCAACCGTCTGATCGCTCAGGCGCCAACCTTTCGCCCCGACTGCGCGCAGTGGAAGTGGGAAGTCAATCTGATCAAGAGCGATGAGCTCAACGCCAACTGCGGTCCTGGCGGCAAGATCATTTTCTACTCCGGCCTGATCGAAAAACTCAACCTGACCGACGATGAAATCGCCGCGGTCATGGGCCACGAGATTGCCCACGCCCTGCGCGAGCATGGTCGCGAGGCGATGTCCAAGCAGTACGCGGTCGGTGCCGGCAAGCAGATCGCTACCCTGTTCGGTGTGTCGCAGGAAACCGTTGCCCTGGGTGATAACGGCGTGAACCTGCTGATGACCCTGCCCAACAGCCGCGAGAACGAAAACGAGGCTGACCTGATCGGCCTGGAGCTGGCCGCGCGTGCCGGCTACAACCCGAATGCCGCCATCAGCCTGTGGAACAAGATGGGCCAGGCGGCTGGTGGTTCGGCGCCGCCTGAGTTCATGAGCACTCACCCGGCTTCCACCAGCCGTATCGCGTCTTTGCAGGCGGCGATTCCCAAGGTGATGCCGTTGTATCAGCAGGCCAAGAAGTCCTGATCCAACGCTGCATTTTCGCTGACGCTTTCGCCGGCAAGCCGGTTCCTACAGGTTGTGTGGGAGTCGGTTTGCCGGCGATTTCGTTTACAGCCAGCCGCTGATCTGCATGGCCTTGTACACCGCCACCACGGCGAGGATGAAGAAGGCCGACGCCGCCAGGCGACGAATCAGGGTCAGGGGCAGTTTGTCCGCGGCGAAGTTGCCCGCCAGTACCACCGGTACGTTGGCAATCAGCATGCCCAGGGTGGTGCCGATGATCACCAGCCACAGGTCCGGGTATTGCGCCGCCAGCATGACGGTGGCGACCTGGGTCTTGTCACCGATTTCCGCCAGGAAGAAGGCGATCAGGGTGGTCAGGAACGGTCCGAACTTGCGGGCGGTCGTGGCTTCATCGTCATCCATCTTGTCCGGTACCAGGGTCCACAGCGCGGTGGCGGTGAAGCTGGCGGCAAGGATCCAGTGCAGGGTCGAATCCGAGAAGAAGCTGCCGAACCAGGCGCCTACCGCACCGGCGGCCGCATGGTTGGCCAGGGTCGCGGCGACGATACCGGCAATGATCGGCCAGGGTTTGCGAAAGCGCGCGGCGAGAATCAGGGCGAGCAGTTGCGTCTTGTCGCCGATTTCGGCCAAGGCAACGATTGCGGTGGGAACGAGGAGAGAATCCAGCATCATCAGGGTTTTCCTAAGGGGCGGGTCGACACGGCTATGACACGTACAGCCTTCCCGCCCCGGGTAAGGTGTGCGTGTCATAGGTCTTGTCAAACCCTGCGGTCCGTCTGTGCGGACTCTTGGGTCGCATGCGCCATGGTCTGAGGACCAAGTATGTTGACGCATGCCGGACGAGCGTGGCGCTCGTGGGAGACTACTCCCCTAGGACGGAGCGGATTCTGCCTAGGCAAAATCCATTCGGCAAGCCTTGTCTGCGAAAAACCTTCTCAGCCGCGCTTGGCCCGGTAAATCCGGAAACCCTGGCCTTCGGCTTTGATCGCGCACGGCCCCAAGTGCTCTTCGATCAACGGTTGGTAGCGCAGGAAGCTGTTGGCGACTACCCGTAGTTCGCCGCCTTTTTGTAGATGTTTGCTTGCTTTTCGCAGCAGGTTTTCCGTTGCCTGGTAGTCGGTGTGAACCCCGGTATGGAAGGGTGGATTGGTCAGGATGCCGTTCAATTCCATGGGCGCGGCGTCGATGCCATCACCGGTCAGCACCTCGGCTTGCAGACCGTTGGCGGCCAGGGTCAGGCGACTGCTGGCGGCGGCAAAGGCGTCCACATCCAGCAGGGTCACGCGGTTGTCCGGGTAACGGCGTTTCACCGTGGCGCCCAGGACCCCGGCGCCGCAGCCGAAGTCCAGCAGATGACCGGCGGGCAGGTGATCCAGGTGCTCCAGCAGCAACGCGGTGCCGCGATCCAGGCGCCCATGGCTGAACACGCCCGGCAGGCTGACCACCGTCAACGGACCTTCGGCCAGGGGCAGTTGGTATTCCTGGGCCAGGCTCTCCAGCGCCAGCGCTGCGGGAGCGTTGGCAACCGTGACCTGCCACAGTTGGCAGTGGCGCGCGCTGTCGAGCTTGCGCGGTTTGCCGAAGGGGTTGAGTTGCCTGGCGGCGCTTTCCACGCCGCTGCGCTTCTCGCCCACCAGGTACAGCTCGCGCCCGGCCAGGCGCGAGGCCAGGGCATTGAGCAGGTAGTCGGTCAGGTCCTTGGATTTGGGCAGAAACAGCACGGCGCTGTCGAAGGCCTCGGCCGGCGCGGCTACGCCGAAGTGGCAGCGCCCCGGAAAGCGTGCCTCCAGGGCCGCGTGGTCACCGGCGTGCCAGCTCCAGCCCCGGGCGTTGGGCAGGCGGCCCAGCAGATCGTCTGCGGCCAGGCCGGCCAGCAGCAGTGAGCCTTGAAACAACTCAGCCTGGCGTAACAGTACTTCGCTGCGTGTATCCATGATCCGCCCCCAAAAAAGTGGCGAAGTTTATCAACTCACGACCCGCAGCGGGGCGCCACTGAAGAAGGCCCGGGCATTTTCCGTCAGCTGACCGACGATTCGCTGGCGGGCCTCGCGGCTGCCCCAGGCGTTGTGCGGGGTAACGATCAGACGCGGGATATCACCGGCCAGCAAGGGGTTGCCGGCCACCGGCGGTTCGACACTCAGCACGTCGGTGGCCGCGCCGCCCAGATGGCCGCTGCGCAGGGCATCGGCCAGGGCCTGTTCGTCGATCAGGCCGCCGCGGGCGGTGTTGATCACCAGGGCGCCGGGCTTGAGCAGGGCCAGCTCCCGGGAACCGATGAAGTTCCGGGTGTGTTCGTTGAGTGGGCAGTGCAGGGTCAGGGCATCCACTTGTGGCAGCAGTTCCTCCAGCGGCAGGCGATCCGCTCGCGCCGGGCGTCCGGGGATCTGACCCAATACCACGTGCATGCCAAAGGCTTCGGCCAGGCGCGCCACGGCGCTGCCCAGTTCGCCATTGCCCAGCAGGCCGAGGGTCTTGCCCGCGAGTTCGATGATGGGGAAGTCCAGCAGGCAGAACTGCTTGGCCTGCTGCCAGCGACCGGCGGCCACCGCCTCTTGGTAGTCGGCAACCCGAGTGGCGAGATTGAGCAGCAGCATCAGGGTGTGCTGGGCCACCGATGGCGTGCCGTAGCCCTGGCAGTTGCTGACACAGATGCCTTGCTGGCGGGCCGCGTTCAGATCGACATTGTTGGTGCCGGTGGCGGCCACCAGGATCAGTTGCAGATCGGGGCAGGCCGCCAGGGTTTCGGCGCTCAGGACGACCTTGTTGCTGATGACCACCTGAGCGCCTTGCAGGCGCTCGATCACCTGCTCCGCAGGGGTGTGTGCATGCACTTGCAGGGGGCTGAAGCAGTCGTGCAGCGCACTCAGGTCCAGGTCGCCCAGGTCCAGCGAGCTGTGATCGAGGAAGACGGCGCGGCGATTGTTGGTCATGAACTGTACCTTTTGCACGGGGGATCTAAGGCGTAATCTGCCGAGCCTAACAGATGAAATAATTAGACATACACAGGAGCCTGCATGTACCTCACCGAGTTCTTGACCGTTGCCCTGATCCACTTGCTGGCGGTGGCCAGCCCCGGCCCGGATTTCGCCGTGGTGGTGCGCGAAAGCGTGACCCACGGCCGTCGCGCCGGCACCTGGACCGCCCTGGGCGTGGGCTGCGCAATCTTCCTGCACGTGGGTTATTCACTGCTGGGGATCGGCCTGATCGTTTCCCAATCCATCGTGCTGTTCAACGCCCTGAAGTGGCTGGCAGCCGCCTACTTGCTGTACATCGGCTTCAAGGCCTTGCGCGCCCAGCCGGCCAAGCCGGCGGTGGACGATCTGCATAAGGAAGCCGGGGCGCGGACCGCCCGCGGAGCCTTCACCTCGGGTTTTGTCACCAATGGCCTGAACCCCAAGGCGACCCTGTTCTTCCTCTCGCTGTTCACCGTGGTGATCAACCCGCACACGCCCCTGGCGATCCAGGCCGGTTACGGGGTCTACCTGGCGGCGGCGACCGCGCTCTGGTTCTGCCTGGTGGCGATGCTGTTCAGCCAGCAGCGGGTTCGTGCCGGCTTCGCCCGCATGGGCCATTGGTTCGACCGCACCATGGGCGCGGTGCTGATCGCCATCGGTGTGAAACTGGCCTTCACCGAGATGCATTGAGTGCGCTGAGCTGGTTCAGGGTCGCCACGTAATGCCGTGGCGTGTCCCCCAGCAGGCGGCAGAACATCGCGCTGAAGGCCCGGGCGCTGCCATATCCCAATGAGTCCGCCACGCTGTGCACGCTTTCCCCGGCGAGCAGGCGGGGCAGGGCTTCCATCAGGCGCAGTTGCTGGCGCCAGGCATTGAAATTCATCTGCACCTGCTGTTGAAACAGCCGCGCCAGGGTGCGCGAACTGGCACCGACCTGCTGTGCCCAGTCTTCCAGGGTGTGGGGATGGTCCGGGGTCTGCAGCAGGGTTCGGCAGATGCTCTGCAGGCGCCGGTCCTGGGGCATGGGAATGTGCAGGGGCAGGTTCTCCAAGCCAGCGATCTCTTCCAGCATCAATTGTTGGATCAGCGGGTTTTCCGCCTGCTCCGGCCCTTGCACCGCCCGCAGGATCAGCTCCCGCAGCAGGGGTGTCACCGCCAGCACACAGCACTGTTGCAAGGACGGCGGAGACAGATGCGCGGCAATGAACAAGGAGCGCATGCGGACCTCGCCGACCATGAAGATTTCATGTTCCACTAGAGGGGGGATCCACACCGCGCGGGTTGGCGGAATCACCCAGGCGCCTTGGGCGGTGACCACGCGCATGGTGCCGCAGGCGGCGTAGAGAAACTGCGCTTCGCGATGGCGATGGGAGGGTTGGTGGGCGGCATCGGGATAGTCGCGGGGATAGGCGCTCACCGGGCCGTGGTGGAAGTGGCTGATTAACATGTCCGATCCAATGACTTTGTTGTCAGGAATGCTGTAAACAGCCAACTTAGCATAGGCGACACAACCACCAACCTTGTGTGCCGCCATGAATCAAGCTCGAAACGTTATCCGCTACGTCAACGCCGCCCATGTCATCGATCACATGTTCATGCTGATCTTTCCCGCCGCGGTGCTGGGCATGACCCAGGCCTTTGCCCTGGACTATGCCGCGCTGATCGGTCTGTCCCTGGGCGGTTTCATCGCTTTTGGCGCCTGTTCGCTACCCGCTGGCTGGCTGGGGGATCACTGGAGCCGACGACAGATGATGCTGCTGTTCTTCTTCGGCATCGGCGCGGCGTCGATCCTTACCGGCCTGAGCAACAGCCCGACCCTGTTGGTGATCGGCCTGACCCTGATGGGTGTGTTCGCTGCGATCTACCACCCGGTGGGCACGGCCATGCTGGTGGCCTATGCACAGAATCGTGGGCGGGAGATCGGCATCAACGGCATGTGGGGCAATCTCGGCGTGGCTTTTTCGGCGCTGATCAGCGGTTTTCTGGTGGCCCGGTTCGGCTGGCGTTCGGCTTTTATCCTGCCGGGAGCGGTGGCGATCCTGCTGGGAATCGGCTTTGCCTGGCAGGTGCGTGACGAACCGGTGCCGGTACGGCCCCACGTCGGCTTGAAGGGCAAGGGCGGGCAGCAGATCTCCATGTTCCTGGTGTTCGGTGTCTTGGCCCTGGCCACGGCCACCGGCGGGGTGGTGTTCAACGCCACTACCATGACCTACCCCAAGCTGTTTCAGGAACGCCTGCACGAGCTGTTCACCTCGCCGCAGACCCTGGGCCTGGTGGTCAGCCTGGCCTATGCCTTCGGTGCGGTGGCGCAGTTGACCATTGGCCGGGTCTTGCATCGTTTCAGCCTGAAGTGGCCTTTTATCGTCTTGACCCTGTTTCAGGCGCCACTGCTGCTGGCCATGGCCCACAGCGAGGGCTGGAGCGTGATCCTGCTGGGGGCGGCCTTCATGTTCGTGGTGTTTGGCCAGGTCACGGTGAATGACGCCATGGTCGCCAACTTCGTCGCGCCGCAGTGGCAGTCGCGGGTCTTCGCCCTGCGTTACTGCCTGTCGTTCGGGGCCAGCGCCACGGCCATTCCGTTGATTGCCCTGGTGGAGCCGCGCCAGGGTTTGAGCGGCCTGTATCTGATCCTCGCCGGGTTTGCCGCGCTGACCTTTGCCGCTGCGCTGGCGTTTCCCCGGACTCCGGCCGAAGCGGCGGTGGGACAGAGCGCTTGATCTGAGGCAGAGCCGCACCAATGCTGGCTTGGAGCTAGTATTTGTACGGCTCTGCAAATCATCCCTTTGGCTGATTTAGCAGGCGCACAGGCACTCTAGAGTGAGTATTCTCCAGCTACGACCGAGCCGTCAGAAAAGGGATTCTTATGTTGCAGACTCGTGTTATCCCCCCCGCCGAAGGCGCCTATCAATACCCGCTCCTGATCAAGCGGCTGCTGATGTCCGGCAGTCGTTACGAGAAAACCCGCGAGATCATCTACCGCGATCAGTTGCGCTACACCTATCCGACCCTGATCGAACGTGTGGCGCGCCTGGCCAACGTATTCACCGCCGCCGGGGTCAAGGCCGGCGACACCGTGGCCGTCATGGACTGGGACAGCCATCGCTACCTGGAGTGCATGTTCGCCATCCCGATGATTGGCGCGGTGATCCACACCATCAACGTGCGTCTGTCGCCGGAGCAGATCCTCTACACCATGAACCACGCCGAAGACCGTTTCGTGCTGGTCAACAGTGAATTCGTCGGTCTGTACCAGGCTATCGCCGGGCATCTGACCACGGTGGAGAAAACCCTGCTGCTCACCGATGCGCCGGAGAAAACCGCCGAGCTGCCGAACCTGGTAGGGGAATACGAGACATTGCTGGCTGCTGCCAGCCCGCACTATCAGTTCGAGGATTTCGACGAGAATTCGGTGGCCACCACCTTCTACACCACCGGCACCACCGGCAATCCCAAGGGGGTGTATTTCACCCATCGGCAACTGGTGCTGCACACCCTGGGCGTGTCCACTGTCATGGGCGCCATCGACAGCGTGCGGCTGCTGGGCACCAACGATGTGTACATGCCCATCACCCCGATGTTCCACGTGCATGCCTGGGGCCTGCCCTATGTGGCCACCATGCTCGGGCTCAAGCAGGTCTACCCGGGGCGCTACGATCCGGAGTACCTGGTGGAGCTGTGGCGTCGGGAAAAGGTCACCTTCTCCCACTGCGTGCCGACCATCCTGCAGATGGTGCTCAATGCCAAGGCGGCCCAAGGTACTGATTTCGGCGGTTGGAAGATCGTCATCGGCGGCAGCTCGCTGAACCGTGCCCTGTATGAGGCGGCCAAGGCCCGGGGCATTCAACTGACTGCTGCCTACGGCATGTCGGAAACCGGTCCGCTGGTGTCCTGCGCCCACCTCAATGATGAGTTGATGGCCGGCAGTGAAGAAGAACGCACCACCTACCGGATCAAGGCCGGGGTGCCGGTGCCACTGGTGGAAGCGGCGATCATCGATGCCGAAGGCAACTTCCTGCCGGCGGACGGTGATGCTCAGGGTGAACTGGTGCTGCGGTCGCCCTGGCTGACCGAAGGCTATTTCAACGAGCCGCAGAAGGGCGCCGAGCTGTGGGAAGGCGGCTGGTTGCACACCGGCGATGTGGCGACCCTGGACAGCATGGGGGTGATCGACATCCGTGACCGGATCAAGGACGTGATCAAGACTGGCGGCGAGTGGATCTCGTCCCTGGACCTGGAAGACCTCATCAGTCGCCACGCGGCGGTACGCGAAGTAGCTGTGGTGGGCATTGCCGATCCGCAGTGGGGCGAGCGCCCGTTCGCCCTGCTGGTGATCCGCGAGGGTCATGCCATTGGTGCCCGCGAGCTCAAGGAGCATCTCAAGCCATTCGTGGAGTTGGGTCACTTGAGCAAGTGGGCGATTCCCAGTCAGATCGCCCTTGTTACTGAAATTCCCAAGACCAGCGTTGGCAAGCTCGACAAGAAGCGCATCCGCGTCGACATCAGCGAATGGCAAGCCAGTAACAGCACCTTCCTCTCCACGCTTTGAGCGTCCTCTGCCGTGCCCGCCGGGGCACGGCATGCCCATCCGGCAAGCCTTTGTCTTGTGCTCGCGAGATTTTCAGCCATCCTTACCGCGCCGTCATTCAACGGCTGTGGCAAAGGGTTGTTCCAGCGCGGTGGGTGGCTGCAAATCACACTTTAGAGGGATCAAGCAGTAATCCCCGCTGGATATAGTCCGTTCACGGATTTTTCTGAAGGACGGAGCATTGTGGGGTGCTCGCGCCACGCAACTTCGGGCCTGGGGCAGTGTTGGTCGACCCGGTATCCGCAGCGTCTTCAGAAGAGCGTACTGCCATAACAATAATGCACATGGAGTAGCGTCGATGACATCAGCAAACCAGTTCTGGCGCCGGGCAAAACTGCCCCTGGCCGTCGGTCTCGCCTCCACGCTCGCCGGGCCGGCATTCGGCGTCAGTTTCAACATCGGTGAAATCGAAGGCAGCTTCGATTCGTCCCTTTCCCTGGGAGCCAGTTGGTCCACCGCCGAGCGCAACAAGAACCTGATCGGGGTCAACAATGGTGGCAAGGGCCTGTCCCAGACCTCCGATGACGGCCACTTGAACTTCAACAAGGGCCAGACCTTCTCGAAGATCTTCAAGGGCATCCATGACCTGGAATTGAAGTACGGCGATACCGGTGTGTTTGTCCGTGGCAAGTACTGGTATGACTTCAAGCTCAAGGACGAAGACCTGGACTTCAAGAACATCAGCGACAACAACCGCAAGGAAGGCGCCAAGTCCTCCGGCGGGCAGATTCTCGATGCCTTCATCTACCACAACTATTCCATCGCCGATGAGCCGGGCTCCGTGCGTTTCGGCAAGCAAGTGGTGAGCTGGGGTGAAAGTACCTTCATCGGTGGCGGTATCAACTCGATCAACCCCATCGACGTATCGGCGTTCCGTCGCCCAGGTGCCGAGATCAAGGAAGGCCTGATTCCGGTCAACATGTTCTACATCTCCCAGGCCCTTACCGAGAACCTCTCGGCCGAAGCCTTCTACCAGCTGGAGTGGGACCAGACCGTTACCGATAACTGCGGCACCTTCTTTTCGCAGCCGGACATCATTTCCGATGGTTGCGACAACAATCTGCGGGTGCTGAACAAGCGCTCGACCATCAACCCGGCAGCGTTCCCGACCCTGAACGCCCTAGGGGTGGACGTTAACAACGAAGGTGTTCTGGTGCGTCGTGGCGCAGACCGTGATGCCCGCGACAGTGGCCAGTTCGGCGTGGCCTTTCGCTACAACTACGAGCCGCTGGATACCGAGTTCGGCGCCTACTTCATGAATTACCACAGTCGCGCGCCGATCTTCAGTGCCCAGGGCGCTGCGTCGCGCTACTACACGATGCCGTTGGGGCCGTTGGCTAGCGCCAGGCCGCTGATCGTGGCAGGCAACTCCAACTACTTCGTCGAGTATCCGGAAGATATCCGTCTATACGGTCTGAGTTTCTCCACCACCTTGCCTACCGGCACGGCCTGGAGCGGCGAATTGAGCTATCGCCCCAATGCACCGGTACAGTTGAACTCCACCGACATCCTGTTTGCCGGCGTGACACCCATTGCCGGCTTTGGCAACGCATCCGTCTTGAAAGGCACTCCCGGGCAGGACCTGCACGGCTATAACCGCAAGGAAATTACCCAGCTGCAGACCACCTTCACGCACTTCTTCGATCAGGTCATGGGCGCCAGCCGGCTCACACTGGTGGGTGAAGTCGGCATGACTTATGTCGGAGGCCTGGAAAGCAAGACTAAAGCGCGTTATGGCCGCGATCCGGTCTTCGGGCCTGGCACCTTGCCGAACGGTTTCTGCGCCACCCTCAACAGCAGCACCATCGCCGGAGCCGGGGCGGGCACTGATGCCAGCAACCGCACCACCAACTGCAACAACGACGGCTTCACCACCGCCACTTCCTGGGGCTACCGCGGTCGTGCCATCTGGGAATACCCGGATGTGTTCGCCGGTGTGAACCTCAAGCCCAACGTGGCCTGGTCCCATGACGTCAAGGGTTACTCGCCAGGTCCTGGCGGCAACTTCGAGGAAGGCCGCAAGGCCATCAGCCTGGGGCTGGATGCCGAGTACCAGAACACCTACACCGCGAGCCTGGCCTACACCAACTTCTTTGGTGGCGACTTCAGTACCGTGGATGACCGGGACTTCCTCGCCTTGAGCGTTGGCGTGAACTTCTAAGCACACTGCATTTTCAGGAAGAACAACATGATGAAAATCACCAAGAGTCTGTTGCACGTCGGTGTGCTGGGACTGTCACTGCTGGCCACCGGGGTCATGGCCGCGGTTTCGGCCGATGAAGCGGCCAAGCTGGGCACCAGCCTGACGCCGATGGGCGCGGAAATGGCCGGCAACGCCGCCGGCACCATTCCGGCCTGGAAGCCGCTGGCGACCAACGCCGGCGCGGTGGACAGCAAGGGTTTCCTGTCCAACCCCTTCGGCAGCGAGCAACCGCTGTTCACCATCACCGCGCAGAACGTCGAGCAGTACAAGGACAAGCTGGCACCGGGGCAGTACGCGATGTTCAAACGCTACCCCGAAACCTTCAAGATGCCGGTCTATCCATCCCATCGCGGGGCCACGGTGCCGGCTGACGTGTTCGCCGCGATCAAGCGCAACGCCACCAAAACCAACCTGGTGTCCGGCGGCAACGGCCTGGAGAACTTCGAAACCGCGATCCCGTTCCCGATCCCGAAAAGCGGTGTGGAAGTGATCTGGAACCACATCACCCGCTATCGCGGTGGCAGCGTGACCCGCCTGGTGACCCAGGCCACGCCGCAGGCCAACGGCTCCTACAGCCTGGTGTACTTCCAGGACCAGTTCGTGTTCCGCGACAAGATGAAGGACTACGACCCGAAAAATCCGGGCAACATCCTGTTCTACTTCAAGCAGAAAGTGACCGCCCCGGCGCGTCTGGCCGGTGGTGTGCTGCTGGTTCACGAAACCCTCGACCAGGTGAAGGAACCGCGTTCGGCCTGGGTCTACAACGCCGGCCAGCGGCGTGTGCGCCGTGCTCCGCAAGTCTCCTATGACGGCCCGGGTACCGCGGCCGACGGCCTGCGTACCTCCGACAACCTGGACATGTACAACGGCGCTCCGGACCGCTACGACTGGAAACTGGAAGGCAAGAAGGAGATGTACATCGCCTCCGACAGCTACAAGCTCGACTCGCCGAGCCTGAAGTACGCCGACATCATCAAGGCCGGGCACATCAACCAGGATCTGGCCCGCTACGAGCTGCGTCGGGTCTGGCATGTGGTCGCGACCCTGAAGGAAGGCCAGCGCCACATCTACGCCAAGCGTGACTTCTATATCGACGAGGACACCTGGCAGGCGGCGGTGATCGACCATTACGACGGTCGTGGCCAACTGTGGCGCGTGGCCGAGGCCCATGCCGAGAACTACTACGACAAGCAAGTGCCGTGGTACGCCCTGGAAACCCTCTACGACTTGCAGTCCGGCCGCTACCTGGCGCTGGGCATGAAGAACGAAGAGAAGCAGGCATACGACTTCGGCTTCACCGCTACCACCAGCGATTTCACCCCAGCCGCCCTGCGTCAGGACGGGGTTCGCTGAGCCGCTGCAAATAGAGGCCGCATCCTCGGAAATTGCCCCGACTGGTTCGGGGCTTTTTTTTGCCTGAAAAATCCTGCGCTTGGGGAAGTGCACAACAATCCAGGTGGGCTAGGCTGGTTTTCTTCAAGAGAATGAGCAAGTTGCTTAATAAGAATCTGAAATATCGACTGATCAGTCAGATATATCTGACCCATTTGGACATAGTCTTTTTTACCCGAATGGTCGCAAAAATCTTCAACAGGTCGCTTTTTACCGCTAGTCTGCGGGCATCTGCTACGCCGACAACCCTACATCAATAAGAGTTGGCCATGACTGAGCTGTCTTCTCTTCAACGGTCTGCCAGCGCGGTGATTCCCGCGTTGGAAGGGCGTTTCTATCGGCCCCCTCTGCCCGACGGATACGTGCAGCGGCCGCGTCTTTGCGAACGCTTGAGCGCCGGGTTGAAGGGCAGGCTGTTGCTGGTCAGCGCGCCGGCCGGATTCGGCAAGAGCTCGCTGGCGGTGGAGTTCTGCCAGGGCTTGCCGGGAAACTGGCAGAGCCTGTGGCTGGGGTTGAGCCGTCGGGACAGCGATCCCGGACGCTTCCTTGAGCGTCTGCTGGCAGGCTTGCAGCAGTACTTTCCCCAACTGGGCCGGCAGTCTCTCGGGCTGTTGAAAATGCGCCAGCGCCATCAACCCTTCGCCTTTGAAGAGTGGCTCGACGGCCTGCTGGACGAGTTGGCGCAGCACCTGTCCGGCAGCACACCGCTGCTGCTGGTGCTGGATGACTATCACCTGGCCCAGGGCCCGGTGCTGGATCGCTGCCTGCAGTTCTTCCTCAATCACCTGCCCGATGGCCTGGTGGTGCTGGTCACCAGTCGCCAGCGCCCGGACTGGCATCTGGCGCGGCTGCGGTTGTCGCGACAGTTGCTGGAGCTCAATGAACAGGACCTGCGCCTGACCCATGACGAGTCCCTGAGTCTGCTGGATCGCCACTGCAGCGCCTTGCGTGGCGAGGCTCTGGAAAGCCTGATTCAGCGCAGCGAGGGCTGGGTAGCGGGGTTGCGTTTCTGGATGCTGGCGGCCTCCGAGGCGGGGGCGCCGGGCAGCTTGCCCCAGGGGCTGCATGGGGGCGAAGGGCTGATCCGCGACTACCTGCTGGAGGAGGTCCTTGACTGCCTGCCCGCCGAAGTCCAGGCGTTCCTCTATGACACGGCGCCCCAGGAGCGTTTTTGCGCCGAGCTCTGCGATGCCCTGCGCGAGGCCCATGACAGTGCCGAAATCCTCGGGTTTCTGCAGGCCCATCAGGTGTTCCTGGTGCCGCTGGACGAGCACGGGCACTGGTATCGCTATCACCACCTGTTTTCCGATCTGTTGCGCACCCGGCCCACGGCCAATGCCCTGGTGCCGGCCGCCAGTCTGCATCTGCGCGCCTGTCGCTGGTTCAATGCCCAGGGGTTGCTGGATGAGGCGGTGGAACAGGCGTTACGTGCCGGGCACCTGGATGTGGCGGCCAACCTGGTGCAGAACCTGTCGGAGGAGCAACTGCTGGCGGAGCAGAATGTCGGCATGCTGCTGCGCTGGAAGATGGACCTGCCCGACAGCCTGTTGATCAGCACTCCGCGCCTGATCGTGCTTTACAGCTGGGCCCTGGGCCTGGCCTGCCAGCTGGATGCCGCGCAAGAGCTGGCCGAGCACTTGAGTCGTTTCTTGCCGGCGCCCTCGGCCACCGCGCAGAAGTCGATGCTGGCGCAATGGCTGGCCCTGAGCGGAATCATCGCCCGTGGTCGCGGGCAGCGCGAAAGAACCCTGGCCTATTGCAGCGAAGCCCTGGAAAGCCTGCCGCACAAGCGCTACGGCCAGCGCCTGATGTGCCTGTCGACCCTGTCCAACCTGGCGATTACCGATGCCGACCTGTGGCGCGCCCGCAGTCTCAATCGCGAATCCCTGGAGCTCGCGCAGCGAGTTGGCAATCCGCTGTTCGAGGCCCTGGCCCATTACGATCGGGCCCGGGTCCTGCAGGCGCGGGGCGAGGTGCTCAGAGCGTTGGAGGAGGTGTACCAGGGGTTGCGGCGGCTGCAGGGGCTGTCGGCTCAACGGCTGTACGCGGTGCGGGCCCGGCTGACCCTGTATGAGGGCTATCTGCTGACGCTGCGGGCCCAGCCTGAAACCGGTCTGCTGCGTCTGCAGGCCGGGCTGGTGGAGGCCCGGGCCGGTCGCGATATCAGCGTGTTGATCGGCCACTGCGTGATCGCCAAGCTGGAGGGCCTGCGAGGCGAGTTTGCCCGGGCCTTTGCCGAACTCGCCGAAGCCGAGCGCTTGATGCACATCTGGGACGTGCCGCCGATCTACTACCTGGCAATGATCACCCTGGTGAAATGCGAGCTGTGGCTGGCTCAGGGGCGCACCGACCTGGCCGAGGCCTGGCTTGGCCGCCTGGGCCAGACCTACACCGGCGAGCAGGCGGCGGCACCGCCGGAGTTTCACCCGCAACTGCCGTTGCATATCGAGCTGCAGCAGGCCCGGCTGGACACCATCAAGGGCGACGCTGCCAGGGCCGAGCAGCGTTTGCGGCGGTTGGACGAGCATGGCCGGCAGAGCGGCCGGCAACTGTTGAGCGTGATGGCCCTGACCCAGAAGGCTCAGTTATTGCTGGCGCTCGGGCGTGGCCCCGAGGCCCGCCAGGATTTGCTCCAGGCCCTGGAAGCTGCGGTGGGGGGCGCGTTGCAGCCTTTCGAGGGACTGATCGCGCAGCATTCCGGCTGGATGCGCGAGCAGTTGCAGCAGGGCTTGCCGACCGCCTTGACCCAGGCGCTGCTGGAACGCTTGCCCGCCACTCCCCGGGAACTTCACGAAGCGGCGGCCCCCAGCGAAACATTGAGCTCCAGGGAGTTATCGGTGCTGCAACTGATCGCTCAGGGCTGTTCCAATCAGGAGATCAGTGAGCGGCTGTTCATCTCCCTGCATACGGTCAAGACCCATGCCAGCCATATCAACAGCAAGCTGGGAGTGGAGCGCCGTACCCAGGCAGTGGCCCGGGCCCAGGAATTGGGGCTGCTGGGCTAGGCGCCCGGGTGTGGGGAGAGTCGGCGGCAATGTGCGTTCAACGGGCCAGGTGTTCCTTGCAGTAGTCGGCAAACAGGCGCGCCGGCTTGGTCAACTGGCCACGCTTGAGCCAGGCGGCGACCAGGCCTGAGCCGGTCACCTCCTCGACGATATCCACGCACACCACCGGCTTGCCGTCGTAGGAGCACTGGGAGTGGGGACGGGTCACCAGGATCGAAAAGCCGAAGCCCTGGCCGACCATGCCCCGCACCATCTCGATGGAGGGCGAGCTGAAGGCGATCTGCGGGGTCAGCCCCAACTCTTCGAACAGGCTGACAAAGTAGGTCCGGCTGGGTTGCACATCCAGCAGGATCATCGGCTCCAGGCTCAGGTCGCGCAGTGAAACCTGGGCTTGCTGGGCGTAGCGATGATCGGCTGGCAGCAGCACATAGGGGCGTTGCGCGGGCATCAGCGGCTCGGTTTCGATGGTGCCGTCCAACTCGTGTTCATACAGGATCACCAGGTCGAAGGCGCCCCCGGTCAGGCCTTGCACCAGTTCCTGTTGCTCGCCGTCGCGGATGCGTATCTCCACGCCGGGATAGAGCGCGCTGAAACCGGCGATCAGTTGCGGCAGGTACAGCGGAGCCACGGTTTCAAAGCAGCCGATGTCGATCTGCCCGGACACCACATCATTGTCGGCCAGGGCGTTCTGTTCGAACTCCTTGGCCATGCGCAGCAGTTCCTGGGCCTTGCGATAGAAGCGTGCACCGCTTGGGGTCAGGGACACGCCCAGGGCGTGATGGCGAATCAGCAACTGGACACCGAAGCTGTCCTCCAGGCCCTTGATGGCAGTGGAGATCGACGGCTGCGCGATATACAGCTTGCGCGACGCCTCGGCAACGCTGCCGCATTCGACGGTGGTGATGAAGTACTTGAGTTGACGCAGATTGTAGGTGGCCACAGCGAACCTCGTTCTTTGCCTTGGCGCGGGGGCGGTATGACCCGGTTCTTGAGTGCAGTGCGAAAGGTGCAGTCCGCTTCCTGCAAGCAAGTTATGCACCGACAGGCCCCCGGGCGTGGTTTTTTGTCCGTCAACGATACTCACAAGCGCTGTCGGAGAGGGCCTGGTCTAGGCAGTTTTTTCATCGCTTGTGAACAGGTATTTCCTGGCCTTCAGCGCTCTTGAGCAGAACGCTGGCAGTCAACTCTGAGTCTCTGGAGCGCTCTGTGGTGCAGGCAGTTCCTCGGCGGGCGGGGCGGCATTGAAGTCCAGGGTGACCGTGAAGAGTTGCTGCTCCATCAGGACTTCAATGCGCCAGCCAAGCCGGGCACTGAGTTGCCGCATCAGTTCCAGGCCCAGGCCATAGCCAAAGTCGTTGGACGGCTCCAACTGCTTGGCTTCCCGGATGCGGTTGACGATGCGCAGCTGTGGATAGTCGAAACTGATCTCGACGCTGCCTTCATCGGCGTACTGCAAGGCATTGCGCAGGAAGTTGCCCACCACGATGCGGCAGGCGGTCAGGGGCAAGCGGCAGGGCGTACTGCTGATGTCCAGCAGCAGTTCGATATCCCGTGTGCCGATCAGGTAGCGGTGCTCCTCGATCAGTTCGGTGACCAGGCCGCTCATGTCGATGGGCTCCTCGGGCAAGGGTTCGGGCAGTTCCCGGCTCATCCACAGCAAGGTTTCAGCAATGCGCTGCATGTTCAGTACCGAGCGCTCGATACGTTGCAGGGGCGGCGGCAGGACACCGCCGGATTGCAGGGTCAGCAGTTCGATATTGGCCTTGAGCACCGCCAGCGGGGTGCGCAGTTCATGGCTGGTGTAGCGCAGCAGGCGGCCTTCGCGCAGGCTGGCGGCCTGCACCTGCTGCACGCTTTGGGCCAGGGTATCGGCGAGCATGTTGAACTCCTTGAAACCGAAACTCGGCCGCTGGCTGGACACCGTGTCCGCATCCTTGAGGGTCGAGGACCACTGGGCCAGGCGCTCCAGGGGCCTTACCAGCCACCAGACCAGCAGGGCGATGATGATCAGCGCCGGGACGAACACCGCCAGGCTGATGAGGTTGACGCCGCGCAACTGGCGCTCGATGTAGGCGTCGGACAGTGGCGTCTCCACTTCGCCGCCTTCTTCCATGTCGTGGTCGACGTCGTACATGTACAGGATCTTGCCGTCGCTCAGCGGCTGGGCCAGGACCGCCCGTCCTTCATTCTCGTCATCGGAGTCCAGGTCGCCGAAGGCCTGCAGCGCGCCGAAGGACAGGCTGGGCGGGGTGTCCAGCAAGTGGCGGATTTTCTCCGGCAGGGCTTCCTTGCCGATGACGCTGGTATAGAAGTAATTGTGCGGCGGCGGGGTGTTTGGGTCCTTCTTGTAGTGCCTGGCGAAGTACTGGGCTTCTTCTTCCATCATGGCGCTGGCGGTGTAGAGCAGGCCGCGCACGCTGTATTCGGGCAGGAGCAGGCTGTAGATCAGCAAGACGACGGCGATCAGCAGCAGGAAACTGCCGCTGATCACCCATTTCAAACCCAGACCGTTACGCATGTGACCTCATCTGTATGCCAATACCGGGAATGGTGTGGATCAGCGGCTGGCTGAAGGATTTGTCCACGGTCTTGCGCAGCCGGTGCATGTGCACCTTGAGGGTATTGCTGTCCGGCGGTTCATCGCCCCAGACGGTCGCCTCCAGGCGCTCGCGGGTCACGGGTTCCGGGCTGGCGCGCATCAGGCATTCCAGCAAGGTCCAGCAAATGGGCGACAGGTGCAGTTCCTGGCCTGCGCGGCTGACTTTGCGGGTGGACAGTTCCATGACCAGGTCGGCCACTTGCAGGCGGCTGGCCTGGCCACTGCGGCGCATGCTCAGGGCGCGGATGCGGGCTACCAGTTCCGCCAGCTCGAAGGGTTTGACCAGGTAGTCATCGGCCCCGGCGGCAAAGCTGGCGAGCTTGTCGGAAAGGGCGTCCAGTGAAGTGAGCATCAGGATTGGCGTCTGGCTGCCTTGCTGGCGCAACTGTTGGCACAGCTGCTGGCCGTCCAGTCGCGGCAGCATGATGTCGAGGAGGATCACGTCGTAGTGCTGGCCCAGAGCCAGGTTAAGGCCGGTCTGGCCGTTGCTGGCGTGGTCGCAGACGATGCCGCTGATTTCCAGGTATTCGATGACGGTATTGGCCAGATCGAGGTTGTCCTCGACCAGCAGCAGGTTGATATGCACGGGTATGTCCCCCTGGACCCTTGGCGCTCAGGGAGGGAAGGATAGCGGAGTCGGATAGGGTTCTACCTATGTTTACCCAGTGTTAACCCGGCGCGGCCTAAGCTGGGGATCAACTCGTCCGGAGTGCCGTCTGCCGTGAACCTGTTTTCAGTGGTCAAAGGTGTCTTGCTGCTTATGATTGTCTTGCTCCTGATGGCCTGTGTACTACCCTCCAGGGGGCCTCTGGTGCGCCTGGGGCAGGGAGGTCCATTGAGTTGGTTGGCGATGGGACAGGGCAAGGAGCCAGTAGGGTCGGATTATGTCGCCAGTACTTTCTGATGACTCCGGCGCCCGTTACACCGATCAGTTGGTGGGGTGTCTGGTGTTGATTCTTTGTGTATCGATTTCCCTTGGGGTGTATATCGTGCGTCTGAATGCGCAGATCGACAGTCAGCGCGAGCTGGCGCCGGTGCGCTTGCTCGAATGCGGCCAGGGCCGCGGAGCCTTTATCGTTGATCCCCGTGGGCATCGCAGCAGCAGTGACAATTGTTACCTGGTGGATGAGGACGACTAGCCCCAGGCACGCTCGATGCGCGGAATCTGCGCCATGGGATTCAAACGCAAGAAACGTGGTTCTTGCGCTTGAATCTCCCTTTACAGTGCAGGCTCTCGAGAGGACGGTGCGGCATGCGCAAGATGCCCGCCTGACTCCACTGGCGGACTGAAGGAGAGCTGAGATGTCCTGCGTATTCAAATTGATGGCGTCCCCGGTTGGCCAACTGACCCTGGTCGCCAGGGGAAGCAAGTTGGCGGCGATTCTCTGGGAGCATGAACGGCAGAATCGGGTTCGTCTCGGGCCGTTGCAGGAAGCGGCCGATCATCCGCTGTTGCGGGAAACCGAGCGTCAGTTGCAAGAGTACTTTGCCGGCAGCCGCGAGCGTTTCGAGCTGGAGCTGGATTTTGCTGGCACCGAGTTCCAGTGCCTGGTCTGGCAGGCGCTGTTGACCATTCCATTCGGTGAAACCCGCAGCTACGGCCAGATTGCCCGGCAGATCGGCCACCCCAAGGCGGTGCGGGCAGTCGGGGCGGCCAATGGCCGGAACCCGATTTCGATTGTTGCTCCCTGTCATCGCGTGATCGGCGCTTCGGGAAGCCTGACCGGCTTTGCCGGTGGGTTGCAGGCCAAGCAGTATCTGCTGGCGCTGGAAGGCGAAGAGACGCTGCAGCTGAGGTTCTGAGTCAGCGGTGGCGGCGAGCTGTGCCAGAATGGCCGATCGTTTTTTCTGGAGCCTTGTCATGAGCGCCGTTACCCCCAGCCTGATTCGCGAGACTTTTCCCGTCGGTCCGTTGCAGTGCAACTGCACCATCATCGGTGACCCGCTGACCAAGAAAGCCATAGTGGTCGATCCGGGCGGCAATCCGGACTTGATCATGGCCCGCCTCGATGCCCTGGGGCTGAAGGTGGTGAGCATCATTCACACCCATGCTCATCTGGACCATTTCCTGGCCTCGGGGCAGATGAAGGAAAAGACCGGCGCCACCTTGCATCTGCACAAGGACGATCAGTTCCTCTGGGACAACCTGGAGATGCAATGCAGCATGTTCGGCGTGCCCTTTACCCCGGTGCCGTCGCCGGACCGCTGGCTGGATCACGAGGAAGAGTTGGCCTGTGGATGCGGCGTGGCCTTGCATACCCCCGGGCATACCCCGGGCTCCATGAGCTTTTGGTTTTCTGAAGCTAAGCTTCTGATTGCTGGCGACACACTGTTCAAGCGTGGGGTCGGACGCACGGATTTGTGGGGCGGAGATCAGGCCACCCTGGTGCGTTCGATCAAGCAGCGTCTGTACACCCTCGACGAAGACGCCACAGTGGTGGCCGGGCACGGTCCAGACACTCGGCTGGGGGATGAAATGCGTCAGAATCCGTTTGTGAGGGCCTGAGGATTTACTCTGCTGCTCACGGAATCTTTGCCGTTTCGCGTGTTCCAACGCCAGCAAAGGTCTGTTGCCAACGTCCGCTGCACCACAGAATGCAAAAAGTAGGAGCTTTCCATGTTCACCTCGCGTCGTTTGATTGTTGTCGCTACTGCTGTGGCCTTGTTGTCCGGCTGCGCTTCGCCTAACCCCTATGACAATCAGGGGCAGGCCGACGGCGGCTCGTCGGGCATGAGCAAAACTGCAAAATACGGTGGCCTGGGTGCCCTGGCCGGTGCCTTGGCCGGTGCCGCCATCGACCACAACAACCGTGGCAAGGGGGCGCTGATCGGTGCCGCCGTGGTGGGTGCATCCGCCGCCGGTTACGGTTACTACGCCGACCAGCAGGAAAAGAAACTGCGCGCCAGCATGGCCAATACCGGGGTTGAAGTGCAGCGTCAGGGTGATCAGATCAAGCTGATCATGCCGGGTAACATCACCTTCGCCACCGACTCGGCGAACATCGCTCCCAGCTTCTATCAGCCGCTGAACAACCTGGCCAACTCCCTTCGCGAGTTCAACCAGAACCAGATCGAGATCGTCGGCTACACCGACAGCACCGGCAGCCGCCAGCACAACATGGACCTGTCCCAGCGTCGTGCCCAGAGCGTGGCGACCTACCTGACGTCTCAGGGCGTGAGTAGTGCCAACCTGTCCGCTCGCGGCGCCGGTCCGGACAACCCGATCGCCAGCAACGCCGACGTCAATGGTCGTGCTCAGAACCGTCGGGTGGAGGTCAACCTCAAGGCCATTCCGGGTCAGCAATATCAGCAGCCCAACCAGCAGTATCAGCAGCCTTACCAGCAGCAAGGTCAGCAGTACTAAAAGCGTCCCTGGCGAAACCCAGGCACAAAAAAGCCCGCCCGATGCAGATCGGGCGGGCTTTTTAATGGCTGAGGCGTATTACTTCTTCAGGCCGTATTGCTCGTCGAGCATGCCGGGGGCATTAGGCGCCTTTGGCGCGTAGTCCCGTGGCGGCTCCTGGTCCCGCGGTGGTGTCAGGCGTTCACGAGGAGCCTGCACCGACTCCGAGTGCAGGGCGGCCAGCAGGCGCTGGCGGGTCAGTTCGTCCAGGGCCAGGCGGTTGGCGCCCTCGGCGAGATGGTCCTGCACTTCCTGATAGCTCTGGGTGAGTTTTTTCACCAGGGTGGCAGTGCTGTTGAAGTGGGTGACCACTTCGTTCTGATAATTGTCGAAACGTTCCTGAATATCGTCCAACTGACGCTGCGTGCGGTTAGGCGCGGCATTGGGCAGCAGGCGAGCAACCAGGAATCCAATGGCGACACCCGCGACCAGGGCAAGAGTCGGCAACAACCAAACTAAGAGCGAGTGTTCCACGAGTCCTTCCTCTATAAACGGCTTTGCTTTACGTTAACGGCTCGAACCTGCGCTGTATACCGCGATTCACTCGCAATAGATTGGCACAGACCATTTGCTAGACGAGTCGACCCCCTTCGAGGTCACGGAGTTCCTTCCTTGCTAATGCGTGAAACCCCTGTAGTGATTGCCGGCCCTGTGGGCCAACTGGAAGCCCTGTATCTGCAGGTGCCCGATGCTCGTGGCGTGGCGCTGATCTGTCACCCCAATCCGGTGCAGGGCGGCACCATGCTCAACAAGGTGGTGTCCACCTTGCAACGCACGGCACGGGATGCTGGGTTGATCACCTTGCGTTTCAACTATCGCGGCGTGGGCGCCAGTGAGGGTAGTCACGACATGGGCAGTGGCGAAGTCGATGATGCCCAGGCGGCCGCGCAGTGGCTGCTGGCCCAGCATCCGGGGCTGCCTTTGACCCTGCAGGGGTTCTCCTTCGGCGGCTTTGTCGCCGCCAGCCTTGGCGGGCGCCTGGAAGCCCAGGGCGTGCAGCTCAAGCACCTGTTCATGGTCGCGGCGGCGGTCACCCGCCTGCGTGAAAGTGACCTGCTGCCGCAGAGCTGCCCACTGACCCTGATCCAGCCGGAAACCGATGAAGTCATCGACCCACAGGCAGTCTACGACTGGTCCGACGCGCTTGTTCGCCCCCATGAGCTGCTGAAAGTGGCAGAATGCGGGCACTTTTTTCATGGCAAGCTCACCGATCTGAAAGATCTGGTGCTGCCGCGACTTTCGAATTGATAGCAGTCTGATAAGCGATTACCCATGACTACTCGTACGCGTATCCTCACCGGCATCACCACCACCGGCACCCCGCACCTGGGCAACTATGCCGGTGCGATTCGCCCGGCGATTCTTGCCAGTCGCGATAGCAATGCCGACTCCTTCTACTTCCTGGCCGACTACCACGCGCTGATCAAGTGCGACGATCCGTTGCGCATCCAGCGCTCGCGTCAGGAGATTGCGGCCACCTGGTTGGCCGGTGGCCTGGATGTGGAGCGCGTGACTTTCTATCGCCAGTCGGACATTCCGGAAATCCCGGAACTGACCTGGTTGCTGACCTGCGTCGCGGCCAAGGGGCTGCTCAATCGCGCCCATGCCTACAAGGCTTCGGTGGACAAGAACCTGGAAGCCGGTGAAGACCCGGATGCCGGCATCACCATGGGGCTGTACAGCTACCCGGTACTGATGGCCGCGGACATCCTGATGTTCAACGCCCACAAGGTGCCGGTCGGCCGGGATCAGATCCAGCACGTGGAGATGGCCCGTGATATCGGCCAGCGCTTCAACCACCTGTTCGGCCAGGGCAAGGAATTCTTCGCCATGCCCGAGGCGCTGATCGAGGAAAGCGTCGCCACCCTGCCGGGGCTGGACGGGCGCAAGATGTCCAAGAGTTACGACAACACCATCCCGCTGTTCACCAGCGCCAAGGACATGAAGGACGCGATCTCGCGGATCGTCACCGACTCCAAGGCGCCGGGCGAAGCCAAGGATCCGGACAACTCTCACCTGTTTACCTTGTTCCAGGCCTTCTCCACCCCGGCGCAGGCTGCCGAGTTCCGCGCGCAATTGCTTCAGGGCCTGGGTTGGGGAGAAGCCAAGAACCGCCTGTTCCAATTGCTGGACGCCGAGCTGGGCGAAGCCCGCGAGCGTTATCACCAGTTGATTGCACGCCCGGCGGACCTGGAAGACATCCTGCGTGCCGGCGCCGTCAAGGCCCGTGCCGTGGCCACGCCGTTCCTCGCCGAGTTGCGCGAAGCCGTGGGCCTGCGCTCCTTTGCCAGCCAGGTGCAGGTTGCTGCCACGACCAAGAAAAAGGCCGCCAAGGCTGCGCGCTTCATCAGCTTCCGTGAAGACGATGGCCGTTTCCGTTTCCGCCTGCTGTCTGCCGATGGCGAGCAGTTGCTGCTGTCGCGCCACTTCGCCGATGGCAAGGCGGCCGGTGCGGTGAGCAAACAGCTGCAGTCCGGGCAGGCGCTGGATCTGCGCAGCGAAGCCGGCAGTTTCAGCGTCTGGCTCGAAGGTGCCTGTGTAGCTGACAGCCCTGAGTTCGCCGACGCTGCCGCGCGTGATGCGGCCATAGAGGCACTGCGGATTGCGCTGACCCCAGTGCAGGACTAATCGGAATCTTCCCGACCAAGGGCTGATTGCCATTCCCCAGGGCCGTCGCTAAAGTGACGGCCCGTTTTTGTTGCCTTGCTAACGAATTATGACGCCCCTAGAACGATACCAAGCAGATCTGAAACGCCCGGACTTCTTTCATGACGCGGCACAGGAAACCGCTGTGCGTCATCTGCAGCGTCTTTACGACGATCTGATTGCAGCCGAGCAAAACAAGCCGGGGCTGCTCGGCAAGCTGTTCGGCAAGAAGGATCAGGCGCCGGTCAAGGGTCTGTATTTCTGGGGGGGGGTAGGGCGCGGCAAGACCTATCTGGTTGATACCTTCTTCGAAGCACTACCGTTCAAGGAAAAGGTTCGTACGCACTTTCACCGCTTTATGAAGCGCGTCCACGAAGAGATGAAGACGTTGGGGGGCGAGAAGAATCCGCTGACCATCATCGCCAAACGCTTCTCGCAAGAGGCGCGGGTGATCTGCTTCGACGAGTTCTTCGTCTCCGACATTACCGATGCGATGATTCTCGGCACCCTGATGGAAGAACTGTTCAAGAACGGCGTGACCCTGGTCGCCACTTCGAACATCGTTCCGGACGGCTTGTACAAGGATGGCTTGCAGCGCGCGCGCTTCCTGCCGGCGATTGCCCTGATCAAGCAGAACACCGAGATCGTCAACGTCGACAGCGGTGTCGACTACCGTCTACGGCATCTTGAGCAGGCCGAGCTGTTTCATTACCCCTTGGATGAAGCGGCTCATGAAAGCCTGCGCAAGAGCTTCCGGGCGCTGACGCCTGAATGCACTCAGGCGGTGGAAAACGATGTGTTGATCATCGAGAACCGCGAAATTCGTGCCCTGCGTACCTGTGATGATGTGGCCTGGTTCGATTTCCGCGAGCTGTGCGACGGTCCCCGCAGCCAGAACGATTACATCGAACTGGGCAAGATCTTCCACGCGGTGTTGCTCAGCGGCGTGGAGCAGATGAGCGTGACCACTGACGACATTGCTCGGCGCTTCATCAACATGGTCGACGAGTTCTATGACCGTAACGTCAAGTTGATCATCTCCGCCGAGGTCGAGCTCAAGGATCTGTATACCGGTGGACGCCTGACGTTCGAGTTCCAGCGAACCCTCAGCCGGTTGCTGGAGATGCAGTCCCACGAGTTCCTGTCGCGGGCACACAAGCCGTAAGAGTCGCCAAATGAACAAGGGCCTGCATTGCAGGCCCTTTTTTTATGCCGCCTGTTGCTGGAACTGCTGGCGGTATTGGTTGGGTGAGAGTTCGGTGTGCTGGCGGAACAGGCGGGCAAAGAAGCTGGCGTCGTCGTAGCCGACTTCGTAGCTGATGGTCTTGATGCTCTTGCGCGTTCCCGAGAGCAGGCCCTTGGCGGTTTCAATCCGCAGCCGCTGCAGGTAATGCAGAGGCTTGTCGCCGGTGGCGGTCTGGAAGCGGCGCATGAAGTTGCGAATGCTCATGCCATGCTCGCGGGCTACGTCCTCGAAGCGGAACTTGTCGGCGAAGTGCTCTTCGAGCCAGTGCTGGATCTGCAGGATGATCACGTCCTGATGCAGCTTCTGGCCGCCAAAGCCGATGCGTCCGGGGGCGTAGTTGCGTTGCACTTCGTAAAGGATGTCCCGAGCCACGGCCTGGGCTACGTTGGCGCCGCAGAAGCGTTCGATCAGGTAGATGTACAAGTCGCAGGCCGAAGTGGTGCCGCCGGCGCAATAGAGGTTGTCGGCGTCGGTCAGGTGCTTGTCCTGATTGAGCTGGACCTGGGGGAAGCGCTCGCTGAAGGCGCTGAAGAAGCGCCAGTAGGTGGTGGCTTCCTTGCCGTTGAGCAGCCCGGTTTCGGCCAGCCAGAACACGCCGGTGGCCTCGCCGCAGAGCACGGCACCGCGGGCGTGCTGGGCGCGCAGCCAGGGCAGTATCTGTGGATAACGCTGGCACAGGGTGTCGAAGTCGTCCCAGAACGCCGGGAGGATGATCACGTCTGTGTCTTCCAGCGGGCCGTCCACCGGCATGATCACGTTGCTGAAGCTGCAAACCGGCTGGCCATCGGGACTGACCAGGCGGGTTTCGAAGGCCGGGGTCAGGCCTTGGCCCAATTGTTTGCCGTATCGCAGGCTGGCCAGATGGAAGAAATCCTTGGCTTGCATGAGGGTGGAGGCGAATACCCGGTCGATGGCCAGGATGCTGACGCGCCGCAAGGGCGTGGAGGTTTGGTTAGACATAATTCAATTATTCTTATAGGGGAAAGTGGTCACCAGACGGCTGGATCGTCTTATTTTTTGTCGGATGTGTCCAGTGTCCCGTGCAAGTGGCTGGCCTTAGGCTCTGGCAGCCAACCCATGATCAATAAACATCACAGGTGCCTGCATGATCCCAAGAACCTTGTTCAGTTCCGAGCACGAACTCTTCCGTGACAGCGTGCGGACGTTCCTTGAAAAAGAGGCTGTGCCTTTCCATGGTGAGTGGGAAAAACAGGGCCATATCGACCGCCAGTTGTGGAACAAGGCCGGGGAGGCGGGGATGCTGTGCTCACACATTCCCGAGGAGTACGGCGGCCTGGGTGCGGATTTTCTCTACAGTGCGGTGGTGATCGAGGAGATCGGCCGGCTGGGGCTGACGGGCATTGGTTTCTCTCTGCATTCGGACATTGTTGCGCCCTACATCCTGCATTACGGCAGTGAGGCGTTGAAACACAAATACCTGCCCCGTCTGGTGTCGGGTGAAATGGTGACGGCCATCGCCATGACCGAGCCGGGCGCCGGCTCCGACCTGCAAGGGGTGAAGACCACGGCGGTGCTCGATGGCGACGAGTATGTGATCAATGGCTCCAAGACCTTTATTACCAACGGCTATCTGGCGGATCTGGTGATTGTGGTGGCCAAGACCGATCCCAAGGCCGGGGCCAAGGGCACCAGCCTGTTTCTGGTGGAGGCCGATACGCCGGGGTTCTCCAAGGGCAAGCGTCTGGAAAAGGTCGGGATGAAGGCTCAGGACACTTCGGAGTTGTTTTTCCAGGATGTGCGCGTGCCTAAGGAAAATCTGCTGGGACAGGCTGGAATGGGATTCGCCTACCTGATGCAGGAGTTGCCTCAGGAGCGCCTGACTGTAGCCATTGGCGGTTTGGCCAGCGCGGAGGCGGCGCTGCAATGGACCTTGGAATACACCCGTGAACGCAAGGCTTTCGGCAAGGCAATTGCCGATTTCCAGAACACCCGCTTCAAACTGGCGGAAATGGCCACGCAAATCCAGATTGGCCGGGTGTTTGTCGACCGCTGCCTGGAGCTGCATCTGCAAGGCAAACTCGATGTGCCGACGGCTGCGATGGCCAAGTACTGGGGCACCGATCTGCAGTGCAAGGTGCTCGACGAGTGCGTGCAGTTGCACGGCGGTTACGGCTTCATGTGGGAGTACCCGGTAGCCCGGGCCTGGGCCGACGCCCGGGTACAGCGCATTTATGCCGGGACCAACGAGATCATGAAGGAAATCATCGCCCGTTCACTCTAGTAGCGGGCTTGCCGGCGAATGGGCGACGCCTATTTGCCGGCAATTCAGGTCCTGAAGTTTTTAAGGGGCGGGGTTGGGGTGGTCCTTGTGGATCGCCTCGATCCCGGCCAGGACTTCCTGTGACAATTTCAGTTCGGCACTGGCGATGTTGCTATCCAACTGTTCCAGGGTCGTGGCGCCGATGATGTTGCTGGTCACGAACGGCTGCTGGTTGACGAAGGCCAGGGCCATCTGCGCTGGGTCCAGCCCGTGTTCGCGGGCCAGGGCGACGTAACGGTCGCAGGCCGCTTCCGACTGCGGATTGAAGTAGCGGCTGAAGCGGCTGTAGAGGCTCAGTCGAGCCTTGGCTGGTCGCGCGCCGCCTTGGTATTTGCCGGACAGGTAGCCAAACGCTAGGGGCGAGTAGGCCAGCAGGCCGCATTGTTCGCGAATGGCGATTTCCGCCAGGCCCACTTCAAAGCTGCGGTTGAGCAGGTTGTAGGGGTTCTGGATCGAAACCGCGCGAGGCCAGCCACGGCTTTCGGCCAGGGCGAGGAACTTCATGGTGCCCCAGGGCGTTTCATTGGACAGGCCGATATGGCGGATCTTGCCGGCCTTGACCTGTTCGTCCAGGGCCTCGAGGGTTTCTTCCAGCGGGGTGAAGTTTTCGTCGGCCTGGTGCTTGTAGCCCAGTTGACCGAAGAAGTTGGTGCTGCGCTCGGGCCAGTGCAACTGATAAAGGTCGATCCAGTCGGTCTGCAAGCGCTTGAGGCTGGCATCCACGGCTTCGATTATGTGTTTACGGTTGTGCTTGAGTTGTTTGTCGCGGATGTAGTCGATGGTGTTGCCGGGGCCGGCGATCTTGCTGGCCAGGATCCAGTCGGCACGGTCGCCGCGCTGTTTGAACCAGTTGCCTATGTAGCGCTCGGTGGTGGCGTAGGTGTCGGCCTTGGGTGGCACCGGGTACATCTCGGCGGTGTCGATGAAATTGATTCCGGCGTGTTTGGCTCGCTCGATCTGAGCGAAGGCTTCAGCCTCGGTATTCTGCTCGCCCCAGGTCATGGTGCCCAGGCAAATTGCGCTCACGTTGAGGTCGGTTCGGCCCAGCTGGCGGTAGTCCATCGGGTACTCCCTTGGCAAAACAATCATAAAAGCAGGTTGAAATTTTTTTCGCAATCTGCATAATTCGGCAGCTCTTTCTGCAGTGGAAGTGATGCGCCGCCTGCCGAAGAATCTTGCCGTATCCCAGACGCGCTGACCCGAGCCCCCGATAGCGTCTGTGTCCGGCTGCCTTTGACCTTGTCAAAGTACGCACTATTCAGTAAGATCCGCCGTCTATTTTGCTGGGCGGCCCCTGAGGCTATAAAGAATGAAAACTTTTACTGCTAAACCGGAAACAGTAAAGCGCGACTGGTTCGTCGTCGACGCTGCTGGTCAGACCCTGGGTCGTCTGGCCACCGAAATCGCGAGCCGTCTGCGTGGCAAGCACAAGCCTGAGTACACTCCTCACGTTGACACCGGCGACTACATCGTCGTTATCAATGCCGAGCAGGTACGTGTTACTGGCGCTAAAACCACTGACAAAATGTACTACTCCCACTCCGGTTTCCCGGGCGGCATCAAGTCGATCAACTTCGAAAAGCTGATCGCCAAAGCCCCTGAGCGCGTGATCGAGACCGCGGTAAAAGGCATGCTGCCTAAGAACCCGCTGGGTCGCGACATGTACCGTAAGCTGAAAGTCTATGCGGGCGCTGCTCACCCTCATACTGCTCAGCAGCCCCAAGAACTGAAGATTTAACGGAATAGTTCATTATGTCGGCGACTCAAAATTACGGCACTGGCCGTCGCAAGACTGCAACCGCACGCGTTTTCCTGCGTCCGGGCACTGGCAACATCTCGATCAACAACCGTTCCCTGGATAACTTCTTCGGTCGCGAAACTGCCCGCATGGTAGTTCGTCAACCGCTGGAGCTGACCGAGACTGTCGAGAAGTTCGATATCTACGTTACCGTTATCGGCGGCGGTGTAAGTGGTCAAGCTGGCGCAATCCGCCACGGCATCACTCGCGCTCTGATGGATTACGACGAGACTCTGCGCAGCGCTCTGCGTAAAGCCGGTTTCGTAACCCGTGACGCACGTGAAGTTGAGCGTAAGAAAGTGGGTCTGCGTAAAGCGCGTAAGCGTCCGCAATACTCCAAGCGTTAATTCGTTACTGCGTTCAAAAACGCCCAGCCTCCTTGCGGAGCTGGGCGTTTTTTATTGTCTGAAATTTGCTCTGTGACAACTTGCCACATCCGCGGAGGCCCTATACTACAAGGCCTCGGGCTGGCTTGGCTTGGTAATTACCTTGTCAGAATAGGGGCTTTTCATTACCATTCGGCAAAATTTTTATAAGTTCAGATTTTTACTTAGTAGATGCCTGATTTAACAGGCCACAAAGCTGATGGGAGAGGACTGAATGAGCAATGACGGCGTGAATGCAGGCCGGCGTCGCTTCTTAGTAGCAGCCACATCCGTGGTGGGTGCTGCAGGAGCGGTGGGGGCTGCGGTCCCGTTCGTGGGGTCATGGTTTCCCAGTGCCAAGGCGAAAGCCGCAGGTGCACCGGTGAAAGTGAATATCAGCAAGATCGACCCAGGTCAGCAGATGATTGCTGAGTGGCGTGGTCAGCCGGTGTTCATCGTCCGCCGTACAGAGGAAATCCTGGGGAATCTTAAAAAGATCGAGGGCCAACTGTCTGACCCTGACTCCAAGAACTCGGTACAACCAACCTACGTCGATCCGGAAGTGCGTTCGATCAAGCCAGAGATTCTGCTGCTGATCGGGATCTGTACTCACCTGGGTTGTTCTCCGACCTTCCGTCCTGAAGTGGCGCCCGCCGATCTGGGCAAGGACTGGGTAGGTGGCTATTTCTGCCCTTGCCACGGCTCCCACTACGATCTGGCTGGTCGCGTCTACAAGGCGCAGCCTGCGCCCCTGAACCTGCCAGTACCCCCGCATTCCTATGAGTCGGATGACATCATCGTCATTGGCGTCGACACGGAGAAAGCGTGATGAGCAAGTTCATGGATTGGGTTGATGCGCGTTTCCCCGCGACCAAGATGTGGGAAGACCATCTCAGCAAGTATTACGCTCCGAAGAACTTCAACTTCTTCTATTTCTTTGGCTCCTTGGCGCTGCTGGTTCTGGTCAATCAGATCGTTACCGGTGTCTGGCTGACCATGAGCTACACCCCTTCGGCGGAAGAGGCCTTTGCCTCCGTTGAATACATCATGCGCGACGTCGAGTACGGCGCGATCCTGCGTCTGCTTCACTCCACCGGTGCTTCGGCGTTCTTCATCGTGGTCTATCTGCATATGTTCCGTGGCTTGCTCTACGGTTCCTACCAGAAGCCTCGTGAGCTGGTGTGGCTGTTCGGCATGCTGATCTACCTGGCGCTGATGGCTGAGGCCTTCATGGGCTACCTGCTGCCTTGGGGGCAGATGTCCTACTGGGGGGCCCAGGTGATCATCTCGCTGTTCGGTGCGATCCCCGTGATTGGTGACGACCTGACCCAGTGGATTCGTGGTGACTACCTGATTTCCGGGATTACTCTGAACCGCTTCTTCGCCCTGCACGTAGTAGCCCTGCCGATCGTGATTCTCGGTCTGGTGGTGCTGCACATCCTGGCGTTGCACGAAGTGGGTTCGAACAACCCGGATGGTGTAGATATCAAGAAGAACAAGGATGAGAACGGCGTCCCTCTGGATGGCATCCCTTTCCACCCTTACTACACCGTGAAGGATATCGTCGGCGTAGTGGTGTTCCTGTTCATCTTCTGCTCGATCGTGTTCTTCTTCCCTGAAATGGGTGGTTACTTCCTTGAGAAGCCGAACTTCGAGCAAGCCAACCCGTTCAAGACCCCAGAGCACATTGCTCCGGTTTGGTACTTCACGCCGTTCTACGCGATCCTGCGTGCGGTGCCGGACAAGCTCTTGGGTGTTATCGCCATGGGCGCTGCAATCGCGGTCCTGTTCGTACTGCCTTGGCTTGACCGTAGTCCGGTCAAGTCCATGCGCTACAAAGGCTGGCTGAGCAAGATCTGGTTGCTGGTGTTCTGCATCTCGTTCGTGATCCTGGGTGTGCTGGGTGTCTTGGCACCGACTCCGGGCCGTACGCTGCTGTCGCAGGTATGTACCTTCCTGTACTTCGCCTACTTCATTCTGATGCCGTTCTACACCAGGCTCGAGAAGACCAAACCGGTTCCGGAAAGGGTGACTGGCTGATGAAAAAGCTATTTGCTGTACTGATTCTTGCTGCTATGCCTGTGTTGTCTTTCGCGAATACCGCTGGTCCTGAGTTGGAGAAGGTTGATATCGACCTGTCCGACAAGGCCGCCCTGCAAGACGGCGCGCGTACTTTCGCCAACTACTGCATGGGCTGCCACAGCGCCAAGTTCCAGCGTTATGAGCGGGTTGCCGATGACTTGGGCATTCCTCACGACCTGATGTTGAGCAAGCTGGTTTTTACCGGTGCCAAGATTGGCGATCACATGAACATCGGCATGCAGCCGGCTGATGCCAAGACCTGGTTCGGTGCAGCGCCACCTGACCTGACTCTGGTAGCTCGTGTTCGCGGCACTGACTGGCTCTATGGCTACCTCAAGTCCTTCTATGAAGACCCTGCGCGCCCTTGGGGTGTGAACAACAAGGTCTTCCCGAACGTTGGTATGCCTAACGTTCTGGTCGGTCTGCAAGGGCGTCAGGTGGTCGGTTGCAAGCAGGTGCAGATCGTTGAGGACGGTAAGAAACAATACGATCCGCTGACTGGTACTCCTCTGACTCACGAGGCGTGCGACCAACTGACAGTCAAAGAGGGTACCGGTGCTCTCAATGAGGCGCAGTTCGACGAGAAGGTCAAGAATCTGGTGACCTTCCTGGCTTACTCGGCTAACCCGGTCAAGCTGCAGCACCAGCGCATCGGTACTTACGTACTGCTGTACCTGGCCTTCTTCTTCGTGTTCGCCTATCTGCTCAAGCGCGAATACTGGAAGGATGTGCATTAATAGGTTTTAAGCATCAGTTGTTGAGCGTGCGCGCCCAAGGGCGTCTCTGAACAGTAACAACCCTGTATCATTCGGGGGTTACCAGAGGCGCCCTGAGGGCGCGCTCGTTTTTTCTGCTTCCGATAATTTCAACAAGCGAGGAGGATCGCCATGGGCGTGACCAATCGGTTGGCCTGTTACTCCGACCCCGCCGACCACTATTCCCACCGGGTGCGCATTGTGCTGGCGGAGAAGGGTGTCAGCGCCGAGATCATCAGTGTGGAGGCGGGGCGTCAGCCGCCGAAGCTGATCGAAGTGAATCCTTACGGGAGCTTGCCAACGCTGGTTGATCGAGACCTGGCGTTGTGGGAATCGACAGTGGTGATGGAGTACCTGGATGAGCGTTACCCTCATCCGCCGTTGTTGCCGGTTTACCCTGTTGCGCGTGCCAACAGTCGTTTGCTGATGCACCGAATCCAGCGTGATTGGTGCGGGCAGGTGGATCTGATCCTGGATCCGCGGACCAAGGAGGTGGCGCGGGTGCAGGCGCGTAAGGAGTTGCGTGAAAGCCTGACCGGAGTGTCTCCGTTGTTCGCTGACAAGCCATTTTTTCTCAGTGAGGAACAAAGCCTGGTGGACTGCTGCCTACTGCCCATACTCTGGAGGTTGCCAATCCTGGGTATCGAATTGCCGCGGCAGGCCAAGCCGCTGCTTGATTATATGGACCGCCAATTTGCACGTGAGGCTTTCCAGGCAAGTCTGTCTGGCGTCGAACGTGATATGCGCTGAGGCTTAAGGAGCCGCTATGAACTCCAGTCGACCTTACCTGGTCCGCGCGCTCTATGAGTGGATTGTGGACAACGATTGCACCCCGCACCTGCTGGTCAATTCCGACTATCCAGCCGTGCAGGTGCCTCAGGGCTTTGCCAGTGATGGGCAAATTGTCCTGAATATTTCTCCCAGTGCGGTACGTCATCTGCACATGGATAACGACGCCGTGACCTTTGAAGGGCGCTTCGGCGGTGTGCCCCATAGCTTGCACGTACCGGTAGCGGCGATCCTCGGCATCTATGCGCGAGAGAATGGTCAGGGCATGGTCTTTGATCTGGAGTCGCCTCTGGATGAAGAGGATGACATTGAGCCGGATGACGATTTGCCGCCACCGGACAGTGAACCGCCGCGCCCCAGCGGTCGGCCCAGCTTGAAAGTGGTCAAGTAATAAAAAAGGCGATCCAGATGGATCGCCTTTTTTATGCCTGACGCCGTGCTGTGTCAGTCGATGTATTCGAACAGTTTGACGATTTTTTGCACACCGGAGACACCCTGGACCAGATTGGTGGCTTGTGCGGCTTCCTGTTGGGTCAGCAGGCCTAGCAGGTAGACGATGCCATTTTCGGTGACGACCTTGATCCGCGATCCGGGAATGCTGGCGTCGGTGAGCATCTGAGTCTTGATCTTGGTGGTCAGCCAGCCATCGTTCTGTCGTGCCAGAAAGCCGGAGGGTGGCAGAACCTGCAGTTCGTTATGGACCTTCTTGACTCGCTGCACTTCGCTGGCGGCCTGTTCGGCTGTTGCCTTGAGGTCGGGGCGTGGAGTCTGGCCTGCCAGCAGGACAATGCCGTTGAAGCTGGTGACGACAATGTGCGAGTTGTTTTCCAGGTCCGGGTTGGCCTTGGCAACGTTGACGGCGACTTTGGTTTCGATCAGTGAGTCGTCGATCTTGCTGCCGAAGGTGCGAGTGCCGCGATCGTCATCAATGGGTTTGTCGCGGGTGGCGGTAATCACCGAGCTGCAACCAGTGATGCCGAGGCACAAGGTCAAGGCCAGGAGGCCAAGGCGTTTAGGGGTCATTCTTCACTCCCGAACAGTTGGCTGTCGATCAAGTCGCATAGGCAGTGGATCGCCAGCAGGTGGACTTCTTGAATGCGTGCGGTGACGTTGGCTGGTACGCGAATTTCAACATCTTCAGGCAGCAGCAGGGAAGCCATGCCTCCACCATCGCGACCGGTCAATGCTACGACAATCATTTCTCGATCATGTGCGGCCTGGATGGCTTGAATGATGTTGGCCGAGTTGCCGCTGGTGGAAATCGCCAGCAATACGTCGCCAGGTTGTCCCAGGGCACGGATTTGCTTGGAAAAGACTTCGTTATAGCTGTAGTCGTTGGCGATCGAAGTGATGGTCGAGCTATCGGTGGTCAGGGCGATGGCTGGCAGGCTGGGCCGTTCACGTTCGAAGCGGTTGAGCAGTTCGGAGGAAAAGTGCTGGGCGTCGCCCGCAGAACCACCGTTGCCACAGGAGAGCATTTTGCCCTCATTGAGCAGGGCGTTGACCATGACTTGGCTGGCTTGCTCGATGTGCGGTGCAAGTACGTCCATCGCCTGTTGCTTGGTGTCGATACTGGCCTGAAAAAGCTGGCGAATTCGGGATTGCATGTCCATCTGTGTGACCTTAAGTAGCGCGGCTTGGTGGCACGTGAATGTGCAGCCCGCAAAGCAAAGAGCAAAAAAGTTGGGTGAAAATGGGTGCTGCCTGATGGCTTCTTTCAGCTGTCAAAGGCATTGCGCAGCCAGTTCAGGCGGGCTTCTGCACCTGGGGCGCCGTCAATGGCGACCACATCGAAACGGCAGGGATGGTTGGACCAGCGTGATTCTTTTTGCAGAAAAATCTGCGCGGCAAGAATGAGTTTCTGACGCTTGCGCCCATCGATACTGCCCAGGGCGCCACCCCATTGCGTGTGTTGTCTGTAGCGGACTTCGACGAATACTACTGTATCGCCGTCAAGCATGACCAGATCAAGCTCGCCGCGTTTGCACAGCCAGTTCTGCGCCAGAAGGCGCAGCCCTTGCTGTTGGAGATGCCTTAACGCGTGGCTTTCGGCATCTCTTCCGCTCTGCTGGCGTGATCCTTGGAGCATCAGCGCGGCGTATCGGGCAGGCGGGTGACCTGGCCGTTGACGAACTTGGCCCATGGCAGCTGGCGCTCGATGCGCTGACCTGCGGCCATGCCCAGGCTGCCGGACTCTCCATCGATCCGGCTGTCAGGCAGGGCCTTGAGCTGGCCCAGGCGTGGTGCAAGACGGTAGGCATCGACGCCCATTGCGTATAGGCGACCTAGGCTGCCTCCGGCTTGTGGCCATTGTGCAGTGACCTGGCGCCGCAGAAGGCCGTTGGCGTCCAGCAGCCAGGGCGTTTCACAGAACATGACTCCGTTCATGTCGTTGTATTGGTTCTGATCACCACTGGCGCTGAATACGTTGGAGGTGGCGTACACCGGAACATCGCCGGCGTATTGGAAGTTCAGGGTCGGCTTGATCTGTTGTGCCTGCTGTGGCGTTGCCGCAAGGAAAATGAACTCGATGTCCTGGCGGCGTGCCGGTTGCGCGGCGACTTGAGTGCCTACGGTGCTTTGCAGGCTCTTGGCGCGACCTTCGCTTTGGCGCAGTTGGAACAGGTCGGCAATCTGCTGGGCCAGGGCGACTGGCTGATCGATGCGTTCGATGCCGATCATGCTGCCGCCGTTGGCTTCCCAATCCTGGCGGAAGGCTTTGAGTACGCGATCGCCCCATTCGCCCTTGGGGATCAGCGCGGCGGCGCGGTGCAGGCCATCGGCGCGAGCGCGACGAGAAACTTCACGGGCTTCGTCTTCGGCTGCCAGGCCAAACTGGAACAGTTGCGCGGGGCCCTGTTCGCCACCCTCGCTGTAATTCAGTGCCAGAGTAGTAATGGGCAGTTGCGGGCGCGCAGCCAGCTGTTTGACCAGAGGTTTTTCCAGCGGGCCGACTACCAGTTGCACACCGGCGGCTTGGGCCTTGCGATAGAAGTCATCCAGAGAGCTCAGGCGCGAGCTGTCGTAGAACTCGATGCTGGGTGGTTTCTGTCCGGCTTGCTGTGCTTGATAGTGAGCCGCCATGAAGCCTTCGCGCAGTGCCTTGGCTACAGAAGCCAGCGGGCCGTCCTGTGGCAGCAGCAGGGCGATCTTCGACACGGGTTGGCTGGCCAGCTCTTTGAGCTTGATCAGTGGTTGCGGCAATTGCAGGGCGGCAGGGTGTTTTGGATTCTGTGCGCGCCACTGATCAATGGCGGCCTGCTGTTGTTCCAGGGTGCCGGCACTCTTGACTGCCAGGGCCAGACTCATCCAGCCGGCCAGATCGTCATTGCCCGTTGGCTGCAGTTGGTCGGTCGGCAAGGCGGCAATCAGTGCCCAAATGGCTTCGTGGTTCTTTGCTGCGGCATCGTCTTTGAGCAAGGGGGCAATAAAGATCCGTTCCTTGGCTGCGGCCAAAGTCTGGCCGTCGGCCTCAAGGGCGCGAGCATGAACGGTTCCGGTACGAATCTGCTGTGGTGCTGGCAGCTCGCTCAGGTGCTGCAGGCTTGGATGGCTCAAGGCGGTTAAAGCCGCTTTTGGCTGATTGCGTACCATGGCCAGCTCTGCGGACAGTGTGCTGGCGAAGATTTGCTGGGCAGGTTTGAGCTGATCCAGAGGCACTTGCTGCAGAATCTGACCGGCGCGTCCGGCGTTGCCTTGGCGATATGCCATGTCTGCTGCGCTCAGGCGCAGCAGGGCGGCTTTATCCGGGCTTTTGCTGGTGGCGGCCTGTTCGAGCAATTGCTCGATGCTGGCATCCGGTGTCCGTGGAAGTTCGCCAAGGCTGGAGGAGGGCGAGCTGGCGCAAGCCACCAAAAGGGTAGCCAGGCAGAGGGCGAGAAACAGCCGCAGGCAAGCGATCATGTAAGTGTTCCTGATACTCGATCAAATGAGCGTGGAATTGTACCCAAGCGCTGGCCGGGGCGCGATGTTACTGGTGATAAACCGTCCATTTAGCTGGTGCAAATGTTGCGGGGAGGCACAAAAGCCAGCAAAGGATCAGAGTGTTGAGCGATTGTCAGGCCTATTGAGAGGGCTTCAACGCGCTACAATGGCGCTTTTGCCGATCAAGAGGTGTGCGCTTTGACTGTTCCGGGTCCTTTGAATTCCGCTGCTGGCTCGCTTTATGTGGTGGCGACGCCCATCGGTAACCTGGATGACATCAGCGCCAGGGCTCTGAAGCTGTTGCGCGAGGTGTCGCTCATTGCTGCCGAGGATACTCGGCATTCTCAGCGCCTGATGCAGCACTTCGGTATTGCCACGCCTCTGGCGGCTTGTCATGAGCATAATGAGCGTGACGAGGGCAGTCGTTTCATCACCCGTCTACTTGCTGGGGACGATGTTGCGCTGATCTCCGATGCGGGCACGCCGTTGATTTCCGATCCGGGTTATCACTTGGTGCGTCAGGCACGGGCGGCAGGTATCAATGTGGTTCCGGTGCCCGGGGCGTGTGCTTTGATCGCGGCCTTGTCGGCTGCAGGTCTGCCATCTGACCGGTTTATCTTCGAAGGTTTTCTACCGGCCAAGGCGGTTGGTCGGCGTGGGCGTCTGGAGTCGGTCAAGGAAGAGCCGCGGACGTTGATTTTCTATGAGGCTCCGCATCGGATTCTTGAGTGTCTGCAGGATATGGAGGCGGTATTCGGTGGCGATCGGCCTGCGTTGTTGGCTCGGGAGTTGACCAAGACTTTCGAGACTCTCAAGGGCTTACCGCTTTCTGAGTTGCGTCAGTTCGTTGAGTCCGACAGCAATCAGCAGCGCGGCGAGTGCGTGGTGCTGGTCGCAGGATGGACGGCGCCGCAAGGTGATGAGGCGATCAGTGCTGAGTCGATGCGCGTGCTTGACCTGCTCCTCAAGGAAATGCCTCTCAAGAGGGCAGCGGCGCTGGCGGCCGAGATTACTGGTGAGCGCAAGAACGTGCTGTATCAGGTCGCCTTGAGTAAGCAGAAAGAACAATAAATGGCATGCCAGGGTGGCCAATGGCTTTTAGCGCTTGTTCTCGGGCCGCTCTGCCGTTAACCTGCGCGGCGGAGAGTCGATTGGACAGTCGCTGCCCTCTATGAAAATTAGAGGGGGGAGGAAAGTCCGGGCTCCATAGGGCGGAGTGCCAGGTAATGCCTGGGGGGCGTGAGCCTACGGAAAGTGCCACAGAAAATAACCGCCTAAGCACTTCGGTGCCGGTAAGGGTGAAAAGGTGCGGTAAGAGCGCACCGCACGTCTGGTAACAGTTCGTGGCTAGGTAAACCCCACTCGGAGCAAGACCAAATAGGGTTCCAAGGCGTGGCCCGCGCTGGAACCGGGTAGGTTGCTAAAGATGTCCAGTGATGGCCATCGTAGAGGAATGACTGTCCTCGACAGAACCCGGCTTACAGATCGACTCTCCACCTTTTCCCTCCCTGCTTGAATCAATAGCAGAAGCGTTTTTGTAATACCGAAAAAATCTTACTCTTAATAAATCACTTTAACTTCGCAGTGCAGCTTATTGAGCCGTCTGAAGTTGATGCTCTGGAATGCCCCTCGAATTCTCGTTACCTCTCCTCTTAGTGTCCTAAATCTCCGTTCTATAAGGCTTTTCCGTCGCTGCGCGCCTTGACGGTGGTGTGGGCGCATTCCTATAGTGTGCGCAAGTGGCGGAAAGTGGCATGAAGTGGGTTTTATGAGCGCAAAACGCTAAAATTTGGAGAAACGCTGACGTGTTTCGCGGAGCCAACGCTATCAGTCTCGATGCAAAAGGCCGTCTCGCCATGCCGAGCCGGTATCGTGACGAGCTCGTTTCGCGAAGTTCGGGACAGTTAATCGTCACGATCGATGCTGTTGATCCTTGTTTGTGTGTTTACCCTCTCGACGAGTGGGAGCTGATAGAAACCAAACTGCGCGCGCTGCCTTCGCTGCGCGAAGAGAACCGTCGTTTGCAGCGTTTGCTGATTGGTAATGCCGTCGACCTTGAACTCGATGGCAGTGGTCGTTTTCTGGTGCCGCCGCGCCTGCGTGAGTATGCCAAGTTGGATAAACGCGCAATGTTGGTGGGCCAGCTGAACAAGTTCCAACTGTGGGACGAGGATGCCTGGAATGCTGTTTCCGCAGCGGACCTGGCGGCTATTCAACAACCGGGCGCCATGCCTGACGAACTGCGTGATTTGATCCTGTGACTATTGATAGCGGCTTTAACCACATCACCGTGCTGCTTGACGAAGCCGTCGAGGCTCTCGCCGTGCGGCCTGATGGCTGCTATTTGGATGGCACCTTCGGCCGTGGTGGGCATAGCCGGCTGATTCTCAGCAAGCTCGGGGCGCAGGGGCGGCTCCTCGGATTCGACAAAGACCCCCAAGCGATTGCCACCGGGCAAGCGCTAGCGGCCGAAGACGGCCGCTTTGTCGTTGTGCAGCGCAGTTTTGCCGAGCTGGGTTCGGAAGTCGCCGAGCGCGGATTGGCCGGTAAGGTCAGTGGCGTGCTGCTCGACCTGGGCGTGTCGTCACCTCAGTTGGATGATCCAGAGCGCGGCTTCAGTTTTCTCAATGACGGCCCCCTGGACATGCGTATGGATCCGACTCGTGGCATCAGCGCCGCTGAGTTCATCGCCACCGCGCCAGTGGAAGAAATTGCCCGCGTATTCAAGGAATACGGCGAAGAGCGCTTTTCCGGTCGTATGGCGCGGGCAGTGGTCGAGCGTCGTGAAATCCAGCCTTTCGAACGCACTGCCGATCTGGCTGAAGTACTCAAGGTGGCCAACCCGGCCTGGGAAAAGGGCAAGAACCCGGCGACCCGGGCTTTCCAGGGCTTGCGCATTCATGTGAACAACGAACTGGGCGATCTGGAGGCGGGCCTGGAAGCCGCGCTGGACGCCCTGGAAGTGGGTGGCCGTCTGGTGGTCATCAGTTTCCACTCCCTGGAAGATCGCATCGTCAAGTTGTTCATGCGGCGCCTGGTGAAAGGCGAGTCTGACAATCTGCCGCGTAACCTGCCGGTGCGTTTCGAAGCCTTCGTGCCGAAAATCAAGATCCATGGCAAAGCGCAGTTCGCCTCCGAGGCCGAACTCAAGGCCAACCCGCGCGCACGTAGTGCCGTCATGCGTGTGGCGGAGAAGCTTCGGTGAGCAAGCTCTTCGCCAAGCCGCTTCCTGGCGGAAGCTTTTTCATGCTGCTGCTATTCGTAGGGGTGCTGGTGTCCGCGATCGCGGTTTCCTACAGCGCCCACTGGAACCGTTTGCTGCTCAACACGCTGTACGGCGAATTGAGTGTGCGCGACAAGGCTCAGGCTGAATGGGGTCGGTTGATCCTTGAGCAAAGCACCTGGACCGCTCATAGCCGGATTGAAGTACTGGCCACCGAGCAGTTGAAGATGCACATCCCAGGTGCGGCCGAAGTTCGAATGGTGGCGCCATGAAGCTTGAAGGCGCGCTCTATCCCTGGCGTTTTCGCGTGGTGCTGGGTTTGCTGGCGGTCATGGTGTCGGCGATCGGCTGGCGCATCATCGATCTGCAGGTGGTCGATCGTGACTTCCTCAAAGGGCAGGGCGATGCCCGCAGTGTTCGACATATCCCTATTCCCGCGCACCGTGGCTTGATCACCGATCGCAATGGCGAGCCTCTGGCGGTGAGTACGCCAGTGACTACCCTATGGGCCAACGCCAAGGAAATGCAGGTGGCCAAGGATCGTTGGCCAGCACTGGCCATGGCTCTCGGCCAGGACCCCAAGGCGCTGACCGAGCGTCTCGAAGCCCAGGCCAACAAAGAATTCATCTACCTGGTTCGGGGGCTCACTCCGGAGCAGGGGCAGGCTGTGCTCGACCTCAAGGTGCCGGGTGTCTATGGCATCGAGGAATTCCGTCGCTTCTATCCCGCCGGCGAAGTCACTGCGCACATGGTGGGCTTTACCGACATTGACGATCGTGGACGCGAGGGCGTCGAGCTGGCCTATGACGAATGGCTCGCCGGTGTTCCCGGCAAGCGTCAGGTGATCAAGGACCGGCGTGGCAGATTGATCAAGGATGTCCAGGTCACCAAGAACGCCAAGGCCGGCAAGCCCTTGGCGTTGTCGATTGACCTGCGCCTGCAGTATCTGGCCAACCGTGAGTTGCGCAATGCCATCGTCGAGAACGGTGCCAAGGCCGGTAGCCTGGTGATCATGGACGTGAAGTCCGGCGAGATCCTCGCCATGGTCAACCAGCCGACCTATAACCCGAACAACCGTCGCAACCTACAGCCGGCAATGATGCGCAATCGCGCGATGATCGACGTGTTCGAGCCCGGCTCGACCATGAAGGCGATCTCCATGAGCGCTGCTCTGGAAACCGGGCGCTGGAAGCCCAGCGATACCGTCGAGGTTTATCCGGGCACCTTGCAGTTGGGCAAGTACACCATTCGTGACGTATCCAAGACCGAAGGGCCGGTACTCGATCTGACCGGGATTCTGATCAATTCCAGTAACGTGGGCATGAGCAAGATCGCCTTCGACATTGGCGGCGAGACTATTTTCCGCCTGGCGCAGAAAATCGGTCTGGGCCAGGACACCGGGCTCGGTTTCCCTGGTGAGCGTGTCGGCAACCTGCCCAACTACCGGGAGTGGCGCAAGGCTGAGACTGCGACTTTGTCCTATGGCTACGGTATTTCCGTGACTGCGATCCAGTTGGTCCATGCGTTCTCCGCATTGGCCAACAATGGGCGTATTGCTCCCCTGACTCTGATCAAATCCGACAAGGCACCGCAAACCACCCAGGTGATTCCGGAAAACGTCGCCAAAACCATGCAGGGCATGCTGCAGCAGGTGATCGAGGCGCCGCGCGGGGTGTTCCGTGCCCAGGTCCCGGCTTACCACGTGGCCGGCAAGAGTGGTACTGCGCGCAAGACTTCGGTGGGCACCAAGGGCTACGCCGAGAACTCCTATCGCTCGCTGTTTGCCGGCTTTGGCCCGATGAGTGATCCGCGCTACGCCATCGTGGTGGTGATCGATGAACCGAGCAAGGCTGGCTACTTCGGTGGCCTGGTATCGGCACCGGTGTTCAGCAAAGTGATGTCCGGCACCCTGCGCTTGATGAACATCACTCCGGATAACCTGCCGACCACGCAACAGGCCAACGCGGCTCCTGCCACCCCAGTACGAGCCAATGGAGGGCGCGGCTGATGTCTCTTAGCCTGAACAAGATTTTTGCCCACGCCGGTCGCGATCTGCTGATCCGTGAGCTGACCCTGGACAGCCGCTGCGTGCGCGCTGGTGATCTGTTCCTGGCCGTACCTGGCGCCAAGTTCGATGGCCGAGCGCACATTGCCGATGCATTGCAGCGCGGTGCTGCCGCTGTGGCCTACGAGGTGGAAGGGGCTACCGTTTTGCCGCTGACCGATGTACCGCTGATTCCGGTCAAAGGCCTGGCAGCCCAGCTGTCGGACATTGCCGGACGTTTCTACGGTGATCCAAGCCGCCAGTTGAATCTGGTGGGCGTGACCGGTACCAACGGCAAGACCAGTGTCACCCAGTTGGTGGCTCAGGCGCTGGACCTGCTGGGGCAGCGTTGCGGCCTGGTGGGCACCTTGGGCACAGGATTCTACGGTGCGCTGGAAAGCGGTTTGCACACCACGCCGAACCCTATCGCTGTGCAGGCAACTCTGGCCGATCTGAAGAACGCCGGTGCCAAGGCCGTGGCGATGGAAGTCTCGTCCCATGGCCTGGATCAGGGGCGCGTGGCGGCCCTGGCATTCGACGTGGCGGTGCTGACCAATCTGTCCCGAGATCATCTGGACTATCACGGAACCATGCATGCCTATGGCGCAGCCAAGGCCAAGCTGTTCAATTGGACCGACCTGCGTTGCCGGGTGATCAATCTCGACGACGAGTTCGGCCGGCAACTGGCTGCCGACAAGCACGAATCGCGGTTGATTACCTACAGCCTGGAAGATTCCTCTGCTTATCTGTACTGCCGTGAAGCGAACTTTGACGATGACGGCGTGCGCGCAACACTGGTGACTCCACAGGGTGAACACCACCTGCGCAGCGCGCTGCTGGGGCGCTTCAACCTGAGCAATGTGCTGGCAGCAGTAGGCGCCTTGCTGGGCCTGGAGTATGCCCTGGACGAAATCCTCGCCGTCTTGCCCAAGCTGGAAGGTCCCGCCGGACGCATGCAGCGCCTGGGAGGAGGCAACCAGCCGCTGGTGGTGGTGGATTACGCCCATACCCCGGATGCCCTGGAAAAAGTACTCCTGGCCCTGCGTCCTCACGCCAAGGGGCGCCTGCTGTGCCTGTTCGGCTGTGGGGGTGACCGCGACCGCGGCAAACGTCCGTTGATGGCCGAAGTAGTCGAGCGCTTGGCCGACGGCGTGCTGGTGACCGATGACAATCCGCGCAGCGAAGACCCGGCGCAGATCTTCGATGACATCCGCGCTGGCTTCAGCGCGGCGGACAAGGTCGACTTTGTCCCCGGTCGCGGCCTGGCCATCGCCCGTCTGATCGCTGCCGCCGCAGCGGACGATGTGGTGGTGCTGGCGGGCAAGGGGCATGAGGATTATCAGGAGATCAATGGCCAGCGCCATGATTTCTCCGATCTTGCCGAAGCCGACAAGGCTCTGACCGCATGGGAGGTGGCACATGCTTAAAGCCCTGCTGCTCAGTGAAGTCTTGGCTCCGCTGGACGCCCGCCTGATCGCGGGCGATGCGCGTTTTAATGGCGTTAGCATTGATAGCCGGGCCATTCAGGCTGGACAGTTGTTCGTGGCCCTGACCGGTCCGCGTTTCGACGGCCACGATTACTTGAATGAAGTGGCGGCCAAGGGCGCGGTAGCTGCGTTGGTTGAGCGTGAAGTTCCCGACAGCACCCTGCCGCAGTTGCTGGTCAAGGACACACGCCTGGCCCTGGGACAACTGGGTGCTCTGAATCGCGGTGCCTTTACCCGGCCGGTGGCAGCGGTGACCGGTTCCAGCGGCAAGACGACGGTCAAGGAAATGCTCGCCAGCATCCTGCGCACCCGCGGTCCGGTGTTGGCTACCCGAGGCAATCTCAATAATGACCTGGGCGCCCCTCTGACCCTGCTGGAACTGGCGCCTGAGCACAGCGCTGCGGTGATCGAGCTTGGCGCATCGCGTATTGGCGAGATCGCCTACACCGTGGCCATGACCCGTCCCCATGTGGCGATTATCAGCAATGCCGGCACTGCACACGTTGGCGAGTTTGGTGGACCGGAAAAGATTGTCGAGGCCAAGGGCGAGATTCTCGAGGGGCTTGATAGCGCCGGGATTGCTGTCCTCAATCTGGATGACAAGGCATTCCCGATCTGGAAGGCTCGCGCTGCCGGGCGACAAGTTCTGAGTTTTGCCCTGAACGATAGCGCTGCGGATTTCCATGCCTCCGATATAGGCCGCGATGCCCGGGGCTGCCCGTCCTTCAAGTTGCACAGCCCCAAGGGTGTGGAGACGGTGCAATTGAACCTGTTGGGCATCCATAACGTGGCCAACGCCCTGGCCGCCGCTGCGGCCGCCCATGCCATGGGTGTGTCGCTGTTCGGAATCGCCACTGGCTTGAATGCCGTGCAACCGGTCAAGGGCCGTACCGTCGCCCAGTTGGCCAAGAATGGCATGCGGGTGATCGATGACACTTACAACGCAAACCCCACCTCAATGTGTGCCGCCGTTGATATACTCGCCGGCTTTTCCGGCCGCACCGTCCTGGTGCTCGGAGACATCGGCGAGTTGGGCGAGTGGGCGGAGCAGGGGCACCGCGAAGTGGGTGCGTATGCCGCTGGCAAGGTTTCGGCCCTCTACGCCGTGGGCCCGATGATGGCGCATGCCGTCGCCGCGTTTGGCGAGCATGCACGTCACTTCGCCAGCCAGGCTGATCTGATTGCCGCCCTGAACGTCGAGCAAGACCCCAATACCACCATTTTGATCAAGGGATCGCGCAGCGCGGTGATGGAGAACATCGTCGCGGCTTTGTGCGGCTCCCATCTTCAAGAAAAAGACGGAGTGAAACATTAATGCTGCTGCTGCTAGCGGAGTACCTGCAACAGTTCTACAAAGGCTTCGCGGTCTTTCAGTACCTGACCCTGCGCGGGATTCTCGGGGTACTGACTGCGCTGTCTTTGGCGCTGTGCCTGGGTCCGTGGATGATCCGTACGCTGCAGAACCGGCAGATCGGCCAGGCCGTGCGTAACGACGGCCCGCAGTCCCACCTGTCCAAGTCGGGTACGCCGACCATGGGTGGCGCGCTGATCCTTTCCGCGATCGGTATCAGCACCCTGCTCTGGGCCGACCTGCGCAACCACTATGTGTGGGTGGTGCTGGTGGTGACCCTGGCCTTTGGGGCCATCGGCTGGGTGGACGACTACCGCAAGGTGATCGAGAAGAATTCCCGTGGTCTGCCTAGCCGCTGGAAGTATTTCTGGCAATCGGTGTTCGGCCTTGGTGCTGCGATCTTCCTTTATATGACTGCCCAGAGCCCGGTGGAAACCACCCTGCTGATCCCGATGCTCAAGGATGTGAGCATTCCTTTGGGTGCCGGTTTCGTGGTCCTGACCTACTTCGTCATCGTCGGTTCGAGTAACGCGGTCAACCTGACCGACGGCCTTGATGGCCTGGCGATCATGCCGACCGTGATGGTCGGTGGCGCGCTGGGGATCTTCTGCTACCTCTCGGGTAACGTGAAGTTCGCCGAGTACCTGCTGATTCCTTATGTACCAGGGGCGGGCGAGCTGATTGTCTTCTGCGGCGCTTTGATTGGTGCCGGTCTGGGCTTCCTCTGGTTCAACACCTATCCGGCACAAGTCTTCATGGGCGATGTCGGCGCACTGGCGCTGGGCGCGGCCCTGGGCACCATTGCAGTGATCGTCCGTCAGGAAATCGTCCTGTTCATCATGGGCGGTGTGTTCGTGATGGAGACCCTGTCGGTGGTAATCCAGGTGGCCTCTTTCAAATTGACCGGTCGCCGGGTATTTCGCATGGCGCCGATCCATCACCACTTTGAACTCAAGGGCTGGCCCGAGCCACGGGTGATCGTCCGTTTCTGGATCATCACTGTGATTCTCGTGTTGATCGGCCTTGCCACCCTGAAGCTGAGGTAGAACGAGTGTCTCTGATCGCTTCTGACCACTTCCGCATCGTTGTCGGCCTCGGCAAGAGCGGCATGTCCCTGGTTCGCTTCCTGGCGAACCGGGGCGTTGCTTTTGCGGTGGCCGATACGCGGGAAAATCCACCTGAGCTGGCCACGTTGCGTCGTGACTATCCCCAGGTGGAAGTGCGTTGTGGCGAGCTGGATGTCGATTTCCTGTGCCGCGCCGACGAGCTCTACGTGAGCCCCGGCCTGGCCCTGGCGACTCCGGCCCTGCAGGCCGCTGCTGCCCGTGGCGTGAAATTGTCCGGTGACATCGAGCTGTTCGCGCGTAACGCGAAGGCGCCGATCGTTGCCATCAGCGGTTCCAACGCGAAAAGCACCGTGACCACTCTGGTGGGCGAGATGGCCGCCGCGGCGGGCAAACGCGTCGCTGTGGGCGGCAACCTGGGCACCCCGGCCCTGGACCTGCTCAGCGACGACGTCGAGCTGTACGTGATGGAACTGTCCAGCTTCCAGTTGGAAACCACCGATCAGCTGGGCGCCGAAGTGGCCACTGTGCTGAACATCAGCGAAGACCATATGGACCGCTACAGCGGCCTGCCGGCCTACCACCTGGCCAAGCACCGGATCTTCCGTGGCGCGCGGCAAGTGGTGGTCAATCGTCAGGATGCCCTGACCCGGCCGCTGCTCAGCGAGAATCTGCCGTGCTGGAGCTTCGGTCTGGGCAAGCCGGACTTCAAGGGCTTCGGCCTGCGGGAAGAGAACGGCGAGAAGTACCTGGCCTTTGAATTCCAGAATCTGCTGCCGGTGCGCGAACTGAAGATCCGTGGCGCCCACAACCAGTCCAACGCTCTCGCGGCCCTGGCCCTGGGTCATGCCGTGGGCTTGCCGTTCGACGCCATGCTGTCGGCCCTGCGCGCATTTGCCGGCCTTGAGCACCGTTGCCAGTGGGTGCGGGATGTGGATGGCGTGGGGTATTACAACGACTCCAAGGCCACCAACGTCGGCGCTGCATTGGCTGCCATCGAAGGCCTGGGGGCCGACATCGACGGCAAGATCGTGCTGATCGCTGGTGGTGATGGCAAGGGTGCTGAATTCAAGGACCTGCGTGATCCGGTGGCGGCCAACTGCCGCGCGGTGATCCTGATGGGCCGCGACTCCGACAAGATCGGCGCTGCCATCGGGGATGCCGTGCCGCTGATTCGTGCCAGCTCGCTGGTGGAGGCGGTAACGCAATGCCGCGCTGTCGCACAGCCAGGCGACGTGGTGCTGTTGTCGCCCGCCTGCGCCAGTTTCGACATGTTCAAGAATTACGAAGACCGTGGTCACCAGTTCGTCCGTGTCGTGGAGGAGCTGGCATGAACCTGAGAAACATCATCAAGCCTTATCCGTCTCCGCTGATCACCGGGCGCGGTATCGACCTCGATTTCCCGATGCTCGCCGGCTGTCTGACCCTGCTGGGCCTGGGGCTGGTGATGATTGCCTCGGCGTCCACCGAAGTGGCGGCGGCGCAGTCGGGCAGTGCCCTGTACTACATGATTCGCCACCTGATCTACATCGTGCTGGGGCTGGGGGCGTGCATCGTCACCATGATGATTCCGATTGCCACCTGGCAGCGTCTGGGCTGGATGATGCTGATCGGGGCCTTCGGTCTGCTGGTGATGGTGATCGTTCCGGGGATCGGCCGCGAAGTGAACGGTTCGATGCGCTGGATCGGCTTCAGCTTCTTCAACGTCCAGCCTTCGGAGATCGCCAAGGTATTTGTGGTGATCTACCTCGCCGGCTACCTGGTGCGACGGCAGAAGGAAGTGCGTGAGAGCTGGATGGGCTTCTTCAAGCCGTTCATCGTGCTGCTGCCGATGGCCGGACTGTTGCTGATGGAGCCGGACTTCGGCGCCACCGTGGTCATGATGGGCGCCGCTGCGGCCATGCTGTTCCTGGGCGGTGTCGGACTGTTCCGCTTTTCCCTGATGGTGGTCCTGGCGGTGGCGGCGGTGGTCCTGCTGATTCAGATGCAGCCTTATCGAATGGCGCGTCTGACCAACTTTGCCGACCCCTGGGCCGACCAGTTCGGTGCCGGTTATCAATTGTCCCAGGCGCTGATCGCCTTTGGTCGCGGTGAGTGGCTGGGCGTCGGCCTGGGCAACAGTGTGCAGAAACAGTTCTACCTGCCGGAAGCCCACACCGACTTCGTGTTCTCGGTCCTGGCCGAAGAACTGGGTGCCGTGGGTTCCCTGTGCACCGTGGCGCTGTTCGTATTCGTCTGTATTCGTGGCATGTACATCGGCCTGTGGGCCGAGAAAGCCAAGCAGTTTTTTGCCGCCTATGTGGCTTATGGCCTGTCGTTCCTGTGGATCGGCCAGTTCCTGATCAATATCGGCGTGAACGTCGGCCTGTTGCCGACCAAGGGCCTGACCCTGCCGTTTCTCAGTTATGGCGGTAGCTCGTTGGTGATCTGCTGCGCCTGTCTCGGCCTGCTGTTGCGCATCGAGTGGGAGAGCAGGACTCACTTGGGCAGCGAAGAGATGGAGTTCAGTGAAAGTGACTTTGCCGAGGAGCCGCTCCATGGGCGCTAACGTGCTGATCATGGCCGGCGGCACCGGTGGCCACGTGTTCCCGGCGCTGGCCTGTGCCCGCGAGTTCCAGGCCCGTGGCTACAGCGTGCACTGGCTGGGCACCCCGCGGGGAATCGAGAACGAACTGGTTCCGGCTGCGGGCTTGCCGCTGCACCTGATCAACGTCAGCGGTTTGCGCGGCAAGGGCAAGCTGTCCCTGCTCAAGGCGCCGTTCGTCCTGATCAAGGCGGTGCTTCAGGCCCGAAGGATCATTCGCCAGCTCAAGCCGGTCTGCGTGCTGGGTTTTGGCGGTTATGTGACCGGCCCTGGCGGTGTTGCCGCCAAGTTGTCCGGAGTGCCGGTCATCGTTCACGAACAGAACGCGGTTGCCGGTACCGCCAATCGGCTGCTGGTGCCTTTGGCTGCGCGAGTCTGCGAAGCTTTCCCGGACACCTTCGGGGCCTCCGGCAGCCGCCGCACCACGGGCAATCCGGTACGCACCGAACTGTTCCTCGAAACACCGCGCGAGGCCCTGGCCGGACGCAAGGCGCGTTTACTGATCCTGGGCGGAAGCCTGGGGGCAGAGCCGTTGAACAAATTACTGCCGGAAGCCCTGGCACAGGTCGCCCCCGAGCTGCGCCCGGAGGTGTTCCACCAGGCCGGTAAAAACCACGATGAAGTCACTGCAGAGCGCTATCGCGCCGCCGGCGTCGACGCGCAGGTGCAGCCCTTTATCAAAGACATGGCCCAAGCCTATGGCTGGGCCGACCTGGTGGTCTGTCGCGCAGGTGCGCTGACTGTCAGCGAACTGGCCGCCGCCGGTCTGCCCTCGATGCTGGTGCCGCTGCCCCATGCGATCGACGATCACCAGACCCGCAACGCCGAATATTTGGCTCGTGAAGGCGCCGCTTTCCTGATGCCGCAAAGAACGACTGGTGCAGCGGACCTTGCCGCTCGCCTGACAGAGGTTTTGATGCAACCAGAACGACTCGACAACATGGCTCAGGCCGCCCGCCGCCTGGCCAAGCCCGGCGCCACCCACGATGTAGTGAACATCTGCCTGGAGGTGGCCCATGGTTGAGAATCAGAAAGCCATGCCGCAGCCGGAAATGCGCCGTATCCGCCGTATCCACTTCGTCGGTATCGGTGGCGTGGGCATGTGCGGGATCGCAGAAGTGCTGCTCAACCTGGGTTACCAAGTCTCGGGTTCCGATCTCAAGGCGTCGCCGGTCACCGAGCGCCTGGAATCCTTTGGTGCGCAGATTTTCATTGGCCACCGCGCCGAGAACGCCGCGAACGCCGATGTGCTGGTGGTTTCCAGCGCCGTGAACACCTCCAACCCGGAAGTCGCCACTGCGCTGGAACGACGCATTCCGGTGGTGCCGCGGGCGGAAATGCTCGCCGAGCTGATGCGCTACCGTCACGGCGTTGCCGTGGCCGGCACCCACGGCAAGACCACCACCACCAGCCTGCTGGCCTCGGTGTTCGCCGCCGGCGGCCTGGACCCGACTTTCGTCATTGGTGGCCGGTTGAATGCCGCGGGCACCAATGCCCAACTGGGCACCAGCCGTTACCTGATTGCCGAAGCCGACGAAAGCGATGCCAGCTTCCTGCACCTGCAGCCGCTGGTGGCGGTGGTCACCAATATCGACGCCGATCATATGGCGACCTACGACGGTGACTTCAACAAACTGAAGAAAACCTTCGTCGATTTCCTGCACAACCTGCCGTTCTACGGGCTGGCGGTGATGTGCCTGGACGATCCGGTGGTGCGCGATATCCTGCCGCTGGTCAAGCGTCCTACCGTGACCTATGGCTTCAGCGAAGAAGCCGACGTGCGCGCGATCAATGTACGTCAGCAGGGCATGCAGACCTTCTTCACCGTGCTGCGTCGCGACCGCGAACCGCTGGATGTCTCGGTGAACATGCCGGGCAACCACAACGTGCTCAACTCCCTGGCGACCATCTGCATCGCCACTGACGAAGGCATCAGCGACGAAGCCATTGTCCAGGGCCTGTCGGGCTTCCAGGGCGTGGGCCGGCGCTTCCAGGTCTACGGCGAACTGCCGGTGGAAGGCGGCAACGTGATGTTGGTGGACGACTATGGCCACCACCCGACCGAAGTTGCTGCGGTAATCAAGGCCGTGCGTGGCGGCTGGCCGGAACGCCGTCTGGTGATGGTCTACCAGCCACACCGCTTCAGCCGTACCCGCGATCTGTATGACGACTTCGTACAAGTGCTGGCCGATGCCAACGTCCTGCTGTTGATGGAGGTCTACCCGGCCGGTGAAGAGCCGATCCCGGGGGCGGACAGTCGTCAGCTGTGCCATAGCATTCGCCAGCGTGGCCAGCTGGACCCGATCTACATCGAACGTGGCGTCGACCTGGCGCCGCTGGTCAAGCCGTTGCTGCGCGCTGGTGACATCCTGCTGTGTCAGGGTGCCGGCGATATCGGTGGCCTGGCGCCAAAACTGCTCAACAGCCCGCTGTTCGCTGGTGCTGTGCCTGCTGGCAAGGGAGCGCTGAAATGACCGCTGCCTACGCCAAGCTGTTTTCCACCGTGGCGCCGAGCGATTTCGGTCGCGTTGCGGTGCTGTATGGCGGCAAGAGCGCCGAGCGCGAAGTGTCGCTGAAGTCCGGCAAGGCCGTGCTCGAAGCCCTGCAGAGTGGGGGCGTCGATGCATTCGGTATCGACGTTGGCGACGATCTGCTGCAGCGCCTCTTGAGCGAGAAGATCGATCGCGCCTTCATCATTCTTCATGGTCGCGGCGGTGAAGACGGCAGCATGCAGGGCCTGCTGGAGTGCCTGGGCATTCCTTATACCGGCAGCGGCATCCTCGCTTCGGCCCTGGCCATGGACAAGCTGCGCACCAAGCAGGTGTGGCACAGCCTGGGTATTCCGACGCCGCGCCACGCGGTACTTGGCTCCGAGGCCGACTGTATTTCCGCGGTGGCGGAACTGGGCCTGCCTTTGATCGTCAAACCGGCTCATGAAGGCTCCAGTATCGGTATGGCCAAGGTGACGTCCGCGTCTGAGTTGATCGACGCATGGAAGGCGGCCAGTACCTACGATTCGCAAGTGTTGGTCGAACAATGGATCCAGGGTCCGGAGTTCACCATCGCGACCCTGCGTGGTCAGGTGCTGCCACCGATCGCCTTGGGCACTCCTCACACGTTTTACGACTACGACGCCAAGTACCTGGCTTCCGATACCCAGTACCGGATTCCATGCGGCCTCGATAGCACCAAGGAACAGGAACTGATGGACCTCACGGCGAAAGCCTGTGAGGCGCTCGGTATTGCCGGTTGGGCACGTGCCGATGTGATGCAGGATGCCCAGGGGCAGTTCTGGTTCCTGGAAGTGAACACCGCTCCAGGCATGACCGATCACAGTCTGGTGCCGATGGCCGCCCGTGCGGCCGGTCTGGATTTCCAGCAGCTGGTATTGGCCATCCTGGCAGCCAGTCTTGAGGCGAGAGGTTAAGTCCATGCAAGGCGCGTCGCTTCGTCATCAGCAACCCGCACCCGGCCGCAAGCCGGTGCCGCGGGGTGCCAGCCGGATGGTGGCCAAAGAGCCGATGTCGGTGCGCCTGCCGAAAGCCAACTTCGGCTTTCTGAAAAGCCTGTTCTGGCCGGTGCTGCTGGTGGCGCTGGGGTTTGGCACCTATGAAGGTGCCCAGCGCTTGCTGCCATATGCCGACCGACCGATCACCAAGATCGCGGTGCAGGGGGACTTGAGCTACATCAGCCAGCAGGCGGTGCAGCAGCGGATCGCGCCCTATGTCGCGGCGAGCTTCTTCACCATCGACCTGGCGAGCATGCGCACCGAGCTGGAACAGATGCCCTGGATCGCTCACGCCGAAGTACGTCGGGTGTGGCCGGACCAGGTTGTGATTCGCCTGGAAGAACAACTGCCGGTGGCCCGCTGGGGCGACGAGGCGCTGTTGAACAACCAGGGCCAGGCCTTCACCCCGCGTGAGCTGGCGAACTACGAACACTTGCCGCAGTTGTTCGGGCCGCAGCGGGCCCAGCAGCAAGTGATGCAGCAGTATCAGGTGTTGAGCCAGATGCTGCGACCGCTGGGCTTTTCGATCGCCCGTCTGGAGCTGCGCGAGCGCGGCAGTTGGTTCCTGACCACCGGTGCCGGAAGTGCCGGTCCCGGCATCGAGTTGCTCCTGGGTCGCGATCATCTGGTGGAGAAGATGCGCCGCTTCATTGCCATTTATGAAAAAACGCTGAAAGAACAGATCACGAACATCGCGCGCATCGATCTGCGCTACGCCAACGGCCTGGCCGTGGGCTGGCGCGATCCGGCGGCACCCACGACGGCGCAACCTGCCGTCGCGAAGAATTAAGAAGAGGCAGGACCATGGCAAATGTGCAAAGCGGCAAAATGATCGTCGGCCTGGATATCGGCACCTCCAAGGTGGTGGCGCTGGTGGGCGAAGTCGCGGCCGATGGCTCGCTGGAAATCGTCGGCATCGGCACCCATCCTTCCCGCGGCCTGAAGAAGGGCGTGGTGGTGAATATCGAGTCCACCGTGCAGTCGATCCAGCGCGCGGTGGAAGAGGCGCAACTGATGGCGGGCTGCCGTATCCACTCGGCTTTCGTCGGCGTGGCGGGCAATCACATCCGCAGCCTGAACTCCCACGGCATCGTGGCGATTCGCGACCGTGAAGTGAGCTCGGCGGACCTGGAGCGGGTACTGGATGCGGCGCAGGCCGTGGCGATCCCGGCTGACCAGCGGGTCCTGCACACCCTGCCGCAGGATTACGTGATCGATAACCAGGAAGGCGTGCGTGAGCCTTTGGGCATGTCCGGCGTGCGCCTGGAAGCCAAGGTGCACGTGGTCACCTGCGCGGTGAATGCCGCGCAGAACATCGAGAAGTGCGTGCGCCGCTGCGGTCTGGAAATCGACGACATCATCCTTGAGCAACTGGCTTCGGCCTATTCGGTACTCACCGACGATGAGAAAGAGCTGGGCGTGTGCCTGGTGGACATCGGCGGCGGCACCACCGACATGGCGATCTTCACCGAAGGCGCGATCCGTCACACCGCGGTGATCCCGATTGCCGGCGACCAGGTGACCAACGACATCGCCATGGCCCTGCGCACGCCGACCCAGTACGCCGAAGAGATCAAGATCCGTTACGCCTGCGCCCTGGCCAAGCTGGCCGGTGCCGGCGAGACCATCAAGGTGCCAAGCGTTGGCGACCGTCCGCCGCGCGAGCTGTCGCGCCAGGCCCTGGCCGAAGTGGTCGAGCCGCGTTACGACGAACTCTTCACCCTGATCCAGGCCGAGCTGCGTCGCAGTGGCTACGAAGACCTGATCCCGGCGGGCATCGTGCTCACCGGTGGCACCTCGAAGATGGAAGGCGCTGTTGAATTGGCCGAGGAAATTTTCCACATGCCGGTTCGCCTGGGCGTGCCCCACAGTGTCAAGGGCCTGTCCGACGTGGTGCGCAACCCGATCTATTCCACCGGTGTCGGCCTGCTGCTGTACGGACTGCAGAAACAGTCCGACGGCATCTCGTTCTCCGGCATCGGCAGCCGCGACAGCTACAGCAGCGACGAACCCAAGGCTGCCTTGCTCGACCGCATCAAGAGCTGGGTGCAGGGCAACTTCTGAGAAGCAGTTTCAGGCGACAAGTTTCAAGTGACAAGCAGTAAACGCAGTAGGCAGTAGGCGAAAAACTAGAGAAATGAAAGGAGAGGGAAAATGTTCGAACTCGTAGACAACATCCCGCAGAGTCCGGTAATCAAGGTTATCGGTGTTGGCGGTGGCGGCGGCAACGCGGTCAATCACATGGTCAAGAGCAACATTGAAGGCGTCGAGTTCATCTGCGCCAACACTGACGCTCAAGCGCTGAAAAACATCGGCGCGCGGACCATCCTGCAACTGGGTACCGGTGTGACCAAGGGCCTGGGTGCGGGTGCCAATCCGGAAGTCGGCCGTCAAGCCGCTCTGGAAGACCGCGAGCGCATCGCCGAAGTATTGGCGGGCACCAACATGGTGTTCATCACCACTGGCATGGGCGGCGGTACCGGTACCGGTGCGGCGCCAATCATTGCTGAAGTGGCCAAGGAAATGGGCATCCTCACCGTCGCGGTGGTGACCCGTCCGTTCCCGTTCGAAGGCCGCAAGCGCATGCAGATCGCCGATGAGGGCATCCGCGCGCTGAGCGAAAGCGTCGACTCGTTGATCACCATCCCCAACGAGAAGCTGCTGACCATCCTCGGCAAGGACGCCAGCCTGCTGTCGGCTTTCGCCAAGGCTGACGACGTGTTGGCCGGTGCCGTTCGCGGTATCTCCGACATCATCAAGCGTCCGGGCATGATCAACGTCGACTTCGCCGACGTACGTACCGTGATGAGCGAAATGGGCATGGCGATGATGGGCACTGGCTGCGCCAGCGGTCCTAACCGTGCGCGTGAAGCCACTGAAGCGGCGATCCGCAACCCGCTGCTGGAAGACGTGAACCTGGAAGGTGCGCGCGGCATCCTGGTGAACATCACCGCCGGTCCTGACCTGTCCCTGGGTGAGTACTCCGACGTGGGTAGCATCATCGAAGCCTTCGCTTCCGAACACGCCATGGTCAAGGTCGGTACCGTTATCGATCCGGACATGCGTGACGAGCTGCATGTAACCGTAGTGGCCACCGGCCTGGGCGCGAAAATCGAGAAGCCGGTAAAGGTCATCGACAACACCGTTCAGACTTCCATGTCCGCACAGTCGCAAGCGCCAGCCCCTGCTCGTCAGGAACTGCCGTCGGTGAACTACCGTGACCTGGATCGTCCGACTGTCATGCGCAATCAGGCGCAGTCGAACGCGGCGACCGCGGCGAAGCTGAATCCGCAAGATGATCTGGATTACCTGGACATCCCGGCATTCCTGCGTCGTCAGGCCGATTGATGGAATGTATCAGGGGTATTAGGGTGATTGGTGTTCAGCAAAGGCATGGTCTGCTATTATCGCCAGCCTTTGTTGATACCAGTTCGCAATTTGCGCTGAAGCGGCCCAAGCCATGATTAAACAACGCACCCTGAAGAATATTATCCGTGCCACAGGTGTAGGCCTGCATTCCGGGGAGAAGGTATACCTGACCCTCAAGCCTGCGCCTGTCGACACCGGCATTGTGTTTTGTCGTGCCGACCTGGACCCTGTGGTGCAGATTCCTGCTCGCGCAGAAAATGTTGGCGAAACCACGATGTCGACCACTCTGGTCAACGGTGACGTCAAAGTGGACACGGTGGAGCACTTGCTCTCGGCCATGGCTGGCCTGGGCATCGATAACGCCTACGTCGAGCTCTCCGCGTCCGAAGTCCCGATCATGGATGGTAGCGCCGGACCCTTCGTATTCCTGATTCAATCTGCTGGCCTCGAAGAACAGGACGCAGCTAAAAAGTTCATCCGCATCCTTCGTGAAGTGACCGTGGAAGACGGCGACAAGCGCGCCACTTTCGTGCCTTTCGATGGTTTTAAAGTGAGCTTCGAGATCGATTTCGATCACCCGGTTTTCCGTGACCGCACCCAGAGTGCAAGCGTGGACTTCTCCAGCACTTCGTTTGTAAAAGAAGTCAGCCGCGCCCGTACCTTTGGTTTCATGAGTGACATCGAGTACCTGCGCAAGCACAACCTCGCACTCGGCGGCAGCGTGGAAAACGCCATTGTGGTCGATTCGGATGGCGTACTGAATGAAGACGGCCTTCGTTACGAAGACGAATTCGTCAAGCACAAGATCCTGGATGCAATTGGTGACCTCTACCTGCTGGGCAATAGCCTGATAGGCGAGTTCAAAGGCTTCAAGTCGGGCCACGCACTGAACAACCAGCTACTGCGCAAGTTGATTGAGCAGAAAGATGCCTGGGAAGTCGTGACCTTCGAAGACGCCAGTACTGCACCGATCTCTTACATGCGTCCGGTCGCGGCCGTGTAAGTACTCTCTCTTTCCTTTTGTTTTTGAAGGCCATCCCCCCGGATGGCCTTTTTTTATGCCTGAGATTTCAGGCGCTGCGCGGGTAGCCGCTGTAGGACATGTTGGAAACCACCCGATTGCGACCGCTGTGCTTGGCCTGATACAGCGCCTTGTCGGCGTCGCTCACCCATTGTTCCAGAGCGATATCGGGATGGCCTGACCAGGTGTTGATGCCAATGCTCACGGTCAGTGGCGTGGCCTGCTCGCTGACGGCCGGCAAGGCGGCGATGCTGGCGCGGATCTTCTCCGCCAGGACTGCGGCGCCGGCACTGTCGGTCCCCGGCAGGACGACCGCAAACTCCTCGCCGCCAAAGCGTGCCGCCAGGTCCGACGGCCGCCCGACGCACGCATCCATGCATTGCGCCACCGCACGCAGGGCCTGGTCTCCCAGCGGATGGCCGAAGCGGTCGTTGAAGGATTTGAAGTGATCGACGTCGATCATCAATAGCGACAACGGCAGATGGGTGCGTCGGGCCCGTGCCCATTCGTTGCTCAGCACCTGATCCAGGGTACGGCGATTGGCCACGCCGGTGAGGGCGTCGACGGCCGCCAGGCGCGCCAGCGCCTGTTCGGCGTTCTGTCGGCGCCGCAGTTCGCGACACAGTTGCCAGGTCAGCCAGAACAGAGCGATGCACAGCCCCCCAGTGGCGCCGCTGATCAGCAGCGCGGTGCGTTGCCAGGCAGCGAAGACCTCGTCTATGGACAGCGCGACAATCACGATCAGCGGCAGATCGCCGACCTGGGAAAAGGTGTACAGGCGTTGCATCTGATCAACACTGGAAACGCTTATGAAGCTGCCATTGCCTTCGCGCAGGATGCGCACGAAGTTGGGACGATTGCTGAAGCTCTTGCCAATCAGGTCGTCCGCCAGGGGCGGCTGTTGGGCCAGCAGTACTCCATCGCGACTGATCAGATTGATCGAGCCGTTGCGCCCGATATCCAGATTCTTGAACAGCTCGTTGAAGTAGCTCAGGCGCATGGCCGCTTCGGCCACTCCGATGAACTGGCCATGCTCATCGCTGAGCCGCCGGCTGAAGCTGATTCGCCAATCGTGATCGGCGCCGCGGGCACGGAATGGCGGACTGATCATCATGCCCGGGTCCGGATTGTCGATGTGCGATCGAAAGTACTCGCGATCGGCGTAGTTGCCTGTGCGTGGCACGACCGAGGCCGAGTCGGCCAGCACGTCGCCATGCTTGTCCAGCAGCAGGATATCGCCCTTGTAGGGCGCTGCCGTGGCCCGATCGAACAGTGCCAGATGACGGATGGAAGCCGAAACATTCTTGAGGTCGTCGCGTTGCGTGGCGTCGATCAGGCCCTTGACTGACAGGTCGTAGAGCTCGACGTTGCGCAACACGTCGGCATCGATCAGCTGCACGATGTTGTTCGCGGCACGGGTCGCCGCCTGCTTGGCAGCCGCGTGTTCGCGGATCAACAGGTAGGTGACGATGCTGAGAATGGCCACGACGATCAGCGAGCTGGCCAGGACCACCAGGCGTTCCGTCTTTGACGCGATTTTCCCTGTGCGAGGGGGCGCACTGCTCACGTTCATGATTTTGATTTCTGCTACGTCGACAGGTGTCAGTCTAGTGTGGACGTGGGCTACAGAAATCGGTCACGCCGTCGCGCTTGTATAAATCCCGGAAACAAAAAAGGCCAGCAAAACATGCTGGCCTTTTTTGCCTGACGCGCCTTAGAAGACGTTGATCGGGTAGTCGATGATCACTCGGTATTCATCGGTGTCGTTATCCAGCGCGCCGTAACCGTTGCCGCCACGGTTGGTCGCCCATTGCAGGCGTACGGCGAGGTCCTTGGCGCTGCCGCCCTGGACCACGTACTTCAGATCCAGATCGCGTTCCCAGTGCTTGGCGTTCTTGCCGTCGGCACTGTACCAGGAGGCGTAGCCACGGCTTTGCGGATCGACCTTGGTCAGGTCCAGTTCACCGTGGGAGTAGGACAGCGACGAAGTCAGGCCCGGCAGGCCGAGGCCGGCGAAATCGTAGGCGTACTTGAGCTTCCACGAGCGCTCGTTGGGGCCGTTGAAATCCGAGTATTGCTGGGAGTTGTCCAGGTAGATGCTGTCGCCTTGAGCGATGTAGTCGAACGGCGTGTTGCCGTTGACCCGCTGGTAGGCGGCAGTGACGCTGTGACTGCCCACGCCGACGGTGAAGTGCAGGCTGTAGGTGTTGTTGTCGATGTTGCCCAGCAGGGCCTGGCCGGTGTCCTGGGTGTGATAGAAGTGCAAGCCAGGGTTGAGGCTGACCAGGTCGTTGACCGCGTAGGTGTAGTCCAGGTCGTAGTAGTACTGGTTCCAGATGTCCTTGAGTTCGGCGGCGTAGAGATTGCTGGTCAGCCCCGGAACGCCGCTCCAGGCCACCCCGGCCCAGTTCAGGTGCCGGCTCTCGTCGCCATCGCGCAGACTGCCGTAGGAGCTGCCGATGCGTTTGTGTCCGCTCTGGTTGTAGGGTTTGGTGAAGCTGGCCTGGCCACCCTCGATCATCCAGCCGTCGAAGCTGCGGTTGGTCAGGCTGATGCCGCGGAAGGTCTGCGGCAGCATGCGGCTCATGCCCCCGGCAATCACCGGGTTGTTGAGAAACAGGTCGCCGGCCTTGAGCTCGGTGTCGAAGGCTCGCATCTTCAAGGTGGCGCCAGCGGTGGAGAACGCTCCGGGCGCTTTTCCGTTGCCATCGCTGATGGGCAGGATGCTCGAACTGTCGGTGCCGCCACCGCCATCGAGCTTGAGGCCGAGCATGGCATTGGCATCCAGGCCGAAACCCACAGTGCCCTGGGTGTAGCCGGACTCGAAGACACCGAGCAAACCCTGGCCCCACTCGATGTTGTCATCCGCCTGCTGCTGGCGGTTGCGGTTCATGTAGTAGTTGCGCGCATTGAGCTTGAGGCTCGAACCGGCGATGAAGCCTTCGTTCTTGCTCTCTTCGCCGGCCTGGGCCGAGGCGGGGATCGTTGCAGCGATTGCAATGAATAGTGGACTGGCTTTGAGCGAGATCCTGAACAACGTGTAGCTCCTTTGGTGAATGAACTTGGATTTTTATTGTGAATTCGCGAGTTGCTTGCTCTGGGCCCGATGCCTGGGGCGCGGGTTCTTGCATGGCAAAAAAAAGCCGCTGAAGTCAGCGGCTTTAAGACAACTTGCTCCGGGGTTGAAAGCAGAGAAGTTGTCGAGGGAAACGAGTCGGTAGCGCGGATCAGCTGTCTTTTCGAGCGTCGCTCTGGCTTTGCTCGGCCGTGACTTTCTGGGCTTGCTGACTGTTTTGCTGCTGGGCGGCCTGGGCGATCTGGGCTTGTTCGAAGGCGGCGGCGCGTGCGGCATTTCTGGCCACGAATCCCTGGGATTCCTCGGCCATGGCCATTGGCACCACGAACAGGGAAGACAAAACAAAGGCGCTGGCGATACCCATACTGTTGGACATTTCTGAAGACCTTCTTGCGGAGCAAGTTCAATTCGGTGCGACAAAAATATAACCAGTGGGCTGCAGGAAAAAGAGCTGAACAGGATAAGGACTGTTACCAAAAAAACAACAGTTGGCGCTGGCTTGCCAGCGCAAGCGTCATATCGCCTTGCAGCGGATGTGTTGACGTCTTCGCTGGGCGGCCAGCCGGCGCTTACAGAATCCGCCACTCAGAGAGGCAGATAGAGCCCAAAGGTATTGACACCCCGGTCGCTGCGCACGAACACGTCGCCGCCGTGCATCAGGGCGATGGCCTTGACGATGGCCAGCCCCAGGCCATGGTTGGCGCCGCTGTTGCTGCGCGAGGCGTCGACCCGGTAGAAGCGCTCGAACAACCTGGGCAGGTGTTCACTGGCAATGCTCTGGCCCGGATTGCTCACGGCGATCGTCACCTGATGTTCCTGCACCTCGATCCGTACTCGGATCACTTCGCCCGCCGCCGTGTGCTGCACGGCATTGCTCAGCAGGTTGATCAGGGCCCGGCGCAGGTGGGCAATCTCGATCCGCACCTGGGCATCGCCCTGGACCTCGACCCGCACCTGGGCGTCTTCGAGGATGAAATCCAGGTAGTCCAGGGTGGTGGCCACTTCCGCCGCCAGGGAGGTACTGGTGAGCTTGGTGGCCTTGCTGCCCTGGTCGGCGCTGGCCAGGAACAGCATGTCGTTGACGATGGAGCGCAGCCGTTCCAGTTCTTCAAGGTTGGATTGCAGCACCTCGAAGTAATGCTCCGCCGAGCGGCCACGGGTCAGGGCCACCTGGGTCTGGCCGATCAGGTTGGTCAGCGGCGAGCGCAGTTCATGGGCGACGTCGGCGTTGAACGATTCTAGGCGCGAGTAGGCCTGCTCGACCCGTTCCAGGGTGGAGTTGAAGGAGTTGACGAACTGGCTCAGCTCCGGGGGCAGGGGCGAGAGTTGCAGGCGCCCGGACAGCCGTGGCGGTGCCAGGCGCTGGGCCTCCTGGGACAGCTTGATCAGCGGCTTGAGGCCGATCCGCGCTACCCAGTAACCCAGGGCCGAGGCCAGCACGACGCCGACGATGGCCAAGCCGATCAGCGCCATCAGCAACTGGTGCTGGGTCTGGTGAAAGGTGTCGGTCTCGATGGCGATCAAAAAGCGCAGGGGCGGGCGTTGTTCCTTGGCCGGCAACTGGCTGACCAGCACCTTCAATGGATAGGGATGGTCGCTCAGGTTCAGGTCGCGCATGCCCAGCGGCCCTTCGGCGAATGCACGGATCTGCGGGTCAGGGTTGCCGTATTCATAACCGACGTCGTCGCTCACCGCCCAGAAACGGATGCGCCTGTCTTCCTCGCTGAGCAGCTTGAGCTTGGCGTTGATCTTGGCCCAGTGTTCCGGATTGCCATAGCGGTTCAGGGCCGACTCCAGCACGCTGTAGCGCGCGTCCAGCTCGGCTTCCGGCAGCAGCCCCAGGCCCTTGTCCACCTGTTGATAAAGGGCGCCGCCAATCAGCAGGAAGATCAGCAGGGCCACCAGGGTGAACAGCCCGCTCAGGCGCAGGGCGATGGAGTTACTCGCCACTGCGGTTCTCCAGCACATACCCCATGCCGCGGATGGTGTGCAGCAGCTTGTGCTCGAAAGGTCCGTCGAGCTTGGCCCGCAGGCGCTTGATCGCCACTTCGACGACATTCGCGTCGCTGTCGAAATTGATGTCCCAGACCATCTCGGCAATCGAGGTCTTGGACAGGATCTCGCCCTGGCGCCGGGCCAGCACGCTGAGCAGCGAGAACTCCTTGGCGGTCAGGTCCAGGCGGGTGCCGGCGCGACTGGCCTTGCGGCTGATGAGGTCGATCCACAGGTCGGCGATGCTGATCTGTACCGGCTCGTGCCCGCCACTGCGGCGGGTCAGGGCCTGCAGGCGGGCCACCAGTTCAAGGAAGGAAAAGGGCTTGCCCAGGTAATCGTCGGCACCCTCGCGCAGGCCGCGAATCCGGTCCTCGACGCGCTCGCGGGCGGTGAGCATGATCACCGGAGTCTGCTTGCGCGCGCGCAATGCCCGCAGCACGCCAAAGCCGTCCAGCCCGGGGAGCATGACATCCAGCACGATCACCGCGTAGTCGCTTTCCAGCGCCAGGTGCAGCCCCTCGATGCCATCCCGGGCCAGGTCGACGGTGTAACCCTGCTCGGTCAGCCCGCGGTGCAGATAGTCCGCGGTTTTTTCTTCGTCTTCGATAATCAGAACGCGCATGACCCGCCTCAGGTGTGGGTGTCCGGCAAAAGGGCTGGCCGGGGCCGGTGGAACAGCCGCTCGAGCCACAAGTATATGACTGGCGTGGTGAACAGCGTCAGCGCCTGGCTCACCAGCAGGCCGCCGACCACGGCGATACCCAGGGGCTGGCGCAGTTCGGCGCCGGTGCCGTAGCCGAGCATCAGAGGCAGGGCGCCGAGCAAGGCGGCCAGAGTGGTCATGATGATCGGCCGGAACCGGGTGATGCAGGCCTGGTAGATCGCTTCTTCAGGAGGCAGGCCGCCGTTACGCTGGGCTTCTAGGGCGAAGTCGATCATCAGGATGCCGTTCTTCTTGACGATGCCGATCAGCAGTACCAGGCCGATCAGCGCCATGATGGAAAAGTCCTGGCCACAGAGCCAGAGCATCAGCAAGGCGCCGAGCCCCGCCGAGGGCAGGGTGGAAATGATCGTCAGCGGATGCACGAAGCTTTCGTACAGCACCCCGAGAATGATGTACACGGCCACCAGCGCGGCGAGGATCAGGTACGGCTGGCTGGCCAGGGAGCTCTGGAAGGCCTGGGCCGCGCCCTGGAAGTTGCCGCTGATGGCCGCCGGCATGCCGATCTCGTTCTTGGCCTGTTGCAGCAGGATCACCGCGTCTCCCAGGGCCACGCCGGGAGCCAGGTTGAATGACAGGTTGGCGGCCGGGAACATGCCGTCGTGAGCGATCGACAGCGGGCCGATGCTGGGCGCATCGAAACGCGCCAGGGCCGACAACGGGACCATGTCCCCGGTCAACGGCGAGCGCAGGTAGAAGTAGTTGAGGCTCTCGGCCTTGCCCCGTTGCTGGGTGTCGAGTTCGAGGATCACGTTGTACTGGTTGATCTGGGTCTGGAACTCGTTGATCTGACGTTGGCCGAAGGCGTCGTACAGCGCTTGGTCGACATCGCTGGCGGTGAGGCCGAAGCGCGCGGCGGCGGTCCTGTCGATGTTGATGTGGGTGATGCTGCCGCCCAGTTGCAGATCGTTGGAGACGTCGCGAAACGCCGGGTTGCCGCGCAGTTTCTCGGTCAGGCGCTGGGTCCAGGTGGTCAGGGTCGGACCGTCGTTGCTTTTCAGCACGTACTGGTACTGGGCGCGACTGGGGCCGGAACTGAGGTTGATGTCCTGCCCGGCTCGCAGGTAGAGGACGATACCGGGCACCCGCATCAGTTGCGGGCGGATGCGGTCGATAAAGGCGCTGGCCGAGACATCCCGCTCGCTGCGTTTTTTCAGCGAGATCCAGAAGCGGCCGTTGGCGATGGTCTGGTTGCTGCCAGAGACGCCCACCGAATGGGAGAAGGCCTGCACCGCCGGGTCGGCGGCGACGATCTCGGCCAGCGCCTGGTGTTTCTTCACCATGTCCGGGTAGGAAATGTCCGCGGCGGCTTCGGTGGTGCCGAGCACGAAGCCGGTGTCCTGCACCGGGAAGAAGCCCTTGGGAATCAGGATGTAGCCGGCAATGGCCATGCTCAGGGTCAGGCCGAAAATCCCCAGCATCAGTTGCTGCCGGGCCAGGGCCCGGCGCAGGACACGCTCGTAGAGGGCCAGCAGGCGCTCGCCGAAGCCCGGCTTGGCGTGGGCCGGGTGCACCGGGGCGCGCATGAACAGGGCGGCCAGGGTCGGCGCCAGGGTCAGCGAGACCAGCACCGAAATCATGATGGTGGAGGTGGCGGTCAGGGCGAACTCCTTGAACAGCCGACCAACCACGCCACCCATGAACAGCAGGGGAATGAACGCCGCCACCAGGGAGAAACTGATGGACACCACGGTGAAGCCGATTTCACCGGCGCCCTTGATCGCCGCCTCGCGCATGCCGTCGCCGGCTTCCAGATGGCGGTGGATGTTCTCCACCACCACGATGGCGTCGTCGACCACGAAGCCCACGGCGATGACGATGGCCACCAGGGTCAGGTTGTTCAGGCTGAAGCCCATCAGGTACATCAGGGCGAAGCTCGCGGTCAGCGATACCCCCAGCACCGCGGAAACAATCAGGGTCGCCGACCACTGGCGCAGGAACAGTGCCATCACCGCCACCACCAGCAGCACCGCGATCAGCAGGGTGATCTCCACCTCATGCAGCGAGGCGCGGATGGTCTGGGTGCGGTCCACCAGCACCTTGACCTGCACCGAGGCCGGCAGCATCGCCTCAAGGCCCGGCAGGGCGGCCTGGATGCGATCCACGGTATCGACGATATTGGCCCCCGGCTGGCGCGAGATCACCAGGTTGACTCCCGGCTGATCGCCGGACCAGGCCTGGACGTAGGCGTCTTCCGGGCCGCTGACCACCCGGGCCACGTCCTGCAGGTGCACCGCTGCGCCGTCCTTGTAGGAAACGATCAGCTGAGCGTATTCCTCGGGATCGAACAGCTGATCGTTGGTGGACAGAGTGGAGATGCTCGACTCACCGTACAACGCGCCCTTGGCCAGGTTGAGGCTGGTCTGCTGGATCGCCAGGCGGATGTCGGCCAGGGTCAGGCCGATGGCCGCCAGCTTGTCCGCCGCGGCCTGGATCCGGATCGCCGGACGTTGCTGGCCGGTGATGTTGATCTGGCCGACGCCGTCGATCTGGCTGATCTGCCGGGCCAGCAGGGTTTCCGCGTAGTCGCTGAGCTCGGTGCCGGGCATCTGCGTCGAACTGATGCTGAGGATCAGCACCGGGCTGTCGGCCGGGTTGACCTTCCTCCAGGTGGGCAGGGTGGGCATGTCCTTGGGCAGTTTGCCGGCGGCGGTGTTGATCGCCGCCTGCACTTCCTGGGCCGCGGTGTCGATGCTCTTGTTCAGGGTGAACTGCAGGGTCAGCAGGGTCGAGCCCAGGGCACTGCTGGAGGTCATCTGGGTCATGCCGGGGATGGCACTGAACTGCACTTCAAGGGGCGTGGCCACCGAGGACGCCATGGTGTCCGGGCTGGCCCCGGGCAGGGAAGCGGAGACCTGGATGGTGGGGAACTCGGCCTCCGGCAGCGGCGCCACCGGCAGGCGCGGAAAGGCAACCGCTCCCAGCAACACCAGGGCAAAGGTCAGCAGCACGGTGGCGACCGGATGGTCGACGCACCAGGCGGATAGAGAGCCGTGCCCCTTCATGGCTTGGGCTCCCGTGCTGGCGCCTGCGGCGGGGCATCCAACACCTGGACCCGGGAGCCGGGCTTGAGCCGCGACTGGCCGTCACTGACCAGCACATCCCCGGCCTGGACCCCGGTAATGATGTTCAGCTCGCTGTCCTGGTACAGCACCTGTACCGGCACGCTTTCCACCTGCTGGCCCTTGATCCGGAACACGAAGTGCTGATCAAGGCCACGCTGGACCACCGTGGGCGGTACGGTCAGCGCACCCAGTTCCCGCGCGGTCTGGATCTTCACGGTCACCAGTTGCCCGGGCCAGAGCTTTTGCTGGGGATTGTCGAACTCCGCCTTGGCGCGCAGGGTCCCGGTGCTGGTGTTGATCTGGTTGTCGATCAGACTCAGATGGCCATTGCCCAGCAGGGTGCCGGTCTTGTTGCTGTCGGTGCCCAGGTAAGCCTGGACCGCCGCCGGGTCCTGGGCGCGGACCAGTTGCTGCAGGGTGGGCAGCATCTGCTGGGGCAGGGAGAACTCGACGGCGATGGGGTCGATCTGGGTCACCGAGAACAGGCCTTGCGCGTCGCTCATGCGCAGGAAGTTGCCTTCGTCCACGCTGCGAATGCCCACCCGGCCAGTGACGGGCGAGCGGATCTGGGTGTAGGACAGTTGGACCTGCGCGGCATCGATGGCGGCCTGGTTGCCCTGGGCCGTGGCGTTGAGCTGATTGACCAGGGCCGCTTGCTGGTCGTAGGTCTGTTTCGAGACGCCGTCATCCACCGACAGCAGCTTGTAGCGCTTGAGGTTGACCTGCGCCACCTGCAACTGGGCCTGGTTCTGTGCCAGCTGGGCCTTGGCCTGATCCAGGTTGGCGCGGATCGAGCGGTCATCGAGGGTGGCCAGCAGGTCCCCGGCCTTGACCAGTTGGCCTTCCTTGACCAGCAAGCGGGTGAGGATGCCATCCACCTGGGGACGGATGATCACGCTGTGCAGCGAAAGCACCGTACCGATGCCGCTGACGTAGCGCGGCACATCCTGCTGGACCACCTGCACCACTCGCACCGGGATTGCCGTGGGCGCGGCCAGCCTGGCGGTCGCCGGCTTGTTGAGAAACCAGGCCGCGCCAGCGGTGAGGCCCACCAGCAGCGCTGCGGTCACGACGGTTTTCTTGGCAATGGGCATAGAGGTAGAACGCCGGGGGCAATGGTGTCGAAGGTTGGCCATGATCTGTTGACAGTTATAGTCCGGCAACCCGGTCAACAGCGTGACCGCCAGCTGTCAGCGCTGTCAGAAAAGTACCGTCCGGCCGCCGCGCCCCAGGTCAAAGATCGCGGGTGCACAGGTATACTGCCGGCCACTGCGGCCCGTTCCCTGGCGCGGATTATCCTTCTCCCCTGGAGCTTCCATGACTTCCCCTGCACAACCTGCTGCGGATGACGGCCTGAACGCCGATCCCGCGGCTGCACCGGCCACTCCTGAAACCGAGGCCAAAGCGGCGATTCCGGCGTTCAAGTTTCCTTTCAAGCCGTCCGAGTTCGCGCCGGCCAAGAATGCCCAGCAGCCTTGGTACAAGAACGGCGTCAGCAACGGCCACACCAAGACCCCCGGCGCTGCGCCGCCCGGCACCCGTCGCTCCATGGGCAAACGCTGATATCGCCGACAATCGCAGACATTGCCCTGATTTGCGCTTTTTAATCGCAGTGATGGCTAATTGCTTTAAACCTGAGCTGGATCAGTATTTGTGGCATCAGTGCGCTTAGAGTCAGCAGCCCTGCCGACTCCTCCTAACAATTACGAGCGCGCTTGCCATGAAGATCAACCTGCCGGTTACTGGGCGAAACGTGGACTTTGCCCCTGATGCGAACATCCTTTCGACCACCGATCTGACCAGCGCGATCACCTACGCCAATCCTGATTTCATCAAGATCAGCGGCTACACCCGCGAAGAACTGCTGGGCTCGCCGCATAACCTGCTGCGTCACCCGGACATGCCCGCGGCGGCCTTCGGCCATATGTGGCGCACGCTCAAGCGCGGCCGCTCGTGGATGGGCATGGTCAAGAACCGTTGCAAGAACGGTGACCACTACTGGGTCAGCGCCTACGTCACCCCGGTGACGCGGGACGGTCAGGCGGTGGAGTACCAATCGGTGCGCACCAAGCCCAGCCCGCAACAGATCGCCGCCGCCGAGCAGGCTTATGCCCGGCTCAGGGAGGGCGGGCCTTCATGGTGGAGCCTGCTGCCGGTCATGAGCTTGCGCTTGCGCCTGTGGGCCGCCATCAGCGCCGGTTTTATCGGCAGTTTCGGAGTTTCAGCATGGCTGCTGCCCGAGTCCTGGATGCTCCAGGGCACGGTGATGGCTATGGGCTGGTGCCTGAGCCTAGTGGCGGTCGGTGTACAAATGCGCCCGCTGGATCGCCTGGCCGAGCGCGCCCGGCAGATCGGCGACAACCCCCTGAGCCAGGGCATCTACACCGGTCGTGCGGACGAATTCGGACGTATCGAGTTCGCCCTGCAGATGCTCGAAGCCCAGGTTGGAGCCGTGGTGGGGCGGATTGGCGATGCTTCCCAGCGCCTGGCCGGGCATGCCGCGGAGCTGGTGGAGCATCTGCACAGCAGCCATAACAGCACCCTGGAGCAGCAGGCGGAAACCGATCAGGTGGCCGCGGCCATTCATCAGATGGCCGCCAGCGTGGCCGAGGTCGCCACCCATGCCCAGCAGGCGTCTGAGGCCGCCGATCAGGCGGAGAGCGAAACCCGCGAAGGGCATCAACTGGTGGGTGAAAGCCGCAGCGCGGTGTTGCGCCTGGCCAGCGAGCTGGAGCGGGCCACCGAGGTCATCCATCAACTGGAAGGCCACAGCTCGGACATTTCCGGGGTGCTGGAGGTGATCCGCAGCATTGCCGAACAGACCAACCTGCTGGCCCTGAATGCGGCCATCGAGGCGGCGCGGGCCGGCGAGCAGGGACGCGGCTTTGCCGTGGTGGCCGATGAGGTGCGTGGCCTGGCCCAGCGGACCCAGGATTCCACCAACGAGATCCAGCGCATGATCAGCACCCTGCAAAATGCGGCACGCCATGCGGTGGAGGCCATGCAGCACAGCAGTGCGCACGTGGAAAGCAGCGTCGATCAGGCCCAGCGCGCAGCGGTGGCCCTGGACGGCATCAGCCAGCGGGTCAACCAGATCACCGAGATGAGCCTGCAGATTGCTGCGGCAGTGGAAGAGCAGAGTGCGGTCAGCGAGGACATCAACCGCAACATCATCGGTATTCGCAATGCCTGCGAAGTGACGGTCAGTGCCGGCCAGCTCAGCCACGTCAACTCAGGCGATGTGGCCGGGCTGGCGGGGGACCTGCGCCAGCTGGCCCATGAGTTCTGGCACAAGCGTGGCTAGGCCGCCGCGATTGACTCAGGCGGCGCGCAGGGAGATGAAGGCGTAGTCCAGGCCGGCGGTGCTGACCACCTGGGCTCCGGCGGCCAGGACCTGGCTGGCGATGTCGTCGCCGGACAGGTGAAAGCGCCAAGGCTGGCTCGCGGTCTGCGGGGCGGCGGCGCAGACCTGGTCGATGGCCGTGGCCAGGGCATTGATGTCGGGCAGGTAGGCGGTGAAACCGTCGCCCTTGAGAGCCGTGGTGCGGATTCCCAGCAAGGCGCAGATGGCTTCCTTGGCTTGGATGTCGTCACGGTCGGCCTGGCGCGAGCGCGCGATCAGCTCCGCCAGTTCCGGGTCCACCAGTTCACCGCCGAGGATCAGTTGCGGACCCTGTTCCCACGAATGCGGCGGGCAGTCCTTGGCCAATGGATTGAGCGGAATGTGCGGATTGATTTCCATCGGATAGATGCGACACACCAGCGGTCGCCGTTCATAGATGCGACAGCGCGACTCTTCGTCAAGATTCCGGCAGGGGCCGACGTTGTAGGCGGCGAAAGTGATCGCCACATAGGCCTCGGCGCTGCCACTGAACACCCGGCAGGAGCGGCGTTGTGCATGGTCGCGCTGCGCCACTGGCAAGCCCAGGCCAGTGCCGAGGAAGGCTTCCACCAGAACGATCACCTGACCGCCGTCAGCCGCCCAGGCCCGGGCTTCCGTGAGGGTCAGGGGCACGTGGTGATCGCTGCAGCACTTGCCGCAACCAACGCAGGAAAACTGGGTGTTCATGGATCGTGGAACCCTTCTGGGGCGATGGGGATCGCGTCGAAAAAAACACGTCGGCGCGGCTGGAGCAGGGGGCCAAGCAAGTTGCACGCCACCCTCCGCGGCTGGCGGGGGGGGGGGCGTGCCGGTGTTCAGGAACCCTGGGGCACGCGCTCGCGACGCAGGATCTGCATGCCGGCGCTTTCATACAAACGGCGGGCTCGCCGGTTGTCTTCCAGAACCCGCAGATCGACAAAGCCTTCCCGGCGTTCGGCGAACATCACGAAGGCCTGCTCGAGGAGGGCCCGCCCCACACCCTGGCCACGGGCGCGGGGATGCACCACCAGGTCCTTGATGTAGGCGCTGGTCCAGCATTGGGCGACACCGATCAGCCCGCTGGCATCCCGGGCCAGCAGACAGAGTTGCGGATCGTATTCGGCATCGCTTTCGAAGGACTGGCGCCAGCGCTCCAGGGTCGGCACGCTGCCACCGCCATCCTGGTAGCCCAGGTGCATCAGCTGATGCACCTGGGCAGCCAGCTCGGGCTGGTAGTGCAGCAGGGTGACACCGGGCGGCCACTGCGCAACGGCCAGCGTGCGGGTGAGATCGCGGCGCAGCAGCAGGCAGTGGATTTCGCTCATGGTTCAGGCCGCCTGGCTGGCGATGGTTTTGGCGGCGTCGATCAGGCAGCGGGTCAGTTCCGGCGAAGAGAACTTGGTGAGTACCGCATTGGCCCCGGCCTGACGCGCTTTTTCACTGTTCATGGCGCTGTCCAGGGAGGTGTGCAGCAACACGTAGAGGTGAGCGAAGTCCGGGGTTTCCCGCAGCGTCCGGGTCAGGGCGTAGCCGTCCATTTCCGACATCTCGATGTCCGAGACGATCAGGTTGATTTCGTTGGCCGTGCCCTGCAGTTCCAGCAGGCAGTCGATGGCCTCCTTGGCACTGCGGGCGGTGTGGCATTGCAGGCCGAGGTTGCGCAGGGTGTGCACCGATTGCTGCAGCGCCACCTGACTGTCGTCCACCACCAGGATCCGCGCGTTGCCCAGGGCTTCGGCGTCTTCCATGCTCAGTTCGGTGGGCGCCATCTCGATCTGGGCCGGGGCAATGCCGTGGATCACCTTCTCGATGTCCAGCACCTGCACCAGGGTGCCGTCCACCTGGGTCACGCCGGTGATGTAGGACTTGATACCGCCGGAACCAAAGGGCGGCGGGCGGATATCGGTGGTCAGGCAATGCACGATCTTGCTCACCGCCTGCACGTGCAGGCCCTGCTTGGAGCGGCTGACGTCGGTGACGATCAGGCAGCCGTTGTCCGGGTCGGCCAGAGGGCGCTCGCCAATGGCCCGGCTGAGGTCGATCACCGACAGCGAGTTGCCGCGCAGGGTGGCGATGCCTTTCACATGGGGGTGGGATTCCGGCAGCTTGGTCAGCGGCGGGCAGGGAATGATTTCACTGACTTTAAGCAGGTTGATCGCCATCAGCTTGCCGCTGCGCAAGGTAAACAGCAGAAGCGAAAGCGAATCTGCGCGGGCTTTGTTGGAGGACATAAAAACCTTCTCTGAAAAGTTGGCGTGTGGCTCGACCCACGCAGCACCATTGATAACGGGTTATCGACGTATTCAAGGCAGGCTTTAGCGGTGTTCCTGCTTTCCGTCGGCGCAGGGCGGGGCACGGGATCTGTTCTGTGCCCTGCGCTGGCAAGCCAGCTCCCACCACCCAACCCTGGTGTCTAGCGCAGGCCCAGGCGCTTGGCCAGGCGGCTGAGGTTGGCTCTGTCCAAGCCTAGCTCACGGGCGGCACCGGCCCAGTTGTGCTGATGCCGTTCCAGGCAGGCGTTGATCAGTTGGCGTTGATAGCGTTCGGTGGCCTGGCGCAGGTCGCCGTCCAGGGGCGCCGGCGTCAGGCTTTCCAGGGCTGGGGCGAGGGCGGTGGGGGCTTTTTCGCTGAGCCCGGGCAGGTCGAGGTCGGCTGCATCCAGGCTGAGAATCCTCGGTCGTTCGCGGCAGTTGCCCAAGGCTTTGAGGGCGCTGCGACCGATCAGGTGTTCCAGCTCGCGAACGTTACCCGGCCAGTTGTAGCCCAGCAGCGCCTGCTGCGCGTCGGCACTGAGTCGCAGGCTGCCCAGGCCCATGCGCGAACGGTTCTGTTCCAGGAAGTAGCCGCTGAGCAGCAGTACATCGCGACCCCGGTCGCGCAGGGCCGGCACGCGCAGCGGGTAGACGCTGAGGCGGTGGTAGAAGTCGGCACGGTAGCGTCCGCTGCGCACTTCCTCGGCCAGGTCGCGGTTGGTGGCGGCGATCAGGCGCACGTCCACCTGATGCTCCTTGTCCGAACCCAGGCGCTGCAACTGTCCGCTCTGCAAGACCCGCAGCAGTTTGGCCTGGACCGTGAGCGACAGCTCGCCCACCTCATCGAGAAACAGCGTGCCGCCATTGGCCAGCTCGAATTTGCCCCGGCGATCCTGGGTGGCTCCGGTGAAGGCGCCACGCACATGGCCGAACAGTTCGCTTTCCACCAGGGTGTCGGGCAGGGCCGCGCAGTTGAGGCTGATGAGCGGCTGTTCGGCCCGGGGCGAGGCGGCGTGAATGGCCTGGGCCACCAACTCCTTGCCGACGCCGGTTTCACCGGTGATCAGTACCGTCAGGTCGCTGCCGCCCACCAGGCTGATTTCTTCAAGCAGGCGCTTGTGGGCCTTGCTCTGGCCGATCATCTCGCGCTGCTGTCCGCTGGCCTGGCGATAGACCTCGGCCCGTTGATGTTCGTTTTCGGCCCGCAGAGCCAGGCGTTCGATGCGCTCGGCGGCACTGACCGTGGCCGCGGCGAGGCTGGCGAAGGCCTGCAGGGCGTCCAGCTCGATGGGCTCGAAACGCTGCGGATCCAGGGCGTCGAGGGTCAGCAGGCCCCAGGGCCGCTCATCGACGAACAGCGGGCAGCCCATGCAGTCATGGACTTCCAGGTGCTCGTCAAGACCTTCCACCAGGCCGTCATAGGGATCGGGCAGCTCACTGTCGCTGGCAAAACGGGTCGGGCCGGGGCTGGCGAGCAGGGCGGCAAAGCGCGGGTGCTCGCTGACCTTGAAGCGGCGGCCCAGGGTATCGGTGCTCAAGCCGTCCACGGCCAGTGGCACCAGCCATTGGCCATCCAGGCGCAGCAGCGCGGCGGCATCGCAGGGCAGCAAGGCGCGCAAGGCTTCCAGCAGGCGGCGGTAGCGTTCGCCCTCAGGCAGTTCCCGGGACAGGTCGGAGACCAGGGGGAGCAGGGTCGTGAGTAGGGATTTTGCGGTCATAATGACTCCGTCTAGTCTTAATGACTATAAATGCATGGGTGTCTTTATGACTAACTTAATTTTAAGTTGTTGATATATAACGATTTTAATCTTGGCATGAAAACTGACTGGATAAGAGAAACCTGCAAGCAGTCATAAAGTCCAGGAGTTGTCCTTATGCTAAGCGTTCAAGATCGCACCCTCATCAAAGCCACCGTGCCCCTGCTGGAGAGTGGTGGTGAAGCGCTGATCACCCACTTCTACCGGATGATGCTGTCCGAGTACCCCCAGGTGCGTCCGCTATTCAACCAGGCGCACCAGGCCAGTGGCGATCAGCCCCGCGCCCTGGCCAACGGGGTACTGATGTATGCCCGGCATATCGACCAGTTGGATCAACTGGGGGATCTGGTGGCCAAGATCATCAACAAGCATGTGGCCCTGCAGATCCTGCCGGAGCATTACCCCATTGTCGGGGGCTGCCTGTTGCGGGCCATTTCCGAGGTGCTGGGCAGCGAGATTGCCACTCCTGAGGTGATCAATGCCTGGGGCGCGGCCTACAACCAATTGGCGGATATCCTGATCGGCGCCGAGGCCGCGATCTACGACCAGAAGGCCCAGGCTCCGGGCGGCTGGCGTGGCGCGCGGGCATTCAAGCTGGTGCAGAAGGTGCAGGAGAGTGCGGAAATCACTTCCTTGTATTTCGCGCCGCAGGATCAGGGGCCGATCCTCGCCGCCGAGCCGGGCCAGTACATCGGCTTGCAGCTGTTCATCGACGGTCAGGAAGTACGGCGCAACTATTCGCTGTCGGCACTTTGCAGCCAGGGGCAGTACCGCATCAGCGTCAAGCGCGAACCCGGGGGCGTGGTTTCCAACTACCTGCATGACCAATGCGTGGTAGGCACGAGCATCATGCTGTTCCCGCCTGCCGGCGAGTTCACCTTGAAGCCAAGCGACAAGCCACTGGTGCTGATCAGTGGCGGCGTGGGCATCACGCCGACCCTGCCGATGCTGGAGGCGGCCCTGGCCACGGAGCGCCCGGTGCATTTCATCCACTGCGCGCGCAATGGCCAGGTGCATGCGTTCCGTCATTGGGTCGACGAACTGGCCCAGCGTTATCCACAGCTCAAGCGCTTCTACTGCTACGCCGAGGACGACGGTGTCAGCCCGGCGGCGGACAAGCTGGGGCTGCTGACTCGGGAGCAGTTGGCCGACTGGTTGCCGGAGCAGCGCGATCTGGACGCCTACTTCCTCGGCCCCAAGGGGTTCATGGCGGCCATCAAGCGCCACCTCAAGGCCCTGGGCATTCCCGAGCAACAGAGCCGCTATGAGTTCTTCGGCCCGGCGGCGGCCCTGGAATAACCCGGCTGGCTCCTGCACAACCTGGCCCCGCAACGGGGCTGGGTTGTTAATCCCTGCTTAACCTGCCTGGCGTTAATTCCCCCCGATGCCGGGATGGCGCAGCCATCACCGTCCTTTCATGGTGTGCCCCTGAGGCCCGTAAACCTTGGGTATTGCCTTCGAAGCAGTGCATTCAAAGGTCATGATCAGCGTGTAGACTTCCGGGCACCCGATGGCAATCAGATCAACTTCGCAATTCAATCGGCGGGCTGGCGCGGCAAGCACGGCTACGGCGGTTGAGCAGACAACAGAAAAAGGAATAGGGATGAGTGACGACAGACTGCGTTTAGGGCGTGAACGGCGCTTCCTGGTGCTGCTGGGGATTATCTGCCTGGCGCTGATCGGCGGGGCCCTGTACATGCAGGTGGTGCTGGGCGAGGCGCCTTGCCCGCTGTGTATCTTGCAGCGCTATGCCCTGCTGCTGATCGCTCTGTTCGCCTTCATCGGGGCGGCCCTGAGTTCGCGACGTGGGGTCACCGTGATGGAAACCCTGGTGGTTATCAGTGCCATCGCGGGGGCCGGGGTGGCCGGGCACCATGTGTACACCCAGTTCTACCCGGCGGTGAGCTGCGGCATCGATGTGCTGCAGCCCTTCGTCGACGGCCTGCCGCTGGCGAGCATCTTTCCCTTGGTCTTCCAGGTGGACGGTTTCTGCTCCACGCCGTACCCGCCGATCCTCGGCCTGTCCCTGGCGCAATGGGCGCTGTTGGCGTTCGTGCTGACGGTGATCCTGGTGCCCCTGGGCGTCGTGCGCAATCGCAAGAAAACCTACTGATTCACCCGGAAAAGCCCCGGTCCCTCAACAGGGGCCGGGGCTTTTTCATGTCGATTATCCGGCTGTTGAAAAGTCCGTGATTTGCAGCAAGTGAAGGGGCGGCAAAAGTGCGACATGTTGTCACACTGTCGCGGTCGCACGGGGGCGGAGAGAGGCTGGCTACAGACTGCATATCGGGCCATCGGTTCCCCTGAAGTCTGTCACTTTGTGTAAATCGCCAGGCTGGGTCAAATCCATAGCCTGCTATCTATACATCTCTTTACAAAGCCCGTATTACAAGGGTTGAAGCCCTATCCAAGGCGGCTTTCAGTCGCTCGTACAGCCTGTTCCAAGGGGGCGTAGGAAGTCCCTTTTGCGGCTTTTTATTGAGAATGAAAATCGATATGATTCTGATCCTTCGCAATAATCATGAGGGATTGTTGCGCCGGGGGATAAAAATTATTTCGGGATAAGACATGGTTTATAAAACGCGACATATCTACAATCGCCCGCACTGAATTTCCGACGCTGCTCATCCCTGAGCACACGAGGACGGTCGAGGGGCGGATTGAGCGCTCCGTGCGACTGCGGGTGTCGGCGCCTTCCAAACTTCCGCACCAAATGGAATTGGTCTGTAACAAGGCCTTTGACCACGAGATCGAATAAGAACCACTGCTAGCCCGGGATGTGTCGTTGAGCGTTTAACGCAACGGGCAGGCCCTTATTCAATTGAAGAAAAATGCCAACCCTTGGCAGGGTGAAGTGTTGGCGATCAAAACCCAACTGCATTGCGCAAGCTGCTTTAGAGGTCGTGAGATGAGTAAAAACAGGTACCCCAGATTACTAGGCTTATTGCCGCTGCTCGGCATGTTAATGCTGGGAGGCTGCAAATGGACCCTGCTTGATCCCAAAGGTCAGGTTGGTCTGGATGAACGAAACCTGATCATCACCGCCACCATCCTGATGCTGCTGGTGGTTGTGCCGGTCATCATCATGACCTTCGCCTTCGCCTGGAAATACCGCGCCTCGAACAAGGACGCGACCTACGCGCCCAAGTGGTCCCACTCCACCAAGATCGAGATCGCGGTGTGGCTGGTTCCGGTGCTGATCATCATTGCCCTGGGTTATGTCACCTACAAGTCGACCCACGCCCTGGACCCGTACCGTCCGCTGGAGTCCGACGCCAAGCCGGTGACCATCGAAGTGGTCGCCATGGACTGGAAGTGGCTGTTCATCTACCCCGACCAGGGCATCGCCACCGTCAACAAGATCGTGTTCCCGGCCCATACCCCGGTGAACTTCCGTGTCACCTCCGACACCGTGATGAACTCGTTCTTCATCCCGGGCCTGGGTGGCCAGATCTACGCAATGGCGGGCATGACCACCAAGCTGCACCTGATTGCCAACCAGAACACCGAACTTGAAGGGATCTCCGCCAACTACAGCGGCGCGGGTTTCACCGGCATGAAGTTCAAAGCGATCGCTACCAGTCAGGAAGATTTCGACGCCTGGGTAAACGAAGTCAAAAAGGCACCTAAACAGCTGGACACCGCTGAATACGAAGCCCTTTCCAAGCCGAGCCAGAACAATCCTGTCGAGCTCTACTCCGCCTACGCGCCGAACCTGTTCCAGACCGTCATCGACAAGTATGAAGGCATGAAACCGGGCAAGCCGCTCAAGCACGAGAAGAAAGAAAAGGAAGTGGCCGCAACCGAAGGGATGGACGTGAGTTCGCATTCAGCTGCCGGGGCAGAGGAGTAAACGATGTTTGGTAAATTAAGTCTGGAAGCGATACCGTTCCACGAGCCGATCGTCATGGTGACCGTTGCCATGATTCTGCTCGGTGGTGTGGCGCTGTTCGCGGCAATCACCTACTTCAAGAAGTGGACCTACCTGTGGACCGAGTGGCTGACGTCCGTCGACCACAAGAAAATCGGTGTGATGTACATCATCGTCGCCATGGTCATGCTGCTGCGTGGCTTCGCCGACGCCATCATGATGCGTACCCAGCTGGCCATGGCCACCGAGGGTTCGCCTGGCTACCTGCCACCTGAACACTATGACCAGATCTTCACCGCCCACGGTGTGATCATGATCATCTTCATGGCGATGCCATTCTTCACCGGCCTGATGAACCTTGTCGTGCCGCTGCAGATCGGCGCGCGTGACGTGGCCTATCCGTTCCTCAACTCCCTGAGCTTCTGGCTGCTGGTATCGGGCGTGGTGCTGATCAACCTGTCCCTGGGTGTCGGCGAATTCGCCAAGACCGGCTGGGTTGCCTATCCGCCGCTGTCGGGCCTGCAATACAGCCCGGGCGTGGGTGTGGACTACTACATCTGGGCGCTACAGCTATCGGGTCTGGGGACAACGCTGACGGGGGTCAACTTCCTGGCCACCGTGCTGAAAATGCGTACCCCGGGCATGAAGATGATGGACATGCCGATCTTCACCTGGACCTGCACCTGGGCCAACGTGCTGATCGTGGCTTCGTTCCCGATCCTCACCGCCACCCTGGCACTGCTGACGCTTGACCGTTACATGGATTTCCACATTTTCACCAATGAACTTGGTGGCAATCCAATGATGTACGTGAACCTGTTCTGGGCCTGGGGTCACCCCGAGGTGTACATCCTGATCCTGCCGGCGTTCGGTATCTTCTCCGAAGTGATCTCGACCTTCTCCGGCAAGCGCCTGTTCGGCCACCACTCGATGATCTACGCTTCCGGTGCTATCTCGATCCTGGGCTTCATGGTCTGGCTGCACCACTTCTTCACCATGGGTTCGGGTGCCAGCGTCAACGCCTTCTTCGGCCTGGCGACCATGCTGATCTCGATCCCGACCGGGGTGAAGCTGTTCAACTGGCTGTTCACCATCTACCACGGCCGTCTGCGCATCACCAGCCAGGTTCTGTGGACCCTGGGCTTCATGGTGACCTTCGCCATCGGCGGCATGACCGGCGTACTGCTGGCCATCCCGGGTGCCGACTTCGTTCTGCACAACAGCCTGTTCGTGATCGCGCACTTCCATAACGTGATCATCGGCGGCGCGGTATTCGGCTACATCGCCGGCTTCAGCTTCTACTTCCCGAAAGCCTTCGGCTTCAAGCTGCACGAAGGTTGGGGCAAGGCGGCGTTCTGGTTCTGGATCTCCGGCTTCTTCGTCGCCTTCATGCCGCTCTATGCACTGGGCTTCATGGGCATGACCCGTCGTCTGAACGCCACCACCAACCCTGAGTGGGTGCCATACCTGTACGTGGCCATGGTGGGTGCGGTGATGATCGCCGTGGGTATCGCCTGCCAGCTGATCCAGCTGTACGTCAGCGTGCGTGACCGCAAGCAGAACATGTGTGTGTCCGGCGACCCATGGAACGCCCACACCCTGGAATGGTCGACCTCGTCGCCACCACCGTTCTACAACTTCGCGGTACTGCCGAAAGCCGAAGGCATCGACCCGTTCACCGAAGCCAAGGAAGACGGCACTGCCTACGCGCAGCCAGGCCGCTACCAGCCGATCCACATGCCCAACAACACCGCTACCGGTCTGGTCATGGGTGCTCTGCTGACCGTGTTCGGTTTCGCCATGATCTGGCACATCTGGTGGATGGCCATCGCAAGCCTGGCCGGCACCGTGATCTATTTCGCGATCCACGCTGCCCGTGATGATCAAGGCTACATGGTGCCGGTCGAGACGATCGAGCGCATCGAAGCCGAACAGCACAAGCGTCTGGTATCGGAGAACAAGATCCCGGCTACCCGTGTTGAAACCTCGTTGGAACAGGCTTAATCCATGTCGAACTTAGTGACCAATGCTGGACACGCCCATGTCGATGACCATGGGCACGATGACCATCACCACGACTCGGGCGAGATGACCGTATTCGGTTTCTGGCTCTACCTGATGACCGACTGCATTCTGTTTGCGTCGATCTTCGCGGTATACGCGGTACTGGTGAACAACGTTGCGGGTGGCCCGTCGGGCCACGACATCTTCGAACTGCCTTACGTACTGGGCGAAACCGCTCTGCTGCTGTTCAGTTCGATCACCTACGGCTTCGCCATGCTGGCGTTCTTCCGGGGCAACAAGAAGCAGGTACTGGGCTGGCTGGCCATGACCTTCCTGTTCGGCCTGGGCTTCATCGGCATGGAGATCAACGAGTTCCACCTGCTGATCTCCGAAGGCTACGGCCCTAGCCGTTCCGGCTTCCTGTCCGGGTTCTTCACCCTGGTCGGTACCCACGGTCTGCACGTGACCAGCGGTCTGATCTGGATGGCGATCATGATGTACCAGGTGCAGAAAAACGGCCTGACGGCGACCAACAAGACCCGTCTGAGCTGCCTGAGCCTGTTCTGGCACTTCCTGGACGTGGTGTGGATCTGCGTATTCACCGTTGTTTACCTGATGGGGACTATGTAAATGGCCAACACACACTCCCACGACGAAGCCGGCCACGGCAGCGTCAAGTCCTACGCCATCGGTTTCATCCTGTCGGTCATCCTGACGCTGATCCCGTTTGGTCTGGTGATGTACCCGTCGCTGCCTAAAGACGTGACCCTGTGGATCGTCCTGGCGTTCGCAGTGATCCAGGTGCTGGTGCACCTGGTGTACTTCCTGCACCTGGACCGTTCCGCGGCACAGCGCAACAACGTGGTGGCGTTCATCTTCGCCGCGTTGGTCATTGTTCTGCTGGTTGGTCTGTCGTTGTGGATCATGTTCAGCATCCACACCGTCATGATGGCCAAGTGAGGTAGACCCGATGTCGCTCAAGCACTTTATCCAAATCACCAAACCGGGGATCATTTTCGGTAACGTGCTTTCTGTGGCAGGCGGGTTTTTCCTGGCCTCGAAAGGGCATGTCGATCTGGCCATCTTCCTGGCCGCGATGATCGGCACCTCGCTGGTGGTAGCGTCCGGTTGCGTGTTCAACAACTGCATCGACCGTGACATCGACCTGAAGATGGAGCGCACCAAGAACCGCGTGCTGGTCCAGGGCCTGATCTCCCTGGAAGTGGCCCTGGTCTATGCCTCCCTCCTCGGGATCGCCGGCGTGGCCCTGCTGTACTACGTGGCCAACCCGTTGGCCGCGTTGTTCGCGGTCATCGGCTTTGTCATCTACGTCGGCCTGTACAGCCTGTACCTCAAGCGCAAGTCGGTTCACGGCACGCTGGTGGGCAGTCTGTCCGGGGCCATGCCGCCAGTGATCGGTTATGTGGCCGTGAGCAACAGCTTCGACATGGCCGCGCTGACCCTGCTGGTGATGTTCAGCCTGTGGCAGATGCCGCATTCCTACGCCATCGCGATCTTCCGCTTCAACGATTACCTGGCCGCATCGATTCCGGTCCTGCCGGTAAAACGTGGGATTCGCGTGGCCAAGAAGCACATCCTGCTCTACATCCTGGCGTTCCTGGTGGCGACCCTGATGCTGACCTTCAGCGGTTACGCCGGCATGAGCTACCTGGCGGTAGCGGCGGCGATGGGCATGTACTGGTTGTACATGGCCTGGACCGGCTACAAGGCCGTGGATGACACCGTGTGGGCGCGCAAGCTCTTCGTGTTCTCGATCTTCACCATCACCGCGCTGAGCGTGATGATGTCGGTGGATTTCAAGGCCCCGACCGAGCTGTTGCTGACCTACGCGCACTAAGCTGACCAGGCTACAGAAAAGCCCCGCCTTCGAGAGAAGCGCGGGGCTTTTTTCATGTGGCGTGGGCGACGGTCACATCATTTAAAGCTTTTCGGGCCGAAGGCTCCACCTGGCCGGGTAAAATGCGCCGCTCGTGGATGAACCTGAGTGGATGTGATGCAAAGCCGTATTGAAATGAACGACTCCAAGGCGCGTTACGGTGCGGTCAGTCGTGGGTTGCACTGGGCCATGGCGCTGGCCTTTGCCTGGATCTATTGCTCGACCGCCGCCCATTACCTGCTGGAGGATTCGGCACTGGACAAGTTCCTCTGGCCGACCCACAAGCAAGTCGGGCTGCTATTGATGGGGCTGTTGCTGGTGCGGCTGCTCTGGAGCCTGCTGAACCGCCATCGTCGACCGCCGAGCCTGAACCTGGCCGCGCGCCTGGGGCATGGGTTGCTGTATGCGGGGATGTTCGCCATTCCGTTTCTCGGGCTGCTGCGCCAGTACGGTTCCGGGCGAGCCTTTTCCGCCTTCGGGCTGCCGGTGATGAGCGGCTTCGAGGGGCCGAAGATCCAGTGGATGACCGACCTGGGCAACAGCTTCCATGGCCTCCTGGGCTGGACCTTGCTGGTACTGATCGTGGGCCATGTAGCGGCGGTGATCCTGCACTGCATCAAAGGCCAGGGGCATATCCTGCGGCGCATGGCCGGTAGCATGACCTCGGACTGATTGGTCGTCCGAGCAGAGAAAACCCCGTCTTCGAGAGAAGGGCGGGGTTTTTTATTTAGAACCTATTGGCGGGATTCGGGATGATACTCAGTGCCAGATCATTTTGTCTGGTTGCTGCTCATGTATCTCTTGAACAGTGATCTTGCGCCATAAGCAGGCAAGATATTGAAGAGCGCAAAAAATACTTTTATCGCAATCTGAAAGAGGATCATGTTCAGGATGTCGCTGTTCTTCATCAATCCATAGAAGGCGATATAGCAAAACAGAAAGCTGTCGATAATGACCGCGAAGAATGTACTCAGGAATATTCGCAAGAACAAAAATCTGGAGTTTGTCAGCTCTTTTATCTTGCACAGCAAGTATGAGTTTATGTTTTCAGAAACAAGAAACGAAACAGAGGACGCTACCAGTACGGATGACACCTGAATGATCACATCATTGTAAGGTGTTTCCAGCTTCCAGCCGGGCATCCCTGGCAGGAAGGTCGAACCGTAGAGCAGGATGAATACCGTGGATGTGCTGGCAAACGCAAAGAAAATGGCTCTTCTGGCTAGCCGCAGCCCAAAGTTCTCATTTAACAAGTCGACGATCAAAAAAGTGATGGAGTAAAGGAATGTGCCAGGAGTAATGATGATGTCCAGCGACTCCAGGTAAATGGGTTTTGTCGCTGCAATGCTGGTGAATATATAAAATGTGACGAGCAGTAAGTTCAGGATGATATAGATCATCCATGAGTTTTCATGGCGATCATTCAGATCGTATGCGGTTAGTGTGTCTCCCTGGGAATAGAGCTTGCGATACAGATTCTTGATTTCCGTTTTGTTCAGGTTATCCATTATTTCACTGTTCAGTACCTCTCTTAGCTTGATTCTGATGACCTTGCCTGTGGCGATGATCATGATTACAGCAAGTTTTTTATTGTTCTCGAAACCCAGAAGCTTGTATTTGCTATTTTCTATTTCGCTTTCATGGGCCGTCATTGAACCGCTCCTCAATGATATCGCCCACTACAATCACGCGATCTGAATCGAAACAAACATCATTCAAGATAAGCAGCTTTCCTGCCAGTTTGTCGTAAATCAGTTTTTCTGTGTCGTCGGTCGATGAGCCCTTTTGTACGATCAACAGATCGCCGGGTTCATTCATGCCACTGATTTCGTTCTCCAGCAGTACCGCTATCAGGTTGTAGGAAGTGCCGAAGTAGTAAGTCAATGGATAGAGCGTCGCCAGTTCCCCAATTCGTTTGTTCATATTGGCTATCAGCAGGCTCTCCTTGATGATCGGAACAGCCGCTGGGTTCATGTTTCCTTGAGGGGAAATGCTGCTCTCGATGATCTCCTTTTCTTCAAAGTCGACAGTCTCTATTTCTTCGTAGGAGACGCCGAAAAAATCAGAGATTTTTCGAATGGTGGACTGCTGTACGTTGGTGACCTTGCCCTCCAGAATGTTGTAAATGGTCGTTCTGGTCAGGCCACTGGCGTTGCATAAAGACAGTTGTGTCTCACCACGGCTTTTTATCAGGTACTTGATGTTGCTTTTTAAATGCTCGGTTCTTTCTCTTTTGTGCATCAGATACTCACCACTTCCTTTTGGCCGTAACCCATTGAATCTTTTAAATTTATAGAGCTGTGCCAGGCATGCAGTTGCCCGACGCCGAGACGAGATCGGTCAGACCGATGCGGCCAATGTATGCCGGATTTTTCGTTGCCTGTACCAACCTATGCTCCTTTAGCCGGACTGCCTCCATCCTGGGGCTTTTGCAGTCGGTTTCTTGAGTGATCAAGCCTTCGGCAGGGGGGATCAGCGTCACCGAGGAAGAATTGTCCCATGCGCCGAGCATGACAATACAGTCCCGCAGGCTCGGCGTCATGGTTCTCGATAGTGAAGGTTCTCAGTAGCGCGAGGCTGAGGCTGCCCTTCTTCGATAAGAAAAGCATCATTAAATTTGAAAGATGTTTAATTCTTTGATTAATTTTGTTGCGCCTTATAGAGTCTGACGCCGAGGCTCGGATAAGCCCGATGCAGACAAACGAACGTGATACTCAGGAAGCGTGCTTTCGTTCGTGGCGCGCAACACTCAAGGAAGGGACACATCAGAATGGCAGCTGACACTGAACCACTCAGGACCCAGGCCGACCTGCTGCGACGTGGGCTGGCCGACCTGCGATGCGAAGACACCGAGCTGGCAAGCATTCTGGACGCGGAGGTCGCGCGTCAACACCGCACATTGTCCCTGGTGGCATCGTCCTGCGCCGCCGGCCCCAGAAGCTTGGCGGCATCAGCCTCGGCGCTGGTCAACGTCACCGTCGAGGGGGCACCTGGCCGGCGTCATCAGAGCGGGTTCGAAAACGTCGAACGGGTCGAGTCCCTGGCCATCCGCCGGGCTCGGGAGCTGTTCGCCGCGCAATACGCTTGCGTGCAATCGCACTCGGCTTCTAACGCCAATTACCAGGTACTGGCAGCCCTGGCCGAACCCGGGGATACGATCCTGGGCATGGCCCTGGATCATGGCGGCCACCTGGCTCACGGCGGCGCACTGAGCTTTATCGAGGCCAACTACAAGGCCGTTCGCTATGGCACCACGTCCCAGGGCGTTATCGATTACCAGGAAGTCCGCCAACTGGCGATGGCCCATCGCCCGCGCATCATCATTTGCGGTGCGACGGCTTATTCGCGGGTCGTGGACTTCCAGCGCTTTCGCGACATCGCCGATGAAGCCGGAGCCCTCCTGCTTGCCGACATTTCACACATCGCCGGGCTGGTAGCCACGGGCCGCCATCCGAGCCCGATCGACGTGGCGCATGTCACGACCACCTGCACCCACAAGCAGCTCGCCGGGCCGCGGGGCGGCCTGATTCTTTGCGGGCGCGATGCAGACACCAAGGTGCCCGGCCTGAGGTGGAGCTTTCGTCGGGCTCTCGACCAAGCGGTGTTCCCTGGAATGCAAGGCGCGCCCGCAGTCAACATGATTGCCGCCAAGGCGGCCGCGCTGGGTTATGCCATGTCCCCGCAGTTCGATGCCTACATGGGGCGGATTCGCGCCACGGCGGATGAACTGGCCGATGCGTTCATGGCGCGGGACTACGAGGTAGTCGGAGGAGGGACGGAGAATCACACGATCCTGCTGCGCCTGCGTGGCGGCATCAGCGGCACCATCGCCGAATCGGCACTGGAGAAGTGTGGAATCATCGTCAGCAAAAAGCCCGGTCCGGGGCAAACCCGGTCGTCATTTGCCGCCAATGGCTTGTGTATCGGCACGGGCTCCATCGCCCAGCGCTATGTGGACCCCCAGGGCTGTCGCCAGATCGTCGATCTGGTGTGCCGGGTGCTGGATCAAGTGAAGCCCGACGGCGAGCAGAAATACACCCTGGAGCCCGCATTGCAGGAGCAGTTCCGGCGAGAGACCGAAGCGTTTTGCGCGATGTATCCCATTCGCGAATACGGGGATCGCTGAAAAGTTAAAGCCCCGACTTTCTGCCGAAGTGCGGGGCTTTTTCTTCGGCGCTCAGCTTGGGCTGGCGCCTTCGCGAGCAAGCTCGCTCCTACAGTGCCGGGTTACAGCTGTTGTTGCGCGCTGTAGCCTTCGAACGCGGTCTGTTGCTGGATCGCGGTGACGATGTTCTTGCGGGTCGCTGGTTGCTCGTTGCCGTTCTTGTCGAGGAACATCTCGCTTTCCAGTTCCGCCTCATCACCTTCGCCTACAAAGCTGAAACCGAGGAACTCGAAGGCTTCACGGTCGACGTTGGCCTTGGAGCGCGGGCGCATCGGCAGGGTGACGCTGATGCCGTCCTTGCTGATGGCGAACACTTCCATTTCCTTCTTCGGCCGCGCCTTGCTCTTGCCACCGCTGGGGTTGCTGATGGCCTGGTGAGTCTGGTTCAGCACTTTCAGGGCCAGGCCGTAGACCAGCTCCTGGAAGTCCGGGTCGTCCTTGTAGCTGGAGAGAATCCGGCTGATGGGGAATTTCTTGCTCAAGTCTTCCAGGGCGGCCAGGTCGGCGGCCTCGGCGTCTTTGAGTTGCTTGAGCTGGCCCATGAGTTCATAGGCGGTGTCGTCGTCAAAGCGGTCGTGGGCCTGGCGAATCGCAGCACGCAGTTCGCGAATCTGGTCACTTTCTTTCGAGGTGTGGAAGGCGTCGAGCACCATCTCGCTGATGGTCTTGGCCTGGGACACGTGTTGCGAAAGATGAATGGCGTTTTCGTACTCGGCCTTGTTGGTCAGGGCGATTACGGATTCTTCGGTGTTGGAATCAGGCATTGAACATCCACTACTTGGTTTAACAGGTTTGAGGCGCGAAAGGCCCGGGGGGATTTTCGGGGGCGCCTAATCTATTGGACCGAGGCCCTATTGTCACGGACCAAGCGACCGGCCCGGCAGGATCGTCCCTACAGACCGGTTTGCGCAGCGAAGATTCCCCAGTGCCCGAAGAGCACGGCCGCGGGGCTTTCAGGCGTTGAGCCGCAACTGCAGGAAGTTGCGGTACAGCTTGAACGCCCGCCCGCAGAACAGACCAACGGTAAAGCCCGCGGCGGCGCCACTAATACCAAGCATCTGCACGCTGGTGGCCTGTTCGGGGTGCACGGCGGTTTGATAGCCGATCCAGTACTTCACGGCGAAGAACAGCAGCGAGATGCCGAGGATCTTCAAGGTGCCGGGCACCAGGATCGCCTCGCCGTCGGACTCCAGCAGCACGCCGGCGCTGGAGAACAGCAGCAGCGCCAGCAGGCTGCCCAGTGCGGCGCCGCCCGCCCAAGCGCCCAGCGCCAGCACGGCATGCTCGCCCAGGTTCACTGACCACAACGACCAGACCAGCAGGATCAGCGGGGTTAGCAGCAGCGAGCGACGGCTCTCACGCGTCGTGGTGAGGGCGCGCAGGCCGTAGTAGCAGATCAGGGCGAAGACGGCGTACACCCACAGCGGCGTGCCTTGAAGAATATCGAGCATCGGTAGCATCCTTGCCGGTCAGAAAAAGTGCGTTTCATAGTGCGCTTTCTACCCGACGACGTGAAGCTTTCCCCCCTCTACTGGCTTGCCGCTGCCGCTTGCGGCTAAACACTTGCCGCTTGAAGCTCAGCGCACCTGCGTATCGCTGACCCCGGCCTCCAGTTCCTGACGCAGATCGCTGCCCCGGCGGGCGATGAACACCAGTTGCGCGGCATGCTCGGTGGGTTGCCCGGTGGCCAGGGTGAACTGGCTGCGCTTGCCCACATGCTGCAACCAATAGGGTTGTTCATTGCCTTCCAGGCGCACCAGGCCCTTGAGGCGCAGCAGGTCGGCAGGCAGGTGCGCCAGCCAGTCGCGCAGCGCCTTGGGCTGCAGCGGTCGGGAGCTTTTCCACACCCAGCTTTCGAACAGCTCGTCGTGGGCCTGGGGCAGGGCCTTGAACAGCACTTCGGTGGAACGCACCGGCGGCGTCAGCAGCAGCTCGGGTGGCAGTTCGGCCTGCACCGTTTCGAACACCGGGGCGCGGCCGCCGAGGCTGGCGCGGATGCTCTGCAACTGTTCGGGGCTCACCAGGTCGGCCTTGTTCAGCAGCACCCAGTCGGCGCAGGCCACCTGGGCCCGAGACAGCCGGGCCATTTCCCCTTCCAGGTCCTGGTAGCCGCTGGCGTCCACCAGGGTGATCACCGCGTCCAGGTGCAGGCGGTTGCGCAGTTGCGGGTAGCCGATGGTCTGCACGATGCGCTGCGGATCGGAGACGCCGCTGCACTCGATGACGATCCGTTCCAGGGCCGGGCGCAGCTTGGACAGGCTCAGCAGTTGCGCCAGCAGGTCCTCCTGCACGGTGCAGCAGATGCAGCCGTTCTGCAGGCTGTACACCGCGTCGGTGACCTCGGCAATGATCGCCGCATCGATGTTCAGTTCACCGAAGTCGTTGACGATCACCGCCAATCGGCCGCTGTCGGCGCGCTGCACCAGGCGGTTGAGCAGGGTGGTCTTGCCGGCGCCGAGAAAGCCTGCAACCACGGTCACCGGAATGCTCGGGGTGCTGTTCATTGTTCCTTGCCCTCGATCTCCGGTGGCAGGCCTTCCCACACCGCCTGCAACGGCGTGTCGCTGAAGATGCCCAGGCGGTCGTAGACCAGTTGCCCTTCGACGAAGGTCAGTTGCACCTGGGTGTGGTGGATGTAGTTGCGCGCGTCCTGGGCGAACAGGTTGCGGTCGAGGACGATCAGGTCCGCCGACTTGCCGGCTTGCAGGCTGCCGGTCAGGTGTTCCAGGCCCATGGCGTGGGCGCCGTTGAGGGTCGCCACTTGCAGGGCCTGCTCCAGGCTGATGGGGTCGCCGAAGGTGTCGGGTTCCTGGTTCCACGGGTTCTGCCGGGTGACCATGGTTTCCAGGGCCAGCCACGGGTCGATGGACGCCACCGGCCAGTCGGTGCCAAAGACCGCGATGCCACCGGCCGCCAGCACGCCCTTGAAGTCATAGATGCGCTTGAGGCGCTCCTGGCCGTAACCGGAGCGGGCACCGCTGGCGAACGGGGTCGGGTACCAGGCGGCCGGGGAGAACTCGGCTATCACGTCCAGGCTCTGGAAGCGCTTGAGGTTGCCCGGGTGCAGCAGGGTGCTGTGGGCGCATTGGTGACGGATGCCGCTGTTGCCGTTGCGCCGCCGGGCTTCGGCCACGGCGTCGAGGAACACGTCGGAAGCGCCGTCGCCGGTGCAGTGGGCGATCACCCGCAGGCCGCGCTTGTCCATGTCCACCACCATGTCGGTGATGTGTTCCGGGGTCAGGTTGAGCTTGCCGCGCCAGCTCGATTCTTCCGGCCAGGGGGTCAGCAGGTAGGACGACTTGGGCTCCACGGTGCCGTCGAAGTGGAACTTCACCGCGTTGGCGCTCAGGCGCGCGCTGCGATAGAAATGCCGCTCGCCGCTGAGCAGCTCCCAGCGCCGACGCACCGGGAAGATGTCGTCCTGCCAACTGATGGCGGCTTCCACCCGCAGGGTCAGCTCGCCGGCATCGTCCAGTTCCTTGAGGGCCTGCAGGCGGTTCTCGCAGACGTGCACGTACTTGGTGGCGGTGACCCCGCGCGAGGTCTGGAAGTGCACGCCGTCGCGGTAGGCGCGGCGCAGCACCGACACCGGCGTCGGCGGCATGGCCGCGTGGATCAGGGCGTAGGCGCCGTCGATCAGCAGGCCGTTGGGTTCGCCGGTCAGTTCATCGCGCTCCAGGTAGCCGTTGCGCGGGTCGCTGGTGTGGCGGTCGATGCCGGCCAGTTCCAGGGCCTTGGAGTTGACCATCATGGTGCCCCACATGCGGTCCAGCAGGGCCACCGGGCGGTCGGGCATGACGCTGTCGAGCCACTCGCGGCCCGGTGTCAGGCCGGCTTCGCGGAAGGTGTAGCGCACCCAGTACTGGCCGTAGATCCAGCCGTCGCCGGGGTGGCTGTCGGCGTAGGCGTGGATCGCCGCCGCCAGTTGCTCGGGAGTCGGGTCCTCGATGCCCACGTCCAGGTCGTCGGCGTAGCGCGGCGCCAGGGCCAGGTCCGGGTGGGTGTGCATGTCGTGCAGGCCGGGCATGCAGAAGGCCCCGTCCAGGTCGTGCTGGCGGGTGTTGGGCCCGATCAGCGACGCCAGGGAGGCGAGGCTGCCCACCGCGATCAGCTTGCCCTGGCGGATGGCCACGGCATCGGCCCAGGGCTGGGCCGGATCGAGGGTGTACATCCGGCCGTTGTGCAGCACCAGTTCGGCGTATTGATCGACGGCGCTATGGGTGGAGTTGAATTGGTCGGAAGCGGTCACGGGGTCAACCTCTCAAGCAGGGGGGCCCTTCAAAGGTGGGCAGAAAAGTGGGCGACAAGCTCAGTTGCATTCTTGTTGTGCGGGCTACTGTGGCGAGGGAGCTTGCTCCCGCTGGGTGGCGTAGCCACCCCAAAGGCCGCGATCGCAAGGGCATGGCTGAACTGCGGGCCAGGCCTTTACGACTGCTTCGCAGCCGAACGGGAGCAAGCTCCCTCGCCACAATCGGGCTGTTGTTTAGCGTTGTGCCCCCAAGGTTTCGACAAAGCCGGCGATGCGCTGGCAGGCGTCCTTCAGCACTTCGTCGGCGACGGTGAAGGAGATCCGCACGAAGCCCTCGGCGCTGGCCCCAAAAGCCTGGGCGTCGAGCACCGAAACCCCGGTGGCGCGGAACAGCTGCCAGGCGAAATCCATGCTCGACAGCCCGGTGCGGCGCACGTCCACCAGCATGAACATGCCGGCCTCGGGCTCGCGGCAATCGAGCAGTTGCACCGACTTGAGTCCGGCCACCACCAGGTCGCGGCGCCGGCGATAGACCTCGCGGGCGCTGCCGATCACTTCTTCATCCAGCTCCAGGGCCTTGAGCGCGGCTTCCTGGATAAACCCGGGCAGGCCGTAGAGCATGCACAGCAGCAGGTTGTCCAGGTGCCCGACCAGGGCGGGCGGGGCGATCACCCAGCCCACGCGCCAGCCGGTCATGGCGTGGGTCTTCGACAGGCTGTTGAGGATCACCGTGCGCTCGGCCATGCCCGGCATCGAAGCGATGCTCAGGTGTTCGCGGTCATAGGTCAGTTGCCCGTAGACCTCGTCGGAGATCACCCACAGGTCGTGCTTGCGCGCCACTTCGGCCACGGCTTCCAGCTCTTCGCGGCTGTAGACGTTGCCGGTGGGGTTGCACGGAGTGGCCAGGGCGATGCCCCGGGTCTTGTCGGTGAGCGCGGCTTCCAGGGCTGCGGCGGTCAGGCGAAAGCCGTTGGCCGCCGGCTGTTGGACGCAGGCGATCTGCGCACCGGAGGCATGCACGCAGGCCTCGTAGGTCAGGTACATGGGTTCGGGCACCAGCACTTCGTCGCCACTGCCGAACAGGCACAGGCAGGTGGCGAACAGGCCGTTCTGCGCACCGGCCACCAGGGCCACGTTGTCGGCGCTGACCTCGACCCCCAGCAGGCGCCGCTGCTTGGCGGCGATCGCCTCGCGCAGGGCCGGGCGGCCGAGGACGTGGGTGTAGTGGGTGTCGCCTTGCTCCAGGGCGGCGTTGGCGGCGGCGCTGATGCGTGCATCGGTGGCGAAGTCCGGATCACCGACGCTGAGGACGATCACGTCCTCGCCGCGGCCCCGGGCTTCGATGGCTGCGTAGTGAATGTCCCAGGCGCTGACGGATTCGCCGCTGATGCGCTGAACGAAAGGTGAGTAACGCATGCTGTTCTCCTCACGGGCCTCATTGCCCGCGCAATAAATGGGTTCAGGCCTGACGCTGGGGCCGCTGATGCTGCGAGGCGTTGCCCAGGCGTGCGCACAGGTGTTCGATGACAAAGGCCAGGACGATGTAGATCAGCGCCACTGCCAGCAGCGGTTCGTAGACCTTCAGGGTCTGGGCGCGCACCAGGTTGGCGGCGCCGAGCAGGTCGGTGACCGCCACGGTGGAGGCCAATGCGGTGGCCTTGAGCAGCAGCACGCATTCGCCCACCAGCGTCGGGCGTACCAGCTCCAGGGCCCGGGGCAACCAGACCCGGCGCAAGGTCAGCCAGTAGCCCATGCCATAGGCGCGGGCGGCTTCCAGTTCGCCTCGGGGCACGGCCCGCAGGCCGCCGCGCAGCACTTCGCCGACATAGGCGCCGACACTCAGGGTCAGGGCCAGGGCCACGTACCAGAAGCCTTCACGCAGGTAGGGCCAGAGAAAGCTGCCGCGGATCGGCGGGTAGGCGGCGAACAGGCTGCCGACCCCGTAATAGAGGATGTAGATCTGTACCAGCAGCGGCGTACCGCGGAACACGCTGATGTAGAACTGCATGGGCGCACGCAGCAACGGATTGCGCGACACCCGGCCCAGGCCCACCACCACCGCCAGGGCGAAGCCGCAGATTCCGCTCAGCAGCAGGAGCTTGAGGGTGATGCCCAGGCCGCGCAGCAGCTCTGTGGAAAAACCGTTGATCCAGGAAAAGTCCATCCGAGTCTCCTAGTGCTGGGGCAGCCAGCGGTTGGTGCGACGTTCGAGCACACGGAACAGGCGGCCGGACACCAGGGTGATGACGAAATAGAAGGCCGCGACCGCCAGGTAGAACACCAGGTAATGCTTGGTGGAACCGGCCGCCTGCTTGCCCACCGAGAGCAGCTCGCTGTAACCGACGATGCTGATCAGCGCGCTGTCCTTGACCAGCACCAGCCACAGGTTCGACAGCCCGGCCATGGCGTAGGGCAGCATGCTCGGCAGCAGGATGCGCCGCACCAGCAGCCAGCGCTCGATGCCGTAGGCCCGCGCCGCTTCGATCTGGCCGTGGGGAATGGCCTGGATCGCGCCGCGGATGATCTCCGCCGAATAGGCGCCCTGGACAATCCCCAGCACCAGTACCGCCGCGATGAAGCCGTTGACCGTGACGCTCGGCCGGTCCATGGCGGCCATGGCCATGTTCAACAGGTCGGTGCCGGCGTAGTACAGCAGCAGGATCAGCAGCAGCTCGGGCATGGCCCGGTACAGGGTGGTGTAGACGTTGGCCAGCTGTACCAGCCAACGCGGGCCCTTGAGCTTGATCAGCGCCGCCAGCAGGCCGATGCCCAGGCCGAGGACGAAGGCCCCGGCGGAAATCTGCAAGGACACCAGCGCGCCCTGGGCCAGGGCGCCGAGCCAGCCGTCGGCGACGAACAGTTGGGAAAGGTCGGACAGAGAAATCATGACGTATCCAGTCAACGCCGGCGGCCCGCGCAAACGGGCACGCCGGACGGCTTAGTTGGCAGAAATGTCGACGCTGAAGTAGCGGCTGCGGATCTTGTCGTAGGTGCCATCGGCCTTGAGCGAGGCCAGGGCGCTGTTGATCCGTTGCTGCAGGGCGCCGTCGCCCTTGCGCAGGCCGACGCCGATACCGGAGCCGAACAGCGGGTCTTTCGGCGCCAGGCCCTTGTCCGCCAGGCCAGCACCGGCGGCGGTCTTGAGGATCGGCTCGATGGTCAGGGCGTCGGCCAGCATCACGTCGATCCGCCCGCTCTGCAGGTCGGCGATCATGTCGTCCTGGGTGGTGTAGTAGCGCAGGGTCGAGGTCTTGCCGTAGTAGGTCTTGGCGAAGGTGGCGTTGGAGGTCGAGCCCTGCACGCCGATCAGCTTGCCCTTGAGGCCCTCGGGCGTGGTGACCAGCTCCAGGCTCTGGTCGGCGACCCACATGGCCGGGGTCTGGTAGTAGGGCGCGGAGAAATCGATGACCTTCTCGCGCTCCTCGGTGATGCTCAGGGAGTTGAGGATGGCATCGATCTGGCTCGATTGCAGGGCCGGAATCAAACCGTCCCAGGCCACTTCCTTGAGTGGGCACTGGGCCTGCATGCGTTCGCACAGGGCCTTGATCAGCTCCGGTTCGAAGCCGCTCCAGTCGCCGTTGCCGCTTTTCATCGAGAACGGCGGGTAGGGTTCCAAAGCAATGCCGAAGACGATCTTGTCGGCGGCCACCGCGTGGCTGGCCATTGCGCTGAACAGGCAACCGGTGGCGAGCACCTTGAGCAGGTTTTTCATGGCTTTACCCTTTATCGAAGTTGTTGTTTTCAAGGATTGAAGCGGGACGTCAGACGCGGTTTTCCTGGGCCATGACGAATTGCCGGCAGCGTTCGCTGACCGGGTTGAGGAACACTTGCTGCGGCGGGCCTTCTTCTTCCACCAGCCCCTGGTGGAGGAACATCACCTTGCTCGACACATCCCGGGCGAAGGCCATTTCGTGGGTCACCAGGATCATGGTGCGGCCTTCCTCGGCGATGCCCTGGATGACCTTGAGCACCTCGCCCACCAGTTCCGGGTCCAGGGCCGAGGTCGGCTCGTCCATCAACAGCACCTGGGGGCGCATGGCCAGGGCCCGGGCGATGGCCACCCGTTGTTGCTGGCCGCCGGAGAGAAAGGACGGGAAGGCGTCGCGCTTGTTGGCCAGGCCGACCTTTTCCAGCAGGTGCTCGGCGTGGGCGATGGCGTCCTTGCGGTCTTCACCGAGGACATACACCGGCGCCTCGATGACGTTTTCCAGCACGCTGCGGTGGGGCCAGAGGTTGAAGCTCTGGAACACCATGCTCAATTGCGTGCGCAAGCGCGCCACCTGGGCCGGGTCGGCAACCTGCGGGTTGCCAGCGCGATCGGTCTTCAGACGCACCTCTTCACCATTGATGCGCAGGCTGCCGCTGCAGGGGATTTCCAACAGGTTGATGCAGCGCAGCAGGGTGCTTTTGCCCGAGCCGCTGGAGCCGATCAGCGACACCACTTCACCTTCATTGGCGCGCAGGGCAATACCCTTGAGCACGTGGTGATCGGCGTAGCTCTTGTGCAGATCATCGATCGCCACCACGGGATTGACGGAGTTGGGCTGCGATTGCAAGGGTCGACCCTCTTGTTATTGTGCGATGGCCGGGCAGCACCCGGCACAGGGTAGGGCTGGAGAATTAGCCATCGATGGCCTGGGGTCAATCGAGCATTTTTAGCCCTATCCGGTAATTTTTTTCAGCAGTCGGGGATTTTTTCAGCGACGGGCAAGGCTATTGCCGGAGCACGATTGCGGCTATGGTGCGGACACTCGTTTTCTTGCAGTCGAGGCCTGATCGGTATGCGTTATCCCTCCATGACCGCCCTGCGCGCGCTGGACGCGGTGGCCCGCCTGGGCAGTGTCGCCGAAGCCGCCAATGAGCTGAACCTGACCCCCAGCGCCATCAGTCATCAGATCAAGAGCCTGGAGCAGACCCTCGGGTTCGCCCTGACCGAGCGCCAGGGCCGCAGCATTCGCATCACCTACCAGGGCGAGCGCTATGCCCGGGACATTCACCTGCTGCTGGCCAATATCCTTGAGGCCGGGCAGCGCTCCGACGGCCAGCAGGTCAGCGGGCGGCTGTGCATCAGCAGCCCGCCAGGGTTCGCCACCTATTGGCTGTGCACCCATATCGCCGAGTTCCAGGCGCTGTATCCCCAGGTCGAATTGCAGCTGGTGTCACCCCGCACGCCAGGCGACACCAGCGACAGCAGCGTTGATCTGTTCGTCGCCTACGGCATGGGCGACTGGCCCAACCAGCATGTGCAGAAGATCGTCTCCCTGCGCTATTTCCCGGTGTGCAGCCCGAGCCTGGTGAATGCCATGGGCGGATTGAAAACCCTCGACAGCCTGGATCACGCCCTGCTGCTGCACATGATCGACTACTCCGACTGGCGGGTCTGGCTGGCGGCAGCCGGGGCGCCGAATGTCGATGTGCGCCGGGGCATCGTGTTCGCCGACGCGCACTTTGTGCAGTCGGCCTGCATCGCCGGCCAGGGCATCGCCATGGGCGACAACCTGATCAGCGGCGAGGCGCTGGCCCGGGGGCAGTTGGTGCAACCGTTCGCCACCGAGATCGAGTCCAACCGCGGCTATTACCTGGTGGCCGATCTGCTCAAGGCCGAGCGCCCGGTGGTGCTGGCCTTCAGTGAGTGGGTCAAGTCGCAGTTGCAGGGCATCACCCGCCTGCACCCGGAGCCGCGTCGAAACGCCAAAGCGTGAATTTTATTGAGCAATCGCGACGATTTTTTTCGATTGTTGCCCCGCAGGGGCAGCGACTAATGTCCCTCGACATCAGTCGGGCGCAGGGTGTCGCCCGCGCATAAGAACAAGAGGAAGTAGTCGATGACCACCTGTGCCCAGTCACTGGTTCGTTTGCTGGAAGGTTATGGCGTGGACACGGTGTTCGGGATTCCCGGCGTGCACACCGTCGAGCTTTATCGCGGCCTGCACGGCAGCCGCCTGCGGCATGTCAGCCCGCGGCACGAACAAGGCGCCGGATTCATGGCCGACGGTTATGCCCGGGCCAGCGGCAAGCCTGGGGTGTGCTTCATCATCACCGGCCCTGGGATGACCAACATTCTCACCGCCATGGGCCAGGCCTACGCCGATTCGGTGCCGATGCTGGTGATCTCCACGGTCAACCGTCGCGAGCACCTGCGCCTGGGTCATGGCCATCTGCATGAACTGCCGGACCAGCGGGCGATGGTGGCCGGGGTCTGCGCCTTCAGCCATACCCTGCAAGCCCCCGCGGAATTGCCAGAGCTGCTGGCCCGGGCCTTTGCCGTGTTCAAGTGCGCGCGGCCACGACCGGTGCACATCGAGATTCCCCTGGATGTGCTGGACATGCCCGCCACCGACCTCAACCTGATGCCCCGCAGCCTGCCCGGTGCGCCGGCGCCTGCCGGAGCTTCGGTCGACGCGGCGGTGGCCTTGCTCAACAGCGCTCATCGCCCGCTGATCCTGGCCGGCGGCGGCGCCCGGGGTTGCGCCGAAGTCCTGCGGCAATTGGCCGAGCGCCTGCAAGCGCCGGTGGCCCTGACCACCAACGCTCGCGGCTTGTTGCCTTGTGCTCACCCGTTGCTGCTCGACGGCGTGCAGTCGTCGGCCCATGGCCGGGCCCTGATCGATGAGGCGGATGTGGTGCTGGCGGTGGGCACTGAGCTAGGGGAAACCGACTACGACTTCTTCGGCCTCGGTCCCCTGCGTTTCAAGGGCTCGTTGATCCGCCTGGACATCGATCCGATGCAGGTCATGGGCGTGCAACGGGCCCATGTCGGTCTGGTGGGCGATGCCCTGGAAGGCTTGCAGGCTTTGCTGGGCAAGGTGGTGCAACCCAGCTCGCGCGGGCGTTGGGCCGTGGACAGCGTGCAGCGGGTCAACCAGGCCGAACGTGCTGGCTGGACGCCCAAGCAACAAGGCCTGCAAGGTTTGCTCGACCTGCTGCGCGACACCCTGGGCGGCCCGATCCTGGTGGGCGACTCGACCCAGCCGGTGTATCAGGGCGCCAGCGGCTATCAGGCCCCGGCACCGGCCAGCTGGTTCAATGCCGGCAGTGGCTACGGCACCCTGGGCTACGGTTTGCCGGCGGCCATGGGGGCCAAGCTGGCACGGCCGGAGCGCCCGGTGGTGGCGCTGGTGGGGGATGGCGGCCTGCAGTTCGCCAGCAGCGAGTTGATCGCCGCCAAGGAAGCGCAGATCGGCGTGATCCTGCTGGTGTGGAACAACCAGTGCTACGGCGAGATCCGCGACTACATGCAGGCTCGGGACATCGCCCCGCTGGGGGTGGACATCCTCACCCCGGATTTCCAGGCCATGGCCCGAAGCTTTCACGTGGCGCACCATCGCGCCGACACCCCAGGACAACTGCAGGACTTGCTGCAGACCCTCAAGGACACCCGGCAGCCGGTGATGATCGAGGTCGACGCCCGGGCCTACCTGGCCCTGGACTGATCCGCCGACCGGTTCGGCGCCCCCGCCAAGAAGAGGCGGGCGTTCAAGGAACAAGGTGGGTTACATTGGCCTCGCTCGCCAGGACGCACCTTGTCACTTGAGGATTCAGGGATGAACTGCATTTTCTGCCAGATCGTCGCCGGCACCTTGCCGGCGGCCGTGGTCTACCGTGATGAACACTGCATGGCCTTCATGGACGTGCACCCGTTGGGGCAGGGGCATGTGCTGCTGATTCCCCAGTCCCATGTGGAAAAGCTCGAGCAATTGCCCGGCTTCGTCCGCCAGCACCTGTATCAGGTGTTCGACGGCCTGCTGGCCGCGCAACGGCGCGCCGGCTACGGCGTCGAAGGCACCCACTTGCTGGTCAATGATGGCCGGGCCACCAACCAGCACATCCCCCATGCCCATCTGCACCTGATCCCGCGCCAGCGTGGTGACGGCCTGGGCTTTGCCGGGCGCTTGCTGCTGCATTTCACTGGCGTGTTCGGGCGTCGCGCGAAACTGGAAGTCTTGCAGCAGCAGGCTGCCGGCATCGCCGAACAGGTGCGCGTGCCCTGGGTCAGCGAAACCCCGATAGGTGGCCGCTGATATGGATCACCGTCGCGCGCTGGCGCTGGAGTATGCGGAGCACCAATACCTGCGGACCCGGGTCCAGGGGCTGGCGAACCTGCCGGGCAATCCCCATGGGGCCAGCTTGCATGGCGAACCGGGCTGTGGCGCCTTTGTCGTCGCTGGCAATCCCAGTCCGATGATGAACCGGGTGCATGGCGACTGCGGGCAACAGGCCAGCAGTCTTGTCGATCTGTTGCAGACTTGCGCGGCCTACGCCCCGGCGATCGCCTTGATCGCCGAGTCGGTCAAGGTGGCGCCTGCCCCGGATCTGCAAGGGCAGCCGTTGCAGCGCCTCAAGGGCTGGACCCACGGGCAGTTGTTCGCCCCCTTGGCGGAGATTGTCGCGCCGCCTTCATTGTTGGATATCGAGCCGGTGAGTGCCTCGACCCTGGAAGACTTCTGCGCGCTGCATGGCGAAAGTTTCAACACCCCTGCTGCGGCGCGAACGATCAATCAGGCGGCCTTCGGCGGATTGCTCAATGAGGGGCGTGGGTACTTGTACCTGGTGCGCGAGCAGGGCATGGCGGTGGCCGGGGCGGCGTTGTTTCTCGCCGACAACGACGTGGCCTACCTGGGCACCGCCTTTACCACCAAGGCCGCCAGGGGCCAGGGTTATCACCGGGCCCTGATCGCCCATCGCTTGCAGCAGGCCGCCGCCCTCGGTGCCCGGAGTGTGGGTGCCACTGCCCTGGTGAACTCGCAAAGCCGGCGCAACCTGGAGCACTGCGGCTTGCGCCTGTCCCACCTGCAAACCCTGTATCGGGCTGTGCCTTAGTGCGGGTGCTATTGCGCCGCTGGCACCGGGGCGAAGCGGATCGAGTGCAGGATCGCGTCGAGTGTCGCGAAATCCTGGAAGAACCCCACGCTGTCAGCCACCACTTGACGCTGCCCGCTGTCGAGCAACGCCATCAGGCAGGTGCCACCATAGGCATGAAAACCGGTTTCCTCATCGCTGATGCCGCAGGTCTGATAGGCCCGCAATCCTTTCCAGCCGGGGCCTGATAGGTCTTGCACCGGGCTGGGAGCATCCCTGCCGGCGCTGCGCATCCAGACGCCGTTCTCCTGATAGAAAAACAGCTCTTCGGCGGCCTGTTCCAGGCTGCCCTGTCGCAGGCACAGGTGGAGGGTGTATTCCTCCTGGGGGCGTTTTTTCGGGTGGTCCAGGGTGAGGCAGTTCTGCGTCTGGCCGAGCTTCCAGCCTTTGGGGTACTGCAGGCTGAATCCCGGGCCCTTGAAGCGTGGCGAGTCCTTGGGTAATACCGCAATCCCGTCCTCCTCCCGCAAGGGTTCATACAGCCTGGGATCGCTGCGACAGGCGGACAGCGGGCGGGCCTGGGCCTTGTGCAATTGGTCGAGGCGATGCGTCCGGGGATCAGCACTGGCGCTGACGCAGGCACAGCCGTAGCCGTAATGGTTGTTGGTGCGCACCCATTGCTGGTCGTTGAAGGTGGGCCAGTCGCCTTCGGCCTGATAGCCGCCCTGGCTGGCAATTTCCCAGACGCCGTCACGGTCGGTCAGGGTGGCGTTGGCCGGTGTCGGGTTCTCGAACCAGCCGCAACGGCGTTCGACCTTGGCTGGCGCCGCGAACGCGGGCAGGGTGAAAACGCTCAGAAGGGTGCAAAGCATGACGCGCTGAAGCATGGAGCATCCTTGTTCGAGGGGCGGGGTGGGAACAGTGGGGCGCCGCTTGAGGCGCGTCAACCCGATAGGGGGCGTGAATGGCTGCGCCTCAGGACCAGGATGGCCCGAACCCTTGTAGCTGCCTGATGTTCTGCGCAGTTAAGGCTTCGCTAAGCCTGGCCGAAACAGCGGTTGGGAAATGGCGTAATCTCGCGCCTGGCCAACGAGCCGTCCACCTGCCCTGAGGCCCGTCATGCAAAGGATGCTGTGCAGTGTTTTAAGCCTGGCGATGATCCTGTCGTCGCTGGGCGCTTGTACCACGGCGCCGGTCAGGCCGGCGGTGGAGGGCCCGCAGGTGTATGGCTACACCCTCAATCAGCCCTTGAGCCGTGAGCAGGTGCAGCGGCTGACCGACACCGGCAAGCACTATATCGGGCCCCTCAAGCTGTATCAGCAGGTGTTGCCGGACGGCAGTCAGTTCGATTTCTACACCGACTACCGCAAGTGGCTGGATACGCTGGCCCGTACCAGCCGGGAGTTTCCTGCCGAGAGCGATTGCCAGGCGGCCCAACAGGCGGACCAGATGCAGCTCACCACCCTGATCGATGACTTCAACGCCGGTCAGGCCCGCCCGGCGGGAGTGCCGCGTCAGGTGGGGGAGGTCTATGCCGTCCAGGCGCTGGACGCCTGTCAGCGTGTCGCTGGCCAGGGGCCCGGAGCACAAGCCTTTCGCTACACCCTCTGGGCCACCCTGCAAACCGAAACGGCAGCCCATGAGCACGACTTTCAGCGCAAGGTCGAGGACCCGCATGCCCAGGCCCGGGACATCACGCAGGCGATACTCCTGTTGCCCTTTGTCGCGCTGGGCGCGTTCATGGGGGGCGGCTGCACCGATTTTCAGTCGCAACCGGATGATGGCGACGGCTACTGCGCCCGGCAGCGCGCAGGGGCAAGTAAATGAAGCACCAGGATCAATAGCGCCACTTGCGGCCCAGGTCTTCGCCGTAGCGCTGGCCGCTCAGCGCTTCGGCGCCGTCATCGTCGTCATGCACCTCGGCCAGGCACAGCAGCATCAAGGCATCTGCCCAGGTAGCCACCACCTGATGCTGCCCGCTGTCGAGCAACGCCATCAGGCAGGTGCCACCAGCGGCGGGTAAGCCGGTTTCCTCATCGTTGATGCCACAGGTTGCAACATGGAGCGTCCTTGTTCGCTGGGTGATGGGGCGGAGCTGGAGTACTCTCGCTCCAGGCTATTCAGTCGTTCATGGAAATCAGGGAGATTTTATGCAAAGGGGGCTGTGCACAGTAGTGAGCCTGTCGCTCATCGTTTCATCCTTGGGCGGATGCGCTTCGCAAGCCAAACCCAGAGTGGCGGGCCCTCAGGTTTATGGTTACACCCTCAATCAACGGCTCTCCGCCGACGAGTTCAAGGCGCTCTCCGATACGGGCCTGGAGACGATGAGCGGGCTCTCGATCTATGAGCTGAAAGCCCCTGCGGGTGCCAAGCTCAGTCTGTATCTGGAGCGCACCTTGTGGGTGGATAGAGTTGAGAAACTCAGCGGTCCATTCGAAGTCGCAAGTGATTGCGAAAATGCCTTCAAAGATGAGTCTGCGCAGTTGCAGGCGACGATTGCCGAGTTCAACTCCCGTCGGGCACGCCCGGGCGGGGCGCCTCGTCAGGTTGGAGATATCTACGCCAGCCAATCGACGACCCCTTGCGAGCGTAAAGGCGGAAGAGACACGGATGCCCAGAGCTACCGTTATCGGCTCGCTGCCAGCCTGAGCACCGAAACCGCGCCGGTAAAGCACGGACTGTCGGAAAAGGTTGAAAACGCCTACATGGGTATGTGGATGGGCGTCTTCACCATTGTTCTCTTGCCTTTTGCGTTGGTTGGCGCAGCAGTAGGCGCCGTCACTGACTGACCGCTCAATAGCGCCACTTGCGCACCAGGTCTTTGCCGTAGCGCTGGCTGATCAGCGCTTCGGCGCCGTCATCGTCGTCATGCACCTCGGCCAGGCACAGCAGCATCAGCGCATCCAGGTACTCCTCGGGCGAGTCGAAGAAGCGCGTCAGCGCTGTGCCTGTGTCGTGGTCGAAGTAGTAGACCGCGCCGCTTTCCCGGTGGAAGCAGAACAGGTTGCCGTTGCCCAGGTAGTCGCCGAAAGCGATCAACTGGTGCGCCAGCGCCAGGTCCAGATCGCTCTCGGGGATATCGACGATGCCGGGGTAGGCTTCCAGCAGTGGCTGGATGCAGAGGTTGCCGGGCTCGACGCTGCAGAGGGTTTCCGCCAGGGATAGCCCCCCCAGCTGCCGGTGATAGTCGCGTAGCGAGGGAGGCAGCGGACAGCCCAGGCGCTGCTCCAGGGCCTGCAGGGCGTCCTCGCCAACCGGCGTCAGTTGCGGCTCGTTGACGTGGCCTTCCCATAGCGCGCCATAGGCGCCGATGACCGCCAGGTACCAGTTCAGCCGCGCGACTTGATCAGGCAGTTCGGGCCAGGCCAGGGGCGGGCAACCGGCGGGAGGCCATTGTTCGGGGATGGTTTGATCGGTCATGCAGCGTCCTTGCAAGGGCGGGAAGGGGCAGCTTTTATCCATGGCTTGAACAGATGGGTCAAGCCTGATGAGCGCTGCGGACATTGTTGGCGGTGAGGTCCGGACCTAGCCTGTGCTTTCGATCTTGAATTCATAAGGGAGGACCGCCCAATGACCTTGCAAGCGGGAGTTATCGATGCCTGGGCGCAGCCGGCCAACGGCCGTGCCCGGGCGCTGTTGCCGGAAGTGGCGCGGTTGTTCGAGAAGTCCGGGTCCGCGCATTTGCTGGACCAGGCCTTGAGCATTGAGCACACCGTGGAACTGATGGACCAGGCAGGTGTGGAGAAACTCATGCTCTCGGCCTGGTGCCGGCCCGAGGGCTGGGTGTTCAGCAACGATGAGATTGCGGCTTATACCCGGGCCTTTCCCGAACGCTTCGTCGGCGTGGCCACGGTGGACCTGAGCCGGCCCATGGCGGCGGTGGCCGAGCTGGAGCGGGCCGTCAAGGAGCTGGGCTGCAAGGCCCTGCGCATCGTGCCCTGGTTGTGGAAACTGCCACCCAATCACCGGCTGTATTACCCGCTGTATGTGAAATGCATCGAGTTGGGTATTCCCTTTTGTACCCAGGTTGGTCATACCGGGCCGCTGATGCCTTCGGAAACCGGGCGGCCAGTGCCTTACCTGGATGAGGTGGCCCTGGACTTTCCCGAACTGGTGATCGTTGGCGGGCATATCGGGCATCCCTGGACCGACGAGATGATCGGCCTGGCCTGGAAGCACGACAACATCCACATCGATACCTCCGCTTATCTGCCCACCTACTACCCTGCGCAGTTGCTGCATTTCATGCGCACTTATGGTCAGGACAAGGTGCTGTTCGGCAGCAACTTCCCCCAGCTGTCGCTGAAAAAATGCCTGGAACAGGTGCAGGCTCTGGAACTTCCGCCGGCCATTGCGGACAAATTTCTCCAGGGCAATGCCCGTCGGGTATTCGGTTTGTAAGCGTCGGCATCAGGCGCCCACACCCCCGGGCGCCTGGACGCCGTTGCCGCGTGCGGCAGCGGTTTTTCTGGTGGGAGGTTTCTTGTTATCGTGGCCTCCCTCTTTCACGGACGAATATCGAGACAGCCCATGGCTAACTCCACCCCGTCACGCCTCGGCAAGATCCTCCAGGGTCTGCTGTTTGTTCTGATCGGCATCGGCCTGTTGGTCATCGCCGGCAACCTCACCCTCGACCGTCGCGAATTCATCGCCAGTGCCCAGACCGCCGACGGTATCGTCAGTGATCTGAACGCCGGTGGCTCGCACCCCGAAATTGCCTTTACTACCGGCAGCGGTGAGAAAATTTCCTACCCCCAGGGCGGCTTTATCTTCGGCTACCAGAAAGATCAGCCGGTGCGGGTGTACTACCAGCCCGAGCGACCGGCCAATAGTGCGGTTATCGATGACCCCGCGGCGCTCTGGGCGACTCCTGGCGTGCTGGGCCTGATCGGTCTGGTATTCGCCCTTGCCGGTCTTGTCGCTGTCGTCAGCCAGCGCGGTCGCCGCGCGCCCCAGCCATTAAAAGGACTTTGAATTCATGAGCTACAACATCCCCATCCCGGTCAATGAGAGCCGCTGGCAGTACCAGACCGCCAGCGGCGGCGGTTTGACCGTGGCCTTGGTGGCGGGCAGTGGCGGCTCGATCATCCTGCGCTCACCTCAGGGCCAGGATGTCAGCTATCGCTATGGCGGGCTGGGCGGGGGCGTGGGCTTCGGCGCGCGCCTGCCGCGCTTCGGCAAGATCAATTTCCAGATCAAGGGCAAGAGTGTCGCCGGCGCCGGCGCCGCCGAAGCCTTTCCCAGCACCGGCAAGGTGTTTGTCAGCGACGCCCTGGTCAGCCGTGACCTGACCAGCGACGACATCACCGGCCCCTGCATGTACACCGAAGTCGCCGCCGGTCTGGTGGTGGGCGGCTCGGCCACGGCGCTGCTGTTCGGCCTGGATCCGAAACTGCTGGCGCTGGCGGTAGCCTTGAATTCCAACCCGGCGACGTCGCTGATTGCCTCCTCAACGGTCAATCAGAAACTGGTGCAGTCGGCCAAGGGCGCGGTGGTCATGGCCGGCATGAATGCCGGCGTGCAGGCCGGTGGTGGCGTTGGGGTGTTCATGGGCTATCTGTTCTAGGGAAGGCCCACTGGCGTGCCTGGACTCACAGGCGCGCCAGGCAGTGTTGAAGAATGTCCAGGCCTTCCTCGAACACCTCCGGTTCCGTGGTCAGCGGCGCCAGCAGGCGGATGATGTGCCGCGACTTGCCGCTGGGCATCAGCAGCAACCCGGCTTCTCGGGCGCTGCCGAGCAGGGTGCTCAGGTGCTCCGGCGCCGGTTCGCCACGGGCGTTGACCAGCTCGATGCCGCGCATCGCGCCGACCCCGGTCAAGCGGCCCAGAAAGGGGCTCAGCCGATCGGTTTTCCAGGCCTCATAACGTTGCACAATCGCCTGTTCCTGGCGCTCGCCCCAGGTTTGCAGGTGCTCGTCGGTCATTTCCTCCAGGGTCGCCAGTGCTGCCGCGCAGGCAATCGGGTTCCCCGAGTAGGTGCCGCCCAGACCGCCCTTGGGCAACACGTCGAGCAATTCCTTGCGCCCCACCACGGCGCCCAGCGGCACCCCGCCGCCAATGCTCTTGCCCAGCAGGATCAGGTCCGGCTCGATGCCCAGGCGCGAGAAGGCAAAGCGCTGTCCGGTGCGGCCGAAGCCGGACTGGATTTCATCGGCGATCAGCAAAATGCCATGTTCGTCGCAGAAGCTGCGCAACGCCCGGGCGAAGGTCGCGTCCAGGGCCAGGAAGCCGCCTTCGCCCTGCACCGGTTCGAGGATGAAACAGGCCACTTCCTCGATATCGATTTCCACACTGAACAGGCGCTGCATGGCCTTCAGGGCTTCGTCGCAGGTGACGCCGTTGTCGGCGCTGGGATAGGGCAGGTGATACACCGGTCCAGGCAGCACGCCAACCTTCTGCTTGTAGGGCGCCACCTTGCCGTTGAGGTTGAGGGTGGCCAGGGTGCGCCCGTGAAAGCCGCCGTCGAAGGCGATGACCGCGCTGCGCCCAGTGGCCCCGCGGACGATCTTCAGGGCATTTTCCGCAGCTTCGGCGCCGCTGTTGGTGAGCATGCCGCTGACCGGGTAACGCACCGGGATGAAGTCCGCCAAGCGCTGCATGAGCTCGATGTAGGGCTCGTGCTGCGCGGCGTTGAAGGCGTAGTGGGTGAGTCGGGTGGCCTGCTGCTGGATGGCCGCGACGATGCGCGGATGGCAATGCCCGAGGTTGAGCACGCCGATACCGCCGACGAAGTCGATGTAGCGTTTGCCGTCGCTGTCCCAGACCTCGGCGTTGCGCCCGTGGCTGAGGCGGATCGGGTGAACGGTGGAAATTGAACGGCTGATGTTCTCGTGGCTCATGGATGCGGGCTCTGGGTGCCGGAAACGAGCCGTTATCTAAGCCGGGGCCGGGGGGCCGGGACAAACGAAATAAAGTCGCCGGGTCAGTATGAAAATTCCCGATGTGCCGCAGCCTCTACTTCATTCCTGTTGCGCCCTGCGCTGGTTGCGCAGATGCCGTACCAGCGCCATCAGGGCCACCAGCGCTATTACCCCGAGGAAGATCGGCAGGCGATAGGGTTTCAGGTCACCGAGGAAATGCTCCAGGGCTTCGCCAGCCCAGTAGCCGCCGCTGACGAACAAGATGGCCCAGACCGCCGCGCCCAGCACGTTGAGCAGGGCGAAGCGCCAGGGCGCCAGGCCGCTGGCGCCGATCACCATGGGGCCGACCAGGCGCATGCCGTAGAGAAAGCGCACGGCGAACACCGAGGTCGATGGGTAGCGCTGGATCAGCCCCTGGACCCGTTCGATGGCCGCCTGATGGCGCTTGAGCCTGGGCAGCAGGCGCGCTCCCGAGTAACGGCCGGTCCAGAACAGCAACTGATCGCCGAGGATGCCGCCCAGGGTGGCCCAGCCGATCACTTGCGGCCACTGCAGGCTGCCCTGATGCGCCGCCATGCCGCCGAGAATCAACACGGTTTCGCCTTCCAGCAGGCAGCCGATGAAGATCACCCAGTAGCCGTAGGCGGCGATCAGCGCGTTGAGGTCGAGGTGTTCGAGCATGGGCAAGGGCTTCCGCAGGAGGCATGAAAACAAGCCGGGCGATGATCAGGTTACACATGGCTCTGATTCCCTTCACCGGTACAAGTGCCCGGGATCTTCCAGTGCAGGTACCGCCAGGGCGCCGGCCAGTCCATCAGAACCTAGCGTAGACGCCAGCTTCGGCGGCGGACAAGGGTGGGCCTACGGGCCATTGCTTGCGTGGAGCAAACTGGGTTCGGCGGGTGTGTGAAAGCCCCTGTGATTGCAGACTGGATGAGCGAGCAGGATCAGTCGTTATCTGCGTCGGCTTGCTCGGCCCAGGCGGACTTGGACGAGGGATAGCGTACTTCAACCTGGGCGCCGGCTTGAATCAGGGCCTCCTGCCAGACCCTGAACTGTTGCGGCCAGGCCTGGATCACCTTGAAGGGGACGCCGGTCAGCAAGTTTCTGGCCACGTTGGGGCTGAGGCCCATGGCTTGCCTGATCAGCGCGAAGATCTTCGCGGGGTTGGGGCCCACCTCGGTGATCCAGAGTGCTGGATCTCTGGAGACGAGGGGCGGGTAGTCCACAAGCGGAGCATACTGCCGGGTGAGCGCTGCCCTGGCATCGTTATAGCTCAGCGAAGCCAGGGCCCGGGCACTGGCCAGATGTTCATCGCAGAACCACTCGTAGCCATGAGGGTGCCCCGCGCACCCTTGGCCCAGCGGGCGATAATCGGCGAACTGCACCATGCCACCGCCAGTTCCGGCATGGCACATCTCCGAGGAAAAATCGTTGTGGCACAGGTCGCATACGGGTGGCTTCATCGATCGATCACTCTGGGCATGCTCGGCCTCTGGGCTGAGGTCACGCCGTCTGCCCCAACACCCACGCCCAGAACATCCCCGCCATGTACAAGCCCAGCCCGAACACCGAGTGCGCCATCAGGCTGCGTAGCCGGGCCACATTCGGCTTGGGCATCTTGCTTGCCGCGACACCTGCGCCCATGCCCGGTTGCATCAGCAGGAACGGCGCAGCCACCGTCAATACGCCGATGATCAGGGCCGGTGCCAGGGCCGGTTGGCGCGCCCACTCCAGGCCGCAGACCAGCAGCAACAAAGCGGCGAAGACCACGCCGATCAGGTAGTGAGCCAGCCAGCCAAGAGCATGTTCCCCGGGTACCGCGTTGGCCTGGGCAATGCTCTGGTGCAGGAACTGGCCACGAGGAAAGTGGCCGATCCAGCGTCCGACCATGGCCCAGTTAGGCCCGGGAATGTTCAGTGCCCTGGCCAGAAACAATGTCCACAGATCGAGGATCAAGGTCGCGCCGAAACCGATCAGCAACGCCGGTAAAATCAATGCCAGGTACTCATGCATAACGACTCCTTGCTGCACGATGGGCAGCGGTTCAGATCGGCGTATGGGTGTGATAATGTTTAATTCAATTAATTTGTTGAATGATTGATAAATCAGCAGGAGCTGTCAATGACCGATTCGTTTTCCCCCCAGCAGCCCCTGGCGGACATGGCTGAGCTGGCGCGCATTCTCGGCCACCATCACCGGCTGATCCTGCTGCAGCACATCGCTCGCGGCGAGCTGCCGGTGGAGCGTCTGGTGGAAGCCTCGGGCCTTTCGGTGGCCAACACCTCCCAGCATCTGCAGCAGTTGCGGCGCGGCGGTTTCGTACAGACCCGGCGCGATGGCAAACGGGTGCTCTACAGCCTGAGCCCGGGGCCGCTGGCGGGGCTGTTGGACGCTTTGCGTCAGTACGTCGATTACAACCATGGGCTGATTCGCCAACTGCTGACCGATAGTGAGCAGCAGCCGGTGCGACTGGAGGGCATTTCCCGTGAAGAACTGCGCCAACGCTTGCAGGAAGGCGGCATGACCCTGCTGGACGTGCGCTCACCGGAAGAGTTCGCTCAAGGACATTTACCCGGGGCAGTCAACATTCCGCTGGATGATCTGGAACAGCGTCTGGCCGAACTGCCTGCCGATCAGGATCTGGTGGCTTACTGCCGTGGCCCGTACTGTGTGCTGTCACACAATGCCGCGGCCCTGTTGCGGGCCAAGGGCTTCAAGGTGCGGCGCCTGGAGCAGGGGTTCACCGATTGGCAAGCGGCGGGATTGGGGGTGGAAACCAGCGAGTAAAAGCGCCACCTGGGCCGGCATACAGGACATTGCCTAGGGCGTCATGATCCATATCAACAGGGTTTTCAGAAAAATCCGCTACAAGGGCAACAGGCTCGGACCCACAAGGTATCGAGCTCCGGGCCCGCACCCTGAGGGCCGGGATAACCAATAAGAACCTTTGTGGACATCGGCCGAGGGGACCACCCCAGGCGGATTTTAAAGGAATAACCTGATGGCTTTCTCTCTGTCGCGCCTGTCCCTGCTGGGCGCCGCGTTGCTCTGCGTACCTCTTTTGCATGCCAGCGAGCCGACCCCGGCAGCGGCGCTTTCCACCCCTGACTCCGAGTTGATCCAGCGTGGCCAATACGTGGCCCAACTGGGCGATTGCATTGCCTGCCACACCGCCAAGGGCGGGGCCACCATGGCGGGTGGCCTGGAGCTGAAGACGCCCATGGGCACCATCTACTCCAGCAACATCACCCCGGATAAAGACACCGGTATCGGCCGCTACAGCTTCGAAGAATTCGACCGCGCCATGCGCGACGGCGTCACCCCTGACGGCAGCCATCTGTACCCGGCCATGCCGTATCCGTCCTACGCCAAGATGACCGAAGAGGACATGCACGCCCTCTACGCCTACCTGATGCACGGCGTGGAGCCGGTGGCCCAGGGCAACCTGGAAGCCGACATGGGCTTCCCCTTCAACCAGCGCTGGGGCCTGTGGTTCTGGAACCTGGCCTTCGTCGACAAACAGCCGTTCAAGCCCGATCCAGCCAAGGACGAGCAACTCAATCGCGGCGCCTACCTGGTCCAGGGCCTGGGCCACTGCGGTTCCTGCCACACGCCACGGGGCATTGCCTTCCAGGAGAAGGCCATGAGCGACACCGAATCCGGCGGCCGGCACTACCTGGCCGGCGAGACGGTGGAAGAGTGGCGGGCCCTGAGCCTGCGCAACCTGTGGACCGTGGAAGACACGGTGCAACTGCTCAAGACCGGGCAGAACCGCTTCGCCACGGTGTCCGGCAACATGGCCGATGTGATCCATCACAGCACCCAGCATTTCACCGACGCCGATCTGACGGCCATTGCTGCCTACCTCAAGTCCTTGCCGGCCGGTAAGGACGATCTGCCCATGCCTGCGGTGGCCCTGACTCCGGCGGCCCCGCCGAGCAACCTGTTCACCTCCCGCGGTGGCCTGGGCTACGCGCAGTTCTGCTCCGACTGCCACCGCCAGGATGGCGCCGGCGTGCCGCAGATGTTCCCGTCCCTGGCGGGCAACCCCAGCGTCGCCTCGGCCAACCCGACCTCCTTGCTGCACATCACCCTGACCGGCTGGCAGACCGCGCAGACCGCGGCTCATCCGCGGGTCTACACCATGCCTGGCTTCGCCCAGCTGGCGGATGGCGAGATCGCCGAAATCCTCAGTTTCATCCGCAGCAGCTGGGGCAACAACGGCTCGGCCATCAGCGCCGAGCAAGTGAAAAAGATGCGCGCGCAATTGAGCCCGCAAGTGGAAAACACCCTGTTCGAAACCCCGCGCCTGGCCAACCTGCTGGCGGCACCGAATGCCGAGCAAGTGGTGCGCGGCATGCGCCTGCACCTGGAAACCAAGGCCCTGCTGCCGGACAACGTCGGCAACTCGCTGAACTGCACCAGCTGCCACCTCAACGCTGGCACCGTGGCCGACGGTTCACCCTTTGTCGGTGTCTCGGCGTTCTTCCCCGGCTATGCGCCGCGGGCGGGCAAGACCATCACCCTGGAGGAGCGCATCAACGGCTGCTTCCGGCGTTCCATGCATGGCAAGCCGCTGCCGGTGAACGGTGCCGACATGCAAGCCATGGTGGCCTATTTCGAGTGGATGAAAATGAACACCCGTCCCGAAGACAAGGTGGCCGGGCGCGGCGTGGGCAAGATCGACCCGGCCCTCAAGCCCAACGCCGACAACGGCAAGCAGGTGTACGCCAAGCAATGCGCGGTGTGCCATGGCGCGGATGGCGAAGGCCTGAAACGTGCCGACGGCAGCCTGATCTTCCCGCCGTTGTGGGGCGATCAATCCTTCAACATCGGCGCGGGCATGGCCCGTACCTACACCGCCGCGGCCTTCGTCAAACGCAACATGCCGATTGGCTTCCACGAGAAATTCCCCCTGGGCCAGGGCGGCCTGTCGGACCAGGAAGCGTTGGACGTGGCCGAGTACTTCTCCCACCAACCGCGTCCGGACTTCCCGGACAAGGTCAAGGACTGGCCCAATGGCGGCCGTCCGGCGGACGCCCGCTACTGATCGCTGCCGCAGACTGCAACGAGGCCCTCAAGAGCGCGCGCTCTTGAGGGCTTCGCGGTCTTTGGTGGCCGCTGCGGATTGTGCAGAAAAGTCTGTGGAGGCGCAGAGGCGCCGCGGTAAGATCGCCGTCCTTTGCCCGCCGTCCGAGCGGGCGGTCCTTCAAGGATGAATCATGCGGCTTCGCTCGATCCTGTTGCTGACCCTGTCCCTGGGGCTCGGCGGTTGTGCCTTTGTTTCTGCGCTCAAAGCGACCACTGTCAGCTACCGGGTGCCGGCCGATGCCGGTGAAACCGCATTGATCCGCATTGTGGCCCAAGGGATGGTCCGTGGCGTGCCCTACAGCGACTGCATCGACTGGAGCAAACCGGCGTCGGGGCTGATGGTTCGCCCCCATCGCGGCATCGCCAATCCCAACTTCCGCAACCTGCACATTCCGCTGACCGCTGCCACCGATCGCATGCGGCGCCAGGAGGGCTTTGGCGCCAACGAGCTGAAGATCCCGGCCAATCGTCCGTTCGCCTTCATGTTCTACAACACGGAACCGGGGATGGATAAGGATTACCGCGCGGTGTGCGAACAAAGCGTGACCTTCGTGCCCGAGGCCGGCGCGACCTATCAGATGGAGTTTCTCCAGGACCAGATGTGCACCGCCCGGCTGCGCAAGATCGATGAGCGTGGCGAGGCGCTGCCGGACCTGGTGGTTCTGCGGCCCACCGGTTTTTGCCGGGCCGACGCGCAATAGGGCGTGAACCTAGGGGGCGTCGTAGTGCTTGCAGATTTCTTCCCAGATGTAGGCGCCGCGAAAGCGGATCCAGCGGATGAACAAGCGCCCGCGAAACGCCTGCCAGCGGCTGTTGCGCCGTAGCGCAAGGCTTGCCTCGATCTCCTCCAGCAAGGGCTCGCGAGCGAAGCCCATCCAGATTTCCGGGATCACCGCCATCAGGTTGACGTAGCACACCGGCGCGACCTCTTCGTAGAGAATGCGCTCGACCTCGGCTCGGTCATAGTTCTGGGTTTCGCGGGCGATGTAGGCGTAGTCCACCTCGTTGTCCACAAAGGCGTCCGATAACACGTAGCGAATATCGTCCCGCTGCTTCGGGGTGATGTCTGATGACACGCGGTGCTCCTTCCTTGGGCTTTCGGGGATCTGCCTGACGCGCTGGCGGATTCTATCTTGGGGCGATCATCCGGGTCGGCGCCGCGCCATCGGCATTGTGCTGGAGAATGGCCACCGGCTGCCCCTGCGGATTGAAAAACACCTGACCTATCCCTGAGGAATTCCACAGCCGCTCGCCGGCTTCGGCATGCTCGGGCACGTGGGGCATGACCTTCATCCGTCGGCGCTTGGTGAACCAGTTCAACGGCGAGCGCGGCGAGTAGAGCCAGCGGTTGAGACGGTCGAACCATTCCAGCAGGGCGGCGGGGAATTCGTTCTTGATGCCGCTGCTGGTGATCTGCCAGATCCGCGGGCCGCCTTTTCGATGGCGGATCAGCACTTCGTAGACGAAGGAATAATGCACGTCGCCGGAGAGAATCACGTAGCTGCCCGGGGTTCGCGAGTGGCGGAAGATGTTCAGGATCACTTGGGCCGATCCGCGGTGGGCCATCCAGTTTTCCGCGTCCACCAGCAGCGGGTAGCCGCACCAGCTGAAGACTTTCTGCACCGTCTCGATCAGCTTGACGCCGAAGATCGGCGCCGGTGAAACGATGATTGCCGAGGGGTGATCCAGCAGTTCCTGTTGCAGTTCGCACAGGGCCTCCCAGTCCAATAGGCCCGAAGGCTGGCCCAGGTTGGACTCGCTGCGCCAGCGTCGGGTGCGGGTGTCCAGCACCACCAGGGGCGGGGTGCTGGGCAAGACGTACTGCCACTGTTCAAAGCGCAGCAGCCGGTCGATCAGGGCGTCCTGGGCCCGAGGTTCCAGCAGCTGCTCCGGGCCTTGTGGCGTGGCGCTCAAGGCGCGCACCTGTTCCAGCAGTGGCACGAACGCATCCGGGTTGTTGCCCCAGCCCTGGCACAGCATGTATGCCAGCAGGGCGTTGCCGATGATGCGCTTGGAGAATGGATGGCCGTAGGCGGTTGCTTCCCACTGGGCGCTGAGGTTCCAGTCATCGGTGATGTCGTGGTCGTCGAAGATCATCAGGCACGACAGGTGGGCGAAGACCCGCGCGGCCCCCTTCAGGCCCTGGACAAAATCCTCGATGCGCTGCTGTTCCCGGTTGTAGCGCTGCTGTTGCTCCGGCGGCAGTCGTGGCGGCTTGGGCGCGATCAGGGTCCAGGGCAGTGGCGACCAGACCAGCAAGTACATGGCCAGCACCTCGGCGAAGGTCACCAGGTGGTTGTCGGCATTGCTGCTGGTGAAGATCGGTTTTTTCACTCCGCCGAAAAACCGTTCGCGCAGGGTTTCATTGCTCTTCAACGCTGGGAGCAGTTCGGCCCGTTGGTAGTAGCTGGCGCCATGGCGGTACAGCGCCTGACTGTCGGCCACCACCGCGCCGTCCAGTTGTTCATCGAACAGCCCGAGGCGCTCGATCAGTGCATGGATGGCCCGCAACATGGGCCCGGCCACATCGTCGGCGTAGATCTGGTCGCCACTCATCATCAGCAAGGCCGGGCGCTGTGCGGGCTCGGGTCGTTGCGCCAGCAGGCGATCGACACACAGCAGACCATCGCTGGACGGGTGATGGGGCTTGCGGCAGGAGCCGTGCAGCAGGTTGTCGATGCGGCTGTGGAGCACGAACTCCGCAGTCCTGGCGTCGCCATACAGCAGGTGCGGCGCCCAGTCGGCAATGGATCGGGCGCCGTCCTCGGCGTCGTTGATCAACAGGTCATAGGCAATCGCCACGTCCTCGGGCAGGGCGCTGTCCAGGGGCACATCGATCAGATGGATAAAGGCCTGGCGCCCGACGGGGATGACCTGGCATTGCTGCTGATTGAGGGCCAGCTCCAGGGCCGGTCCGCCCGTGGGCTGCAGGCGCAGGGTCAGCGGCAATGCCCTTGAACCCACCAGCCACAGCACCAGCCGCGTCGGCTCCAGGCGGCGCAGCAGCGGGCCGGCGAGAACAGGGGGCAGGGCAGGATTGGGCGCGGACGGGGACATGTGCAGCATGGGCTCTGGCGGTTGCAAAGGGGGCGAAATACTAGCGCAGCCGATGTCGAAGAAATGTCGGCTGCGGGCGCTGGAGCCAGGCTTTTGTATCCGATTATTTACTGGCGCTGGCCAGCATCACGCCGAATCCGAGAAAGGTCATCCCCGACAGCTTGCCGACGATCCGCGCGCCCCGGCGGCTCGACAGCCAGCCCCTGGCGCTGTTGGCCATCAGCGCATAGCCGCTGTGCAGCGCAATCACCAACAGGCTGTAGCTGGTCACCAGCGGCAAGAACTGGCTGTAGTAATTGCCGTGCGGCTGGATGAATTGGGGGAACACCGCGAGAAAGAAGAAACCGGCCTTGGGGTTGAGCAACTGGATCGACAGGGCTTCGACAAAGCGCCGTCCCGGTCTGGCCTCACTGTCTTTGAGGGTTGGAACAAAGCTTTGAGTGCGCCACATTTTTATCCCCAGATACAGCAGGTACAGGGCTCCGATGTACTTGAGCAAGGTAAAGGCGGTGGTCGAGGCCGCCAGCAGCAAACCGAGGCTGCTGGCGGAGATGCCCGCTACCACCAAGGCACCCAGAGCGATGCCGAAAATCCCCGGCAGCGCTCCGGCCCAACCGTGGCGCAGGGCGTTGGACAGGGTCAGTACCACCCCGGGGCCAGGGCTGAGGATGGTCAGGGTAGCCAGCAGTAAAAACAGTCCGTAACTCGCCATGGGGCACTCCGCAATTGGACATCGAGGAGCGCAGCGTGCGCTGCGGTTGGCGGCCTGACAAACGCTTTAATTGCACGGCGGCTGTGCCTAAATCAGACCCATGCCCGAGTGCGGCGCGCGGTGTGCCGGCAACGGCGCCAGGTTATCCACAGCGTCCTGGCGAATCTGCGCCAGCATCCACTCGATAAACACTTGGGCTTCGGGCGCGGCATCGGCGACGAGCGCGTAATAGTAGCGGGTCAGCGGCTGGCGCAACGCCGGCAAGGGGCAGACCAGCCGGCCGCTGGTCAGGTCCTTGGCCAGCAGTGACGCAGGACACAGCGCCAGCCCCAAACCGTCGACACAGGCCTGGAGCACGAAGTGCATATGGTCGAAATGCAGGGTCGGCGACTGGCGCAGCGGCTTCAAGGCGCAATGCTCCAGCCACTTTTGCCAGTCGTTGGCGCGGGTACGACTGACCAGCAGGGTATGGCGCTTCAGGTCCTTGGGGCTGTTGAGCGCCGTGGTCTGCAACAGTGAAGGCGCCGCCACCAGCACAACTTCATCCTCCAGTAAGCGTTGGGGTTGCAGCGCTGGCGCCCAGCCCGAACGCCCGCGGCGAATCACCAGATCGAAGGTTTCCCTGGCCGGATCGGGGAGCAGGGTGCTGGTCACCACCTCCGGCTGGATCTCTGGATACAGCGCCATGAACTGCGGCAAGCGCGGAATCAGCCAGCGCACCGCGAAGGACGGTCGCACGTTGATGATCACCTTGCGCAGGGCCGCGCCACGGCGCAGCGAGACAGCAGCGGTGGCGATCTGGGTCAGGGCCATGCTGACCTGTTCATAGAAGGCTTGCCCGGCAGGGGTGAGCACCGACTGGCGGATGCGCCGCTCGAACAGCAGCACACCCAGGTGCTCTTCCAGCAACTTGATATGGCGGCTCACCGCGCTGTGGCTCACGTGCAGTTCTTCAGCGGCGCGGCTGAAACTCTCATGGCGAGCGGCGGCGGCAAAGGCGCGGACGGCGTTCAGGGGCGGCAGGTCAGTGATCATGCGTCTAATTTAGTCACCTATGCGGCGCAATAAAAGCGTTTGTCAGTGCCACATCGTTAACGTCCATCGCGAGCAAGCTCGCTCCTACAGCAGTCACTGACATCCAGCATGGTTGGAGATAGTGATGGTCATAGCCTTGGCAAAGGCACCAGGCAATTCCCCAATAGAATCCACGAAACATCTCGCGCCAAAGCCTTGGTTGAACACTTCGGGTATCTCGCTAGGCTTGGACTGTCGCTGCCAATTCAGCGACCGGGCCTGGAAATCCGAGGAAACAATAGGCGCACAGGCGCCACCATGCATTAGACTGCTGGCGCTTTTTTGCACACGCATTTCTTTTCATGGCGGCTGTGCGCGGGAGGCCTTCGGGCCTGCCGGGTTTCCTATTGTCCCGGTTTCCAGCCTGCGCACAGCTGCCACCCTTTCGCCTGGAAACGAACGTGGCAGCACTTCAAATAGGAGTGAGTTCCATGGACGTTGCGACTCAGTATCTTCCCTCTATCACCCCTCGCACCCAGGCCCACGCCGGAGGTGCGCAATGACCATCAAGACCCTCGGCCATGTCACTTTCGCCGCCAGTGGTGAAGCCCAGCATCCGCTGTTTCGGGTCAACCCGGACGTGCCGCTGCGCGAAGCCCTGGAGCAGGTGTCGCAATTGCTGTTTCACGCCAAGCATCTGGCTCGGGACGCGGCATTGGAGCGGGATGACCGCTATGCCTGGGCCGCTCATTACTTCAGCGAGATGGGCAAGGCGATTGTCGATGATTTGTGTCTGGGAAGCTGGCCGGCTGCCGGGGAGGGGCTGCGCGCGGGTTGAAGTGACGCTATAGAGGTCTGTGCAGGCGCAGGGGAGCCTGGAGGTGAGTTGTTCCCCGCCTGTGATTCTGTAGGAGCGAGCTTGCTCGCGATGATGCTGAGAGCGCCGCCTTCATCCCGGCGAACCTGCGTCATCGTTGACGTCCATCGCGAGCAAGCTCGCTCCTACAGGTCAGGCCGAGGCTTTGTGTTCTTCGCCGCGTTCAATGCTTTGCGGCTGGCCTTGCTCGATCACCCAGCGCAATAGTTCGGTCACAGATACCCGATGCTTGCGCTCCACCCATTCCATGCCTGCGGGGCTGTAGTGCTCGCTGTAGCGGGTCAGGATCAAATGGTGCTGGTCGTCGGACAGGCGCAGGCTGACTTCGCGGCAATGCAGGCTGGCGTTGTCGAGCTTGGTCACCCGTTGCAGCAGCATCAGGGCGTGTTGTTCGCAGGTGGACATGGGCAGCTCCTTCGCGGCAAGAGGGGCTGGGGCCGGGGCGGGGTTGATCAGGCGCATGGTCGTAGTTCTCCAGCAAGGGGAAGCCGATGCTGGCAGGCAAACCTTGCGCAAAGATGTCTGCTTTATTGCGCGAGTGAAGGTTTGTTACTGCGTTGAAATATATGACGCCGGGCGGCGAATGGTTTTAGATAACGGCTCATTCCGACTTGAAGTGATGTCCGCCGGTGAGCCGTCTCTTGATCGTGGACGACGACATTGAAGTCCTCGCGCTGCTGAAGAAATTCTTTGTCCAACAGGGCTATCAGGTGGCCGTGGCCACCGATGGTGCATCGCTGTGGGCGGCCCTGGAGCGGGAGGTGCCGGACCTGATCATCCTCGACCTGATGCTCCCCGGCGACAACGGCCTGACCCTGTGCCAGCGCCTGCGCCAGTTGCATGCCACGCCAGTGATCATGCTCACCGCCATGGGCGAGTTGAGCGACCGGGTGGTGGGCCTGGAGATGGGCGCCGACGATTATTTGAGCAAGCCCTTCGATGCCCGTGAGCTGCTGGCCCGGGTGCGGGCGGTGCTGCGTCGGGCCGGGGAGAGCCGCCCGGTGAGTGGCGAGGTGCCGCGGCCGTTGATCAAGTTCGCCGACTGGCAGCTGGACCTGACCCGCCGCGAACTGCGTTCGCCGGACCAGGTGATGATTCCGTTGTCGGCGGGGGAGTTCGACCTGCTGCTGGTGTTTGTCGAGCATCCGCAGCGCATCCTCACTCGCGAGCAGTTGCTGGACCTGGCCCGAGGCCAGGCCCATGACGCCTTCGATCGCAGCATCGACGTCCGGGTCAGCCGTCTGCGGCGCAAGCTGGAGTTCGACCCCAAGCGCCCGGCGATGTTTCGTCCCGTGCGCACCGGCGGTTATCTGTCCCCCCCCAGCGTGACCCGCCAGTGAAGTTGATCAAGCCCCTGTGGCGCTATCGCCTGCGCGATACCGTGGCGCGCTGGATCGCCTTGACCATCATCATGGCCATGCTCACCGCCCTGGCCTTCAATGCGCTGTTCGTGCAACTGGCCGGGGTCTGGGCCTATCCACCGCTGGCGGAAACCGGATTGCTGGAAAAATCCGCGGCCATCGTGCGCATGATCGAAGCTTCGGAGCCCAGTCAGCGCCCGCGACTGGCGGAGGCGGTCAGCAGTGATCACCTGAGCATCGCCTGGCGGCCGACGCGTCAAGGATTTGCCCTGCCAGAGGTAGACGATCCGGAGTATCGGGTCGGCTCGGAAGGCATTCGCGCCATGCTGCAACCGCCCCAGCGACGTATCGAGGCTTACCAGCCCAGCGACTGGCCGGGCCCGGACGGGCGTTATGCGCTGCTGGTGCAGTTGACCGATCAAAGCTGGCTGATGTTTTCCTCGGCGTCGCGCAGTTGGGGGCTGGAGGAGGGCACCCGCAACCTGATCGTGATCGCCCTGGTGCTGATCTCCACGGGGTTGGTGGCGCTGATCGCCACTCGCCGCCTGGCCAAGCCGTTGCAGCAGTTCGCTCAGGGCGCGCGGCGCTTTGCCGTGGATTTTCGCGCGCCGCCCATCGATCCGGTGGGGCCTCACGAGATACGTCAGGCGATCCTCGCCTTCAACGCCATGCAGGCGCAGTTGCAGCACTTCATCAAGGACCGCACGCAGATGCTCGCGGCCATCTCCCATGATCTGCGCACGCCCCTGACTCGCATGCGCCTGCGTGGCGAGTTCATCGAGGATGAGGATCAGCAGCAACGGCTGTTCCGTGATGTCGACGAAATGCAGGCGATGATCAACTCGGCCCTGGAGTTCTTTCGCGACGATGCCAGGCTGGAGCAGGCCACCCAGTTCGATCTGGCGGAGTTGCTGCAGACCCTGGTGGACGACTATCGCGACCAGTCGATCCCAATCGCCTTCAGCGGGCCGTCGCGCCTGGTGTATTGCGGCCGGCCCCTGGGGCTCAAGCGGGTGATGACCAACCTGCTGGATAACGCGATCAAGTACGCAGGTGAGCCGGCCATTGTGCTGGAGCAGGGCGCCGATCATTTGCGGGTGCGGGTGCTGGATCGCGGCCCGGGAATCCCGCCTGAGGCACTGGAGCAGGTATTTGCGCCGTTCTACCGGCTGGAGAGCTCGCGCAACAAGAGTACCGGCGGCGTGGGCCTTGGGCTGTCGGCGGCGCGAGCCATCGTTCGCGAGCATGGCGGCGAGTTGCGTCTGTTCAACCGTGAGGGCGCTGGGTTGGAGGCGCGGGTGGAGTTGCCGCTGTAGCCGCTGCCTGCGACAAGGCCCAAGGCGCCTGCCGGGTCTCGTCCAGGCCGGTTGATTCCGGCCTGGAATGGATGCCGGCTGCCGATCAGGACCAGTCGAAGCTGAACAGCACCAGGCCTTCCACCGGTTCGTAGAGCATCACCACCCGGTCGGCGCCGCTGATGCCGTAATGGTAGGCGGGCACGCTGAGCACATGCTGAAAGCGCCGGCCCGCCGGGCTCAGGGGCCAGATATCGCAGTTGTCGTCGGACTCTTCGACGTCCATGGGGAACTCCACGGTTTCCACCCAGTTGCCGTAGCCCTCGGCTACACCGCCCATTTCCTCGATATAGGTCAGGCGCTGCCTGTCGTCCTTGGGCCAGGTCAGGTAGCCCAGTTCCTGATAGCGCTGGCGCGCGGTGAGGTAGGCGGCGTGCTGCTTGCGATAGTGATGTTGCAGGTTGGCGCGCTGGTTGCGCCGGGATTCGGGCAACTCGGCGTTGTCGCCGTGGAGGAAGAAATAGCGTGGGCTGCCGCACAGGCGATAGCGGCCGTTTTCGATCTTGAAGCCGATCCAGTTGGTTTTCAGTAGCTCGCTGCCGAACTCGTAATCGTCGGTCAACTCGCCCACCAGCCCCTCGTCGGGCTCGATAGGGCTCAGCAGATGCAGGCGGCCGGACCACTGGGGATTGATCAGGCTGGCATCGAAGGACAGCAGCGGTAGCAGGTGTTCGGCCAGCTCCTGCTGGTCGGCGACGAACAGTTCGCTGGCGTCCGGATAGGCGACGGCGCCGGCAGGCAGTTGAGTGAGTTCCGGGGTCTGGATGGTGGGCATGCAACGGGTCCTTGATGGGGCAAAGGTCAGGTGCGCGCGCTAGCGCGATTCAGGCGTGGCAATTGCGAAAGCTGCCGGGGGTGATGCCGACGACTTTTTTGAAAGCGCGGGTCATGTGGCTTTGATCGAAGAATCCACAGTGGAACGAGGCTTCGGTGATACTCGCGCCGCTGCGCAACAGGTGCTGGACCCGGGCGATGCGGCGTTGGATCTGGTAGCTGTGGGGCGAGATGCCCAGGCTGTTCTTGAACACCCGGATCATGTACAGCGGCTCCAGGTTCACCTGGGCCGCCAGTTCTTCCAGGCGGATACTCTGTTCGAAGTCGTCGTCCAGTCGCTGTCTGATGCGTTTCACTGCCTCGCGCTCCTGGCGATCAGTGGCTGGCTGGTGGACGCCGTTTCTCTGGAACAACTGCGCCAGCAGTTCCAGCAGAATACTTTCGCGCTCAAGGCTAGAGTCGGCGTGTTCGATCAGTAGATGCTGTTGCAGGAACCAGTGGGCGAAGGTCGGATCTTCGCTCAGCACTTCGCGAAACAGGTGGATGTGATCCGCAGGGAAGCGCTGGCCGAGAATGGCCCGGTTCAGCCACTGCGGGTCCAGGTACAGCATGCGATAGACCCAGCCCTGGTCGCAGGCCTGGACGCCGTCGTGGATTTCGCCGGGGCTGATGGTGACCACGCAGCCCTGGGTCGCCAGGTGGTGGCTGCCGCGATAGAAGAGTTTTTCCACGCCGCCGCTGATGACGCCTACGGCATAGCGGTCATGGCTGTGGCGGCCAAACGACTGCTTTCTGTAGCGGGCCGCCAGCAGCTCGCAGTCGCCTTCCGGGATGCGCCAGAAGCGGGAGAAATCCCCTGGCGGTGCTGGTGGGCGGTTCTGGTGGGCATCCATTCCATGTCCAGTTTTGTGCAATACGCAGAGATTGCCGGCCGATAAATTTAGCACTCCTTGAACCCTGCGAGCTAGACGCGATGAGTGTGATGAAACTGGTGATCGGCGACTACAAGAAGTCTTCCTGGTCGTTGCGGGCCTGGTTGGTCCTGGTCACTGCGGATGTGCCTTTTGAGGTCATCCAGATCAAGTTGGGGGAGCCGCAGACCGGCGAGCGAATCCTCGCCTATTCAGCGTCGGGCAAGGTGCCGGTGCTGCTGCAGGACGATCTGTCGATCAACGACAGCCTGGCGATCTGTGAATACGTTGCTGAACACTGGCCCCAGGCTCAGCTCTGGCCTGTGGATGCCGGGCTCAAGGCTCTGGCCCGCTCGGCCTGCGCCGAAATGCATGCCGGTTTCACTCAGTTGCGCACGCAACTGCCGTTCGGGGTCAACCGTGGCGAGCCCGCCCAGGTGTTGAGCCCGGCGACCGAGGCCGAGATCCAACGGGTGTTTGCAATCTGGCGCCAGTTGCTGGCCAGGAGCCAATCCGAGGCGTTTCTGTGTGGAACCTTTGGGGTGGTGGATGCCATGTTCGCGCCGGTGCTGTTGCGCTTGATGCGCTATGGCATCGCCATTCCCGGGGATCTGAAACCCTATGCCGATGCGGTGTTGCTGCACCCTCCGGTGTTGCTGTGGTTAAAACTGGCGATGCAGGAAATTTGAATGTCCGGCGCGCAAGGCAACAACAAGGTCAATCGCAGTGGGGGAATCCATGTCGAGCAATAGAGCGTTAGTGGAGCTGACCCTGGGAGGGCTGATGCTCAGCCTGTCGGCCCTGGCAGTGGCCTTTGCCCATATCGGCGCGGGTGGAGCGGGTTTCTATCGCATGCTGTTCGCCTCGCTCCTGTTCTTGCTGCTACTCAAGGCGCGCCGCATCCCGGTGTTGCTCAAGAGTGCCAAGGCCCGGCGGTATACGGCCCTGGCCGGGGTGTTCCTGGCCATCGACCTGGCGCTCTGGCATCAGAGCATCTACATCGTCGGCCCGGGGATCGGCTCGATTCTGACCAACTGCCAGGTGTTTTTCATGACCCTGCTGGGCCTTTATCTGCTCAAGGAAAAGCCTTCGCTCTATTTCCTGATCTCCATCAGCCTGGCGTTTGTCGGACTGTATCTGTTGCTGTTGCCGGAAATGAGCAGCGCCCTGGGCATCAAGGGCGTGGTGTATGGCGTGCTGTCGGGCCTGGCTTACGCCGTCTGTGTGTATTTCCTAAAGGTCAACACCCAGTTGCCTGACGGCGGTGGCGACAAGATCGCGCAGATGCTCAACCTGAGCCTGTGGGCCGCGCTGGTGTTGCTGGTGTATGCCCTGGCCATGGGGGAAAGCCTGGCCATCGTCGATGGGCAGACTTTAGTGATGCTGATCATCTACGGGGTGATGGTGCAGTTCGTGGGCTGGCTATTGGTCAACCGCTCCATCGGCGCCATCAGCCTGGGGTTGGCAGGGCTGATCCTGCTGCTGGAACCGGTGATTACCTACTTCGTCGACGTGGCGTTTCTCGGCAAGTCCAGCTCGGCGCTGCAGATCGCCGGGGCATTGCTGACGATCGTTGCCGTATACATCGGTTCGATCAAACCGCCGGTCAAGGTGACGCCGGGGACCGAGGCCGCTTGAGGCCTCGATCGGATGCAGCGTCGTGATTCAGCGTCGTGCTGGATTTTTACTGCGCCCAGACCCGCCTGTCTGTGCGCAGTTTTTTTTGCCGGTCATTCAGGCCGACAGGGCCTGGCGCGTAGCACCGGCATCCGCCGCGGCCTGGGCCTGGGTGCGTTCGTCCTCTTCCAGTACCCGCGAGGCCCGACCCACCAGCAACGGGTCGGGGGCGTGGGCGACTTTCAGGTTCTTGCCCGGGTAGTCCAGTTCATGCAGGAAATGGCGGATGCAGTTGATCCGCGCGCGTTTCTTGTCGTCTGACTTGATCACCGTCCAGGGGGCGTCGGCGGTGTCGGTGTGGAAGAACATCGCTTGCTTGGCGGCGGTGTATTCGTCCCACTTGTCCAGGGACTTGATGTCGATGGGCGAGAGCTTCCAGTGCTTGAGCGGGTCATCCCGGCGCGAGATGAAGCGGCGCAGTTGTTCTTCGCGGTTCACCGAGAACCAGAACTTGAACATCAGGATGCCGCTGTTGCACAGCATGCGTTCCAGCTCTGGAGTCTGGCGCATGAACTCCAGGTATTGCAGCGGCGAGCAGAACTCCATGACCCGTTCGACGCCGGCGCGGTTGTACCAGGAGCGGTCGAAGAAGACCATTTCCCCGGCGGTGGGCAAATGCTGGATATAGCGCTGGAAGTACCACTGGCCCTTTTCCTGTTCCGAGGGCTTTTCCAGGGCCACGATCCGCGCGCCACGGGGGTTGAGGTGTTCCATGAAGCGCTTGATGGTGCCGCCCTTGCCCGCCGCGTCGCGGCCTTCGAACAGCACGACGATGCGCTGCCCGGTTTCCTTGACCCAGCTCTGCACCTTGAGCAGTTCGATCTGCAGCTCGCTCTTGGCCTTCTCGTACTCGGCGCGGCGCATGCGGTTGCGATAGGGGTAGTTGCCCGGCAGTGCGGCGGACACGCTGTCTTCATTGGAGCCGCGTGGCGCGCTGGCCACTTGCAAGGCCATGGGCTTCTGGCTGATGGCGCCGATTTCGGCTTCAGAGGCCAGGCTTGCCACGCTTTTGCTGGCAACGCGTGGGCGCCGCGGGCGGGGTGTTGCGGCTTTGCGCGGGGCAGTGCTGGCGACCTTGGCAATTGGTTTGGGTGTTGGCAGGGGCAGGGCGCTGGATTCTTCACTCATTGGGGGGGCCTTGGGGTCGTGTACGAATGTTCATTGGTCAGTGTATGGAGGCCATCCCCACGCTCTTTGATTTCCATCAAGGTTGTGCGTGACACAAGCCTGTAGCGCAAGGCGCGCTACGGAAGCTGTTCCTGCTGATGCGCCGTACCAACCCGGCCTCGCCCTGTGATGGTGGCGGCGATATTGCCGCCTATATCAATGCCCGGGGCGATATCGAGGCCTGGTTCTGCATCGCGTTCTTCGCCCTGCCGCCGCGGGTTGGCTTCGACACCCAGGCCGATAGCGGGGAGGCGCCGGGCCCGCTACCCTGGCGGACGGGCGTTTGATAAACCTCTGGCGGGTGCTTCATACTTTCGACGCTGGCAATTTCTCATGGTGTCTGTCACTTGTGCCAAATCCACCGGGCAATCCGGCCAAGCAGTTTTCCGGTGTTCCAACACTTCGCAGAGACGGTACATGACATCCAGCTTTAATATATTGGTCACGGGCGCAACGGGTTTTATCGGGCAAGCCCTGGTAAAGGAACTGGGTGCCAGAGGCGGTTTCAACGTTCGTTCGCTGTCATTGAAGAATGCCTCCAAGGCTGTCTTTGCCCCTGCGCCGGACGCTAGCGGGCAGGCTCCTGCGGCTAGCCATCTAGCCGATGATATCGATGTGGTCGTTCATCTGGCGGGGCGTGCGCATATCCTCAAGGAGACTGCCAGCGACCCGATGCAGCTCTATCGGGCCGACAACGTCGACAAGACCCTGGAACTGGCCAAGTGGGCCATGCGGAGTGGGGTCAAGCGTTTCGTCTTTGTCAGCTCCATCGGCGTCAATGGTTCCACCACCCAGGCCGGGCCTTTTAGCGAAGACTCCGCGCCGGCGCCAAAGGCGGACTATGCAATCTCCAAGCTGGAGGCCGAGATTGCTCTGCAGGCATTGCTGCAAGGCTCGGCGATGGAACTGGTGATCATCCGCCCGCCGCTGGTGTACGCCGGCCATGCTCCGGGAAACTTCAGGCGCCTGATGCAGTTGGTGAATACCGGCCTGCCGCTGCCTTTCGCCCGGGTCGAGAACTCGCGCAGCATGGTCGCTCTGGAAAACCTGGTGGACTTTATTATCTGCTGTACCCGCCACCCGTTGGCGGCCAACGAAACCTTCCTGATTGCCGATGGCGTCGATCTCTCCATCAGCCAAATTGCCCAGTACCTTGCACAAGGCCTGGGTCGTCCCTCGAGACTCTGGCCGGTGCCGCTTTCCATAATGGCCCTGGGGGCCAGGCTGCTGGGTGTCAAAGGCATGTTCGAGCAACTGTTCCAGTCCTTGACCATCGACTCGAGCAAAGCCAGGAAACTGCTGCACTGGCAGCCGCCGCTGACGCCGCAGCAGGCCTTGCCCAAGGCCGGCGCGGATTACCTGGACGCCTCGCGGAAACAGGTTTGAAGGCTGACATCGGGCAACCATGACGCAGCGTCCGGAACGGCTTGCTCAAGCGATGCCCGAGCAACACCTGAGTTTGCGCTTGCCTGCCTCGGGAGGCCGTTTCAGGCAGGCGGCTCTCTGGTGGCAGTCTGATCAATGATGGCTCATGGCGGGTAGGGCTAGTATTGCGCTCAAGGGGTCGGGTAGTTGCAGCTCGAAACAGCGTGCCGTCGATGGCAATGCAAACCATTCGGCCAATGGCAGTAGCAGGGTCGCAGTGCCCCCCCGGCGTCAATCCTGTAGTGGCGAGCGCTCCTTGGCCTGGTACTCGATCATCCATCCCGGGTATTCGATCTCGGGGGCGCTGATGGCGCCCAGTCTGGCGATATCCTCGGGACTCAGGCGTACTTGCGTGGCTTGCAGGTTGTCCTCTAGCTGATCAAGGCTCTCGGACCCAAAGATCAATGCCGCCATTCAAGCCATACACGCCGAGCCCGAGCAACGCTGGACGGTCAATCTGCTGGCCAGGCGGGTGGGGATGTCGCGTTCGACGCTGGCGCTGCGCTTCAAGCAGAAGGTCGGCATGGGGCCACTGGCCTACGTGCTGCGTTGGCGCATGCAACTGGCCTCTCGGGAACTGCGCAGGCATCAGGGCAGTATTTCCTCGATCGCACAGGCGCTGGGCTATGACTCCGACAGCGCTTTCAGCAATGCCTTCAAGCGGGTGATGGCCTGTTCTCCCCGCGAGTACCGGCTGCGCCAGGCTGCGGTTGCGAGCGTTGCATGACGAAGTCGATGAAGGCTCGCAGTGACGGCGCCATTTGCCGTTGGCTGGGGTAATACAGGTAGAACCCGGGGAAAGCCGGTGTCCATTCCTTGAGCAGGTGGATCAGTTGGCCGCTTTCCACCTGGGCGGCCACCTGATGGCGGAACAGATAGGCGATGCCGACTCCGTCGAGGACCACGCGGGTGAGCATTTCCGGCTCGGTAACCACCAGAGGGCCCTTGACCTCGATCTCCAGCAGCTCGCCGTTGCGCTCGAATTCCCAGCGATACAGGCTGCCGTCCGTGGGCCAGCGGTAAGTCAGGCACTGGTGGTGTATCAGCTCCTGCGGTGTGCGTGGTATTCCGCAGCGTTCCAGATAAGCGGCGGAGGCGACCACCATCATTTCCTGATCACCGTCCAGCCCTTGGGCGACCATGTCCTTGTCGAGTTTCTTGCCGAGCCGGACCCCGGCATCGAAACCGCCGGCGACTATATCCACCAGGCGCTCGTCGGTGACTACATCGAACTGAATGCCGGGGTAGGCCTGGAGAAAAGGGCCGATCAACGGGGCCAGGTAGTGAATGGCCGCCACTCGGGTGGTATTGATGCGCAGCAGCCCGTGAGGGCCTTCGCTGGAGGTCTTGAGCCTGGCCAGCGCTGCATCCAGGGATGCCAGTGCAGGCAGCAGGTCTGCTAGAAGCCTGGCGCCCATTTCGGTGGGCGAGACGCTGCGCGTGGTGCGATTGAGCAGGCGCACGTCCAGACGTTCTTCCATGTTGCGGATGGTTTGGCTGAGAGCGGATGCGGACATGCCCAGGTGGGCGGCGGCACGGACAAAACTTCCTTGTTGAATGACAGCGGCGAACGCCTGGAGTTGGGCGTATTCATTGCCTCGCATTATGTCCACTTCCTTAATGGGTCATGCGGATAATTATGCATTATCAATTGACCCCGCATACGCAATACTTCCTGCGCACTGAACACTTCAAGTTAACAGCGGAGGTTGACCTGTGGGCAGATTTTCCGGAAAGCGCGTCCTGATTACCGGGGGTACCAGTGGCATGGGCCTGGCAGGAGCCAAGCGCATCGCCGATGAGGGCGGTCAGGTGGCCGTGACGGGCTACAGCGCCGAGCATCTGGAGGAGGCTGCACGGTTGCTTCCGGCAGATGCGCTGATTTTCAAGAACGATGCGGCCGACCCTGAAGCCGTGCAGCAACTGGTGGAGCAGGTCCGGCAACTGGGCGGGCTCGACGGGCTCTGGCTCAATGCCGGTTATGCACAGGTGGGGCCGATCGAAGAGGTTGATGCCGGCTTTTTCGATCGCATGATGAACGCCAATGCCAGGGGGCCTTTGCTGCAACTGGCTGGGTTGACCGGATTGCTGCGGCCTAATGCGTCAGTGGTGCTGACGTCCTCGACCTCCGCCTATGAATCCTCGCCCTTGACCAGCGTCTATGCCGCCACCAAGGGAGCGATGATCTCCATGGCCCGTTGTTGCGCGGCGGCACTGGGTCCGCGGGGGATCAGGGTCAATGTGCTGGTGCCGGGGCCGATCGAGACCAATTTCCGCAACTTCTTGGCGCAAGACATTCGCCGCCAATTCGAGGATGGGCTCGCCACCCAGTTGCCGCTGCGGCGGGTCGGTAGCGCCGCCGAAGCGGCGGCGGTGGCGTTGTTTCTCCTGTCGGACGACGCCTCCTATGTGACCGGGAGCCAATACGCGGTCGATGGTGGTCTGACGATGCGCTGAGAGCGATCCGCTACTGCCAACAACAAAGAGTTCCCCGAGTGACGGCCGTGTGCTCAAGAGGGGCGGATACACCTGCGACACTATTGATGCCCCTCGGCTAGAAGGGCGGCGGTGAGCACATCATCGCCAACAAGCGTTGGTTGGATATTGCGTCGTATACACAATTTTCAGGCAGTCAGCTGTAGCAGTATCGCGCCCCGTTTGCGGGATACAGGGATACAACGGATAAGGGGATACAGGGGTAGATAGCCAGACACAAAAAAACCGGCTCAAGTGGCCGGTTTTCCTGGTGCTGAGAGCCTTATGGAGACTTTCAGATACTGCTATATGGTGCCCCGAGGGAGACTCGAACTCCCACTTCTTGCGAAAACGGATTTTGAATCCGCCGCGTCTACCAATTCCGCCATCAGGGCTCAATGGCGGCGAAGTATAGAGAGGCCATTACCGTTGGTCAATCGGCTTTCGTGGTCAATTTTTAGTTATTCCGCTAAACTTTCCGGCCCTGCTAGACGAACCCCATCATGCGCGTTGCTGACTTTACCTTCGAGCTTCCTGATTCGCTGATCGCCCGCCATCCACTGGCCGAGCGTCGCGGCAGCCGTCTGTTGACCCTGGATGGGCCAACCGGCGCCTTGGCCCACCGTCAATTCACCGATCTGCTGGAGCATCTGCGCCCTGGCGATCTGATGGTGTTCAACAATACCCGGGTGATTCCGGCCCGTCTGTTTGGCCAGAAGGCCTCCGGCGGCAAGCTGGAGATCCTCATCGAGCGGGTGCTGGACAGCCATCGTGTGCTGGCCCATGTGCGCTCCAGCAAGTCGCCCAAGCCGGGCTCGAAGATTCTGATCGAGGGCGGTGGCGAGGCCGAGATGCTGGCGCGGCACGACACGCTGTTCGAACTGGGTTTTGCCGAGGAGGTGCTGCCGCTGCTGGACCGAGTCGGGCACATGCCGTTGCCTCCTTATATAGACCGCCCGGACGAAGGCGCGGATCGTGAGCGCTATCAGACCGTGTACGCCCAGCGCCTGGGCGCAGTGGCTGCGCCGACCGCCGGGCTGCATTTCGACCAGCCGCTGCTGGAGGCGATTGCCGCCAAGGGTGTGGAGACGGCATTCGTGACCCTGCATGTCGGCGCCGGAACCTTCCAGCCGGTGCGGGTAGAACGCATTGAAGATCACCATATGCATCACGAGTGGCTGGAAGTCGGCCAGGATGTGGTGGATGCGGTGGCCGCGTGCCGGGCTCGCGGCGGCCGGGTGGTGGCGGTGGGCACTACCAGTGTGCGTTCCCTGGAAAGCGCCGCCCGCGATGGTGTGCTCAAGCCGTTCAGTGGTGACACCGATATCTTTATCTACCCGGGCCGGCCGTTCCATGTGGTCGATGCCCTGGTGACCAACTTCCACCTGCCGGAATCCACGCTGTTGATGCTGGTTTCGGCGTTCGCCGGTTATCCCGAGACCATGGCCGCCTATCGCGCCGCGGTGGAAAATGGGTACCGCTTTTTCAGCTACGGTGATGCGATGTTCATCACCCGTAATCCCGCGCCGACCGCTCCCAAGGATCTGGCCCCCGAGGAAACTGTATGAGTCGCACTTGTCGTATGTCCTTCGAGCTTCTGGCCACTGATGGCAAGGCTCGTCGCGGTCGCCTGACCTTCCCCCGCGGTACGGTGGAAACCCCGGCCTTCATGCCGGTGGGCACCTACGGCACGGTCAAGGGCATGTTGCCGCGGGATATCGTCGCCACCGGCGCCGAGATCATTCTCGGCAATACCTTTCACCTGTGGCTGCGCCCGGGTACGGAAGTGATCAAGGCCCACGGCGATCTGCATGATTTCATGCAGTGGAAGGGGCCGATTCTTACCGACTCCGGCGGTTTCCAGGTGTTCAGCCTGGGCGCCATGCGCAAGATCAAGGAAGAGGGCGTGACCTTCGCCTCGCCGGTGGACGGCGCCAAGGTGTTCATGGGCCCGGAAGAGTCGATGCAAGTGCAGCGCGACCTGGGGTCGGACATCGTGATGATCTTCGACGAATGCACGCCGTATCCGGCCGATGAGGACGTGGCGCGGATCTCCATGGAACTGTCCCTGCGCTGGGCTCAGCGCTCGAAGAACGCCCACGGCGACAACACGGCGGCGCTGTTCGGTATCGTCCAGGGCGGCATGCACCAGGACCTGCGCATGCGTTCCCTGGAAGGCCTGGACAAGATCGGCTTCGACGGCCTGGCCATCGGCGGCCTGTCGGTGGGCGAACCCAAGCATGAAATGATCAAGGTCCTGGACTACTTGCCGGGCCAGATGCCGGCCGACAAACCTCGTTACCTTATGGGAGTTGGCAAGCCGGAAGATCTGGTTGAGGGTGTGCGCCGCGGTGTGGACATGTTCGATTGCGTGATGCCAACCCGCAATGCCCGCAATGGGCATCTGTTCATCGACACAGGCGTGCTGAAAATCCGTAACGCGTTCCATCGCCATGATGATTCGCCGCTGGACCCAACTTGTGATTGCTACACCTGTCAGAACTTCTCCCGTGCCTATCTGCATCACTTGGACAAGTGCGGGGAAATGCTCGGGAGTATGCTCAATACCATCCATAATTTGCGCCATTACCAGCGTCTTATGGCTGGTTTGCGCGAGGCTATTCAACAAGGTACATTGGCCGCCTTTGTCGATTCCTTCTATGCCAAGCGCGGGTTACCCGTGCCGCCTTTAGAGTAAGTTCTAAAGACGTTAAGCCACCAATTCTGCAATTATCGGAGTGTTAAATGAGCTTTTTGATCCCTGCCGCGTATGCGGACGCCGCTGCACCTGCTGCTGCCGGTCCTGCCGGCACTGGTTTCGAGTGGATTTTCCTGGTCGGCTTCCTGGTTATCTTCTATCTGATGATCTGGCGTCCACAGGCCAAGCGCGCCAAAGAGCAGAAGAACCTGCTGAGCAACCTGCAGAAAGGCGACGAAGTTGTGACCACTGGCGGTATCGCCGGCAAGATCAACAAAGTGACCGACGACTTCGTGGTTCTGGAAGTGTCGGACTCCGTTGAGCTGAAGTTCCAGAAAGGCGCGATCGCTGCCACGCTGCCAAAAGGCACGCTGAAAGCGATCTAAGTTTCATCTTTTACCAATCGACGGGGCGCGCAAGGCGCCCCGCGTCATAAACGGGCGGCGTGATGCTGAACAAATATCCTCTGTGGAAGTACCTACTGATCCTGGCGGTGCTGGCGATCGGTTTTATTTATTCCGCTCCCAATCTATACCCTGATGATCCGGCCATTCAGGTCAGCGGCGCGAGCACTGCGTTGCAGGTCACTCAGGCGGATCTGGATCGTGCGAGCAAAGCGCTCACCGACGCCGGTATCAAGGTCAAGGCTTCCTCCATTGCCGCCAACGGCAAGGGTGGCCTGCTGCGCTTGATCAACAAGGAAGACCAGCTTCCGGCCAAGGATGTAGTGCGCAAGGCGCTGGGCGATGACTATGTGGTGGCGTTGAACCTGGCGCAAACCACCCCGCAATGGCTGCGCAACCTTGGTGCGCACCCGATGAAACTGGGCCTGGACTTGTCCGGTGGTGTGCACTTCCTGCTGGAAGTGGACATGGACAAAGCCCTCGACGCCCGCCTGAAAGTCTATGAAGGCGACGTCAAGAGCCTGCTGCGCAAAGAGCGTCTGCGCTATCGCAGCCTGCCGCAGCTCAATGGTGCCATCCAGCTGGGCTTCAGCGATGAAGACAGCCGTGAACAGGCCCGTTCGCTGATCCGCAAGAACTTCAATGATTTCGATATCGTACCGGCCGACCTCAATGGCCAACCGGTGCTGCGTCTGGCGATGACCCCGGCCAAGCTGGCGGAAATCCGCGAATACTCCATCAAGCAGAACTTGACCACCGTGCGTAACCGGGTCAACGAGCTGGGTGTGGCCGAGCCTCTGGTTCAGCGTCAGGGTGCCAACCGCATCGTGGTTGAGCTGCCGGGCGTGCAGGACACCGCTGAAGCCAAGCGGATCCTGGGCAAGACCGCTAACCTGGAATTCCGTCTGGCCGCTGAGCCGGGTGCTTCCAAGGCGACTTCCGAGTCCTTCGAATTCCGTGAGGGCAACCGTCCTCCTGCGCTGATCGAGCGTGGCCTGATCATTACTGGTGACCAGGTGACCGATGCTCAGGCCGGCTACGACGAGCACGGCCGTCCACAGGTGAACATCAAGCTTGATGGTCACGGTGGCGAACTGATGAACCGTTCGACCCGCAGCAATGTCGGTCGCAGCATGGCGGTGATCTTCATCGAGCAGAAGCCGATCACCACCTATACCAAGCAGGTGGTCGACGGCGTCGAGAAAGACGTGCCGGTCCAGGCGTTCAAGGAAGAGAAGAAGATCATCAGCCTGGCGACCATTCAGTCGCCACTGGGCAGCCAGTTCCGCATCACCGGCCTGAACGGCCAGGGTGAGTCCTCCGAGCTGGCGTTGCTGCTGCGCGCCGGTGGTCTGGCGGCGCCGATGTACTTCGCCGAAGAGCGCACAATCGGTCCGAGCCTGGGTGCTGACAACATCACCAAGGGTATCGATGCTTCGCTGTGGGGCATGTTGTTCGTTTCGCTGTTCATCATCGCCATCTATCGCTTCTTCGGCGTGATCGCCACGGTGGCCCTGGCGCTGAACATGGTGCTGCTGCTGGCCCTGATGTCCTTGCTGGGGGCGACGCTGACCCTGCCGGGTATCGCCGGTATCGTGCTGACCATGGGTATGGCGGTAGACGCCAACGTGCTGATCTTCTCGCGGATACGTGAAGAAATCGCTGCCGGCATGACGGTGCAGCGGGCAATCAACGAAGGCTTCGGCCGGGCATTCACCGCGATTCTCGATGCCAACCTGACCACCTTGCTGGTGGGCGGCATCCTCTTTGCCATGGGCACCGGCCCGGTCAAGGGCTTTGCGGTGACCATGTCCCTCGGGATCTTTACCTCGATGTTCACGGCCATCTGGCTGACCCGCGCGATGGTCAACCTGATCTTCGGCGGTCGTGACTTCAAGAAGTTGTGGATTTAAGGGGCTGCCATGTTACGTACTATCAACTTCATGGGCGTGCGCAACTTTGCGTTCGGCGTCACTGTGCTCCTCACCGTTCTGGCGTTGTTCAGCTGGTTCGACAGGGGGTTGAACTACGGTCTGGACTTCACCGGCGGTACGCTCATCGAGCTGACCTACGAGCGTCCGGCGGATGTGATGAAGGTGCGTTCGCAACTGAACGATGCCGGTTATCACGAAGCCATCGTGCAGAGCTTTGGTGCGACTACTGATCTTTTGGTGCGGATGCCGGGTGAAGACCCGCAACTGGGCCATCAGGTGGCCGAAGCGCTGCAGAAGGTTGGCGGTGACAACCCGGCTCAGGTCAAGCGTGTCGAGTTCGTTGGCCCGCAAGTGGGTGAAGAGCTGCGTGACCAGGGCGGCCTCGGCATGCTCATGGCGCTGGGCGGCATCCTGATCTACCTGGCTTTCCGCTTTCAGTGGAAGTTCGCCGTGGGCGCCATCGTTTCGCTGATCCACGACGTGATCGTGACCGTGGGTATCCTGTCGTTCTTCCAGATCACCTTCGACCTGACGGTGCTGGCGGCGGTGCTGGCGATCATCGGTTACTCGCTCAACGACACCATCGTGGTGTTCGACCGGGTGCGTGAGAACTTCCGGGTGCTGCGCAAGGCCAGCCTGATCGAGAACATCAACATCTCGACCACTCAGACCCTGCTGCGGACCATGGCGACCTCGATCTCCACCTTGCTGGCGATCATTGCGCTGTTGTTCTTCGGTGGTGACAACCTGCACGGCTTCTCCATCGCCCTGTTTGTCGGTGTTCTGGCGGGTACCTACTCGTCGATCTATATCGCCAACGTGGTGCTGATCTGGCTGAACCTGAACAGCGAGGACCTGATTCCTCCGGCCAACACCGAGAAGGAAGTGGACGACCGTCCTTGAGGATCTAGCCCTTTTCCGGCTGTCAGTTAAAAAGGCGCGAGTGTTGAACTCGCGCCTTTTTTGTTGCTCCAAGGCTGGGAGAAGCGCGGGCTAGGTCCCGTTTGTATGGTCAGGAGGTTCACGTGAACAAGTCGTTGCTGGTTGGTGCGGTATTGGGTGCTGTCGGTGTCACCGCCGGGGGTGCTGTTGCCACCTACAGCCTGGTTAAAAGCGGCCCTGAGTATGCGCAAGTACTGGCTGTGCAGCCGGTCAAGCAACAGATCAAGACTCCTCGCGAAGTCTGCAAGGACGTCGCGGTCACCCGTCAACGCCCGGTCAAGGACGAGCATCAGATCCTCGGTACCGTGGCCGGTGCGGTGGGCGGTGGCCTGCTGGGCAGCATGATTGGTAGTGGTAACGGCAAGAAGCTTGCCACCGTGGCCGGTGCCGTGGGTGGCGGTTATGCGGGCAACAAGGTGCAGGAAGGCATGCAGGAGCGTGACACCTACACCACCACGCAGACTCGCTGTAACACGGTCAATGACATCAGTGACAAGATCGTCGGTTACGACGTGAAATACGACCTGGGCGGCAAGCAAGGCCAGGTGCGCATGGATCGTGACCCGGGCAATCAAATCCCGGTGGATAAAGAAGGGCGTCTGATTCTCGGTCAGAACCAGAATCAGCCGGGTCAGTAATCCGAGCATGCAGGTGTCGGCTTGCCGGCGAGTGAGGTCTGAAATGGCCTTGGTCGGCAAGCTGACTCCAGCAGGAAGGGTTTTGCAGGCATAAAAAAGCACCCCGAAGGGTGCTTTTTTTGTCGCTGGCGCTTAGCGCTTCAGCGAGGCCGGCAGGTGCGGCTGGATGGCGGTCAGGACCGCTTTGAAGCATTTGGTGTTGCCGGCAACCACATGGCCTTTTTCCAGGAAGTCGTGACCGCCGGTGAAGTCGCTCACCAGGCCGCCGGCTTCTTGAATCAGCAGGGCGCCTGCTGCCATGTCCCATTCGGACAGGCCCGACTCCCAGAAGGCATCGAAACGACCTGCGGCCACGTAAGCCAGGTCCAGGCTGGCGGCGCCTGCGCGGCGAATGCCGGCGGTCTGGCCCACCAGGGCGCGGAACATGCCCAGGTAGTTGTCGAGGTTGTCCATCTGATCGTCACGGAACGGGAAGCCGGTGCCCAGCAGGGCGCCGTCGAGGCTGGTGCGACCACTGACTCGCAGGCGACGACCGTTCAGCTGGGCACCGCGGCCGCGGCTGGCGGTGAATTCTTCCTGGCGAACCGGATCGAGGACCACGGCGTGTTCCAGGCGGCCACGGTATTTGCAGGCGATGCTTACGGCGAAGTGCGGGATGCCGCGCAGGAAGTTGGTGGTGCCGTCCAGTGGGTCGATGATCCACAGGTAGTCTTCGCCTTCGCCGCTACCGGCGTGCAGGCCGGTTTCTTCGCCGAGGATGGCGTGGGTCGGGTAGGCCTTGCGCAATGCGTCGATGATCTTCTGCTCGGCGGCACGATCAACTTCGGATACGTAGTCTTTGGCGTCTTTTTCGTCGACCTTGATGGTATCCAGGCGCTCGATGGAGCGGAAAATCAATTCACTGGCGCTGCGGGCGGCGCGCAGCGCGATATTCAGCATTGGCTGCATGGATAGGTCACCTAAGGTTGTTAAAGAAAGCCGAGCATTCTAGCAGAAAACTTTTGCAGATGAAGGTCGGTGTTCGCTTTGATTGCATCGATCCGCTGTGTGGCGCCGTTCGAGGGTGTGGGTGCGCCTCGCTGGCCGACTGCGCTTGATTGATGTGTCGTCAGTTGCAGGTGGTTATTTTTGAGGCGGGAGTCTTGCCTGTTCTGTAAGATTTGCTCCCCTTTCCCGTGTCCGAGAGCGCCTCCCTTGCTGCAGAACATTCGTGTCGTCCTGGTCAATACCAGTCATCCCGGCAATATCGGCGGGGCTGCGCGTGCCATGAAGAACATGGGCCTGTCGCGGCTGGTGCTGGTGGAACCCCGGGTGTTTCCGTCCCATGAGGCCGATGCGCGGGCTTCCGGCGCCACCGACATCCTTGAGAGCGCTCAGGTGGTTGCCACCCTTGAGGAGGCCCTGGCCGGTTGCACGCTGGTGTTCGGTACCAGTGCTCGTGATCGACGCATTCCCTGGCCGCTGCTGGATCCTCGTGAATCCGGCCTGAAAGTGGTGGAGGAGGCCGGGCAGGGCGCGCAGATCGCCCTGGTATTCGGCCGTGAAGATTCCGGCCTGACCAATGACGAGCTGCAGCGATGTCATTTCCACGTGCATATCCCGTCGGACCCGGCGTTCAGCTCGCTGAACCTGGCCACGGCGGTGCAGGTGCTGACCTATGAAGTGCGCATGTCCTGGCTGGCGGCCCAAGGCCAGCCGACCAAGATCGAGAAGGATGAAGTGGCTTCGCCGCGCAGTGAAGAGCTGGCGACCATGGATGAGCTGGAGCGGTTTTACGAGCATCTGCAGCAGACGCTGGTGGCCATCGACTTCCTCGATCCGGAAAAGCCGCGGCACTTGATGGCGCGCCTGCGTCGGTTGTACGGTCGCAGCTCGGTCAGCCGGGCGGAAATGAATATATTGCGTGGCATTCTCACGGAAACCCAGAAAGCGGCCCGTGGAGAGCTACAAAAGCGGAAGGATCAATGATGTTCGAGCGTCTGCGTGAAGATATCCAAAGCGTGTTTCATCGTGACCCGGCGGCGCGCAATGCCTTCGAGGTGCTGACCTGCTACCCGGGGATGCACGCGATCTGGATTCACCGTTTGTCCGCAGCCCTGTGGGGCATGGGCTGGAAATGGCTGGCGCGGCTGGTGTCGAACTTCGGTCGCTGGCTGACCGGGATCGAGATTCATCCGGGGGCCAAGGTGGGGCGTCGTTTCTTCATTGACCATGGCATGGGCATCGTCATTGGTGAAACTGCCGAGATCGGTGACGACGTGACGCTTTATCAGGGCGTGACCCTGGGTGGGACCAGTTGGAACAAGGGCAAGCGCCATCCGACCCTGGAGGACGGCGTGGTGGTGGGCGCGGGCGCCAAGGTGCTGGGGCCTTTCACGGTTGGTGTGGGGGCCAAGGTCGGTTCTAATGCGGTGGTGACCAAGGCGGTGCCGGCGGGTGCGACAGTGGTCGGCATTCCGGGACGGATCATCATGAAGTCCAGTGACGAGCAGGAAGCCAAGCGCAAGGCCATGGCGGAAAAGCTCGGTTTCGATGCCTATGGCGTCAGCGAAGACATGCCTGATCCGGTGGCGCGGGCCATTGGTCAGTTGCTCGACCATCTGCAGGCGGTGGACGCTCGCCTGGAGGGGGTGTGCGGCGCTCTGAAGGATCTGGGCAGTGACTACTGCGCCAAGGATCTGCCGGCCCTGCGCGAGGAGGACTTCGCAGAGGTCAAGGGCAAGAGCGACAACCAGATCGGCTAATGGCCCACCAAGCGGCTCCTAATGTAGGAGCCGGCTTGCCGGCGAAAGGGGGCTGATGCCACCTGAGTGACCCGCGGGTCAGTTGCTGGCAACCCGCTGTGCCATTACGTCGCAGACTTTGCTATGATTCGCGCGCTCTTTTGCGGGTAAACCCGACTAAAGTAGTTGGTCTTATAGTTGACCTGATTACTCGGGTATTGCATACTCGCCTCCATTCCGAAACTCCGTGGTACTTGTCCATGCGACTGACTACTAAAGGCCGATACGCGGTGACCGCCATGCTTGATCTGGCGTTGCACGCGCAACATGGCCCGGTCTCCCTGGCCGATATCTCTGAGCGCCAAGGCATTTCCTTGTCCTACCTCGAACAGCTTTTCGCCAAACTGCGCCGCAGTAACCTGGTGTCCAGCGTCCGTGGCCCGGGTGGCGGCTATCAGCTGTCCCGTGACATGCAGGGTATCCAGGTGGCCCAGGTGATTGATGCCGTGAACGAATCGGTCGATGCCACCAAATGCCAGGGGCTGGGTGATTGCCATGCCGGTGACACCTGCCTGACCCACCACCTGTGGTGCGACCTGAGTCTGCAGATCCACGAATTTCTGAGCGGTATCAGCTTGGCAGACCTTGTCACTCGCCGTGAGGTACAAGAAGTTGCCCAGCGTCAGGATCAGCGCCGTTGTAATGGCAAGGCGCCGCGCCTGGACAAGATTGAAGCGTCAGCCGTCGAATGACAGCCAAAGAGCTAGCGGCACGCCAGCCAGCCTGATTTAGGAGAGAGTCCATGAAATTGCCGATTTACCTTGATTACTCTGCAACCACCCCGGTTGATCCACGCGTGGCGCAGAAGATGAGTGAATGCCTGCTGGTCGACGGAAACTTCGGCAACCCGGCGTCCCGCTCCCACGTGTTTGGCTGGAAGGCCGAAGAGTCGGTGGAAAATGCCCGTCGCCAAGTGGCTGACCTGGTCAACGCCGATCCGCGTGAAATCGTCTGGACTTCCGGTGCCACCGAGTCCGACAACCTGGCAATCAAGGGTGTCGCGCATTTCTATCACACCAAGGGCAAGCACCTGATCACCTCGAAGATCGAGCACAAGGCTGTCCTGGACACCATGCGCCAGCTTGAGCGTGAAGGCTTCGAGGTGACCTACATCGAGCCGGGCGAAGACGGTCTGATCACTCCGGCCATGGTTGAAGCGGCCCTGCGTGACGACACCATCCTGGTTTCGATCATGCATGTGAACAACGAAATCGGCACCATCAACGACATCGCCGCCATCGGCGAGTTGACCCGCTCCAAAGGCGTCCTGTTCCACGTCGACGGTGCTCAGTCCACCGGCAAGGTCGAGATCGATCTGCAGGCTCTGAAAGTCGACCTGATGTCCTTCTCGGCCCACAAGACCTACGGCCCTAAAGGCATCGGCGCGTTGTACGTCAGCCGCAAGCCGCGGGTGCGCCTGGAAGCCACCATGCACGGCGGCGGTCACGAGCGCGGCATGCGCTCCGGCACCCTGGCGACTCACCAGATCGTCGGTATGGGCGAAGCCTTCCGCGTCGCCAAGGAAGACATGGCTGCTGAAAATGCTCGCATCAAGGCCCTGAGCGAGCGCTTCTACAAGCAGGTCGAGCACCTGGAAGAGCTGTACATCAACGGCAGCATGACGGCCCGCGTGCCGCACAACCTGAACCTGAGCTTCAACTACGTTGAAGGCGAGTCGCTGATCATGGCCCTCAAGGACCTGGCAGTGTCTTCCGGTTCGGCTTGTACTTCGGCTTCGCTTGAGCCTTCGTACGTGCTGCGCGCCCTGGGCCGCAACGACGAGTTGGCCCACAGCTCGATCCGCTTCACCTTCGGCCGCTTCACCACCGAAGAAGAAATCGATTACGCGGCGCAGAAAGTCTGCGAAGCCGTCACCAAGCTGCGCGCTCTGTCGCCGCTGTGGGACATGTACAAAGATGGCGTCGATATCTCGAAGATCGAGTGGGCGGCGCACTGAATTTAAGTCGCCGCACAGGGTTTCGTAGAGCGTGCCGATAACGGCGATTTGCGGAACCCGAGAGCGACTCTCTGATGAGTGAGGATTAAGAATCATGGCTTACAGCGAAAAGGTCATCGACCACTACGAGAACCCGCGTAACGTCGGCAAGATGGACGCGGAAGATCCGGATGTCGGCACCGGCATGGTCGGCGCTCCCGCCTGCGGCGACGTGATGCGTCTGCAGATCAAGGTCAACGAGCAGGGCATCATCGAGGACGCCAAGTTCAAGACTTATGGCTGCGGTTCCGCCATTGCCTCCAGTTCCCTGGCCACTGAGTGGATGAAGGGCAAGACCCTGGATGAAGCCGAAACCATCAAGAACACCCAGCTGGCAGAAGAGCTAGCCCTGCCTCCAGTGAAGATTCACTGCTCCGTGCTCGCCGAAGACGCCATCAAGGCCGCCGTTCGCGACTACAAGCAGAAGAAAGGCCTGATCTGATCGATCGGCTTTCACAGATTTGGCGACAAGTAAGGAGTCACGATGGCTATCAGCATGACAGAAGCGGCTGCTCAACACGTGCGACGCTCCCTCAACGGGCGCGGCAAGGGTGATGGGATTCGTCTGGGTGTTCGCACCACGGGCTGTTCCGGCCTTGCCTATGTGCTGGAGTTCGTCGACGAGATCGGCGAGGACGATCAGGTGTTCGAGAGTCACGGCGAGAAAGTGATCATCGACCCGAAAAGCCTGACCTATCTGGACGGCACCGAGCTTGATTTCGTCAAGGAAGGGTTGAACGAAGGCTTCAAGTTCAACAACCCCAACGTGCGCGGTGAATGTGGCTGCGGCGAAAGCTTCAACATCTGAGGCTTCCAGTGGGCACTCCTTGTCATTTCGCTTTATTTGAGCTGCAACCGAGCTTCCGCCTGGATCTCGAACAGCTGGCCGCGCGCTACCGTGAGTTGGCGCGTGGGGTTCATCCTGACCGTTTTGCCGATGCGTCCGAACGTGAGCAGCGCCTGGCCCTGGAACAGTCGGCAAGCCTCAACGAGGCTTATCAGACGCTCAAGAGTCCGCCCAAGCGTGCCCGTTATCTGTTGGCGCTGAAGGGCGGCGAGTTGCCGCTGGAAGTCACGGTGCATGATCCCGAGTTTCTTCTGCAGCAGATGCAGTGGCGCGAAGAGCTCGAAGACTTGCAGGACAGCGCCGACCTGTCCGGTGTGGCGGCCTTCAAGCGTCGGTTGAAGATTGCCCAGGATGAGCTGAACGAAAGCTTCGCAGCCTGTTGGGATGATGCAGCGCAGCGCGAGCAGGCCGAACGCCTGATGCGGCGCATGCAGTTCCTCGACAAGCTCACCTACGAAGTGCGCCAGTTAGAAGAGCGCCTCGACGATTAACCCAGTGCAGCTCCGGTCGCACGCCTGATATACAGATAAGTCCAGATAAGCATGGCCCTACTGCAGATCGCCGAACCCGGCCAAAGTCCTCAACCGCACCAGCGTCGCCTGGCTGTGGGGATCGACTTGGGCACTACCAATTCGCTGGTCGCTGCCTTGCGCAGTGGTCTTTCCGAGCCTCTGGCCGACGCGCAGGGTCAGGTGATTCTGCCGTCCGCCGTGCGTTATCACGCCGATCGCGTCGAAGTGGGCGAATCCGCCCGCCTGGCCGCGCCCACCGATCCCTTGAACACCGTGCTGTCGGTCAAGCGCCTGATGGGGCGCGGCCTGGCCGACGTCAAGCAGCTGGGCGAGCAACTGCCTTATCGCTTCGTTGACGGCGAGTCGCACATGCCGTTCATCGAGACCATCCAGGGGCCGAAAAGCCCGGTGGAAGTCTCCGCTGAAGTGCTCAAGGTATTGCGTCAGCGTGCTGAAGCGACCCTGGGTGGCGAGCTGGTGGGGGCGGTGATTACTGTTCCGGCCTATTTCGACGATGCCCAGCGTCAAGCCACCAAGGATGCGGCCAAGCTGGCCGGTCTGAATGTGCTGCGCTTGCTCAACGAGCCGACCGCGGCTGCCGTGGCCTACGGTCTGGACCAGCACGCCGAGGGTGTGGTGGCGATCTATGACCTGGGCGGCGGTACCTTCGATATTTCCATCCTGCGCCTGACCGGCGGTGTCTTCGAGGTGCTGGCCACTGGCGGCGATACCGCCCTGGGTGGCGATGACTTCGATCACGCCATTGCCGGCTGGATCATCGAGGGTGCGGGTTTGTCCGCGGATCTGGATCCGGGGACTCAGCGCAACCTGTTGCAAACCGCCTGTGCGGCCAAGGAAGCCCTGACCCACGCCGCCTCGGTGGAAGTGGTTTACGGCGACTGGCGCGCGGCGTTGACCCGCGAAACCTTCGATGCCCTGATCGAGCCCATGGTGGCTCGCAGCCTCAAGGCCTGCCGGCGTGCCGTTCGTGACTCCAATGTCGAACTGGACGAAGTTCAGGCGGTGGTCATGGTCGGCGGTTCGACCCGGGTGCCGCGAGTGCGTGAAGCGGTCGCCGAAATGTTCGGTCGCCAGCCGTTGACCGAAATCGATCCGGATCAAGTGGTGGCCATTGGTGCTGCGATCCAGGCCGATACCCTGGCCGGCAACAAGCGCGAAGGTGGCGAATTGCTGCTGCTGGACGTGATTCCGCTGTCCCTGGGGCTGGAAACCATGGGTGGGCTGATGGAGAAAGTGATCCCGCGCAACACCACCATCCCGGTTGCCCGTGCCCAGGACTTCACCACCTACAAGGATGGCCAGACGGCCATGATGATTCATGTGCTGCAGGGCGAGCGTGAGCTGATCAGCGATTGCCGCTCCCTGGCGCGCTTCGAATTGCGCGGCATTCCGCCCATGGTGGCGGGTGCGGCGAAGATCCGCGTGACCTTCCAGGTCGATGCCGATGGTCTGCTCAGTGTCTCTGCTCGGGAGCTGGGTTCGGGCGTGGAGGCCAGCATCCAGGTCAAGCCGTCCTACGGCCTGACCGACGGTGAAATTGCCAAGATGCTCAAGGACTCCTTCCAGTACGCCGGCGACGACAAGGTGGCCCGCGTGCTGCGCGAGCAGCAGGTCGATGCCCAGCGGCTGATCGAGGCCGTGCAAGGCGCGCTGGATGCGGACGGTGATCGCCTGCTGGACGCTGAAGAGCGCATGGTCATCGAACTGCAGATGCAGGAACTGAGTGAATTGATGCGTGGCACCGATGGTTACGCCATCGAGCAGCAGACCAAGCGTCTGTCGCAAGTGACCGATGCCTTTGCTGCCCGCCGCCTGGATTCGACGGTGAAAGCCGCTCTGGCGGGGCGCAACCTGAATGAAATCGAGGAATAACTGATGCCGCAGATCATTTTTCTGCCACACGCCGTGTTCTGCCCGGACGGTCTGGTTGTCGAGGTCGAGCCCGGGGTTTCGGTGCTCGAGGTGGCCCACGACAACCACATCGAGATCGAGAGCGCCTGCGGCGGCGTCTGTGCCTGTACCACCTGCCACTGCATCATTCGTGAAGGGTTCGATTCGCTGAACGAAGCCGATGAGCTGGAAGAGGATCTGCTGGACAAGGCTTGGGGCCTGGAAGCGCAATCGCGGCTGTCGTGCCAGGCCATCGTCGGCGATGAAGACCTGACCATTGAAATTCCCAAGTACTCGCTCAACCATGCTGCCGAAGCGCCGCACTGATTCAAGGAGTCGTCATGAGTCTGAAGTGGGTTGATGTACTGGAAATCGCGATCCAGCTGGCTGAGTCCAAGCCCGATGTGGATCCGCGTTATGTGAACTTTGTCGATCTGCACCAATGGGTTCTGGCATTGCCGGAGTTCAGCGACGATCCGGCTCGCGGAGGCGAGAAGGTTCTTGAAGCAATTCAGGCCGCCTGGATCGACGAAGCGGACTGAATCCGCGGGCTACGCAGTTAGGCAATCCCTATAAACCCGCGTATAATTCGCGGGTTTAATTTTTCGCTTTAATCACCGTTTCTGGAGTTACACCATGGCTGTTCAACGTACTTTCTCCATCATCAAGCCTGACGCTGTTGCAAAAAACGTTATCGGCAAGATCGTTTCCCGTTTTGAAGAAGCCGGCCTGCGCGTTGTAGCTTCGAAAATGAAGCAACTGTCCAAGGCTGAAGCTGAAGGCTTCTACGCTGAGCACAGCGAGCGTGGCTTCTTCGGCGAACTGGTTGCCTTCATGACTTCCGGTCCAGTTGTTGTTCAGGTTCTGGAAGGCGAAAACGCCATCGCTCGCAACCGTGAGCTGATGGGCGCTACCAACCCTAAAGAAGCTGCTGCCGGCACCATCCGTGCTGACTTCGCCGAGTCCATCGACGCCAATGCCGTTCACGGTTCGGACTCCGAAGCTGCCGCTGCTCGCGAAATCGCTTACTTCTTCGCAGCTACTGAAGTAACCGCTCGCTGAATAAGGCTTGCGCGTGAGGGGTGAAACCATGACTACATCGATCGGCAAAACTAACCTGTTGGGGCTGACTCAACCGGAAATGGAGAAATTCTTCGACTCAATCGGGGAGAAGCGTTTCCGTGCCGGTCAGGTAATGAAATGGATTCACCACTTTGGCGTCGATGATTTCGACGCCATGACGAATGTCGGCAAGGCCTTGCGCGAAAAGCTCAAGGCCGTTGCCGAGATTCGCGGTCCGGAAGTGGTCAGCGAGGACATCTCCAGCGACGGCACCCGTAAATGGGTGGTGCGCGTGGCGTCCGGCAGCTGCGTCGAGACCGTGTACATTCCCCAGGGCAAGCGCGGCACTCTGTGCGTTTCGTCCCAGGCAGGCTGTGCCCTGGACTGCAGTTTCTGCTCCACCGGCAAGCAAGGCTTCAATAGCAACCTCACCGCCGCCGAAGTCATCGGCCAGGTGTGGATTGCCAACAAATCCTTTGGCAGCGTCCCGGCGACCGTCGACCGTGCCATCACCAACGTGGTGATGATGGGCATGGGTGAGCCGCTGCTGAACTTCGACAACGTCATCGCCGCCATGCACCTGATGATGGACGACCTGGGCTACGGCATTTCCAAGCGCCGGGTGACTCTGTCCACCTCCGGCGTGGTGCCGATGATCGATGAGCTGGCCAAGCACATCGACGTTTCCCTGGCGTTGTCGCTGCACGCACCCAACGATGCGCTGCGCAACCAGCTGGTACCGATCAACAAGAAGTACCCACTGAAGATGCTTCTCGAGTCCTGCCAGCGCTACATGTCCGCCCTGGGCGAGAAGCGCGTGCTGACCATCGAGTACACCCTGCTCAAGGATGTCAACGACAAGCTGGAACACGCCGTTGAAATGATCGAGTTGCTCAAGGACGTTCCTTGCAAGATCAACCTGATTCCGTTCAACCCGTTCCCCCACTCCGGCTACGAACGTCCGAGCAACAACGCCATTCGCCGTTTCCAGGACCAACTGCATCACGCCGGCTTCAATGTCACCGTGCGCACCACTCGCGGTGAGGACATCGACGCCGCCTGCGGGCAACTGGTCGGGCAGGTGCTGGACCGCACCCGTCGCAGCGAACGCTATATCGCCGTGCGTGAGTTGAGCGCCGACGCCGATATGCCGCAAAGCGCTGCGACCCGTACCTGAGAGAGGAACTCCATGGCCCTGCGCTTCGCGCTGCTCCTGCTCGTTGCCAGTCTCTGTGCTGGCTGTGTTCTGTCGGGTGATTCCAATCCGCTGAACACCAGCAAGGGCCGCGATGAGGCGCGTGCGGCCTATGTGCAGTTGGGCCTGGGTTATCTGCAGCAAGGCATGAGCGAACGCGCCAAGGTTCCGTTGCGCAAGGCTCTGGAACTGGCGCCTGCCGATGCCGATGCCAATGCCGCCCTGGCGTTGGTATTCCAGGCCGAGATGGAGCCGGCCCTGGCCGACGAGCATTTTCGCCAGGCCCTGGCGGCCCGTCCTGACAGTGCGCGAATCCTCAATAACTACGGCAGTTTCCTGTTCGAAGAAAAACGTTACAAAGAGGCCTATCAGCGTTTTGAGCAAGCCGCGGCTGATACTCTGTATCCCGAACGTTCCCGGGTGTTTGAAAGCCTCGGGATGACCGCTTCGAAGCTGGGCCAGCGTGAGCTGGCCCGGTTGCAACTGGAAAAAGCCCTGCGCCTGAATCACCAACAGCCCCGCGCGTTGCTGGAAATGGCTGAGTTGTCTTACGAAGACAGGCATTATGTGCCCGCCCGCGACTATTACGATCGTTTTAGCCTGCTCGACGCGCAAAATGCACGTAGTCTATTGCTCGGCGTTCGGCTGGCAACGGTGTTCGAAGATCGCGACAAGGCCGCCAGTTACGGTCTGCAACTAAAACGACTTTATCCCGGTACGCCGGAATATCAGCAATACCTGTCGGAGCAATGATGAAAGCGGCGCATCCCGAAGTTCAAGCAGTGACTCGCGTAAACCCCGGTGAGACCCTGCGTCAGGCCCGCGAAAGCAATGGTTGGTCGCTGGCAGAAGTGGCCCACAAGCTCAACCTCACCGTGAGCTCTCTGAGCAACCTGGAAGCCGGCGCTTTCGACAAGCTGCCAGGGCATACCTTTGCCCGCGGCTATATCCGCGCCTATGCCAAGTTGCTGGGCATGGATCAGGCCATCCTGGTTCAGGAGTTCGATCAATACACCGGTACCGATTCTCAGGGCAGCAACGTTCACGCTCTGGGACGGATCGAGGAGCCGGTACGGGTTTCCCACACCATCCTGCGCATCGTCAGCTTGCTGCTGCTGGTGGCGGTAGTCGGTGGCGGGTTCGTCTGGTGGCAGGATCAATCCTCCCAGCGCGGCAAGGAGCCAGTGTCCCTGAGCCCTGAGCACGTCGAGGTCGAAGGGGCCGACGGCACCACGCAGATTCATCCGATCGACGAGCCCGAAGACCAGGCCGTTGCCGAAGGTCAGAGCGAAGCCCTGGACAACGCCGCGCAAACCCAGAGCCAGGCGAACGCTGAGGCACCGGCCAATCCGCCGGCTCCTGCGACCCCGGCTCCCGTCGCGACGCCTGCGGCACCGACCGCACCTGCGCATACCGTCCCAGCCATCGCGCCGGTTTCCAGCGCACCGGTAGCGCCGGCTCAGGTTCCGGCCGCCGTGCCGGCGAATGCTGGCAATGCCCCAGCGCCGAGCGCTGCGGTCGCAGGTTCAGGTCAAGTACAGATCCAGTTCAGCGCCGATTGCTGGGCCCAGGTCATCGATGGCAACGGCAAGATTCTGCTCAGCGCCCTCAAGCGCAAGGGCGAGAACGTCGATGTCAGTGGCAAGCCACCTTTTGCCGTGCGTCTGGGTTATGCCCGTGGCGCACAAATCACTTACAACGGTCAGGCGGTGGATATCGCCCCGTTCACCAGTGGCGAGACTGCTCGCCTGAAGTTAGGTCAATAAGTCATGCACGGCGAATCTCCAATCAAACGTCGCGAGTCCCGCAAGATCTGGGTCGGCTCGGTACCGGTCGGCGGCGATGCGCCGATCGCGGTGCAGAGCATGACCAACAGCGACACCAACGACGTGGCGGCAACCGTCGCCCAGATCAACCGCCTGGAAGCCGCCGGTGTCGACATCGTGCGGGTTTCGGTGCCGGACATGGACGCCGCCGAGGCGTTCGGCCGGATCAAGCAGCAGGTCAAGGTGCCCCTGGTGGCCGACATTCACTTCGACTACAAGATCGCTTTGCGCGTAGCCGAGCTGGGTGTCGATTGCCTGCGGATCAACCCCGGCAACATCGGTCGCGAAGACCGGGTTCGCGCCGTGGTGGACGCCGCTCGTGATCGCGGGATCCCGATCCGTATCGGGGTCAACGCCGGCTCCCTGGAAAAGGACCTGCAGAAGAAGTACGGCGAGCCGACTCCGGCTGCGCTGGTCGAGTCGGCGCTGCGTCATGTCGAACACCTCGAACGCCTGAATTTCCAGGACTTCAAGGTCAGCGTTAAGGCTTCCGACGTGTTCATGGCGGTCGAAGCCTACCGTTTGCTGGCCAAGGAAATCATTCAACCCCTGCACCTGGGTATCACTGAAGCCGGTGGATTGCGTTCAGGCACGGTGAAATCCGCGGTCGGCCTCGGTATGCTGCTGGCCGAAGGGATTGGCGATACCATTCGCATCTCGTTGGCGGCCGACCCGGTCGAGGAAGTGAAGGTCGGCTACGACATTCTCAAGTCCCTGCACCTGCGTTCCCGTGGCATCAACTTCATCGCCTGCCCGAGCTGCTCGCGGCAGAATTTCGATGTGGTGAAAACCATGAACGAGCTGGAAGGGCGCCTTGAAGACCTGCTGGTGCCGTTGGATGTTGCAGTGATCGGTTGCGTGGTCAACGGCCCGGGTGAAGCCAAAGAGGCGCACATCGGCCTGACCGGCGGTACACCGAACCTGATCTACATCGACGGCAAGCCGGCACAGAAACTGACCAATGACAATCTGGTGGACGAGCTCGAAAAGCTGATCCGGCAGAAGGCGGCCGAAAAGGTCGAAGCCGACGCAGCGCTGATCGCTCGCGGCTAACCGAACGTATTTAAGGATTTTTTGTGAGCAAGTCTCTGCAAGCCATTCGTGGCATGAATGACATCCTGCCCGAGCAGACGCCCCTGTGGCGTTATTTCGAGGGCACCGTGGCGCGTCTGCTGGATAACTACGGCTACAAGCAGATCCGCATGCCGATCGTCGAGTTCACCGAGCTGTTCAAGCGCTCCATCGGTGAAGTGACCGACATCGTCGAAAAAGAGATGTACACCTTCGAAGACCGCAACGGTGATTCCCTGACCCTGCGTCCGGAAGGCACTGCGGCGTGCGTACGCGCTGTACTCGAGCACGGCATCACTGGCGGTGGCCAGGTGCAGAAGCTCTGGTACATCGGCCCGATGTTCCGTCACGAGCGCCCGCAGAAAGGCCGTTATCGCCAGTTCCACCAGATCGGTTGCGAGGTTTTCAACCTCGACGGTCCGGACATCGATGCTGAGCTGATCGTGCTGACCTGGCGCCTGTGGGGCGAGCTGGGCATCCGTGATGCGGTCAAGCTCGAACTGAACAGCCTGGGCACTGCTGAGGCTCGCGCACGTTATCGCGACGCATTGGTGGCGTTCCTGTCGGCGCGCATGGACAAGCTGGACGAAGACAGCCTGCGTCGCCTGAAGACCAATCCGCTGCGCGTGCTCGATACCAAGAATCCGGACACTCAAGCCGTACTGGTGGACGCGCCCAAGCTGGCCGACTACTTGGACGAAGAATCCCGTGTGCACTTCGAGGGGCTCAAGGCCCGTCTGGACGCCGCGGGTATCCCTTATGTGATCAACCCGAAGCTGGTGCGCGGGCTGGATTACTACAGCAAGACCGTTTTCGAATGGGTCACCGACAAGCTCGGCGCCCAGGGCACGGTGTGTGCTGGCGGCCGTTACGACGGACTGGTCGAGCAAATGGGTGGCAAACCTACACCGGGTGTTGGCTTCGCCATGGGGATCGAACGTCTGGTGCTGCTGCTGGAAACCCTGGAGCAGATCCCGGAAGAAATCTCGCGTCAGGTCGACGTTTATCTCTGCGCCTTCGGTGAGGCGGCTGAACTGGCCGCGCTGGCGTTGAGTGAACGGGTTCGTGACCAGTTACCGAACCTGCGCCTGCAGATCAATGCCGGTGCTGGCAGCTTCAAGAGCCAATTCAAGAAGGCCGACAAGAGCGGTGCGTTGTACGCGCTGATCCTCGGTGACGACGAGCTGGCCCAGCAAGTGGTAGGTTTCAAACCCCTGCGTGGCCAGGGCGAACAACAAAGCATTGCCTGGGATGCGCTCGCGGCGCACCTGGCCACCTGCGTCGTGCAGGGTTGAAGCTGTCAAACAGCCGAATTAGCGAATAAGGAGTATTGGGGTGTCGAGTACCGAAGACGAACAGCTGGCGGAATTGAAAGACTGGTGGCAGCGCAACGGCAAACCTCTGGTGACCGGCGGTCTGCTGGCTCTGGTTATCGTGTTTGGCTGGCAGGCCTGGCACAAGTATCAGAACAATCAGTCGCAAGGCGCTTCGGTGCTCTATCAGCAATTGCTGGAAACCACCCTGACGCCGGATGGCAAGCCTGATGCCGCCCGTGTTGCGGACCTGGCCGGCAAGCTCAACAGCGAGTTCGGCGGTACCGCCTACGCGCAGTACGGCAGCCTGTTCGTCGCCAAGGTGGCGGTAGACACCGGCAAGCTGGATGATGCGGCTGCACAACTCAAGGCCATCGCCGACAAGCCGGCAAACCCGACCCTGGGTGAAGTGGCGCGTCAGCGTCTGGCCCAGGTGCTGGCGGCGCAGAACAAGGCCGACGAAGCCCTGAAACTGCTCGACGGCGATGCCGACAAGGCCTTCCTGGCCACCCGTGAAGAGCTCAAGGGCGATCTGCTGGTGCAGTTGGGCCGTGTCGACGAAGCTCATGCGGCATATCAAAAAGCCAAGGCCGCGCTCTCGGATGAAGCGGCGGTCGGTGGCTTACAAATCAAGCTGGACGACCTGGCCAAAGGGGATGCATGACGTGATCCGTTGGAAACATGCAGCATTGCTGGCTCTGGCCTTGTTGGCCGCGGGTTGCAGCAGCAACAGCAAGAAAGAACTGCCGCCGGCTGAGCTGGTCGACTTCAAAGAAGAAGTGGTCCTGCAGAAGCAGTGGAGCCGTTCGATCGGTGACGGTCAGGGCGAAACCTACAACATGCTGGTACCGGCCATCGATGGTGACACCATCTATGCCGCCGACGTCACCGGTGTGGTGGTTTCCATGGATCGCATTAACGGCGACGTCAAATGGAAGAAAGATCTCGAACTGCCTGTTTCCGGCGCCGTGGGCGTGGGTTATGGCTTGGTCATGATCGGCACCCTGAAAGGTGAAGTGGTTGCCCTGGATGCTTCCAGCGGTGAAGAGAAGTGGCGTACCCGTGTGACCAGTGAAGTACTGGCTCCGCCTGCCACCAACGGTGACGTGGTGGTGGTGCAGACTCAGGATGATCGGGTGATTGGCCTTGAAGCCAGCACCGGTCATCAGATCTGGCTGTACGACAGCACCCCGGCGGTACTGACCCTGCGGGGCACCAGTGCCCCCTTGGCAACCAACCGTCTGGCCCTGGCCGGTCTTTCCACTGGCAAGGTGGTGGCCCTGGATATCCGCAACGGCGTGCCGGTGTGGGAGCAGCGCGTCGCCATTCCACAAGGTCGTTCCGAACTGGATCGCGTAGTGGACATCGACGGCGGCCTGCTGCTGTCCGGTGGCACGCTGTATGTCGCCAGTTACCAGGGGCGTGTGGTTGCCCTGGACCTGGAGAGCGGTCGTCCGCTGTGGCAGCGTGATGCGTCCAGCTATGCCGGCGTGGCTCAAGGTTTTGGCAGCGTCTATGTCAGCCTGTCCTCGGGCACCGTGGAAGGCGTGGACGAGCGTTCGACCACGGCCCTGTGGAGCAACGACTCCCTGGCTCGTCGTCAACTGTCGGCACCGGAAGTCTTCTCCAGCTACGTGGCTGTAGGTGACCTGGAAGGTTACCTGCACCTGCTGAGCCAGGTTGACGGTCGTTTCGTCGGCCGTATGCGCATTGACAGCGATGGCCTGCGCGCCCGTCCGCTGGTGGTGGGCGACATGATTTATGTGTATGGCAACAGCGGCAAACTGGAAGCCCTGACCATCAAGTAATGGTTTGACTATGCTTGGGGTTGATTCCCCAAGCGGCCTTGTCTCGACAAGGTTCGCAGCACGTCAAGGTGCTGCCCCGAGCACCAGCCGCTGCCTCGCAGCGGCTTTTGTATTTTCGCAATTAACGCAGTGGAGAGCCGCATGGTTCCCGTAATCGCCCTGGTGGGCCGACCTAACGTCGGCAAGTCCACCTTGTTCAACCGCCTGACTCGGACTCGCGACGCCATTGTCGGCGACCTGTCCGGTCTGACCCGTGATCGCCAATACGGTGAGGCCAAGTGGCAAGGGCGTACCTATATTCTGATCGACACCGGTGGTATTTCCGGTGACGAGCATGGCATGGATGAAAAGATGGCCGAGCAGTCGCTGCTGGCCATTGAAGAAGCTGATGTGGTGCTGTTCCTGGTGGACGCCAAGGCCGGGTTTACCGCGGCCGACCAGATGATCGGCGAGCACCTGCGCAAACGTAACAAGACCTCCTATGTGATCGCCAACAAGGTCGACAACATCGACCCGGACATGGCCCGCGCCGAGTTCGCACCATTGGGCATGGGCGATGCGATCCCGATCGCCGGTGCCCATGGTCGCGGCATCACCCAGATGCTGGAAATCGCCCTGCGCGAATTCCCCAAGGATGACGCCGACGAGCCGGAGGAGGGCGAGGAAGAGATCGTCGCCGAAGGCGAGGAAGCCAAGCGCATTCCGGGTCCGAGCGAGAAGGACGGGATCAAGATCGCCATCATCGGGCGTCCCAACGTCGGCAAGTCGACCCTGGTCAACCGCATGCTCGGTGAAGATCGGGTCATCGTCTATGATCAGCCCGGCACCACCCGCGACAGCATCTACATCCCGTTCGAGCGCAACGACGAGAAGTACACGCTGATCGACACCGCCGGTGTGCGCAAGCGCGGCAAGATCCACGAGGAAGTCGAAAAATTCTCGGTGGTCAAAACCCTGCAGGCGATCAAAGACGCCAACGTGGTGATCTTCGTCATGGACGCCCGCGAAGGCGTGGTGGATCACGACCTGAACCTGCTGGGCTTTGCCCTGGAAGCCGGTCGGGCCTTGGTGATCGCCCTGAACAAGTGGGACGGCATGCAGCCGAGCGAGCGCGACTACGTGAAGACCGAGCTGCAACGCCGGTTGTTCTTCGTCGACTTCGCCGATATCCACTTCATCTCGGCACTGCACGGCACGGGCGTGGGCAACCTCTACCAGTCGGTGCAGAACTCGTTCAAGTCGGCGGTCACCCGCTGGCCGACCAGCCGCCTGACCCAGATCCTCGAAGACGCCGTTGGCGAGCACGCGCCGCCCATGGTCAACAACCGTCGGATCAAGCTGCGCTACGCCCACTTGGGCGGTGCCAACCCGCCGCTGATCGTGATTCACGGCAACCAGGTGGAGAAGGTGCCGAAGTCCTACGTTCGCTACCTGGAAAACACCTATCGCCGGGTATTGAAGCTGGTGGGCACGCCGATCCGCATCGAGTTCAAAGGTGGCGAGAACCCGTACGAAGGCAACAAGAACACGCTGACCGACCGCCAGGTCAACAAGAAGCGTCGTTTGATGTCGCACCACAAGAAGGCTGACAAGAAGCGCCGCGACAAGCGCTAAAAGAGCAGTTGCGAGCGGCAAGTGGCGAGCTTCAAGCGAGGCTGGCGAAGTCTTGCAGCTTGCAGCGGCGACTGAAGAAGGGGACCTTGGGTCCCCTTTTTTAATCGCCGCGCTTTGGGCTATTCTCGGGACCTCCCGCGCCGCCGTAGAGCCGGGTGTTCAGCAGGGAACCCTCATGATCACCAGTAAGCTGCCGCATGTCGGCACCACCATCTTCACGCAAATGTCCCAGCTCGCGGTGGAAACCGGGGCGCTCAACCTGTCCCAGGGTTTTCCTGATTTCGACGGCCCCCAGGCCTTGCGCGACGCGGTAGGCCGGCATATTGCCAATGGCCACAACCAATACGCCCCCATGACCGGTTTGCCGGCTCTGCGCCAACAGGTGGCGGCGAAAATCGCTCGCAGCTATGGCGTCGAGGTCAATGCCGACAGCGAAGTGACCATCACTCCAGGCGCTACCCAGGCCATTTTCTGTGCCATCCAGGCGGTGATTCAGCGTGGCGACGAAGTCATCGTTTTCGATCCTTGCTACGACAGTTATGAGCCGGCGGTGGAGCTGGCCGGCGGTCGCTGTGTGCATGTGCAACTGGGGCTCGAGGACTTTGCCATCGACTGGCAGCGGCTTGCTGAAGCCTTGAGTCCGCGTACGCGGATGATCATCCTCAACACCCCGCACAACCCCAGTGGTGCCTTGATCAGCCGTGCCGAGCTGGATCAGCTGGCGGCCCTGATCCGTGATCGCGACATCTATCTGGTCAGCGATGAGGTGTATGAGCATCTGGTGTTTGACGGTGTGCCCCATGTCAGCGTGTTGGCCCACGAGGAGCTGTATAAACGTGCCTTCGTTGTGAGTTCCTTCGGCAAGACCTATCACGTGACCGGCTGGAAGACCGGTTATGTCGTGGCGCCACCGGCCTTGAGCGCCGAGCTGCGCAAGGTGCATCAATATGTCAGCTTCTGCGGCGTGACCCCTTTGCAGTACGCTCTGGCGGATTTCATGGCCCAGTGCCCGGAACATGTCGAGGAACTGCCAGCCTTCTATCAGGCCAAGCGTGATCTGTTCTGCGACTTGCTGAGCGCTTCGCGTTTCAGCTTCACCCGGGTGGCCGGTACTTACTTTCAACTGGTGGACTATGCGCAGATTCGTCCGGACTTGAATGACGTCGACATGGCGAAATGGATGACCCGCGAACATGGCGTGGCCGCCATTCCGGTGTCGGTGTTCTATCAGCAGCCGCCCCAGGGGCAGCGTCTGGTACGACTGTGTTTCGCCAAACGCGAGGAGACGCTGCGTCAGGCAGCGGAGAAGCTATGCGTGATCTGAGTGCATTACCCAATCTGAATCTGGCGTTGATTCAGACCACCCTGGCCTGGCATGACCGCCAGGCCAACTTCGAACACTTTGAGCAGTTGCTGGAGCAGGCCCGCGGTGCTGACCTGATCATCCTGCCGGAGATGTTCACCACCGGATTTTCCATGGAGTCCGCGACCCTTGCGGAAGCGGAGAATGGACCGACCAGCAAATGGTTGCGTATCCAGGCGAAAAAACTGGATGCGGTGATTACTGGCAGCGTGATCATCCAGGCTGCGGATGGCAGCCACCGGAATCGCTTGCTCTGGGCGCGCCCTGACGGTGAGGTCTGGCACTACGACAAGCGTCATCTCTTTCGCATGGCCGGCGAGCACAACCACTACACGCCGGGCGAGCGGCAGGTGCAGTTCGAGCTCAAGGGATGGCGTATTCGCCCATTGATCTGCTATGACCTGCGTTTCCCGGTGTGGAGCCGAGACGCGCAGGACACCGATCTGCTGCTCTACACCGCCAACTGGCCTGGGGCCCGGCGCCTGCACTGGAACCGCCTGCTGCCGGCCCGGGCCATTGAAAACCTCTGCTACGTCGCGGCGGTGAACCGGGTGGGCACCGACGGCAAAGGCTTTGTCTATACCGGGGACAGTCAGGTACTGGACTACCAGGGCGAAACCCTGCTCAGCGCCGGGGAGGCCGATGGGGTGTTCCAGGTGTGCTTGAGCGCAGGGGAGCTGGCCGCCTATCGTGCACGTTTCCCGGCGAATCTCGACGCTGATACCTTCACGTTCACCTAGGATCGCTTCAGTACTGCACAATTTTTTACATATTGCGCATATCAAGCGTCAAGGATGAAGGCCGATAGCCGGATCAGTCCAGGAGGAATCAATCATGACTACCATTACCGCCAGCATCGCCAATCCTTATCCCTTGTCTGCTCCCAAAACCGCATCGGCTGAAGCTGAAGGTTCCAGCCCTTTGGCACCAGCGAAAGAAAGCCAGGACGGCCAGGGCAAGGAGCTGCGGGTCGACGCTGGCGATGCCAACATCGATGCGGTCACGGCGGGTGGTGATCCGGTCAAGGCTCTGCAGAAACAGATCGAGCAGACCCAGAAAACCCTGACCGAACAGCAGGCACAACTGGCCAATGTGCAGAAAGGGCAGGCCAGTGACCAACAGAAAGCCCAGCAGATGATGGAAGTCCAGGCGCAGATTGCCGTGACCAATAGCACCTTGCAGGTACTGCAAGCCGCTTTGGTGCAGGCCATGTTCAGCGTTGATGTGCATGCCTGAGCTGATGGCAAGTCCACAGTCTCTGGCTTGTGACGCTGAAAACAAAAAGGCCCCGAGGAAGTGAGCTCCTCGGGGCCTTTTTGTATTGCTGCTGTTAAGCCGCCTTGGCTTCCTGCTCGCTCAGGGAGCGATTCAGAGCACTGAACAGCGCCTTGAAGCTGGCCGTGGTGATGTTTTCGTCGATGCCCACACCGTGCACCGCACGCTCACCGTTGACCCGCAGTTCGATGTAGGCCGCCGCCTTGGCATTGGTTCCCGCACCGATGGCGTGTTCGTTGTAGTCCATGATCTCCACTGGCACCGGCAAGCCGGCCACCAGCGCTTCGAGGGCGCCGTTGCCCTTGCCGCGCCAGTGCAGGTTGGTTTCGCCCTGGCCCTTGCTCGACACTTCCACTTCCACGGCGCTGTGGCCGTTCTCTTCCTGCAGGCGATGGCTGACCAGCGCGTACGGGGTGTTGGCCTGCAAGTACTCGCTGTGCAACAGCGCGTGAATCTGCTGGGCGGTCATTTCCAGGCCCAGGCGGTCGGTTTCCCGCTGGACCACCTGGCTGAATTCGATCTGCATGCGGCGCGGCAAGCTGATGCCGTATTCCTGCTCCAGCAGGTAGGCGATACCACCTTTGCCCGACTGGCTGTTGACGCGGATGACCGCCTCGTAGCTGCGACCGATATCGGCCGGGTCAATCGGCAAGTACGGCACTTCCCACAAAGCGTCGGCTTGCTGTTGGGCGAAGCCCTTGCGAATCGCGTCCTGGTGGGAGCCGGAGAAGGCGGTGTGGACCAGGTCACCGACATAGGGGTGACGTGGGTGCACGGCAATCTGGTTGCACTCTTCCACCACTTTGCGCACGCCGTCGATATCGGAAAAGTCCAGCTCCGGGTCGACGCCCTGGGTATAGAGGTTCAAGGCCACGGTGACCAGGTCGACGTTGCCGGTACGTTCGCCGTTGCCGAACAGGCAGCCTTCGACACGGTCGGCGCCGGCCATCAGGCCCAACTCGGTGGCGGCCACGCCGGTACCACGGTCGTTGTGGGTGTGCAGGCTGATGAGCACGCTGTCGCGACGGTTGATGTGGCGGCAGAACCACTCGATCTGGTCGGCGTAGATGTTTGGTGTCGCCACTTCAACGGTGGCCGGCAGGTTGAGGATCACCTTGTTGCTCGGGGTGGCGTTCCAGACTTCCACCACGGCGTCGCAGACTTCCTTGGCGAACTCCAGCTCAGTGGCGCTGAAAGTCTCTGGCGAGTACTCGAATTGCCACTGGGTTTCCGGCTGCTGAGCGGCGTATTTGACGAACAGCTTGGCGGCATTGACCGCGATTTCCTTCACCCCGGCCTTGTCCTGGTTGAAGACGATGCGGCGGAACGACGGGCTGGTGGCGTTGTACAGGTGGACGATGGCTTTCTTCGCCCCACGCAAGGATTCGAAGGTACGGGCAATCAGGTCTTCACGGGCCTGGGTCAGCACCTGGATGCTGGTGTCGTCCGGGATGTGGCCGCCTTCGATCAGGGTACGCACGAAGTCGAAGTCGGTTTGTGAAGCGGCAGGGAACGAAGCCTCGATTTCCTTCACGCCCACGGCCACCAGGGTTTTCCAGAAGCGCAGCTTCTTGACCGCATCCATCGGCTCGATCAGCGACTGGTTGCCATCACGCAGGTCCGAGCTGCACCAGATCGGCGCGCGGGTGATGGTCTTCGACGGCCAGGTGCGGTCCGGCAAGTTGATGGTCGGGAACGCGCGGTATTTGGAGGATGGGTCTTTGAGCATGGTCATGGAGAAATCCTTATGGTCCGGGCCGAAAAGAGGCGGCCTGCCGGTGAGTCAAGAGTGCAGTGTTGACGCAGGGGGATGAGGCACCGCGATTCAGCCTGGCAGTCGTGCGCTGACGAGGCAGAGGCTCCGGTGTTGACGACGCTGAATGAGGGTGTGAGAGGTTTTCATGCGCTCAACCCTAACCACTGGGATGAGAGATGGCAAGCAGTCGAAAAAAATTGAGAGGAATACTCGAAATGGAAGCTATATCGAGATTTTATGCTGCCTATTCTTTAAAAGAATACTAAGGATTGCGCGGTCATTCTGGCCTGCGCAATCCTCGTTGTGGCCGGTCTGTCGGCGGTAAAGGCTTGGAATCAGGGCTGAAACGCCCCGATAAAGATTGCCGGATCGACCCGCGCATCGTTCAGGCTGACGTTCCAGTGCATATGTGGACCCGTGGCGCGTCCGGTCGATCCGACCTTGCCCACTACTGCCCCGCGAGCCAGCGACTGGCCGGCCTTCACATCGATTTTCGACATGTGGCAGAACATGCTGATAAAGCCCTGGCCGTGGTCGACGAACACCGTATTGCCGTTGAAAAAGTAGTTGCCGATCAGGATCACCTTGCCCGCCGCCGGGGTCTTGATCGGCGTGCCTGCCGGTACGGCGAAGTCCAGCCCGGCGTGAGGATTGCGCTCTTCGCCGTTGAAGAAACGCCGCACGCCGAACTTGCTCGACAGCGGTCCGTTAACCGGCTTGTCCAGCAGCAGGTTGCTCGGGGTGTTGGGGCTGAAGCTGCGGTAGGCGCGGATCTGCTCCGCCAGTTCGCCATCGATGCGTTTCAAGTCTGCGGGGTTCGGATTGACCTGACGCTGGTTCTTCAAGGTGATGTGCTGCTCGGGGTATTTCTTGCTGCCCACCAGGAAATTCAGGCTGCGGTTACCGGCGTTGATTTGCTGAGGACCGGGCTTGACCGTCAGCGGGATGCCGACGATCGCCAGCCAGTCGTTCTGTTCCTTGACCACCAGCACCGGCTTGCCCTGGTAGCTGGCCTTGGGCGCCTGGGCGGCATTACCCAGGTTGACCACCGCGACGCCACCGGGCACAGGTTTGTTCAACAGGCGGGTGATGTAGCTGTCGGCGTGAGCGTTGAAGGCCAGGCACAGCAGCAACAGGGAGCAGAGAAAACGCGGCATGGATCAATCCAGTAGAGAAAGGGTGACAGGCGTCAGGTGGTTGTCTTCGACCCGCACTTGCAACTCGCCTTCGCCCAGGCGGGCGGTGAGGCGCTGGCCATTGCGGGTCTGGGCGGCATTGCGAATGGCCTGGCCACGATCGTCCAGCAGGATGCTGTAGCCGCGGCCCAAGGTGGCCAGGGGGCTGACCACATGCAGGGTCTGCATCTGGCTGTGCAATTGCAGGCGGCGAGCCTTGAGGCCTTCGCGCATGGCGCGGGGCAGCCGTGTGGCCAGGCTGTCCAGACGCTGGCGCAGCAGCGCCAATTGTCGACCTGGGTGCTGGGCACCGAGACGGGTTTCCAGGCGGATCAAGCGTTCGCGACGGGTGTTGAGGCTGCGTTCGAAGGCCCGGCGCAGGCGCATGTCCAGGTCGTCCAGGCGTTGTGCTTGCTGGCGCAGGCGTTCGCCGGGATGGCGCAGACGCCTGGCCAGGCCATCCAGGCGCAAGCGGTCGCGCATCAGGCGGTCGCGCATGCGCATCACCAGGCGCCGCTGCAGGCTCTCGACCCGGCGTTGCAGGTCGCTGGAGTCCGGGGCCAGCAATTCGGCGGCGGCGGAAGGCGTGGGCGCGCGGACATCGGCCACGAAATCACTGATGGAGACGTCGGTTTCATGGCCGACGGCGCTGACGATCGGCGTCACGCAGGCATCCACTGCCCGGGCCACGGCTTCTTCGTTGAAGCACCAGAGGTCTTCCAGCGAGCCGCCACCACGGGCCAGGATCAGCGCGTCGAAGCCCCGGGCATCGGCCAGTTGCAGGGCGCGGACGATCTGCGCTGTGGCCTCGCGGCCCTGCACGGCCGTGGGGATCAGTGTCAGTACAACCTGCGGTGCCCGGCGGCGGAACACGCTGATGATGTCGCGAATCACCGCGCCGGTAGGCGAGCTGATGATGCCGATGCGTTGCGGATGAGCTGGCAGCGGCACCTTGCGTTCGGCGCTGAACAGGCCTTCGGCGCTGAGCTTTTCCTTGAGTGCATCGAAGGCCAGGCGCAGGGCGCCGTCACCGGCTGGCTCCACGGTGTCGAGGATCAGCTGATAGTCGCCGCGCCCTTCGAACAGCGAAACCTTGCCCCGGACCTTGACCGCCAGGCCGTCCTTCAGCGCCTGGCGGACCCGCGCGGCATTCTGCCGGAACAGCGCGCAACGCACCTGGGCGCCGCTGTCCTTGAGGGTGAAGTAGACATGGCCGGAAGCCGGGCGAGCGAGGTTGGAGATCTCGCCTTCGACCCAGATGTTGCTGAACACGTCTTCGAGCAGCACCCGGGCGCGGCCGTTGAGCTGGGTGACAGTGAGGACCTCGCGGTCCAGGCCGAGTCGTGCAAAGGGATCTTTAATCATGGGGCGCAGTTTAAGGGGCTGTCAGTCCATGGAACAACGCAATTCGATTGCCAATGATTGCGCAGTTGTTCGACAAACTGCGCCACCAGCGGCGTAGGGTCTTGCCGAAAGGCGAGGGCGACGCAGCTCTGGCAATCGCTATCGGCCAGAGGCAGGAAACGCACACTGGACGGGGCGATGTCCTGCATCGATTCGGGCAGCAGGGCAACGCCGAAACCGGCCTGGATCAACTGCAACTGGGTGGTCTTGCGTGACATCACCCGCGCAGCCTTGGGAAAGAAGCCCTGGCGCATGCACAGCTCGGCCGACAGATAGCTCAAGCCCCCACGCTGGGGATGGGGGATGGAGATAAAGGCTTCATCGCGCAGTTGCGCCAGCGCCACCCCCTGGGCCGGTGGATCAAGGGCCAGGGGATGCTGCGGCGGCACGGCCAGCAGCAGGGGTTCACTGAACAAGGGCACGATTTGCACTCCCTCCCGTTGGCGCAGTACCGGCAGGCGTAGCAGGCCGGCATCCAGGCGGCCTTCGGCGAGTTCTTGCAACTGCGCCTCGGATGACAGCTTGACGATGTCCATCGAAGCTCCGGGGCACGCTTGCAGATACTGGCTGATGCCCCGCAGCAGACGACCGCTCATGGGCACGGTGCTTGAATGACTGAGGCGCAGCGTACCCAGTTGCCCCTGGCCGACCTGGCTGGCCAGTTCCGCGGCCTTGTGCAGTTCGCTCAGCAAGTTGCGGGCCTTGGGCAGGAAGGCTTCACCAGCGGCGGTCAGCCGAGGCTGGCGGGCGGTACGTTGGAACAGTGGGGTTTGCAGCTGGCCTTCCAGTTCCTTGATCTGTCGGCTGAGGGCTGACTGGGCAACGAACAGGCGTTCTGCTGCAGCGCTGAAGCTACCGCTCTCGGCAATTTCCACGAAGTAGCGCAGTTGACGAGTTGAAATCACAAGGCATGCCTTTTTGCGATGGGTTGTAGGCATTGACGATATTAGTCGCAAGGCTCGCCGCTGGCTAAAGTCTTTGCTGATCTAGTTGGGGAAGTCGCAGTGATGAGCGTGATCATCGAGGGGTTGAATCAGTGGTCGTTTGGCCCGGGTGCCTGGTTGGCGGTCGGCCTGGGCATCGCGCTGGCGTACATCGTGTTTGGCATTGCCGGTTTCGGCACGGCGCTGGTGGCGGGACCGGTGCTGATCCTGTTCATGCCGTTGTCGAAGATTGTGCCGCTGTTGGTGCTGCTCGATTTTGTCGCGGCTTTCGGCAACCTGTTGCCGTCGCGAAAGGACGTGGCCAGGCCGGAGCTGTTGCGCCTGCTGCCCTGCATGGCGTTGGGCTGCACCTTGGGGGTGATTTTCCTGCTCAACCTCAAGTCCGATCTGCTGCTTCTATTAATGGGGCTGTTTATCAGTGCCTACGCCATATACAGCTTGTGGGTGAAGTTGCGTCCGACTCAACTGGCGGCCGGCTGGGCAGTGCCGATGGGAGTCGTGGGGGGAATGTTTGGCGCATTGTTCGGCAGTGGCGGCTTTCTATATGCCATTTACCTGAACAGCCGTTTGCCCAAGGACCCGGCACGGGCTACCCAGAGTGCCTTGATCAGTTGCAGCACCGTGGTGCGTCTGAGCCTGTTCGCCCTGGCCGGGGTGTATGCCGAGTTGCCGCTGTTGCTGTTGGCTGGGTGTTTGTTGCCGTCGATGGCGTTGGGCTTGTGGGTGGGCCGGCGCTTGACCATGAGGTTGTCTCGGGAGGCTTTTGTACGTTTGGTGACCTGGCTGGTGCTGGCCAGTGGCGTGGCCTTGATCGGGCGCTACCTGAGTACTTGACCTGCGGGGTTCAGGGATTAAGCTGCGGGCCTGCATATTCATTCGCCGGCAAGCCGGCTCCTACAATTGACGGTAGGAGCCGGCTTGCCGGCGAACGCGTTCGTACTGTCCCAGCACGTTTCAGGCTTATCCATGAACTCGCAAAGCATCCTCGTCCCGAAAATTTCCACCCTGCCGGTGCATGAACCCCGGGCCCGGGCCATCGTGCGCTGGCTGGTGCGCAAGAACATTGTCGAGGAAACCCTGAGCACTTGCGGGCGCACCGGCAACCGCATGGGCCATGCGATTGCGCCGGGGGCACGGGAGGTGGTGCTGCGTCCGGAGGCGCTGCCTTTTGGCGAGCCGATCAACGGCCTGGAGATCATTACCAAGCGCTGCATCTATACCCCGGCCAAGGGCTTTCTCGAAGAAGCCGGCTGCGCCGAATGCCGACAGGAAATCGGCGAGGCGCTGTTCGAAAGCCTGGAAGAGTGGATGCCCGGTCGTACCGATAACTTCATTTGCCCTGAATGCGGTCATGAAGATGACATCAACGGTTTCCTGTTCCTTCAGGAGTGTGGTTTTTCCAACTTGGGTTTTATCTTCAATAACTGGGCCGAGGCGGGGTTCAAACAGAGTTTTATCGACGAGTTCGCCGACTGGCTGGATCAGCCGGTGAGTTGGGTGAAGGTCGAGTTGTAGGGGGAGGATGTCCCCATCTATCACTCCGGCGATATTAGCCAGAGTTTTACATTGAGCCCGGGTAGGTGTCTGAGTATAATGGCGCGCTTCCATTTTCCCGCCCGGGAGCCCCCGCGATGCTGCGTATCAGCCAAGAAGCCCTCACCTTCGACGACATTCTCCTAGTGCCCGGTTATTCCGAAGTACTGCCGAATGAAGTCAGTCTAAAGACCCGTTTGACCCGTGGCATCGAGCTGAATATTCCACTGGTTTCCGCCGCCATGGACACCGTCACTGAAGCCCGTCTGGCAATCGCCATGGCTCAGGAAGGTGGTATCGGCATCATCCACAAGAACATGACCATCGAGCAGCAAGCTGCCGAAGTGCGCAAGGTCAAGCGTTTCGAAGCCGGTGTGGTCAAAGACCCCATCACCATCGAAGCCGACGCCACCGTGCGTGACCTGCTCGATCTGACCAACATGCACAACATCTCCGGCGTGCCCGTGCTGCACAACGGCGATCTGGTGGGCATCGTGACTTCCCGCGACGTGCGTTTCGAAAGCCGCCTGGAAGTCAGCGTCCGTGAAGTGATGACGCCTAAAGAGCGTCTGGTCACCGTCAAGGAAGGCGCCGACAAGACCGCCGTCCGTGAACTGCTGCACAAGCACCGCATCGAGCGCGTACTGATCGTCGACGACGCCTTCACCCTCAAGGGCATGATGACCGTCAACGACATCGAGAAAGCCAAGGCTTACCCACTGGCCAGCAAGGACGACCAGGGGCGCCTGCGTGTCGGCGCTGCGGTCGGTACGGGTAAAGACACTGGCGATCGCGTTGCTGCGCTGGTCAACGCGGGTGTCGACGTGGTGGTGGTGGACACCGCCCACGGTCACTCCAAAGGTGTGATCGACCGCGTTCGCTGGGTCAAGGAGAACTTCCCAGAAGTGCAGGTGATCGGCGGCAACATCGCCACCGGCGCTGCCGCCAAGGCTCTGGTCGAAGCCGGTGCCGACGCCGTCAAGGTCGGTATCGGCCCTGGCTCGATCTGCACCACCCGTATCGTTGCCGGTGTGGGCGTGCCGCAAATCAGCGCGATCGCCAATGTTGCAGCGGCGCTGGTCGGTACTGGCGTTCCGCTGATCGCCGACGGCGGCATCCGCTTCTCCGGTGACCTGTCCAAGGCCATCGTGGCCGGTGCGTCTTGCGTGATGATGGGTTCGATGTTCGCCGGTACCGAAGAGGCTCCGGGCGAGATCGAACTGTTCCAGGGCCGTTCCTACAAGGCCTACCGTGGCATGGGTTCCCTGGGCGCCATGTCCCAGGCTCAGGGCTCTTCCGACCGCTACTTTCAGGACTCCTCCGCAGGTGCCGAGAAGCTGGTGCCGGAAGGCATCGAAGGTCGCGTGCCGTACAAGGGCACCCTGACCGCGATCATCCATCAACTGATGGGTGGCCTGCGTTCTTCCATGGGCTACACCGGTAGCGCCAACATCGAAGAAATGCGCACCAAGCCGGAGTTTGTCCGCATCACCGGCGCCGGCATGGCTGAATCCCACGTCCACGACGTGCAGATCACCAAGGAAGCGCCAAACTATCGCGTAGGTTGATAGTGATCGCCTCCAGGTCCAGGCCTGGGGGCGATTGACGAATTTAGTAACCGGGGCTGTGTTTTTCAGCCCCGTGTCGTTTCTGAAATTAGACGAGACTGACCATGGCCCTCGACATTCACGCCCACCGTATCCTGATCCTCGACTTCGGTTCCCAGTACACCCAACTGATCGCCCGCCGCGTGCGCGAGATCGGGGTTTACTGCGAACTGCATCCGTTCGACATGGACGACGCAGCGATCCGCGAATTCGCGCCCAAGGGCGTCATCCTCGCCGGCGGTCCCGAGTCCGTGCACGAAGCCAACAGCCCTCGCTGCCCGCAAGCAGTGTTCGACCTGGGTGTTCCGGTCTTCGGCATCTGCTATGGCATGCAGACCATGGCCGAGCAAATGGGCGGCAAGGTCGAAGGTTCCGACCTGCGCGAATTCGGTTACGCCCGGGTTGACGTGGTGGGCAAGAGCCGCCTGCTGGACGGCATCGAAGATCACGTCGACGCCGATGGCCTGTTCGGTCTTGATGTGTGGATGAGCCACGGTGACAAGGTCACCAAGATGCCCAAGGACTTCCACATCCTGGCCAGCACCCCGAGCTGCCCGATTGCCGGCATGTTCAACGACGACCTGCGCTACTACGGCGTGCAGTTCCACCCGGAAGTGACCCACACCAAGCAGGGCGGTCGCATCCTGTCGCGCTTCATCCTCGACATCTGCGGCTGCGAAGCGCTGTGGACCCCGTCGAAGATCGCCGAAGACGCCATTGCCCAGATCCGCGCCCAGGTCGGCACCGACAACGTTCTGTTGGGCCTGTCCGGTGGGGTCGACTCCTCGGTGGTGGCGGCCCTGCTGCACAAGGCCATCGGCGACCAGCTGACCTGCGTCTTCGTCGACAACGGCCTGCTGCGCCTGCACGAAGGCGAGCAAGTGATGGCCATGTTCGCCGAGAACATGGGCGTCAAGGTGATCCGTGCCAATGCCGAGGAGCAGTTCCTCAGCAACCTGGCCGGTGAGTCCGACCCGGAGAAGAAGCGCAAGATCATCGGCCGCACCTTCATCGACGTGTTCGATGCCGAGTCCTGCAAGCTGGAAAACATCAAGTACCTGGCCCAGGGCACCATCTACCCGGACGTGATCGAGTCGGCTGGCGCGAAAAGCGGCAAGGCCCACGTGATCAAGTCGCACCACAACGTGGGCGGCCTGCCGGAAGAAATGAACCTCAAGCTGGTCGAGCCGCTGCGCGAGCTGTTCAAGGACGAAGTCCGCCGTCTGGGCTTGGAGCTGGGCCTGCCGTACGACATGGTCTACCGTCACCCGTTCCCGGGCCCGGGCCTAGGCGTGCGCATCCTCGGTGAGGTTAAGAAGGAATACGCCGACCTGCTGCGTCGCGCCGACCACATCTTCATCGAAGAACTGCGCAAGGCCGACTGGTACCACAAGGTCAGCCAGGCATTCGTGGTGTTCCAGCCGGTGAAATCGGTGGGCGTGGTGGGCGACGGTCGTCGTTACGCCTGGGTCGTGGCCCTGCGCGCCGTGGAAACCATCGACTTCATGACCGCGCGTTGGGCGCACCTGCCTTACGAGCTGCTGGAAACCGTCAGCGGCCGGATCATCAACGAAATCGAAGGCATCTCCCGCGTCACCTACGACGTGTCGAGCAAGCCGCCGGCAACGATTGAGTGGGAATGATTGGGCGTCCGGTATTGACCGGTACTCTCTAGCAAGAAACACCCTGAAGCCCGCGTAATTGCGGGCTTTTGGCTTTCTGGGGCTGGTCAATCCTGGCAGCGTCGCGCATCGCCAGGCGCCTTATTGATGTGGCAAGCGGTCGCCATGACAGTAAGCGTCCGCCCAATGCACCTTGCGTGGCTTTTTCCCAGGTCACTTAACACTATCGTCACTGAATACCACGAAGCTTTCACATCGATTCGACAGAGGTCAGACAATTGGATGCCTCATAAAACGCCAAGTAGCGCGGGCTAAGACAAGTGCTGGGGTGGGCTTCGATGTCGCTGAAAAATGTCCGCCTCGCGCCATTCTTTAAGCAAAACCTGCCGGCGACGCGGATAGCGCACGAGACTGATTGTCAAAGCAGAAATGCGGTCTGTTCTAAAGTGACGGAACTCTTGTCTGAGTTCACACCATCCGGCGAGCATTCGAACATGGTCAAAGTAACCTAGTGCAACTGGCCAAATGGTTCTCTCGGAACGACTACCCTTCAGGTCGAGATACTGGATCTGTATCTTATGCTCAATTCGAATGGCCTTTCGAATATTAGACAGGTCGATTGCCTCTCTTTCGGCGTGGTTACTTTTTCCGACCATCAATGAATTAGTATCCAGTGACGTTCGCAAGTCTTGGGGCAAAACAGACGCTATTTTCGATAGCGCTCCCTTTGCCGCACTACTCAGTTGTAGGTCAGCACGCTCCGATACCCAGCGAGAGCCCAAGACAAGGGCTTCAATTTCTTCCTCGGTAAACATCAATGGCGGAAGCATAAAGCCAGGGCGTAAAACGTAGCCAAGCCCCGGCTCTCCTTCAATGTTGGCCCCTTGTCCTTGAAGGGTTGCAATATCTCTGTACAGCGTACGGAGGCTTACCCCCAGCTCCTTTGCCAAATGACTGCCAGCCACTGGAAAGTGATGCCCGCGTAGGGTTTGAAGCAGATCGAATAATCTTTCGGTGCGTGACATGAGCGTTTCTGAAGTGCCGTGATCTTAATAAGATGCTGTTATAAATTGACAGTAAATCAAAGAATTCGCCATCAACCGTTGGGTGAGCCTGTAGGCCAAGTTACTCGGCAATGCGGGGTGGATATTTCATGGAAAGTTTTCTCTTGGCGTCCGCGCCCATGAGAGGACAAGCGGCCGTACACCTGCATCACTACTGCCACTTTCTGTCAGCATGCAGGGCGACAATGACCGTGTTGTTCACTAACTAAGGAGTTTACGTCATGCGTCTTTATTACCATCCCATTTCGACCTGCTCGCGCCGAGTTCTGATGACGGCCCAATGCCTCGGGATCCAACTCGATCTCGTACTCGTCGATCTAGTCAAGGGCCAGCAAAACTCTCCTGAATTTTTGAAGCTAAATCCGAATCATCGGGTTCCGGTGCTAGAGCATGACGGGTTCGTACTCTGGGAGTCATATGCAATCATGCAGTACTTGGCGGATATGGTTGCTGATCAAACAATTTATCCCATCAGCCCACGGAGTCGCGCGGATATCAATCGCTGGCTTTTCTGGTGTGGGCAATATTTCATGCCGGGTGTGGCGATACTGAATTGGGAAAACTCGATCAAAAAAATGATCGGGATCGGCCCGGCGGATCCGCTTGAGGTTGCTCGTGGCGAGAGCCTTTTCCTCGATGCAGCGAAGATCCTTGATGAACACCTTGGAGATCGCGAGTGGATTTGCGACACCGGTTTGTCACTGGCCGATCTCGCGATTGCCGCCCCCTTGGCCGACCAACACAGCGCCAAACTACCAATAGAAGGTCGGCCCAACCTCCAGCGATGGCTAAAGCAGGTTCAGGCGCTCGACTCCTGGAAGAAGACGCAGGCAGATGTTCAGTAACGAAAGAGTGGAAGTTCACACGAGTCCCCCACTCGCAGCGAACTTAGCCTTTTAAAACAATTGCTCCGAATAAAAACATTGAGACGGGCTTGTTGGGAATTCCAAAACTTTTCCTAAGATGAAAATCGGAATAACTAAGGGGCGTAGTTTGGTGGCCATCTCTATTGGCACTGATTGGAAACTGGAGCGCTCTGATGAAGTCTATGGTCACAGTGGTATTCAGTTAGGCAGGTGAGATCGCCAGACGCTCAGGTGTTTCACCGTCAGCCTCAAACAACAAAACCCGCCAATGCGGGTTTTGTTGTTTGAGGCGAAGGCGTTGATCAGAAGTCGTAACGCACGTTCGCACTGAAGGTGTCGGCGTCGAAACCATTGCTGGTCAAGTAGTTGTATGTGCCTCCCACGCTCCACGCGCCCACTCGGTAGTTCGCGCCCACGCCTAGCTCGTAGCTGTCGCGCGCCGGTGTGGCGCCTCGAGTGGTGAATGGGGTGCCGCCGAGCACGAAGGTGGAGGTGGTGCCGACCTTGTCGCCGATGAAGTCATGCCATGCCATCAGCTTGGCTTCCGGTTCCAGGCTGCCCACGCCTACGTCAAACGCGGCCGCCAGGCGAGCACCCAGGCCCATTTCGCCGATTTCATAGCGCTGGCTGCCTACGTTGAGGGCGACTGAGCTACCTTTTTCACGATACGAATCCATCGATACATTGGCATAGCGCGCACCAATCTGTGGTTCCAGCAGCCACTGCTTGTCGAGCTGGAACGTGTAGCCTGCCAGTGCGTTGACGCCGAAGATCTCGCTGTCGTAGTCGGCCTTGGCCCGTGTACCGGCGATATAGCGTTTGGATTCGTTTTCGTTCCAGCCATACATCAGCGAGGTGTCGACAAAGAAGTTGTCACGGGCCCAGTTGCCGTACAGGGTCAGCGCATGGCCGCTGACGTCGGTTTTGTTGCCCAGGTCGGATTTGACGTCGCTGGTCAGGTAGCTGTAAGCCAGGCCCACGGTGGTATCGGCGTTGAGCTTGCCGTCGGCACCCACGGCTATGCCGTTGGTGTTGGCGTCGTAGCCGTCGATGCCGTGACGACTGTCCTGCTCGGCATCGCTGGACAGCGCTTGTATCCATACGCCTTTTTCTGCAAGGACGTCACCGGAGGACAGTCCGCTGCGAGCTTTGCTTGCGCGGCGATTGATGGCGCTCGTGACCAAATTTTGGCTGTTGGTGGCAGCGTTGATCACCCCACGGTGGACATCTGGGATTAGGGTTTCGGCAAGTTTGGCCAACTCTTCACGGGTGGCGGCGTTGGCGAAACGCTGGAATACCGGGTCGCTTTCGTCCATTTGGCCCATGATCGTGTTCTTGAACGGCTTGATAGCGTTCACCGCATTGCGCGAACCACGGGCACCTAGCAGATCTTGCGTGATCACCTCATCATTGCGGGTGGCAACCAGTGCTTTCACGTCCTGGCCTTCAATACCGAAGTTCTTCACCTCAAGCAGTGCCGAGGAGGAAACCACGGACAGGTTCTGCGGATCTTCCCAAGTGCCAGAGTTGATGAGGGTGTAGCGGGTGCCCTGGGCCGATGTGCGGAAGTCGTCGGAGCGAGCCTGCAGTTCGATCTGGCTGCCTGGAAAGAAGAAGGTATTGCCGGTGACTTTCAAGATCGGCGTGTTGGGCAGCGTGTTGTTATCCAGCAGCAGGCGCAAGCGAGCAGTTTCGCTATCCATGTCGAGGTCGCCCACAATCGTGGTCTGCGGGCGGAGCAGAGTTAGGCGGCCACCGTCGATATCGACGAAACTGGCGCGGATGGTCGAGCCATCGAACATCGCGTTTCCTCGCACCAGCACGCTACTCAGGCCCAGCAGGTCACCCTTTACTTGCCCCCCTTGCCAGTAAAAATACGAAGGCGATGCATTGTCGTTCGCTAGAATTGCTGCGGTACCGCCTTGGATCAGGCCACCTGTCTGCGTGATGGTGAAGAGGTTAACGCCGCTGGATGTGTCGAGGCTTACAAAGTGGATGCCTACCCCTTCGGCTGAGATAGTCCCGCTATTGTTGACATTAGTCTTGATGGGAGTGCCCGTGCCTTGACCGGTAAAGCGGGCGTTTTCAATCTCAATACCTGCAGAGTCGGTGCCGTTAGCGGTGATAGTGCCCGAGTTATTGATGCGCGCCAGGGCCGAGGTGATCATCATGCCATTGGCATCCTCGCCAGTTACCGTGATGTTGCCGTTGTTGCTGACTTCACCAGTGATATTCGTCAGATACAGATCCAGCCCCATGGCACCAGTGCCGCTCACCGTAATATCACCATGATTGACCAGACCGCCAGCAACGGTGGAGCTACGGATCATGGCGATGGCGGACGGTATGTCACTGGGGTTCGCGGCCGTCAGGTTGATTGTGCCCTGATTGACCAAGCTACCCGCCAGCGTCACGTTGGTTAGCTTCACTCCCGCGTTCTGAGATGTTCCGCTAAAGGTGGCGTTGTTGAAAACATCGCCGGAGCTGACGTATGGGCCGGCGCTTAGGTCGTAGTTCAGGTCAGGTGCGGCATGGACTGTGGCAGTGGCAGTCGCGACGGACAGCGCCAACAACGAGCGGCGCAGGTGTGAAATGTTCAAGGCAGTATCCTTACAGGGCAGAAACTGACAGGGGAAAACGTGCGCGTCAGCGTCTGTTTTTCGGCATCCCTGCCAGCTTGTCAGTGATGTTCTGATTCAAGCGCGCCCGAATTTACACGATGCTGGTTGGGAAATTCATCACGAAAATAGTTGATGCCGAAAAAAGCATAAAAATGCGAAGTTTCAGTTTTTTCTGAAGCTTTACTGGATTATTCAGCAGTAATCGAAACTTTAGAGTCGCTATTGCGATCGCCTGCGGGTCAGGTACTAAATGTAAGGACATCTTCGGATGTTTTAAGCGGAAGTGCCTGTACTTAATCTAAGGATTCTCATGTGCCATCGGAGTTTTGCTCCATCGACTCCATGTCGCTTCCCATCCTCTGTCGTGGCTTGCTTCTGGTATATGAACGCACTGGGAGAGGGGCGAACCAAGCGCCTCTTGGTACTTATCAGCTAAATTACCCGGAATGATCAAGTCAGCGTCTCCGATGAAATGACGCTGGGGTAATAAGGCGAGTCGATTGCGGTAGTCCAGCGGCTCCAATGATCCGTCGAGTGGCGACAGCCCTTTCATCGCGGCCCACATACGTGGACTGAGATTGCCGGCTATGGTTTGCACTTGGGTAACATCGTTGCGCTGCACCGCTAACAATAATGCGAGAGTAGCGCCCCCAGAATACCCCACTAGCTCGAACTCACTGTTGCCATATCGCTGTTTTAATTGGTCCAGCGCCTGATTGAGACGGTCGAGTACTTCCTGAGAAAATCGTCGATGGGTCCAGAGTGTTGTTTGACACGCTGTGACCATGACGAACTGACAGGGGCGTGCGAGGTACACGTTCGGCGTCGGATCGTCGACCGCCAGCCGTGGCACCAACAGATTGTGCGGGCTCGGATCCAGGCTGGGTTGAGTGGTCGTCGCCCAGGAATGCCCATCGCCTTCCAGATAGATACGCAGGCGAGTTGTTTTTTCTGCACTACGCGGCACAAGGATGAAGAGTGGAAAGGCCTGTCCCGGCAGGACCTCCCATTGTCGATCGTGTTCTTGAGCCAGTCGTTGCAGCGTCTCGCGTGGCGATTGGCAGGCCATGAGAAGTACGCTGACAACCACCCAGCAGGCTTTATGAAGGCGGGCCAATGTCCGACGGCAGGGAGAGCCTTTACTCATCATCTGTCGTAATACGCCATTGGCAATGGTGGCATCGGCAAGTTGTTTATCCGTCATGGTGTTTTCTATGGTCCTGGATGATTTTTTGTCTGGAGGCCATTATTTAACGGCTGAAATTTTCTAGTCGATAATGGAGCCGGGATGATCTCTCAGTGGACTGCCCTCCGGTGGCGTAGACATCTCCAGTCCATGTCTCACGTTAGTTAGTCTTGGTTGAAATGGACGAGTAAGTTCTGGCCCGTTAATAAGGCTCCTGATCGCAAGATCAGGGGCCATTTTGTTAAGGGAATTAGGCGGCCCAATGAGGCCGTCATCGTATAGGGATGTTGAGATGAGTGTGTTTGGTAAGTTGCTGCGAACCTTGGGCCTGTCGGCAGAAGCGTCTGAACTGCCGAGCGAGACGGCGCAGCCATTGTCGCGTTTTGATCGTTTTGCCGCGGACAATCGCGAAGCTTTTGCGCTGATCGGCGCCTTGCCGGAGCAGGAGATTGTGGCTGAAGAGCGGCGCCTTGCTACCGAGGTGACGGACATTCTGCTGTCGCTCAAGCCACTCATGGTGGAAGGAGTGTCGCGCCTGGAGATTCAGGAACATGTGCTGCAGCAGCTTGATAGCCGGCAGTTACTGCCGGCGCTGGTGGGCTACAAGGGATACCCCGCAGCCGTTCCTGTCTCGGTGAATGCGGAGCTGATCAGTTGCCTGCCTTCGGAGAAACTCTTGCCGGCCAGTGCGTTGGTCAAGGTCGAGGTCGTGGTGTCATCGCGCAAGGGGTATGGGGCGCAGTCCTGGACTTTTGCCACGCCCGACGCCAGCACAGAACAACGGCGTTTGCTGAGCGCTGCCAAGGAGGCTCTGGAGCAGGGCTTGCGACAGATGCGCGGTGGTGAGTCGCTGGGGGCCATCGGCAGCGCGATCCAGGAGGTACTGGACGCCCAGGGCTTCAGTGCAGTGGTTGAATACTGCGGTTATGGCATGGGCAGGCAGCGGATCCAGGCGCCTCAGGTATTGGGGTACCGTGTTGCGGGACGTTCCGAACCCATGGTGGCCGGTCAGGTATTGAATGTTCAGGTGTTGGCCAAGGCCGGAAACCCACATGTCCGGGTGATGCCCAATGGCTGGAATGTGGTCGCTCACGATCGGTGCGACGCAGTGGTGGTCAGTGCCATGGCCCGAGTGACGGAAGAGGGGGCTGAGCGTCTCAGCCGGTTTGTCGACTGAAGTCTCTGCGCTGCAAGACAAATGGCGATCGCACCATGGGTGGATCGCCATTTGTATGTCCAGGTGTTGGAAAACCCGGTTTTTTCGCGCTCGCGCAATACCGGGAAAGACATTGCCCCGTCCAGCCTCCGGGGCGCCGTGTACCTTTGAAGTCGCCCCCTACTGTTTTGTCCTTGCAGCGAATGATCGCTGAGTGGCATTGATCGGATTGTATTGGGTTGTCAGTTGACAACCTTGTGCTCCTGACGATACTGGAGGCTACGGATGGCTCGTGCAATTCATCCCAAGAAGGACATTGAAATGGCCCTGCGCTACGCCGAATGGCAGGGCTGGCGTATCGAGGTTGGTGGTGGTCATGCCTGGGGCCGGATCTACTGCCCGTACAACAACGAAGTGTGTCGCTGTGGCGAGTTCTGCATCACCAGTGTCTGGCGTACGCCGAAGAACCCGACCCAGCACGCCCGGGCGCTATGCCGGGTGATCGACAACTGCACCGTGAACCAGCTGCGTGGGGCCAAGGCACCGGCAGCCCGTCAGGAGTAAGCACCATGGAATACCTGTTCACCCTCAACTACCTGCTGCCGCTGGAGGGCTGTGATCCGCTGCAACTGGTGGAGCGCCTCGGTGCGGCGGGCTGCACCGACGTCCTGGTCGGCACCGGCCTGGCCGGGCGCCTGGCCCTGGAGTTCAGCCGCGAGGCCGAGAGCGCCGAGGCGGCGCTGCTCAGTGCCTTGGGGGATATCAAGCACATCATTCCCGAGGCGCGGCTGGTGGAGGCCAGCCCGGATTTCGTCGGCCTCAGCGAGATCGCCGAGATCGTCGGCGTGTCACGGCAGAACATGCGCAAGCTGATGCTCGGTCACGCCGATAGTTTCCCCCTGGCGATCCATGAGGGCAGCACCTCGTTGTGGCATCTGGCGGAGGTTCTGAGCTGGCTGGACAGCAAGGGCGGCTACCCTCTCAAGCACCCGGTGATCGAGGTGGCGCGGGTGGCGCAGCAGGTGAATGCCGCCAAGGAGTCCAAGCGCATCGGCCCCCTCAGCGGTGAGCTGGTGGCCTTGCTGGGCTGACGGGGCAGGGCTTAGCGCCGGGCCACGTCGGAGAAGTAGAACTTGTCCAGGGTGTGCCGTGATTCGGTGTATTCGAACTGCCGTCCGTCCTGGAGAAAGGTCTGGTTGCTCACCACGATCACGTGGCTCTGGCCGTCCAGGTCGAGCAACTGCTGGTCGTCCTTGCTCCGTGGGCTGGCCTCGATGGTGCGCTGGGCATAGCTGATGTTCAGTTGCAGGGTTTGTTCGATGTAGGCGTAGATCGAATGCTCGGCGATCTGCCGGTCCAGCCCCGGAATCAGCTCGGCGACAAAATGGTTGATGTCGAGAATCACCCGCTTGCCGTCTATTCGTCGCACGCGTTTGATCCGCGTGATCAGGCTGCCTTCTTCCGCCTGCAGATGGTTGCGCAGCGCGCCTTGCAGGGGGAACTGGCTGAACTCCACCACCTCGGTGCTGACGTCATCCCCCAGGCGCGGATAGGTTTCCTGGAAGCTGACGATGCCGCCCAGCTGGAATTCGATGGGATTGGGCGAGAGCACGAAGGTGCCCTTGCCATGGATCTTCTGCGCGAAACCGCGCTCCTGCAGCAATTCGATGGCCTTGCGCACGGTGCCACGGCTGGCTTGGTAGCTGTCCATCAGTTCGCTTTCCGAAGGCAGGCGGGCGCCGCGCTCCAGGCGTTCGGTGGTGATGCTGGCAAGCAGATCACTGTAGATCTGGTTGTATTTGCTCATGGGATGGCTCTGTGCCGGACTGTGCTCAAGGCAGGCACCTTAAGGGCTGGACGGGGCATTTGTCCATGCGCCCGGATCAGGCTTCCCCTGGCGGAAACAGCCCGGCGCAGGGCGCTGGCGGAAGAAAATTCCAAACTCGTCTGTACGAGTTGTTGATTTAACTCGTACAGACGAGTAATTTGCCCCTCGGCGTGCTGCCAATAACAAAAATCTCAGGTGGAAGAACAAGCATGAGCCACGACTATTCAACGATCGCCAGCGAGTTGCTGCACAGCCTCGGTGGTGCCGACAATCTCGAACAGGCGGCCCACTGCGTGACCCGCCTGCGCCTGGCCCTCAAGGACCCGAGCCTGGTCGACAGCGCCACCCTCAACCAGATCGACCTGGTCAAGGGCTCGTTTTTCACCGGTGGCTTGTTTCAGGTGGTGATCGGTCCCGGCGAGGTGGAAAAGGTCTATGCGGCCTTGCGCCAGCAGACCGGTCTGGCGGCCTCGACCATTGCCGATGTGAAGGACAAGGGCGCACAGAAGACCCACGCCATGCAGCGTCTGGTGCGGGTGTTCTCCGATGTGTTCATGCCGATCCTGCCGGCGCTGATCATCGCCGGCCTGCTGATGGGGGTGAACAACCTGCTGGGGGCCAAGGGCATGTTCATCGAAGGCAAGACCCTGCTTGAGGCCTACCCGGGTCTCGACGGGCTCTGGAGCCTGATCAACCTGATGGCCAATACCTCCTTCGTGTTCCTCCCGGCCCTGGTGGGCTGGTCGGCGGCCAAGCGCTTTGGTGGCAGCGAGATCCTCGGCATCGTCCTGGGCCTGATGCTGGTCCACCCCGACCTGCTCAACGCCTGGAACTACGGCAAGGCGGTGGCCGGACTGGATGGCCAGAGCCTGCCGTACTTCGACATCTTCGGTCTGTTCCGAATCGAGAAGGTCGGCTACCAGGGGCAGATCCTGCCGATCCTGCTGGCGGCCTATGTGATGAGCGTGATCGAAAAATGGCTGCGGGCCCGAGTGCCCAACGCCATCACCCTGCTGGTGGTGCCCATCACCACCATCGTGGTCACCGGCGTGCTGGCCCTGGCGATCATCGGTCCGGTGACCCGGCACCTGGGAATCCTCATCACCGAAGGCGTGGTCACCCTGTTCGAGCTGGCGCCCATGCTCGGCGGCGCGATCTTCGGCCTGCTCTATGCGCCGCTGGTGATCACCGGCATGCACCACATGTTCCTGGCGGTCGACCTGCAACTGATTGCCACCCAGGGCGGCACCTTCATCTGGCCGATGATCGTCATGTCCAACCTGGCCCAAGGCAGCGCGGCCCTGGCGGTGTTCACCATGAGCCGCAACGCCCGTGACCGCAGCATGGCCTCGACCTCGGCGATTTCCGCCTACTTCGGCATCACCGAACCGGCGATGTTCGGGGTCAACCTGCGCTACAAGTTTCCCTTCTATGCCGCGCTGATCGGCTCGGCCCTGGGCAGCGTGTTCCTGTCGCTGAACAAGGTCCAGGCCTCGGCCATCGGCGTCGGCGGGCTGCCGGGGTTCATCTCGATCATTCCCCAGTACATCCCGATGTTTGTCATCGGCATGGTCATCGCCCTGGTGGTGCCTTTTGTCCTCACCTGCGGCCTGAGCCTGAAGATCATCCGCCCCGGCTACCGAGTGGCCTGACCGGGCCTGCATGCGCCGGCTCGCCGGCGAACGCCCTCGCACTTTCCAAAGGATTCCCCCATGCAAGACTGGCAGCGATCGGTGATCTACCAGATCTATCCGAAGAGTTTTCACAGCCATCAAGGACAGCCCACCGGCGACCTGCTGGGCGTGGTGGACAAGCTCGACTACCTGCACTGGCTGGGGGTCGACTGCCTGTGGCTGACGCCGTTCCTGCGTTCGCCGCAACGGGACAACGGCTATGACATCAGCGACTACTACGCCATCGATCCCAGCTACGGCAGCATGGCTGACTGCGAGTTGCTGATCGCCGAAGCCGGCAAGCGCGGGATCAAGCTGATGCTGGATATCGTGGTCAACCACACCTCCATCGAGCACGCCTGGTTCCAGCAGGCCCGCAGCAGCCTGGACAACCCCTATCGGGATTTCTACATCTGGCGCGATGAGCCCAACAACTGGGAATCCAAGTTCGGCGGCTCCGCCTGGGAGTACGAGGCCCAGACCGGGCAGTACTACCTGCACCTGTTCGATCACACCCAGGCCGACCTCAACTGGGACAACCCCCAGGTGCGCGCCGAAGTGTTCAAGATGATGCGCTTCTGGCGCGACAAGGGTGTCGGCGGCTTCCGCCTCGACGTGATCAACCTGATCTCCAAGCCGGCGGATTTCCCCGAGGATCAGAGTGACGGCCGTCGCTTCTACACCGACGGCCCCAACGTCCACCCGTACCTGCAGGAGATGCACCGGGAAGTGTTCGCCGGCCACGATCTGGTGAATGTCGGCGAAATGTCCTCCACGTGCCTGGAACACTGCATCCGCTATTCCCATCCGGAGTCGAAGGAGCTGTCGATGACCTTCAACTTCCATCACCTGAAGGTCGACTACCCCAATCAGCAGAAGTGGCTGCGGGCCGATTTCGACTTCCTCGAACTCAAGCGCATCCTCTCCGATTGGCAAACCGGCATGCAGGCCGGCGGCGGCTGGAATGCGCTGTTTTGGTGTAACCACGACCAGCCACGGGTGGTTTCGCGCTTTGGCGATGACGGCGAGCATCGGGTGGTGTCGGCGAAGATGCTCGCCACCGCGCTGCACCTGCTCCAGGGCACGCCTTTCGTCTACCAGGGCGAAGAGCTGGGCATGACCAATCCGCATTTCGAGCGCATCGAGCAGTACCGCGACGTCGAGACCCTGAACATCTACCGCCTCAAACACGAGGCCGGTGAAGATCCGCAGGCCATCATGGCGGCGATCCAGCAGAAATCCCGGGACAACGGACGCACGCCGATGCAGTGGGATGCCGGGGTCAATGCCGGTTTCAGCAGCGCCGAGCCCTGGATCGGGATACCGGCCAACGCTGGCCAGATCAATGTCGCAACCCAGATCGACGACCAGGATTCGGTACTGCATCACTATCGTCGGCTGATCGCCTTGCGCCGCGAGGAGGCGCTGATCCAGCACGGCCTCTATCGCCAGTTGCTGCCCGAGCATCTGCAAGTCTGGGCCTATGTGCGCGAGGGCGAGGGCGAGCGCCTGCTGGTGGTGAACAACTTCTACGGCACGCCGTGCTCGGTCCAATTGCCGGAAGCGGTCATCGACGCCGGCATGCAACAGCGTCTGCTTATCAGCAACTACCCGGACCACGAACCGCGCAGCCAGCACTTGCACCTGCGGCCTTACGAATCCTTCGTCCTGCACCTGACCCTGTAGCAGCCGGCTTGCCGGCGAACCGGGCCAGGGCAGCTTTCTGGCCCGGCGCCTACGAATTCGAACAACACAATAAAAATAATGGGTGGCTTATGAGAACAACAATGAATCGCGCTCTGGCGGCGTCTTGCCTGTGCCTGGCCTTGCCCTATCCGGCCCTGGCCCTGGAGTTTGCCGGCTACCTGCGCAGCGGCCTGGGCACCTCGGTCAACAGTGGCCCGCAGTCGTGCTTCCAGTTGCCCGGCGCACAGTCCAAATACCGCCTGGGCAACGAGTGCGAGCAGTACGCCGAGCTGGAGCTGCGTCAGGACCTGTACACCCTGGACGACGGCTCGGTGCTCAGCGTCGACGGCATGGCCTCGCTCTACAACCGCTATGATCGCAACCTGAGCTTCCAGGGCGAAAACGGTTCGGCGCGGATGCCGCAGATGTACGCCCAGTGGTCGAACCTGCCCAGCCTCAATGGCGGCTCGCTGTGGGCCGGGCGCCGTTACTACAAGCGTAACGACATTCATATTTCCGACTTCTATTACTGGAACCAGAGCGCCACTGGCGGCGGGATCGAGGACGTGCGCATTGGCGATCTGAAATACAGCTACGCCTTCTCCCGCAAGGACAACCTCTATCAGAAGCAGGCGGTGAGCCGTCATGACTTCAACGTCGCCGGCTTCCAGACCAATCCCGGCGGTGAGCTGGAACTGGGCCTGAGCTACCTGGAAAAGCCCGATCGCCGGGGCGCCCACAATGGCTGGGCGATCACCACCCAGCACGTGCAGAAGGACTTTCTCGGCGGCAAGAACAAACTCGCCTTGCAATACGGCGAAGGCCCCGGCACCGGCTTGGGCTACACCGGCAACCCGTACCTGGATGACAGCAACAAGAGCTATCGCCTGGTGGAGTTCTTCGACTGGCAGCTGACCCCGCGCTTCGGCGGTCAGGTGGAGGCGGTCTATCAGAAGGACATCCGCCCTGACGGCCAGGATCAGAACTGGATCTCGTTGGGCGTGCGTCCGGCCTACGCCATCACCGAGCAGTTCAAGCTGGTGACCGAGTTCGGCCACGATCAGGTGGAAGCGCCCGGGGGCACCCGCAAACTCAGCAAGTTCACCTTCGCGCCCACCTGGTCACCCAAGGGCCCGGACTTCTGGGCCCGGCCGGAGGTGCGCCTGTACTACACCTATGCCAGTTGGAACGAGGCCGCCAAGCGTGCGGCCAATGAACTGGCGGCCGGTTCCGCGCTGTCCGACAGCGGCGTGTTCGGCAGCGCCCGGCACGGCGCGAACGTCGGCTTGCAGGTCGAGTACTGGTGGAAATAAGCGATGCTGTCGGGGCTCGCGCTCCATCGGCACTTCAAGGAATCAACAGCAGGTGACGTCATGGCCATAACCCAACCCTTGCAATTGCTCGCGCCCCTGTCCGGGGTGCTGCTGCCCCTGGAGCAGGTTCCGGACCCGGTGTTTTCCAGCCGGGTGATCGGTGACGGGCTGTGCATCGACCCGACTTCCCAGACCCTCTGCGCACCGCTGTCCGGGGTGGTCAGCAACCTGCAGCGCAGCGGCCACGCGCTGAGTATCACCGGCGAACAGGGCCAGCAGGTGCTGATGCACATCGGGCTGGACACGGTGAACCTGGCAGGCAAGGGCTTCACCTGCCTGATCGAGGAGGGGCAGCAGGTCACGGCCGGCCAGCCGCTGATCGAGTTCGACGCCGACTACCTGGCCCTGCATGCCCGCAGCCTGCTGACCCTGATGCTGGTGGTCAGTGGCGAGGCGGTGACCGGGCTGGTCAGCGACCGCCTGCTGGTGGAAACAGGGCAGCCGGTGTTGCGGCTCGATCCTGCCGCCGCAGCCGCGCAAACCTCGGAGGCCGCAGGGCAGGCGCTGTTTTCCCAACCGCTGATCCTCGGCAACCCCCAGGGCCTGCATGCGCGCCCGGCGGCGCTGCTGGCCCAAGCCGCCAAGGGCTTTGCCGCGAACATCTGCCTGCATCGGCGCGAGGACTCGGCCAATGCCAAGTCCCTGGTGTCGATCATGGCGTTGCAGACCGTGCAGGGCGATGCCTTGCAGGTCAGCGCCGTGGGCGCGGATGCCGAGCAGGCGATCCAGGCGCTGGTGGAGCTGCTGGCGTCCGGTTGTGGCGAAAAGATCAGCGCTGCGGCAAGCCCCGAGCCGCGGGTCGCGATGGAGGAACCACTGGATCCGCTGTGGCGAGGCGTTTGCGCGTCTCCGGGTTCGGCATTCGGTCAGGTGCTGCAGGTAGCCGAGCAGCGCCTGCAGATACGCGAAGCGGCAACCAGCCCGCAGCAGGAGCGCGAGTCTCTGCAACAGGCTCTGAGCCAGGCCCGGGAGGCTCTACAGCTGCTGCGGGACAGCGCCAGCGGTGACGCGCAGCAGGAGATCTTCCGGGCTCATCAGGAGCTGCTCGACGACCCGAGCCTGCTGGAGCAAGCCCACGCCCTGATCGCCACTGGCAAGAGCGCGGCCTTTGCCTGGAACAGCGCCATCGAAGTCACCGCCGAGTTGTTCAAGGGCCTGGGCAGCAGCCTGCTGGCCGAGCGCGCGGTGGATCTGGCGGATGTCGGCCAACGGGTGCTCAAGCTGCTGCTCGGGGTGCAGGAGCAAGCCCTGAATCTGCCGGATCAGGCGATCCTGATTGCCGAGCAACTGACCCCGTCGCAGACCGCGAGCCTGGACACGGCCAAGGTGCTGGGTTTTGTCACCGTTGGCGGCGGCGCCACCAGCCATGTGGCGATTCTGGCCCGGGCCCTGGGCCTGCCGGCGATCTGCGGCGTGTCACCTCGGGTGCTATCGCTGGCCAATGGCACCCGGGTCCTGCTGGATGCCGATCGCGGCGAACTGCATACGGACCCGGATCCGCAGCGGGTGCAGCAATTGCAGGCCCTGCGTCAGCAGCAACGCCAGCGCCAGCAGCAGGACCTGGCCCAGGCCGCGCATCCGGCGGTGACCCGTGACGGTCATCACTTGGAGGTAACGGCCAACATTGCCTCCCTGGCGGAGGCCGAGCAGGCCATGAGCCTGGGTGGCGAAGGCGTCGGCCTGTTGCGTTCGGAGTTCCTCTACCAGGACCGCAGCCAGGCCCCGAGCCCCGAGGAACAGGCCGAAACCTATCGGGCCATCGCCCAGGCCCTGGGGCCGACGCGCAATCTGGTGGTGCGGACCCTGGACGTGGGTGGCGACAAGCCCCTGGCCTATGTGCCCATGGACCGCGAAGCCAACCCCTTTCTCGGCCTGCGCGGCATCCGTCTGTGCCTGGCGCGTCCCGAACTGCTGCGCGAGCAGTTGCGGGCGATGCTCGCCTGCGCCGGGCAGACCCGCCTGCACATCATGTTGCCGATGGTCAGCCAGCTGGCGGAGCTGCGTCAGGCGCGCCAATTGCTCGATGACGAGGTCCAGGCCCTGGGCCTCGCGGAGCGGCCCAAGCTGGGGATCATGATCGAAGTGCCTTCGGCGGCCTTGATGGCGGATCGTTTTGCTCAGGAGGTGGATTTCTTCTCCATTGGCACCAACGACCTGACTCAGTACACCCTGGCCATGGACCGCGATCATCCGCGTCTGGCCGGCCAGGCCGACAGCTTTCACCCGGCGGTGCTGCGCCTGATCGCCCGCACGGTGCAGGCCGCCCACGCCCACGGCAAGTGGGTCGGCGTTTGCGGTGCGCTGGCTTCCGAGCCCCTGGCGGTGCCGCTGTTGCTGGGCCTGGGGGTGGATGAACTGTCGGTGAGCGTGCCGTTGATCCCGGCCATCAAGGCCCGGGTGCGGGAGCTGGACCTGAACCAGTGCCAGGCCCTGGCCGCCCGGATCATCGATCTGGAAGACGCCGCTCAGGTGCGTGAATGCCTGCAACGACAGCCCATCGCCGCCGACTCACTGGTTCTGGAGAACTGAAGATGTTCGAGAAATTGCAACGGGCGTTCTGGAAGGCCCTGACTCCAGACTTGATCCCTGATCAGCCGAAGGCCCCCAAGGCCAGCGCCAGCCCGCTCAATGCCGCGATGCTGCAGGCCTTGGGCGGCAGCGCCAACATCAAGCACCAGCAACCCCTGGCCCTGACCCGCTTGCGCCTGGAACTGCACGACCCACAGTTGCTCGATGCCAGCGCCCTGCGAATGGCCGGGGTGCCGGCGGTGATGCCTCTGGCCGGTGGCGTGGTGCATCTGCTGCTGGGCTTGCAGGGCTAAAGGGGCTTTTTCGCCGGCAAGCCGGTTCCTGCCAGAGCGATGCAAGCGCCGGTAGGCGCTGGCTTGCCGGCGAACAGGCCCGTTGCCAACGCTGCCGCCTGCGTCCGGTCGCCGCGCCGGCCTTACTGTTTCTCAACTGCGGGTGTATCGTATTCGCCTTTTGCGGGCCTGGGCCCGCCGCGGATACGTGAGGTAGTTGAGTCCATGTCCTTTACCCGTCGACAAATACTCGGTGGTCTGGCCGGTCTGGTAGTGGTGGGCGTGGGAGCGGACGGTGCCTCGCGTTACTGGCTGGGAAAGAGGGCCGACGCCGAAGCGGGCCACGACTATGAGCTGATCGCCGCGCCGCTGGATGTGGAACTGGTGCCGGGGCACAAGACCGAGGCTTGGGCCTTCGGTCCTTCGGCGCCGGGCACCGAGCTGCGGGTGCGTCAGGGCGAGTGGCTGCGGGTGCGCTTCATCAACCACTTGCCGGTGGCCACCACCATCCATTGGCACGGCATCCGCCTGCCCCTGGAAATGGACGGCGTGCCTTACGTCTCGCAACTGCCGGTGCTGCCGGGGGAATACTTCGACTACAAGTTCCGCGTGCCGGATGCCGGCAGCTACTGGTATCACCCCCACGTCAATAGCAGCGAGGAACTGGGCCGCGGCCTGGTGGGCCCGCTGATCGTCGAAGAGCGCGAGCCCACCGGCTTCCAGTACGAACGCACCCTGAGCTTGAAAAGCTGGCACGTGGATGAAGAGGGCGCATTCACGCCCTTCAGCGTCCCGCGGGAAGCGGCGCGGGGCGGCACCGCCGGGCGCCTGTCCACCATCAACGGCGTGTCCCAGGCAGTGATCGACCTGCCGGCGGGGCAGATCACCCGGGTGCGCCTGCTCAACCTCGATAACACCCTGACCTATCGCATCAACATTCCCGATGTCGAAGCGCAGATCTATGCGCTGGATGGCAACCCCATCGAGCCGCGTCCCTTGGGCAAGGAATACTGGCTGGGCCCGGGCATGCGTATCTGCCTGGCGATCAAGGCGCCGGCGGCGGGGCAGGAACTGGCCCTGCGCAACGGGCCGGTGCGCCTGGGTACTTTGCGTTCGGTGGCTAACAACGACGCGCCGACCCAGTGGCCGCCAGCCCTGCCGGCCAACCCGGTGGCCGAGCCGGATCTCGACAACGCCGAGAAGCTCAACTTCAATTTCGAGTGGGTTGGCTCGGTCTCGGTGAACGTGGACAATGGCCAGCCGCCGAGCCTGTGGCAGATCAACGGCCAGGCCTGGGACATCACCGACAAGACCTGCGCCGACCGCCCGATTGCCACCTTGAAAAAGGGCAAGAGCTACATTTTCGAATTGAAGAACATGACTCAGTACCAACACCCGATCCACTTGCACGGCATGAGCTTCAAGGTCATTGCCTCGAACCGCAAGAAGATCACTCCCTACTTCACCGACACCTACCTGCTGGGCAAGAACGAGCGTGCCCGCGTGGCGCTGGTGGCGGATAACCCTGGGGTCTGGATGTTCCACTGCCACGTGATCGACCACATGGAAACCGGCCTGATGGCCGCCATCGAGGTGGCGTGATGCGTCAGATACGCCCGGCGGCGATCATCGACCGTAGCCGCGACCAGGACTTCATGCGCGAAGCCCTGGCCCTGGCCGCCCAGGGCGCGGCCCTGGGGGAAGTGCCGGTGGGCGCGGTGCTGGTATTGGATGGCCAGATCATCGGCCGCGGTTACAACTGCCCGATCAGCGGCAGCGACCCCAGCGCCCACGCCGAGATGGTGGCGATCCGTGCGGCGGCCCAGGCGGTGAGCAATTACCGGCTGCCCGGCAGCACCCTGTACGTGACCCTGGAACCTTGCAGCATGTGCGCCGGTTTGATCGTCCACTCGCGTATTGCCCGGGTGGTGTACGGCGCCCTGGAACCCAAGGCGGGCATCGTGCAGAGCCAGGGCCAGTTCTTCACCCAGGGGTTTCTCAATCATCGGGTGCTGTACGAGGGCGGGGTGCTGGCCGAAGAGTGCGGCACGGTGTTGAGCGAATTCTTCAAGGCGCGTCGCGCGCGCTGATCGCAAACGCGTCTGTGGTTTTCGCGAGCAAGCTCGCTCCTACCAAAACCGTAGGAGCCGGCTTGCCGGCGAACAGGCCCTTGAGCCTTGTGTCGCTCTGGCGGGCGCCTTCGCTGGCAAGCGGAACGCCGCCCGGCCAGCTCCTACGGGCGAGGGCGGGGTTATTTTCTGGCGACAATTACTGCGCGCATCGGCGCCGGCAAGCCTTCGATGGTCTTGCTGTGATCGTTGGGGTCGAGGAAGTCGCTCAGGGACTGGTACTTCATCCACTCGGTGCTTCGCTGTTCCTCGACGCTGGTCACGCTGACATCCACGCAACGCACATCGCTGAACCCGGCGCGCCGCAGCCACAGCTCCAGGGCCGGCACCGAGGGCAGGAACCACACGTTGCGCATCTGCGCATAGCGGTCTTCCGGCACCAGCACCTGATGCTGATCGCCTTCCACCACCAGGGTTTCCAGCACCAGTTCGCCGCCCTTGACCAGGCAGTCCTTGAGCGCCAGCAGATGCTCGATAGGCGAACGCCGGTGGTAGAACACCCCCATGGAAAACACCGTGTCGAAGCCTTCCAGGTTGGCCGGCAGGTCTTCGAAGGGGAACGGCAGATGCCACACCGAGGGCTCTGACAGGTAGCGCTGCACCGCCTGGAACTGGCAGAAGAACAGCCAGTTGGGGTCCACGCCGATCACGCTGTGGGCGCCCGCGCCGAGCATGCGCCACATGTAGTAGCCATTGCCGCAGCCGACATCGAGGATGCGTTTGCCTTCAAGGTTCAGGTGCGGCGCGACCCGCGACCATTTCCAGTCCGAGCGCCATTCGGTGTCCACGTGCACGCCGAACAGATCGAAGGGCCCCTTGCGCCAGGGCGACAGGCCCATCAGCGCGCTGCGCATCTGCGCCCGAGTGGCGTCGTCGCAGTTGGTGTCCAGGCGCAGGCCGTTGACCAGGTCGACTTCGCTGGGCTGGATCTTCGGCAACGCGTCCAGGGCGCTCTGCCAGCGTTCAAGGTCGCCATGGCCCTTTTCCATCTTGGCATCGAGCTGGGCTTGCAGACCGGCGGCCCAGGCGGCCAGGGGCGTGCCCGCCAGACGGTGGGCGAGGGGGGACAGATCAATCATGGCAGGGCAATCAACGAGGCAAAGTTAAGACACTGGAACCACGGCACGACTTTCGAGAACCCGGCGGCCAGCAGGCGTTCGCGGTGTTCTTCGAGGCTGTCGGGCTTCATGACGTTTTCGATGGCGCTGCGCTTCTGGGCAATTTCCAGTTCGCTGTAGCCGTTGGCGCGCTTGAAGGCGATGTGCAGGTCGGTGAGTAGAGCGTGTTCCTCGGCATCGTTGAAGCGCAGCTTCTCCGAGAGGATCAGCGCACCGCCGGGCAGCAACGACTGGCGGATGCGCCCGAGCAAGGCCAGGCGCTGCTCCGGGGCGATGAACTGCAGGGTGAAGTTCAGCGCCACCACCGAGGCCGGCTGGAACTCCAGGGCCAGGATGTCGCCTTCGACCACCTGCACCGGCAGCAGCTCCTGGAACATCGAATCCTGGCCGTTGAGGTATTCCCGGCAGCGCTCGACCATGGCCGCCGAATTGTCCACGGCGATCACCCGGCAACCGTCCGTGCGTACATGGCGGCGCAGGGCCTGGGTCACCGCGCCGAGGGACGCGCCCAAGTCATAGAGCACGCTGTTGGGCTGGGCGAATTGCGCCGCCAGCACCCCGAGGTTCTCGACAATGGTCGGGTAACCCGGCACCGAGCGCTTGATCATGTCCGGGAACACCCGCACCACATCCTCGTTGAAGGCGAAGTCGGGCACCTGGGCCAGGGGCTGGGCGAATAGGCGGTCGGGTTCTTTGCTCACGGCGGTTCCGGCGATGGCGATAAAAAAGAGGGCGGCATTGTAGCCGCTGCCGCAGGCTGCGATAAGGCCTGCGGGACCTTCAGGGGGGCAAGGGCGACACAAGGTGTGATGCTGTTCGCCGGCAAGCCGGCTCCTACAGATTGTCGGGGCCGGCCTGCCGATGAAGGCGGGTCAGCGCGGCTTCTGGCTGAATGCCGAGGCGGCGATGCCCCACTGGCCCAGCCAGTAGAAAATGATGATCAGGTAGGGCGCGGCATCGAAGGCCAGCACGAAGCGGCTGATACCGATCAGGCTGTCGGAGAAGGCGAAGCTCAGGGCCCCCGCCGCGGCCAGCGCCGCCGAGCGTTTGGGCACCGCTGAACCGAGGCGCGCCAGGGCCCGCCAGAGCATGGCGCTGATGGTCAGGGCGTAGACGATCACCGGGACCAGCAACGGGCCCAGGCCGTGGTCGATCAGGATCGCCAGCAACACCCCGCCGATGACCAGGGCCACCGCCAGCGGTAACAGCGCCGGGCGTCGGCAGTCGCTGAGGTAAGCCTTGAGGTAGGCCAGGTGGGCCACCAGGAAGGCCCCGAGGCCGAACACGAACAGGTCCGAAGGCCAGGCCAGCAGCACGTCACCCAGCACCGAGAACAGCAGGCCGAAGATGATCCAGCGGCGGTAGTCTCCGGACGGCGCATCGTGCAGCCAGCCCAGCAGGGCCAGTACCGGCAGCGGCTTGACCAGCAGGCACAGCAGCGTGGCATGCACGCTGACCCCGTAGATGAAGGTGGCGGCGCCCATCAGGGCCAGGATCAGCCAGCCCATGTCAGTTCACCGTGATCGAGCAGTCGAAGGTTTTCACTGGCGCCTCTTCCGGAGCCCAGGGTTGCTGGTAGGTCAGCAACAGCCGGCCCTGGCCCGTGGCGAAGGCCTGGAAGCGCCAGGTCGACTGTCCGCCGCTGCCCACCAGCCCGGTGTCCTCGGGATTGCTGTAGACCTCGGGACTGACCTTGCGCAGGACGCCGCCAGCCGAATCCTGGATCGCCCAGCGATAGCCGGTGGTGGGGTTGCTGGGCAGGGTCAGGGTCAGGGTTTGCCCGGTGTGCAGTTGCAGTGGGCATTGGTTTTGGTTGTCCACGCTGACGTTTTGCTTGGGTTGGCTGGCGCAGGCGCCAAGCAGGGCGAGGCTGAGCAGGGCGAGCAGGCGGGGTACGGACATGGGTCAGGAAGCTCCGATCATTCATGACGAACGGCGAGCATAACTGAAGATCACGGGCTATGTGGGAGAGGGGGCTGGAGGTTGGCGGTTATGGCCTGTTCGCCGGCAAGCCGGCTCCTACGCTTGTTTCGTGTAGGAGCCAGCCGGCGAAGGACGTTAGAACAGCACTTTGGCCACGTCGGCAAAACGCTTGGCGAAGTGCACGGTGAGGCCTTCCTTGAGGTAGTCCGGCAGTTCTTCGAAATGCCCGCGGTTGGGTTCCGGCAGGATCAGCTCAAAGATCTTCTGCCGCCGTGCCGCGATGACTTTCTCCCGCACCCCGCCAATGGGCAGCACGTGCCCGGTGAGGGTCAGCTCGCCGGTCATGGCCACGCCTTTTTTCGGCGGCTGGTTGCGCGCCAGGGACAGCAGGGCGCTGGCCATGGTCACTCCGGCACTCGGGCCGTCCTTGGGCGTGGCGCCTTCCGGTACGTGCAGGTGGACGAAGGCTTCGTCGAAGAACTTGCTGTCGCCGCCGAACTGCTTGAGGTGCGAGCTGACGTAGCTGTAGGCGATCTCCGCCGACTCCTTCATCACGTCACCCAATTGCCCGGTGAGCTTGAAGCCGCGGTTGTGGGTGTGGATCCGCGTGGCCTCGATCGGCAAGGTGGCGCCGCCCATGCTGGTCCAGGCCAGGCCGGTGATGACCCCGGTGCCGCTCAGGACCTGTTCGTTGCGGAACACCGGCATGCCCAGGGAGGCTTCCAGGTCCTTGGGGCCGATCTTGATCGTGGCGTCCGGCTGGTCCAGCAGCTTGACCACCGCCTTGCGCACCAGCTTGCCCAGCTGTTTCTCCAGCTGGCGCACCCCGGCTTCCCGGGCATAGCCGTCGATCACCGTGCGCAGGGCACTGTCGCTGATGCTCAGGCTGGTCTTGGCCACGCCGGCCTTTTCCAACTGCTTGGGCCACAGGTGACGCTTGGCGATGGCCAGTTTTTCTTCGGTGATGTAGCCCGACAGGCGAATCACTTCCATCCGGTCCAGCAGCGGACCGGGAATCGAATCCAGGGTGTTGGCGGTGCACACGAACAGCACCTTGGACAGGTCCATGCGCAGGTCCAGGTAATGGTCGAGGAAGTCGACGTTCTGCTCCGGATCGAGGGTTTCCAGCAGTGCCGAGGCCGGGTCGCCCTGGTAGCTCTGGCCCATCTTGTCGATCTCGTCGAGCATGATCACCGGGTTCATCACCTCCACTTCCTTGAGGGCCTGCACCAGCTTGCCCGGCTGGGCGCCGATGTAGGTGCGGCGGTGGCCCTTGATCTCGGCTTCGTCGCGCATGCCGCCGACACTGAAGCGGTAGAACGGCCGCCCCAGGGATTCGGCAATGGACTTGCCGACGCTGGTCTTGCCCACGCCCGGCGGTCCCACCAGCAGCACGATGGAGCCGCTGATCTCACCCTTGTAGGCACCCACCGCGAGGAATTCGAGGATGCGGTTCTTGATGTCGTCGAGCCCTGCATGGTGCTGGTCCAGAACCTTGCGCGCGTGCTTGAGGTCGAGCTTGTCCTCGCCGTACACGCCCCAGGGCAGGGCCGTGGCCCATTCCAGGTAGTTGCGGGTCACGGCGTATTCTGGGGAGCCGGTTTCGAGGATCGACAGCTTGTTCATTTCCTCGGTGATGCGTTTCTGCGCCTGGGGCGGCAGTACCTTGCCAGCCAGGCGTTGCTCGAACTGTTCCAGGTCGGCGCTGCGGTCGTCCTTGGTCAGCCCCAGCTCCTGCTGGATCACCTTGAGCTGTTCCTTGAGGAAGAACTCGCGCTGGTGCTCGCCGATCTTGCGGTTGACCTCGGCGGAAATCTCTTTCTGCAGCCGTGCCACTTCGACTTCCTTGCGCAGCATCGGCAGGACTTTTTCCATGCGCTTGAGCATGGGCGCGCAGTCCAGCACCTCCTGCAACTCGTTGCCGGTGGCGGAGGTCAGGGCGGCGGCGAAGTCGGTCAGGGGCGACGGATCGTTGGGGCTGAAGCGGTTGAGGTAATTCTTCAGCTCTTCGCTGTACAGCGGATTGAGCGGCAGCAGTTCCTTGATCGCATTGATCAGCGCCATGCCGTAGGCCTTGACCTCGTCGGTGGGCTCGCTGGGCTGGTGCGGGTATTCGACTTCCACCAGATACGGTGGCCGATGGTGCTTGAGCCAGGTGCGGATACGCACCCGGGTCAGCCCCTGGGCGACAAATTGCAGCTTGCCGTTCTCGCGGCTGGCGTGATGGACCTTGACCAGGGTGCCGTACTCCGGCAGGGCGCTAGTGTCGAAGTGCCGCGGATCATCCTGGGGCGTGTCCATGAAAAACAGGGCCAGGGAGTGGTGATCGGACTTGCTCACCAGTTCCAGGGTTTCGGCCCAGGGTTCGTCATTCACGATCACCGGCAGCACTTGTGCCGGAAAGAACGGCCGATTGTGGATCGGGATGATGTAGACCTTGTCCGGCAGGCTCTGTCCGGGCAGGGCCAGGCCAGTGCCGTGGGCACTCGATTGTTCGGTATTTTCCGGATCGACGTAGTCGCGGGGATCTTCGGGAAATTCTTGCTGGTCGCTCATGGAGGCTCCTGCGCGATGGGCTATGCAGGTTAGATGGGGCAGGTCATGACGGGTTTCAATGGGCAACAGGTTTCAGCTTTTTTCCGGTCGGGGGAAAACCCGCCGCAGGCTTCGTCCAGCCGTACCGAGGGGGAACTGCAGATGCACTTGCACACTCTGACGGAGATCGATTGTCAATAAAATGACTGTCTAATCACCGTTTTTATTGCGTGATCTTCTGCAATTTGCGGATTAATCTGAACGACCGGAATGTCGGAACGATACTGGCATTTATTTGACGCACGCATTCAGCTTTTCAGAGGAATGGGTATGAAGAATGGACTTTTCAGCGCTCGGCGGTCGTCGCCCGCTGCACCAGGTTTCTGGCCCGAGGGGCGATCAGATTCGCTGAGCACGACCCTATGAGGTGGCGCCGAACCTTTCAGGCAAGGATTGTCGGGGTGCTGGCGCTGTTACTGTTGGTGCTGATCGGTGCGGTGTATTTCGCAGTCAAGACCGCGACCACCCAAGCGGTGGAAAAGCAGGCGCAGCAGCAATTGAAAATCGGCACCCGAGTCTTCGAGCGCTTGTTGGACTTGCGGGGGCGCACTCTGCAATACGGGGTCGACTGGCTGGTGGTGGACTCGGAGTTCCGCCGGGCCGTGCTCAGTGGCAAACCGGTGGATATTCTCGCGGCCCTGGCCCAGCACCGTGGCGGCATTCGTTCCAGCGAGATGTTCGTGCTCAGTCCCGAAGGCCGGGTCATCGCCAGTACCTTGCCGGCGGTGGCCCGGGACCGACCCTTCCCCTATGACCAGGCCCTGCGCCGAGCCTGGCGCCACGACACCCACATGCTGTTCGTCGCGATCCAAGGCCGTCCCTACCTGCTGGTTCAAGGGCAGGTGCAGGCTTCGTCGCCCCTGGCCCGGGTGGTCATGGGGTTTCCCATGGACGAGCTGTTTGCCCGGGAACTGCGCTCCATGAGCAACCTGGAAGTGTCGTTCCTGAGCGTTGACGCCCAGCGCCCTGGCGAGCTGTTCAGCACCCAGCCCGAATTTTTCTGGTCACCCATCATCAACGCCCTGAGCGATCCGCTGTGGCAGTCCCTGCCGCCGTTGAGCGAAGCCCATGGCCAGCGCTTTCTCAACCAGGCCCTGCAACTGGCCAATACCGGGGACTCCAGCGATCCGCGGGTCATGGTCTTGCTGCAAAGCCCCCTGGAGCAGGCACTGCAGGCCTTCGCGCCACTGGACCGGGAATTTCTGTGGATCGCCCTGGTGGCCCTGGTGATGTCCCTGGGCTGCGCACTGTTGATGGCCCGGCGGGTTTCGCGGCCGCTGGAGGACCTGGCCGAAGCCGCCCGGCGCATCGGCGCCGGCAACTATCTGGCCGCGGTCGCCATCAAGCGCAGCGATGAATTCGGGGTCCTGGCCGATGCCTTCAACGCCATGCAGAGCGCCATTGCCACCCGTGAGCGGCAACTGGCCCACAATGCCCTGCACGACCCCCTGACCGGTCTGCCCAATCGGACCCTGGCCATCGAACGCCTGGGCCAGGCCATCGCCGCCCGGCGCAAGGTGGTGCTGTTGTACCTGGGCATCGACAATTACCGGGCGATCCATGAGGGCTTCGGCAGTGAAGGGCTGGAGCAGATGATGGGCGAGCTCAGTCGGCGGCTGCGGGAAGTCCTGGCCCAGGGCGATACGGCCGCGCGGATCACCGCCAGCGAATTTCTCCTGCTGCTGGAAAACACCGAGCTCGATGGCGCCATTGCCGTGGCCGATCGCCTCCATGAGCTGTTGAGCCAGCCGCAACGGATCCATGGCGACGAGGTGCGGCGCCAGATCTGCATGGGCATGGCGCTGTACCCCGCCGATGGCCAGTCCGCCGAGGAGTTGATCAGCCGCGCGGCCATCGCCCGCCACGACGCCTCGCTCAACCCCGGCTACCTGCAGGTCTACCAGCAGGACCGTGACCTGGCCCACCAGCGGCAGATCAGCCTGATCCGCGATTTGCGCCGTGCCGCGGCCGAAGGCGAGCTGTTTTTGCTGTATCAGCCCAAGCTCGATCGGCACCGGGATGATCGGCACCAGGCCGAAGCCCTGCTGCGTTGGCAGCATCCGGTGTTCGGCGTGGTGTCGCCGGCAGAGTTCATTCCCCTGGCCGAGCGTACCGGCAGCATGCACAGCCTGACGTCCTGGGTCATCGAGGCCTGCATTGAGCAACTGGCCGAGTGGAATCGCCGGGCCTTGCCGGTGCGCCTGTCGTTGAACATCTCTGCCAGCGACCTGGAGGACGATGGCCTGGAAGTCCGGGTCAGCGAATGCCTGGAGCGCTACCAGGTGGCGGCCGAGCAACTGGTCTTTGAAATCACCGAGAGCGCCATCATGCGCGACCCGGAGCAGGCCCTGGCCGTGCTGCAGCGTTTGCGCGGCTGTGGCATCAGCCTGTCGGTGGACGATTTCGGCACCGGCTATTCATCCCTGGCCCAGTTGCAGCGTCTGCCGGTGCAGGAGTTGAAGATCGACCAGTCCTTTATCCGCAACCTGAACGAGACCAGCGGTGATGCGGTGATCGTGCGTTCCACCATAGAAATGAGCCACAAGCTGGGGCTCAAGGTGGTGGCCGAAGGGGTGGAGTTCGAGCACTGCCTGAGGCTGCTGGAAAGCTGGGGCTGCGACACGCTGCAGGGTTACCTGATCAGTCGGCCCCTGGCCACCGAGGCCTTCGAGCGCTGGATGTCGAGGGCGCGGGTGTCCAGCTGAGGGCGTTGGATGCCGGCTGCGGCCGGCATCCGGGGTGGGGGATCAGAGACGGGCCGACTCGGCCTTGGTCAGCAGGCTGTGCAATTCCGGCTCGATGCCTTCCTCGCTGAGGTTGTCCATGATCTCCAGGATGCAGGGCGCGTAGCGCTGCTCGATGGCGGCTTCCGCCCAGTCCAGCTCATAGATCGCCATGACCCGCACATCCAGGTACGGCGAGTCCGCCAGCAGGCGTTTCAACAAGGCGATGGCCGGAGGGGTGCGCAACTCGCCGAGGGAAACGGCGCAGCGGTGCTGCCAGTACTCGGGACGGGACAGCAGGGTTTCGCCAAGGCGTTGCCATTGTGCCGGGGTGAAGGCGTGGAGCACGCCCTTGGCCACCTGCTCGGTGGTGTATTCGTTCCAGTTGGCAGCTTCCGAGTCGCCGAACCAGTGGTGTAACCGATCAAACAATTCATCACGTTTATCCGTATTCATGATGTCTTTCTCCTGCGTGGGACGGCTGCGCCAGCACGCTGTTCCTGGCCTGCCGCCCAATGCCATGGCGTTTATTCAGGCGTGCCAGGACCGATGCTGCCTTATTTGCACAGGGCTTCCTAGCATTAAAGGGGCTGGCGGGACCAATGGCCGCGGCCGACTCCGGGGCCCGGGGGGAGGGCGGGACGCTGGTCGCGGCCTACCAGGTCTCGGCGTATTTCACCGCGGCCGCCGCCCGGGACGGCACCTTCAGGGCGTGCAGCAGGGAAGACACATGGATACGCACGGTAAATGGCGAGATCTGCAGTTCCCGGGCGATTTCCTTGTTGGTCTTGCCCTGGGCGATCAGCCGCAGGACTTCCTGTTGTCGGGTGGTCAACTGGCTCACTTCGGCGCTTGCGTCCAGCGGCAGCAGCAGGCCGGAAGGCGCGTACTTGACCACCACTTCGCCTTCGCGGATGGCCTGGATCGCCTGGCCGATCTCCTCCGGGCTGATGCTCTTGCCGATGAAACCGTCGGCCCCGGCGGCCATCACTTCGCCGATCAGGTCCTGGTTGTCGATCATCGACACCACGATGATCGAGGTCCGGGGCAGTTGGCGGCGCAGGTCGGCAATCAGGCTCACCGAGGTCAGGCCGGGAAAGCGCAGGTCGAGGATCAGCGAGTCCGGTTCTTCACCGGTCTGGGTCAGGGCCAGCACCGCGGCCAGGTCGCCGGCCTCTTCCAGCAGGGCCTCGGGCAGCAGGCGCTGGAGGGTGCGCAGCATGCCTTCGCGGAACAGCGGGTGGTCGTCGGCGACGATAATCCGGCACGTCATGTCGTGAAACTCCTTGAAACATCCAGTCCTGCGCCCATGCTAACTTGACGCGCGGCGTTGCCACTGCCCGCTGGTCGTGTCCGATACGCGGTTTTGCAGAGCGGCAAAAGACCACGACAGCGCCGATTGCACAAGGAGGTGATTGCATGAACGTCGAGAAGGACAGCGAACTTGACCAGGCCACCCTGCGGATCATCGTCGCCGGTTGCGCCCTGGTCTGGTTTAGCCTGATCGGTTTTCTGCCGGGGCAGCAGGTCGAGCCCTATGTGCCGGTGATGATCTACATTGCCCTGTTCATGCTGGGTTCGATCATCCTGCGCATGGCCATTGCCCGCTGGCCCGGGCACTACCCGGCGCGGCGCATCCTGGGCATGGTCTACGACTACACCGGCACCTGTTACGGCCTGGTGGTAGGCGGCGAGGGGGCGTTGCCGATCTATGCGGTGATGGTCTGGGTCAACCTGGGCAATGGCATGCGCTTCGGCTCGCGCTACCTGGCGATCGCCACCGTGCTGGCGCAGGTCGCGCTGTTCATGGTCTACCTGCTGACCCCTTACTGGCAGGCCCAGCCCTACATGGTGCTGATGCTGATGATCACCAGCACGGTGATTCCGGTGTACGCCCATATCCTCCTCAAGCGCACCCGCCTGGCCTCCGAACAGGCGATTGCCGCCAACCTGGAAAAATCCCGCTTCCTGGCCCAGGCCAGCCATGACCTGCGCCAGCCGATCCACTCCATCGGGCTGTTCACTGCCTGCCTGCGCGAAGCCAACCTGGGGGCGGATGAGCGGCGGCTGGTGGACAACATCGACCGTTCGCTGCTCAACGTTTCGCAGCTGTTCCGTTCGATCCTCGATCTCTACACCCTGGACAACGGGCGGGTGCAGCCCAAGTACGACACCGTGCACCTGGGCGAGCTGCTGCGCGACCTGGTGCGCCAGAACACCGAAGCGGCGCGCTGGGCCGGTGTCGAACTGCGCTTGCGGCCTTGCGCCCATTGGGTGCGGGTCGATCCGGGGTTGCTGGCGACCATGGTGCAGAACGTGCTGTCCAACTGCTTCAAGTACGCCGCCGAGCGGCCCGTGCTGATTGGCGTGCGCCGGCGCGGTGCGGGCCTGGCCATTGTCATTTATGACCAGGGCCGGGGGATTGCCGAGGAACATCTGCCGAAGATCTTCGATGAGTTCTACCGGGTCCGCCAATTGCGCGACAAGGACGTCGAAGGCGTCGGTCTGGGCCTGTCCATCGTCAAGCGCCTGGGGCAGTTGACCGACCTGCAGGTGACGCTCCGCTCGCGGGTCGATCGCGGCACCACGGTCAGCCTGCATGGCCTGTCACTGGCCGCGCCACAGCGTTTGCACGGCCGTGACGAGGCACTGCAGAGCGGCTTGCTGACCGGATTGCGGGTCTGTCTGGTGGAAGATGACCGCAACGTCCTGCTGGCCACCTCGGCGCTGCTGGAACGCTGGGGCTGCGTGGTCCAGGCCGAGTCGAGCGGCGAAGACCTGCTGACCGACTGCGACATCATCGTCGCCGACTACGACCTGGGCACCCGGGCCTCGGGCATCGAATGCATCGACAGCATCCGCCAGCAGCGGGGCTGGGAGGTGCCGGCGTTGATCATCACCGGGCACGACATCGAGAAAATCCACGCCGCCCTGCACGATCGCAACATCGCCATCCTCTCCAAGCCGGTGCGCCCGGTGGAACTGCGGGGCGTCTTGCGGGCCCTGCGCGAAACACCGCGGGCGTCGGCCCGCAGCGCCTCGACACCAGCGGCGGTTACCAGGTCCGGCACGGGATAAGCAGGGGGTAGTTGGTCATGGTCAGCTTCTTGTTCTCGCCGCTGGCGAGTTCGACGAAGTCATCCAGCATCCCTGAGTACGAAGAGATCGAACTGCGCTCGGTGTAGTAGTGAGTGGTGACCGGCCCGTAGTTGGTGTTGCTCTGGCCAGTGCCCACGTACTCGTTCCAGCGGCTGGTGCCGTACACCATGTCCTGGCCCTGGACGAAGTAGCGACCCGGTTGCAGGCCGGTGAACTGGAAGATGCCGTTGCCGTCGGTGCGGGTCACCCGGTGCACGGCCACGGCCTCGGGGGCCATGCTCACCGGCGCGCCTTCGGGCTTGGACGCACGCAACTTATGCCAGGCCTGCAGGTGCGGGGTGACCGGGTAGAGATAGATCTTGACGTCGCGGCTGTCCTCGATGCCGTCGTTGCCGACGATGCAGAACTTGCCGGTGAGTGTGGCGGTGCCCGGTTGCAGGGCGGCGCGGGCGGCCTGGGTGTCGAAGGGGACCTCGGGGTACTGCACGGTTGGGATCTTGACCGGCGGGTATTCGTCCAGGGTTCGCCCTTGGCGCGGCGCACAGGCCATCAGGGTACAGGCGAGCAGGGCCAGGCCTGTCACCATGAAAAGACGGGATTTCATCAACTCAGGACCTTTTCAGGAAGGAGCGGTGCTCGCCCGACGCTGTCCCGCTGCTACACCGGGCAGCCCGTCGTGGCGAACCTGGTTGGTCAGGGGCTAGCGCTTTATTGCTTGCTGCACTCGGCCGGCAGCGCTACCGCTCCGCCCATGCTGGCGAAGGCGACCATGCCGCCACTGGGCAATACGCAGTTGTATTCGCCGGCGCTGGTGCTGGCGGTGAAGTAGGTCTGGGACGCGTCGCTGCGTACGTTCGAGACAGTGGAAACCGGCTTGCCGAGGGTGATCTGCGCGCGGTTCTTCAGATCGTCGTTGCTCGGCTTGGCGATGGCGCAACCGCCCAGGGCGAGGGCCAGGGCGCTGAGCAGGGTGAGGGGACGGAGGCTGGACTGGAGTTTCATGATGACTCTTCCTTGGTGTTGTTGTGTTTTCAACGGCGCAGCCGCTCCCGACACCGCAGAACGGCGGTATTGGGGGAGATCGGGTGGTTGCTCGGCACTATAGCCCCGGGCTGGGGGAGGGTCGATTAGCACAAATGGGCTAATGTCGCTTTGCAATTACGGGGCGCAGGGGACGGCGATCGGGGCAGCTTGATGGGCCCAGCGCGGTGCTGCTGGGCCCGGATCAGGCTCAGGTGAGCAGTTGTTCCTGCAGGCGCCGGCCGAGTACGTCCAGCAGGTCGCAGCCGTCGCGCAGGGGGATGATGCAGAGTTGGGCGAAGTCCTGGAGCAGGGCCGGGTTGCTCTGCAGGTTGTCGTGGCTGGCGATGTTTTCCAGCAACTGGGTGGCCGCGCGAATGCGGTGGGCGGCGGCCTCGTGGAGCGCGTCCAGCGGGGCCTGGGTGTCCACCAGCAGGGCGGGGATGTTGTAATCGTTGCTGGTCAATGGCATGTGACGAGAGCTGGGCTCCGTCGCAGATGTGTCAGGTTTGTTGGGTTTGACCTTTTTCATTTGATCGAGCTCCGGGTAGGCATGAGAGCTGCCAACGGCCTTCCTACGGGCTTGGGTGGCAGCCGCGCGCGGGGTAGGAATACCGAATACCCTTGGACTCGGCCACGCCGAAGCGTGCCCGCGCACGGCCGCCGCGGCTGATCTTACGGATGCGACAGATGCTCCGCAATCAGACGGGCGCTTATGCGCCAAGGGTTATCGAAGGGTTCCTACGCCCTGTCACTGAATTTGCAATGACCCCCAGACCTTAAGGGCATCGCCTTGGAGGGACAAGGTGATGCAATCGGACGCGAGTTGTAGGAATTTTCGGTGACCGCGATTTGAGGGGCAGGGTATGCCGAGGGCTCCCACCGATCAGTCGCCACATGAGCATTCGCAACTTTCCTTTCAGCACCCTCAGCACCCGGATGGCGGTGAGATAAAGGAGGTCATGGAACGGGCTGATCGGTCGGTATTTCAGACATTTCCTACAAACGTGACGAGTTGCAACTTGCTAGGTTACTGCGCGTCCGCAGCGTGGCCTCGGCCCCGCAGCGCTTGGGCTAATGGACTTAGCCGCAACACGTCAAGGAGCGACCCATGTTCAGCCCGGCCGACCAGACCCACTTCAGCCTGGACATCCAAGGCATCCAGCACGACTTCCAGGTGCTTGCGTTCAAGGGCACCGAAGCCATCAGCCAGCCGTTTCGCTTCGACCTGCAACTGGTCAGCGAACGCCCCTTCATCGACCTCGAACCGCTGCTGCACCAACCGGCCTTTCTCGCCTTCGATCCCCAGGGCCACGGCGTCCACGGGCTGATCCAGCGCATCGCCCAGGGCGACGCCGGCAAGCGCCTGAGCCGCTACAGCCTGTCGCTGCTGCCGCAGCTGGACTACCTGCGCCACCGCAGCAACCAGCGGATCTTCCAGCAGCTCTCGGCGCCGCAGATCATCGCCCTGATCCTCGAAGAGCACGGCATCCTCGGCGATGCCTACCAGTTCCAGATCCAGCAGCTGTGCCCTGCGCGCGACTACTGCGTGCAGTACGCCGAGAGCGACCTGCACTTCATCCAGCGCCTGTGCGAAGAGGAAGGCCTGCACTACCACTTCCAGCACAGCCGCGAAACACATTTGCTGGTGTTCAGCGACAACCAGAGCGTGTTCCGCAAGCTGGGTCGGCCCACCGCCTATGTGCGCGGCAGCGGGCTGGTGGCGGATGAGCCGGTGATCAAGAGCTTCAACGTGCGCCTGGAAACCCGCACCAGCCGCGTCACCCGACGCGACTACGACTTCGAAAAACCGCGTCTGCAAATGGAATCTGCCTACAAGCCCGAAGCCAAAAGCGCAGAGCCGGACCTGGAAGACTACGACTACCCTGGCCGCTTCACCGACCGTGAGCGTGGCAAGTTGCTCAGCCAGCGGGCCCTGGAACGCCACCGCGCCGACTATCTGCAGGCCGAGGGTTGGGGCGATGAACCGCGGCTGGCCAGCGGGCATTTCCTGGAACTGTCCGATCACCCGCGCCAGGAGTGGAACGACCTCTGGCTGCTGACCCAGGTCACCCACGAAGGCCAGCAGCCCCAGGTGCTGGAGGAATCGATCACCAGCGACAGCGAGGCTGAAGACGGCTTCCGGCAGGGCTACCGCAACCGCTTCCTCGCCACACCCTGGGACGTATTCTTCCGCCCGCCGCTGGACCATCCCAAGCCCCGGGTCCTGGGCAGCCAGACCGCAGTGGTCACCGGCCCGGCAGGAGAGGAAATCCACACCGATCAATATGGCCGGGTCAAGGTGCAGTTCCACTGGGACCGCGAAGGCCAGGGCGACGACCGGACCAGCTGCTGGCTGCGAGTCGCCTCCAGTTGGGCCGGCGACCGCTACGGCGCCATCGCCATCCCGCGTATCGGCATGGAAGTGCTGGTGGACTTCCTCGAAGGCGACCCTGATCAGCCGCTGATCAGCGGTTGTCTCTATCACCAGGAACACCCCGTCCCCTACGAACTGCCGGCCAGCAACACCCGCAGCACCTTCAAGACCCTGAGTTCACCGGGCGGCGCGGGCTTCAACGAAGTGCGCATCGAAGACAAGCAAGGCGCCGAACAGATCTTCGTCCACGCCCAGCGCGACTGGGATGAAAACATCCAGAACGACCAGAAGATTCGCGTCGGCCACGAGCGCCACGACACCGTCGAGCAAAACAGTTACAGCGAATTCAAGGCCGAGGAACACCGCACCGTCCACGGCGAACGCAAAGTCGAGGTCAAGGCCGACGATCACCTGAGCGTGGCGCACGACCAGCACATCAAGCTCGGCACCGCACAACTGCTAGAGGCCGGCCGCGAGATACACCTGCAAGCAGGCCAGAAGCTGGTGATCGAAGCGGCCAGTGAACTGACGGTGCAAGCCGGGGGCAGCTTTATCAAGCTCGATGCCAGCGGCGTCAGCGTGAATGGAGCGTTGCTCAAGGTGAATGCGGGAGGTGCGGCGGGGGCTGGCTCTGGCATTGGAATCCAGCCGCCGGTGCTACCCGGCGTGGCGGATAAGGATAAGGCCGGGAGCTTGATGGAGAAGGCCTTGGTGAATCCATTACAAGAGCCGATCACGCCTCAGCGACAACGGCTGATCAATTTCTCCGGCTGATAAAGACTCCCTGATACAGGGGGGCAAGGACGAAGTCATGACAGAGGCATCGGGCAACCAAAAGACAATCGATAAAGTCGAGAACTGGGTATTTCCACTGAAAGTGGGAACGACCCGGTCGCTAGATCCACAGCAGTATTACAAGGCCTTGGCCAAGGCCGAAGATGGTTTCTACCCCATAGGTGCCAACGGCCTTTGGCATGGTGGTGTGCATTTCGATGACGCCAGCGGACTGGTTTCAGACAAGACTGAAGTTCGTTGCATCGCTGACGGCGAGGTGGTGGCGTATCGAATTGACAAGACTTATCCGGTATCCGAGTACGGTTCGAAGAGAGCGCCATTTTCCACGGGCTTTGTGTTGGTCAGGCACCGCCTTGAACTCCCTGCACCTCCCGGGTCACCTGCCACGGCGGGTCCTAGCCTGATTTTCTTCAGTCTGTACATGCATTTGCTGGATTGGCAGGGCTATCAAACCACTCCGACACTCAAGCGCCCCGGCTTCTGGAACGCCACCTACAAGGTCAAAGCGGCAGCATCCGACAAACTGCTCGGGCTTAGGGTTCGTAGCAGCGACTCTGGTGGTAATACGCCGATATTGGCGGTATTGCCTCGTGGAACCACGGTGTTCACCAAACCTGCACCCGATACTCAGAGATGGCTGGAAGTGGTCGACGTCATACCAGCGGTAGCCGAACTGGCAGAGCAGACTGGCTGGGTATTCAAGGAAGAAATGCAGCGCATTTCTGCGGATCAATACTTTGTGGGGGACAAGGCCCGGGATCTTCCACCGGAGCAGAAAAATGGCGCAATCGTGCGTGATGCTTTTGCCCAGGGAAGGCCAATAGGCTTTCTGCCGGTAGGCACGCAAATCAGAATCAGCGACGAAAAAAACTCTGGCAAATACCGCAAGTTGCTCGAAATTGTCAGTGGTGAGTCCATGCCAATTCTTGTTCCAGAGGTTGAGGGAGTGTTGCCAGGGTATGTCTCCCTTGATCTTCTGGACGCAATGAGCACACCGGAGGATATGGACAAGGTTGTCCCTTTGAAAACGGCTTATAAAGTCAAGGCGGGCGAACTTCTTGGGCATGTGGGCAAGTATCAGAATCAATCGGACTCCGCGCCGAAGAATCTGCTGCATCTGGAAGTGTTTAGCTGTGAAGACGTCAAGACGTTTATCCAACAGAGTCGATCCAGAGCGGCCAACTTGCCTGCAAAGGACAGGACCTTGGTCAAGGTCGCAAAGGGTGCAAAGCTGATCAGCCATGTGGCGGGTATGAATGCAACAACCCCACCCAAGGCATCCGACTCAGGTCACCAGATTGGTTATGACCTGATTATCCCGTTGCAGGTGTTGGAGGCTTTACCCTCTGAGAGGAAGATCAAGGCGCCGGTGGTCATGGGCGGCCTGACCACTTACACCTATTGGTGGCACTTGGAAGGAGTGCTTGCTGATGTATCGGGCAACGCCATCAGTGGCTGGTTTGCTGAGCCGGATATAGCGCTATCGCGACATTCGTCTTTTGAGTGGGAAGGTTTCACTTTCCTTGAAGAAACCGTCAGCCATGTTGAGCACTACGTTGCCTTTCTGGAGGCACAAAAAGAACTTACGGAAGAAGAGCTTGCGATTTATCAGCCTGAAGTTGTAAAGGCTGGAGCAGGCCCCGTCACACAATCCCTGTACAAAATTCTTGATAAGAATGGTGATAAAAAGCTACTGCCTGATGAAATAAGGGAGGCGCTGGGTAAGCCTTGGTTTTCCCAACCGATTTCGCAGATGCTTGCGACGTATCAGAGCGAGTGGCACTACAAAAAGGAAAGCTGGGACTCCTTGGATAAACTAATAGGGCATTGTAAGTCAAAGCCCAATAAAGATTGGGCTGAAGAGAAGAAACGGATTCAGAGTTTGAGTTGGTGGTCGGCGTTAATGGGGGGGGAACTAGGCTGTGAGAGTGGTAGATGTTGGTATATCCATCCAGTAGGTCTTTTTTCTAACGCACGTAGCTTGAAGCAGCACCCTGAAATATTTATTGGAGGCACGAAGGTAGAACTTGAGTTTTTAGAGCTGTATGACGGCTCGATAATTGAAGAGGATGATTATATTGCAGCAGCGGATGCGCTTGGGTGTGAAGTTGAAGCAGTAAAGGCTGTCGCCATTACAGAAACAGCGTCATCAGGTAGCTATTTCACAAAGGCCGGGGACGATGAGGTTACAGCCATACTTTTTGAAAGGCATTATTTTCATCAGTTGACTAACGGTCAGTTCGACTCATCGAATCCTGATATATCGTCTAGTAGTAGGGGCGGTTATGGTACGTACTCTGCGCAATATGGGAAATTAATCAGGGCATATCGATTGAGTGCAAGCGCAGCTCTGAAATCAGCATCATGGGGGCGTTTCCAGATTATGGGTAAGAATTTTTCTAGTGCTGGGTATTTATCGGTTGAGGAATTTGTGCGGGACCTTAGTCGTTCAGAGAAAAACCATCTGAAAGCATTTGTGAATTTCGTCAAGGCCGATTCGGTCTTGTCTTCTGCAATTGTGCAAAAAGACTGGTTGAGTTTTGCACTTAGATACAATGGCCCTGCTCAAGATGGATATGATGTCAGAATGACGAGCAACTATAATTTGCTTAAGGGTATTTGAGATGTTGATCCGAATCAGTGCTTATGTGTTTTTAGTGCTTTGGAGTTTCTGTTCATGGGGCGCTCAAGAGGAAATGTGCGAAAGCGAAGTGGCCATTTTTCAATGCGAGATGCGAGGAGGAAAAAATCTAGCGCTATGCCCTGAATATGTTGATGGTGACCTGTCGGGAATTCAATACCGCTTCGGCAAAAAAAACAATAAGGAAATGATTTTTCCTAGCAATGGATTTGGTTTTGAGGGGTTCACATTTAATCACTATTTTCGTTATCAGGTTTCTTATGCGAAGTTTAGCTTTGTCGTGGGGAGTTACAAGTACGAAATTTATAGTAACTATGATGGCGAGGCGTTTGGGGGAGGCAAAAAAAGTGCTGGGGTTGTTGTGTCCAAAACTCCCGAGATGAAGGAAGTGCAGATGTCATGTGGAAAAATATATATAGACAATCTTAAAGAGGTTGCTCCCTATGTGACCTGTGATAAAGATGATGCCTTAGGGTGTGAGAAGTGATTTTTTATAGTTGTTTTTAAAAATCAAGAATAAAAATGTATGGAAAACTCTATTATGGCGCGCTGCCCAAATCAGATAGCAGCAAAGACGGCTGGCATGGACAACGGTGCTGCCAACTCATTGACCGGGGGATGGTAGGAGATGGGGGCGATTTTACTGTCAAGGCTTTATACAAAATACTGGGCGACGTAGCTATAAAAATCATGAAAAATATAGAGCTTGAAATCTTACGCTAGATCCTAATTCGAAACTGCTTGTCATAGATGATTATAATGCTTGCGATGCATCTGAATTCTATTCGGCCAATATCAATACGCGCAGCATGCACACCGACTCGGAACAGGGACTGGCCGCACCGAATGCAGAATTGACGAAAACTTGGCGGAAGGAGTTGAGGAGGTTGCATGTGGGGGAGTCGATTAGTGATGACAAGGGGCGGTGTGACTCGGCAGAAAACTTCAGGCAGGCTGTACTCAGCAAATAATATAGGTCTGATCAATCGTCTGGTTGACGGCAACGGATACTATGAAAGACAAGTCCGCATTTCCTTTATGCTCCGGAAACTAATCGGCAGCATTTCTGAATCTAAAATAATGATTTTGTCTCCTGCGGGGACGGCTACTATCCATGCAGGTATGCGGCCTGCGGAGTCGCTGAATGAATACTAAGGAAGTAATTTTGACAGCGTTGACGGCTTTTCTTTGTGTCTATTCAAGCGCAATTGTTAAGATTTAATCCAGACAAAAAAGTGTAATAAAACTTTTGTGGAATGGATCAGGGTTTGATGTAGATGTTAGCGATAATGGCCGTCACAAAGTCAGTGAATTTGCTTTTGAGACGGATAAGAGGCTGCATGTAAAGCTTGATGATTTCAATTTTGATGGGGTTGGGGATTTTGCTGTTTGGCACACTGACGATGGGATGGGGGTTTACAAGGTTTTTAGAGTGTTTGTTTATGACGCTAAGAAAGGAGTGTTCAAGGAGAGTTTTTCAAGCTGTGGTGGTGAGTTTATAGACCTCACGATTGATAAACAAAACAAAAGCCTAAACAGCACTTACTATGAAGATAATATTCCAAAACAGTGCGTTACTAAGCTTCCGACGAAGGCGGCCAACCGCTAGTCAGCATTTGCCCGTATTGCAAGAACCCCCCGGTGCCTTGCGAGCTTCTGGCGGATAAGACCAAGGGCTCGCCTGGCGTCGCTGATTTCAACGAAAAGCACATCGAGGACAAGACAGGCGCGGAGCGGATTTTCGTCCATGGCCAGCGCGACAGGGGCGAAAACATCCAGCACAACCGGAAGATCCACGTTGGCAACGAATGCCATGACATGTTCAAGCAAATACGAGTATCAAATTGGGGCGATGCTCATGAGGTCGCATTTTCGAGAAGGCTTCTATCTGCGGCCGCAGCCATAAACCCCACTGTGGCGACCAGTATAGTTTTTGGTTTCACCCAACCCCAGGGAGCAGTCCGGACTGGCCGTAATACTTTTATTTTGGATGAGTGAATATGAAATTTTTTCTAGCGATTTTACTGTTCTTTCCGATTGCTTGCGCTACAGCAGTGGAAGTTTGTGATATCGATAGTTCGAGATACTTTATTTCGCAGTGGGCAGAAGAGGGCGAGCCGATACAGATGCTTTCAAAAGTTGATGGGCCAAGATTCTCCGTTGAAAGAGTCAAGGTTGTCTATAGTGATGACCTTAATGATGACGGGGTAAGAGATTTTATTTTTTCTCATGTCGGTAGTGAGGGGTCAAGTAAGAATAGGGTTTATGGTTTTTTTATTCAGTGTCGAGGGTATTTGAGGTTTGTAGGTGGAGATTATTTTGCGGGTGTTAAGGTTCTAGATGCTTCCCTTGGTGATAAAAATAAGTATAAAAAAATTGAAATATATTCCTACCAAAGAGATCGAGATGGAGGTGTTTTGTACAAGGGGCAGGAAGCGCTTACCAAGTCGCATGTGTGGAGTTTTAATCAAAGTGCTCAGAGGTATGAAGGCGAGTCAGAGTGAGTTTTTGTGACTTTGGTAACTGATGTGTTCATGTGTTTTTAGCTGGCTTTGGTTGCCGTTGAAAAGCCAGGTCTGTTATGTCGAGAGTTTCTGAGGAGAATGAAGCGCAGCTATTCTCTTAGGGAAACTCCGAACAAGTTACCCGTCAGCCGGAAATGGACGGCTTGGAGATGCCGATAATCCCGATTTTCAGCCGCTGATTATTGGATAACCAAGGCACAGCCTTGGTTTTCTGCCCTCACGGGCGCACCTCTCCCGCAGCAGGCAACAATTGCTGGCGCATCATCCACAGATTCGACAGGGCAAATAGCGTAGTCAGTTGCGCTGTGTTCTTGGCCAAGCCACGCAAGCGGGTTTTCACGTAGCCGAATTGGTGCTTGATCACACTGAATGGATGTTCGACCTTCGCTCGTGCCTGCGCCTTGACCTTCTCAATCTTGCGTCTGGCTTTGTAGAGCACGCTGCGTTTGCTCAAGTGCTTTTAGGTGCTATGACGAGCCGCAATCTGCCAGATCACCGACCTTCCTTCATGCTCCGGCCGCTTCTCAACGCCGGTATAACCCGCGTCGGCACAGATAACATTTTCATCGCCATGCAACAGCTGAGCGACCTCCGTTACATCGGTCACATTCGCCGCTGTGCCGTGGACGTGGTGCACCAGACCCGACTCGGCACCTGCACCGATATGCGCCTTCATGCCCAAGAAATATTGGTTACCTTTCTTCGTCTGATGCATCTCGGGATCGCGTTTGCCTTCCTTGTTCTTGGTCGAACTGGGTGCGTGGATGATGGTGGCGTCGACAATGGTGCCCTGGCGCAACGACAGGCCCTTGTCTCGCAGGTCATTGTTGATGGTTTCCAGAATGCTCGCCGCCAACTGATGCTTCTCCAGCAGGTGCCGGAAATTCATGATTGTCGTGTCTTCGGGGATCCGAGCGCTGAGCGTCAGACGAGCAAACTGGCGCATCGAAGTGATCTCGTACAGTGCCTGTTCCATCTCGGCCAGGAAACACTCACGACGGGTTTGCTTGCGCTTACCGGCGTACTCGAAATCGAAAAAATTCATCTGATTCATGGGGTGGCGGGCTTGTAGAGGGCAGTTGGACGGAGGGCTACTTCAGCACAGGTCAGATGGCCTGTGCTGACTTGATCGGAGAAATTCCTAATTAGGCGGTGGTTGTGGGTGATATGGCTTGGCGCAAATCATTCACCACGATCTTTCCCCTCTCGCACAGTGAGTCAGCCGGCCAGGCATAACGCTCGCCCTGGGACCCGGCAGCCCCTCTGGCCGAACGCGAACAAGCTTACTTCCGATACATCTACATACACTCAACACTCCTGTTGATGGGCAACGTATGCAGCTTGCTGAGTTCGGCCCATATCAATACACGAAGCATGCACTCCGACTCGGGATTGGTCGCGCCGGATACGGAGTTGGCGAAGACTTGGAGGTAGGAGATGTGGAACCTTCACCGCCACGTCCCCCAAGAGGCCATCACAGCCAAGCTGGTTAGTGCGTTATGCGTAGCGATCACAAAAAAAGGCGGCTACCCGTAGGTAGCCGCCTTTTTCATCCCTGCCGGTAACGCTTATTCCGTCAGTTTGTAGGCAATGATGTAGTCGCCCATCTTGGTGCCCAGGGAGCCGTGGCCGCCCACGACCACCAGCACATACTGCTTGCCATCCTTGCCGGTGTAGCTCATCGGCGTGGCCTGGCCGCCCGCTGGCAGGCGGGACTTCCACAGCTCCTTGCCGTTTTTCACGTCATAGGCGCGGATGTACTGGTCCAGGGTGCCGCTGAGGAAGCCCACGCCACCGCCGGTGACCATGGAGCCGCCCATGCTTGGCACGCCGATCGGCAGGCCGATTGGGATCGGTGAGCTGTCGCGGCTGGTGCCGTTCTTGTGCTTCCACACCACTTTGTTGGTGGTCAGGTCGATGCCGGCCACGTAGCCCCAGGCTGGGGCCTGGCAGGGTACGCCCAGCGGCGACATGAACGGGTGCATGATCACCGCGTAAGGCGCGCCGGTGTTGGGTTGCACACCCGAGGTTTCGCTTTCGCGCTTGCTGTCGGCGGCGACTTCGGCGCGCGGCACCAGCTTGGAAACGAAGGCCATGTAGTTCGGGCTGGTGAACAGCAACTGGCGCACCGGGTCCAGGGACACGCTGCCCCAGTTGAACACGCCGACGTTGCCCGGGTAGATCAGGCTGCCCTGCACCGATGGCGGGGTGTACTGGCCGTCGTAGCGCAGTTGCTTGAACTGGATGCGGCACAGCATCTGGTCGAACGGCGTGGCGCCCCACATGGCCTTTTCATCCAGAGGCGGGTTCAGCAGGTTCAGGTCCGAGCGGGCCTGGGTCGGGGCGGTGTGGTCGCCTTCGACCGCGCCGGTCGGGGCCGGTACTTCACGGATCGGTACGATCGGGGTGCCGTCGCGACGGTCCAGTACGTACAGGCTGCCTTGCTTGGTCGGCTGGATCAGCGCCGGCTTGACGCCGTCCGCGGTCTTCATGTCGAGCAGGGTCGGCTGGCTGCCCACGTCCATGTCCCACAGGTCGTGGTGGGTGAACTGGTAGTTCCAGCGCAGCTTGCCGGTGTCGATGTCCAGGGCCACGGTGCCGGCGCTGAATTTCTCGGCGCCCGCGCTGCGGTTGCCGCCCCACTGGTCAGGCATCTGGTTGCCCAGTGGCAGGTAGACCATGCCCAGTTTCTCGTCGACGCTGGCCAGCGACCACATGTTCGGCGAGTTGCGGGTGTAGGTCTTGCCTTCCGGCAGCGGCGTGGTTTCGTCGGGGTTGCCCGAATCCCAGTTCCACACCAGGTGACCGTCGTGGGCGTCGAAGGCGCGAATCACGCCGGACGGTTCGTTGGTCGATTCGTTGTCGGTGACGTGGCCGCCGATGATCACCAGGTTACGGGTGATGGCCGCCGGCGAGGTGGAGTAGTAGCCACCCGGGGTGAACGGGCCGATACCGGCCTTGAGGTCCACAGCGCCCTTGTTGCCGAAGTCTTCACAGACCTTGCCGGTGTCGGCGTTGATGGCGATCAGGCGCGCATCGGCGGTGGGCAGGAACAGGCGGCGCGGGCAGCTGGCGGCGATGGCCTGGCCCGCGGGGGACAGGGTGGCCGGCTGGCTGATGGCGTCGGTGTTCTTGAAGTTGGCTTCGTCGTAGTACGACACGCCACGGCAGGTCATGTGCGCCCAGCCACGGAAGTCGTCGCCGTTGGGGCCTTGGATCTGCGGGTCGAAGCGCCAGATTTCCTTGCCGGTGTCCGGGTCCAGGGCCAGTACCTTGCTGTGGGCGGTGCAGGCATAGAGCATGCCGTTGACCTTCAGCGGGGTGTTCTGGTTGGTGATTTCCACCGGGTCCTTGGCGGTCGGCATGTCGCCGGTGCGGATGCGCCAGGCTTCCTGCAGCTTGCCGATGTTGCCCGGGGTGATCTGCTTCAGCGGCGAGTAGCGGTCGCCAAACTCGGTACGGCCATAGGCCTGCCATTCACCTTCGGGCATGGCCGGGGCGGTGCTGGCCATGTCGGTGCTGTCGCGACCCAGGTCGCCGGAGATTTCCCCGGGGTTAGTGAACTGGCTGCCGATGGCGGCAGCGCCGGCCAGGACCACGGACACGCTCAGGGCCGCGGTGCCCAGTGGCGCGGGGCCATTGCGCAGCAGCGGACGGCGGAACCAGGGCAGCAGCAGGACCACGCCGAGGGCGAACCACAGCGACAGGCGTGGCACCAGTTGCCACCAGTCCAGGCCGATTTCCCACAGCGACCAGACGGTACTGGCAAACAGCACCACGGCGTACAGGCCCAGCGCCGCGCGTTTGCCGGCCAGCAACAGCAGGCCGGTCAGGGTCAGGCCGATACCGGCCAGGACGTAGTACAGCGAGCCGCCGAGCAGGCTCAGCTTGATCCCCCCGGCCAGCAAGGCCAGGCCCATTAGCAGCAGCAAGATCCCGAGCAGGCCTGGCAGCAGGCGGCTCGGACTTGAAGCACCCTCAGTGCTCATAGTGTGGTTCTCCGTGACGTTAAGAGTGGACCCGCGCTTGTTCACTGTAGATGACGATCAGGCGCGGGCTTGGTTCAGCTGAAAACTGTGAATGGCGTCGTTTTTTGCCTCGCGGCCTTAGAACGAACTCTGGATCTTGATCCCGCCGATCAGCGCGTCGTCCACCTGGCTCACGCCACCGGGATGACGGATGTACTGCAGGTTGGGGCGCACGGTCAGCCAGTTGGCCAGGTGCACTCCGTAGTACAGCTCGGCGCTGTATTCGGTGTCCTGGGGCGGCAGGTAGCCGGGGTTGTCGTAGTCGTGGATCGCGCGGGCCTGGTTGCTGGCCTGGGCGTTCTTGCGGTACGCCGGGTTGACGTGGACCCGGGCCAGGGCGAAGCCGATGTCGTCCTTGGCCCGGGCATCGAACAGGCCCTTGTAGACCAGGCCGGCCTGGACGTAGTTGTCGATGGCGTTGGTCTTCTTGTCATGGGCGGTGACGTTGGCGAATAGGCTTAGGCCGCGGGAGTGGTCGCTGGCGACGCTGGTGATTTGCTGCTGCGCGCCCAGCCACAGGCCGTGCTTGCTTGAGCTGCTGCGATAGGCTTCGCCGGTGAGGGCGGCGGGCTGGCCGTTGCCGTCCTTGTACACGTCAGCGGCCTTGGCGCTGCTGTAGTAGTAGCCGGCGCGGTACTCACCGGCCAGGCCGTTGAGCTTGGGCGTCCACACCAGTTCCACCGGCAACAGGGTGCCCTGGGTGCCGCTGCCGCTGAGCTTGAAGCCGTTGTCGCGGTCCAGGTTCGACGGGTTTTGCTCATAGGCGCCGATCTGCGCGTAGACCTCCGGCGTCAGGTGGTATTTGACCCGCAGTGCCCACTGGCTGACCGGCCAGTTGTACCAGACGCTGCCGGCCCAGTTGCCCACCTGGGAGCCGCAGAACGCCAGGTTCTGGAAGTCGCAGGGAAAGCTGTTGAAGTCTTCGCCCTGGCCGAAGCGGCCGGCCTTGATGTCGAGCTTCTGGTCGAAGAATTTCTGCTGGTACCACATCTGGGTCAGGCGCCAGGTCTGGCCGCGGCCCCAGACTTCCTGGGCCGAGGTGAAGCCGCCGACCCGTGGGTCGTTGATCCGGTCGTTGCTGATGTTGTCGCCGTCGCGCTTGGTCACGGTCAGTTGGAACTCGGCGTCATTCCAACCGAGGATCTTCTGCAGGTCCAGGTGGCTGCCGAAGGCGAACTGGTCGCTGTAGCGCGCGGTGCGGTCGTGGTCGTAGCCACCGTGCAGGTTCGAACCCATCTCGCCGACGTAGTCGACCTTGAAGTCGTAGCCCTTGTTCGCCAGTTCCGTGCGGGTGCCGTTCCAGTCGCCGAGCATCCAGGGCGAGTCGCTGTCGAAGGCCGGAGCGGCCTGGGCGCAGGCGGCAAACCCCAGGGCGCCGAGCAGGCTCAGGGTCTTGGGCAGGGCAACGGGTGTCAGGACAGCGCTGTCTTTTAGGCGCTGAAAAGCGGGCATAGGCATTCGAGTCAGGTCTTTTTCTAGGAATAGGCAGAAGCAAGGGCAGGCTGCGTGGCCTTGATCGCGACGGATCAAGGCGGCATGCCGCTGATTTCAAAAGGAAAGATGAAGCGTTTCAGCTTCAGGGTGCGAAGGATAAAGCGCCGTCTCCTGGAGAGAAAGCGCTTTTATTGACATGAACCGTTTCGGATTCGGTAACAGTGGCCGGGCCCGGCAGGTTCAGCGCGGCGCGGTGGCCCCGGCGAGGGCGTGTTTCTGCCGGGTGTAGCTCAACACGAAGTGCGCCACCAGGCCGAAGATCAGCCCCCAGAACGCCGCAGCCAGGCCGAGGTAACTCATGCCCGAGGCGGTGACCAGGAAGGTGATCAGCGCGGCTTCGCGTTGTTTCTCATCGGCCATGGCGCCGCTGAGCCCGGCGCTGATGGCGCCGAACAGGGCCAGGCCGGCCAGGGCCGCAATCAGCTCCTTGGGCAGGGCGGCGAACACCGAGGCCAGGGTCGCGCCGAAAATCCCCATGAGGATGTAGAACAGGCCGCAGGCGATCCCGGCGATGTAGCGCTTGTTCGGGTCTTCGTGGGCTTCGCGACCGGTGCAGATGGCGGCGGTGATGGCGGCGAGGTTGATGCCGTGGGAGCCGAAAGGCGCCAGCAGCGCCGAAGTGATGGCGGTCCAGGACACGATCGAGCGCGCCGGGGTGGTGTAGCCGGCGCTGCGCATCACCGCCATGCCCGGTACGTATTGCCCGGTCAGGGTCACCAGGGCCAGGGGCAAGCCGATGTTGACGATGGCGTGCCAGTTCCACTCGGGGGCGATGAAGATCGGTTCGGCCACCGCTAGGGTGATGGAGCCGCCATTGAACTCGCCAAGGCCTGCGGCCACGGCGCAGCCCACCAGCAGCACCGCGAGAATCGCGTAGCGTGGCGAGAAGCGCTTGCCCAGCAGGTAGGCGGCGATCATCGCCAGTACCAGGGCCGGTTGCAGGGTGACCGAAGTGAACAGCCCGGCGCCGAAGCGGAACAGGATGCCCGCCAGCATGGCCGCGGCAATGGCCTTGGGCAGGCGGCTCATGAGCTTGTCGAAGGCTCCGGACAGGCCGAGCACGGCGATGATCAGCGAGGCCACGACATAGGCGCCGATGGCCTGGGGCAGCGACACCGTGGGCAGCATCGATACCAGCAGCGCCGCGCCGGGCGTGGACCAGGCGGTGATCACCGGCACTTTCAGGCGCCAGCTCAGCAGCAGGCCGGTGAGGCCGCTGCCGATGGAGATGGCCCAGATCCAGGACGACACCTGGTCACTGGGCATATGGGCTTCGCGGGCGGCCTGGAACACGATGATCAAGGGGCCGGCGTAGGAAATGATCACGGCGATCAGGCCGGCGATCACGGCGGAGAGGGACAGGTCCTTGCTGAGACTGTGCATGGCATCTCGACTGGGCGTGGGGTGGAAGGAATTGAGTCGATTGAGTTGGCGCTGGCTGAGTGTATTTCAATGAATTGAATCGATCCAATCGTTTCTCGATGTGGGCGCACGAAAACGCTAGTGTTAAGTTTTTAAGTTATTGATTTGTATAGGTTTATAGGTCGAGTAAAAAATTATTGAGCGAATTCTGGTGTGCGGGCTGGTACATGGATCGAATCAATTTGTCGAATGAGTCGATGTTAATGCCGATGCACGCCTGTGATATGCTCCGGTCCACCTCAACGCAGCCGATGGTCATCAGCCTCCATGTGGGTTCCCCAGTTAAGCGAGTTCAATCAGCCGGTCTACCTGTCCATTGCCGATGCCCTGGCGCGGGATATCGGCAGCGGGTTGTTGAACGACGGTGATCGCCTGCCGACCTTGCGCGAGCTGGCGGTAACCCTGAATGTCACCCCCGGCACCATCAGCCGCGCCTACAGCGAAGCCCAGCGGCGCGGACTGGTGCAGGGGGAGGTCGGGCGTGGCACCTACGTGCTGGCGCGGCCGCCGCTGGCATTGCCGGAAGGTTCCAGTGCGCCGTCGCTGTCCCTGGGCCAGTCCGACGTCCTGGACTTGTCGATCATCAAGCCCTACAGCGAAACCCTGGAGTACTGGTTGCGCGGTGCCTTGGTGGGCATGGCCCACAGCAGCGACTTCGGCCGCGCCCTGGACTACGCCCCCGACGGTGGCCATCCGGCCCATCGCGAAGCCGGTGCCCAGTGGTTGCGCCACTCCTTGTCCGAAGTCCATTGGCAGCAGGTGGTGCTGACGGCCGGGGCCCAGCACGGCCTGACGGTGGCCATCAGCGCCTTGAGCAACGCCGGTGATCTGCTGCTCTGCGAGTCGTTGACCTACCCGGGCATCATCTCCGTGGCCCATGGCCTGGAGCGGCGCCTGCGGGGTGTGGCGATGGACGAGCAGGGGATGATTCCCGAGGCGTTGCGCGAACAGTGCCTGCGGGAAAAACCGGCGTTGCTGGTGTGCGTCGCCAGTTGCCAGAACCCCACCACGGCGATCATGTCGCCCCAGCGCCGGGCGCAGATTGCGGCGATTGCCGAAGAGTTCGATTTCCTGATCATCGATGACGATATCTACGGCTTTCTTGCCACCGATCCGTCGATCAAGCCGCTTTCCAGCTATGCGCCGCAGCGTTCGGTGTACCTCACTAGCCTGTCCAAGGCGATCATGCCGGCGTTGCGGGTGGGCTATCTGTACAGCCCGCCGAAGCTGCTGTCGCGGCTGAGCTCGATGGTTCGCAGCAGTGTGTGGATGCCGTCGCCCCTGACCGCGCAATTGGCCAGCAACGTGATTGTCGAGGGGTTGGATCGCAAGCTGGTGCAGACCCAGCGCAGCGAAGCGGCGGTGCGCCAGGCGATTGCCCGGGAAGTGTTTGCCGGCCTGGAGATCCGGACTCAGCCCCACAGCTATCACCTGTGGCTGACCTTGCCGGAGCCCTGGACGGGCGATGAGTTCGCCACCCTGGCCCGGGCCAATGGCGTGCTGGTGATGAGCGGCAGCCAGTTCCAGGTGGAGCGCGGCGTCAGCTCCCGTTGTGTGCGGGTGGTGCTGATGTCGCCCACCACCCGGGACGAGTTGCGTTTTGCCCTGACTCAGTTGGCCAGCCTGATCGAGGCCGACCCGCGGCGTTATCGCTAGGGCCTTCGCCGGCAAGCCGGCTCCTACTCGGATCTGTAGGAGCCGGCTTGCCGGCGAACAGGGCCTTAGAAGGTAGTCCGCAAGCCCACTTCCACACTGCGCCCGGCGGCCGGGGCGATATCCCGCAGGATCGAGCTGGCGTAGCGCACGGTCTGGTTGGTCAGGTTCTCGCCCTTGACGAAGGCCAGCCACTGGCTATGGCCAATGTCGAAGCGATAGCCGGCACTGGCGCCAAAGGTGGTGTAGCCATCGGTGCCGCTTTCGTGGTCCGGCACCCGGCCCTGGCTGGCGGCATGCTGCACATCCAGGCGCGCCTGCCAGCGATCCAGTTCCCACAGCAGGCCGCTGTTCAGACGCAGCGGGGCAATGCGCGGCAGGTCCTGGCCGTTGTCGAGGTTCTTGGCTCGGGTGTAGTCGCCGGACAGTTCCAGGGCGAACTTGCCGTAGGCGCTTTCCCCCAGGCTCCAGCGATCCTGGGCTTCGATCCCACTGAAGCGTGCCCGCACTCCGCTGTAGGCGTATTCCGGGATGCCTGTTGCATCTTCTTCGCCTTCATCGTTCAGGGTGCGCCCCGTGCCCAAGAGGCCGATGTAGTTGGAGAAGTGGCTGTAGAACACCCCGACGCTGCCTTTGTGGATGCCGTTGTCAAAGCGCAGGGCCAGGTCGCTGGACACGGCTTTTTCCTTGGACAGCTTGGCGTTGCCCAGCTCATAGGTGCCGGTGGCGACGTGGGCGCCGTTGGCATACAGCTCATAGAAGGTCGGGGCGCGTTCGGTGTAGCCCAGGGTCGCGGCCAGGGACCAGACCGGGGTCAGGGTGTAGACCGCGCCGGAGGACAGGCTGCCGGCGGTGAAGCGGCTGGACTTGTCGGCCTGGGCGAAGCGTTGGTTGCCCTTGCTGTCCGGGTCCACGGTGGTGTGTTCCAGGCGCCCGCCGAGGCTCAGGCGCAGGCGTTCGGTGGCTTGCAGTTCTTCGAGGATGAACAGCGCGCCGCTGTTGGTATCGGTCTGTGGGACGAAGGCTTCTTCGCCCAGGGCGGAGAATTCGTTGCGATTGACCTGGGCTCCGATCACCCCTTCCAGTGGGCCCAGCGGCTGGTGCCGGGCCTCGACCCGGGCTTCGTAGCCCTTGTTCTTGAAGGTGGTGCCGGTTTCGCCGCCCTCGATCTCGCGGTGTTGGTAGTCGGTGTAGCCCGCGTTGAACTTCAGCGAGCTGAACGGGCCCTGCAGGTTGCGCAGTTCCGAGGCGAAGGCGTAGTGGTCCTGCTTCATGCGGATGCGCACGTCGTCTTCGGCGGGGGAGCCGTAGTTGGAGTCGTAGTTGCTGTAGGACAGGCCGGCATAACCGTCGTCCCAGGTGTAGGAACCGCCGATGGCGCCGCCGTCCTGGCGTCCGTCGCTGTTGCCCAGGCGGCCTTTCTTGCCTTCGCCATCTTCACTGGCCGGAGCGTGGCGGCTGCGGGCGTAGCCGGGAATCTTCAGGTCGTTGAACTGCCGGGAGTTGGCGTCCAGGTGCAGGGCGAAAGTGCCGTCGCCCGCTTCCAGTTTGCCGGCGCTGCTGCGGGTGGTGTCGGCGCCGCCGTAGCGCAGCTCGCCAGCGCCGTGAACTCCTTCGATGGCTTGGGTGGGAATGCGGTTGTCGAAGCTGTTGATCACCCCGCCAATGGCGTTGCCGCCGTACAGCAGGGCCGCCGGGCCGCGGACGATTTCAATGCGCTCGACGTTCACCGGGTCCAGGGGCACCGCGTGGTCGTAGGACAGCGACGAAGCATCCAGGGCGCCGACGCCGTTCTGCAGAATACGGATGCGGTCGCCGTCCAGGCCGCGAATCACCGGGCGGCTGGCGCCGGGGCCGAAGTAGGACGAAGACACACCCGGCTGCTTGTTCAGGGTTTCACCGAGGCTGCCTTTCTGTTGCAGGGTCAGTTGATCGCCTTCCAGCACGGTGGTCGGGGCGGCCAACTCGGTGTTGCCCAGGGGATTGGCGGTGATGACTTGCGGGGGCAATTCCACGGCATGGGCCTGGGAGGCGAGCAGCAGTGCGGCGGACAGGGGCGACAGGCGCCACAGTACAGAGCGAGAAGGACGGGAGGCTGAACGGGACATCGGTCATTCCTTGGCAAGCAGGGCGCTAGGCGCTTTGAGTCAGAGAGCAGGCGGGACACGGGGGTGCCCGGAACGCGGGTGAGTTGTTATTGATTGATACAATATAACATCTCTTTTATTGCGAAAAGCCAGGAACTTTTTGCTTCTCATGCCCGAGCGCCGCACAGGCAAGCGGCGGCTACAGTTATTCAAGTGCTCTGGCGCGGGGGCATGCCCTCGGCTAAGGTGCGCGGCTTTCCCATTTTCTTCCCGCAAAGGCCTGGCATGACCGACACCCACACCGACCCGCTGCATGGCGTGACCCTGGAACAGATCCTCAAGGCGCTGGTGGAGCACTACGAGTGGTCGGGGCTGGCCGAGCGCATCGATATCCGCTGCTTCAAGAGCGATCCGAGCATCAAGTCGAGCCTGACCTTCCTGCGCAAGACGCCCTGGGCGCGGGAGAAGGTCGAGAAGCTCTACGTCAAGTTGCAACGCACCAAGCGCCCGCTTTAAGGAACCCCATGGCTGGCTTCTCGCTGCGGGGGCTGTTCACTCGGCGCGGCCTGATTGCCGTGGCGGCGATCCTTGGCTGGTTCGGGCTGACCGTCCAGCTGTACCTGATCCTGCTGCTGCGTTGGGAGGTGAGCGCCAGTCTGTTGGGCGGCCTGGTGAACTTCTTCAGCTTCTTCACCGTGCTCAGCAACACCCTGGTGGCCAGTGTGCTGACCTGCGCCCTGAACCTGCGGATATCCCGGGGGCAGGCATTCATGCTCAGGCCCGCGGTCAGTGGCGCGGTGGCGGCGAGCATTGTGCTGGTGGGCCTGGCCTACAGCCTGCTGCTGCGGCACCTGTGGCATCCCCAGGGTTGGCAATGGCTGGCCGATGAGCTGCTGCACGATGTGATGCCGCTGCTGTTTTTGCTCTATTGGTGGTGTTGCGTGCCCAAGGGCGAGTTGCGGCTCAAGCACATCGGTCTGTGGATGCTCTATCCGGTGCTGTATTTCGCCTACCTGCTCTTGCGCGGAAATCTGCTGGGGCTGTACCCCTATCCCTTCATTGCCGTGGACAAGCTGGGGTATCCCCAGGTGTTGCTCAATGCCCTGGGAATATTGGCCGGATTTGTTCTCGTGTCCCTGTTGCTGCTGGGCCTGGACCACTGGCTGGGCAGGCGCCAATCCCGGCCTCTGTAGGAGCCGGCTTGTCGGCGAAAGGGCACTTGAGATCGTTTTCGCTGGCAAGCCAGCGCCTCCGGTCAGGCGGGGTTATTCCGCTTCGCTGCTGTCCAGGCGCCAATAACCGGCGGCCTTGACGAACTCGTCGTTGAGCCGGTGTTCATCCAGCAAGATTCGACGAACCTGGCGCGACACTTTGCTCTCGGTGGCCACCCAGGCGTACAGCTTGCCTTCGGGCACCTGCAACTGGCGCACCGTGCTGAGCAGATCCTGCTCGCCACCGTCCCGTTCGACCCAGATCACCTGCACCTCGGCGGCGCTGTCCAGGGGCTGGCGTTCGGCGGCGTTCTGCACCTCGATCACCGCCAGTACCTGGCGACCGGCCGGCAGTTCCTCCAGGCGCCGGGCAATGGCCGGCAAGGCGGTTTCATCACCGATCAACAGGTAACTGTCGAAGATGTCCGGCACGATCATCGAGCCCCGGGGGCCGCCGATGTGCAGGTGCTGCCCCGGCGTGGCCTGTTCGGCCCAGGTCGACGCCGGGCCGTCGCCGTGGAGCACGAAGTCGATATCCAGTTCGCCCAACTCCAGGTCATAGCGGCGTGGGGTGTAGTCACGCATGGCCGGCATCGGGCCGCTGTCCTTGCCCGGGCCCAGCACCAGGGTTTCCAGGGCGGCTTGCTGTTCGGCGTTCTGCGGGAACAGCAGCTTCACATGGTCGTCGCTGCCCAGGCTGACGAAGCCGGCCAGCTCGGGCCCGCCGAGGGTGATGCGGCGCATGCGCGGGGTCAGGTCGACGACGCGCAGGACCTCCAGGCGCCGGCGCTTGATTTCGTGCATGACCCGGTGAATGGACAGTTCTGGGCTGGCAGTCATTGGCTTTTCTCCTGGGCAGGGTGGCTGAGGGGGCCATCGACAATGGCCTTGGCGGTGTTGTTCAGCAGGTCGCGGACCCGGAGGATTTCTTCCGGGCTCCAGCGGCCGTGGTGCATCTGCAGGGCGTGGCGCAGGTTGTGCACCGCCTCGTGGATTTCTGCGGGGCGATCATGCCCGCGCAGGGAACGCTTGCTGACCTCGATGCGCATGCGCACGCCGTCCAGGGCAATGGCTTGCTCCTGTAAGGACAGACGTCCGGCGTCGGTCACGCTGTAGCGCTTTTTGCCGCCTTCGGCATCGCCCTGGATCAGCTCGCTTTCCTCCAGGAAGGTCAGGGTCGGGTAGATCACCCCGGGGCTGGGGCTGTAGGCGCCGTCGAACATGCTTTCGATCTGGCGGATCAGGTCGTAGCCGTGGCACGGCTGCTCGGCGATCAGCGCCAAGAGCAGCAGTTTCAGGTCGCCAGGTGCAAAGACCCGGGGCCCGCGGCCACCGCGCTCGCGGCCGGGGCGACGCTCGAACATCTCATGGCTGTCCCCGTGTTCGCGATGGGGAGGGTGGTGACGCTCGCTCATTTTCTCTTTCTCCGTTTCGATTTAGACATAACTTAAGATATATCTTAATCGGCGCGCAAGTATTTCTACTGGCGACCCAGTGGCCGTTGGTCGGGGAGCAAGGAGTGAACGGCGGGCCGGGATTCAGCGTTGGGCGAGGCTGCCCTGGCACTGGGTGCTGCTGCCCGGCTGCAGGTAGGGCATGAGGATCGGCGCCATGCCCTTGAGCACCTGCACCGGCAAGGCTGAGGTGAACTTGAAGGCTTGTGCCGAGGCGCCCGGCACGTAGGCGGTGAGGGTGCCGAAGTGGTGTGCGCCGATATAGAACACGAAGGTCGCGGTGCGGTTGATGGACTTGGAGCTCAGCACCCGGCCGCCGGCGCCGATGGCTTCGATACGGTTGTCGCCGGTGCCGGTCTTGCCACCCATGGCCAGCGGGGTGCCGTCCGCCAGCTTGAAGCTGCCGGACACCCGCTTCGCGGTGCCGGCATCCACCACTTGGGACAGGGCGCCGCGCAGGGCCGTGGCGACTTCCGACGGCATGACCCGCTTGCCCTTGCCAGGGTCATTGCTCAGGCGGGTTTCGTAGGGCGTGCCGGCGGCAAAGTGCAGGCTGTCGATGCGCAGGGTCGGTAGGCGCACACCGTCGTTGAGAATGGTGCCCACCAGTTCCGCCAGGGCCGCCGGGCGGTCGCCGGAGCTGCCGATGGCGGTGGCCAGGGACGGCACCAGGTGGTCGAACGGGTAACCGACGCTCTGCCAGCGCTGGTGAATATTCAGAAACGCCTCGACCTCCAGCATGGTGCGGATGCGGCTGTCCCGGGCGCTGCGATGCCGGCTCTTGAACAGCCAGCTGTAGACCTCCTGGCGCTCGAATTCGCTGGCCTTGACGATCTGGCTGAAGGTCGCGTCGGGGTTGTTCATCAGGTAGCCCAGCAGCCACAGATCCAGGGGATGGACCTTGGCGATGTAACCCTGGTCCGGCAGGTCGTAGGCCCCCGGGCCATAGCTGGCGTAGAGCTTGTCCAGGCGTTCGTCGGTGAGCTTTTCACCGGTCTTGGCGTTTTTCATGTGGGCCCGGACAAAGCGCTTGAAGCTTTCCTGGCTGGCATCGGGCAGCAGGTAGCGGTGCACCGCGGCCAGGCGGATCGCCGTCGGATGCATGCCGTCGAGAAAGGTGTCCAGGCGCGCTTGAGTGTCCTTGTTGCGGTACTTCTTCCAGAACCGCAGGAGAAACGACGTGCCTTCGCGGTCGGCGAAGCGCGCCAGGTACTCCTGGCGCCGCGGGTTGGCGTCGTCGCTGAGCAGTTCGGCGCTGGCGCTGTCGCCGCCGTAGGTGCTGTAGCGCACCAGATCGCGCATCAGGCGGATGAACGGCAGGTTGATGGATTCGCGCAGGGCATCGCGCAAGGTCGGGCTGCGGCCGTTGTCCTCGTTGCGGAAGTTGTGGAAGTGATGCACCCCGCCGCCGGTGAAGAAGGCTTCGCCGGGACTGGCGGAATAAGTGCGGTCCAGGGCCGCGTCGAGCATCTTCGGCAGGCTGCGGTCGCTGTTCTGCAGCAGGTAGTCGATGGCCCAGCGGCTCAGCCGGTCCTGGTCATTGACCGCAACCTTCTTCAGCTCGGCCGGGGTTTGTCCGGCATGCCTGTCGTGCAGCTCGGCGATGATCTGCAGGTAGGTGGTCAGCACCCGCAGCTTGGCGGTGGAGCCCAGTTCCAGCTTGCTGCCTTCGTTGATATCGAACGGCTGGTCGGTGCTGTCGGTCTGCACTCGCACCCGCGAGCCGTCCGGGGTCAGTTCGAACAGGGTGAAGCTGTAGCGCACCTGGGTGGTGCTGGTGGGGGTCAGCAGGCGCTCGCCGAGCACGCCGATCTGTGCGGCGAAGGCCGGGTCGGCCAATTGCTTGAGGTACTCGGTGGCCTGGCGTTGCAGGTCGCTCTGCAGGGTGCTGGTGGCGGACAGGTCGAGGCGGTCCAGGTCGTACAGGGGCCGGTTGAGCAGCGCCGCCAGCCGGCTGCGGGCCACGCTGATGCCCTTGTTGGTTTCGATCGGCTGGATCGTTGGCTGTTGCTGCCAGTCGCGGTAGCTGACCTTGCTGGCCAGGGCGGCGGCGCTCAGGGCCGGGTCGATGATGTCGTTCTGGGCCAGCAGGCGGATATGGCTGTCGGTCAGTTCCGCCAGCTCTGCGCGGCCCTTGGCCAGGTAATGGGAAGGGCGACGTTGCGCGATCATCAGCGACAGCACCTGGCGCAGGGCCAACCCGCGCTGGGCCAGGCTTTGCGCATCGTTGGCGGTGCTGCTCAAGGACCGGTTGACCTGATCGAAATCGGCGCCGTACCAGACCCGCAGTCCTTCGGCCATGCCATGCACCTCACCGTGGCCGGGTACGGCCGACAGCGGCACGCTGTTGAGGTAGTCACGGACGATCCGGCGCCGGGCTTCCAGGGTTTGCGGGCCGTCCTGATAGGCGCGCACGCTGGCGGAAATCATCTGCCGGATCTTCTCGCCCCCGGACAGCGTCAGGCCATCGGGGGAGTGGCGGTATTTTTCCAACTGAGTGGCCAGGGTGCTGCCGCCGGCCGTCTGTCCCGGCAGGTGCATGAGCTTGGCCACCTGGGACCAGGCGGCCTTGGCGAAGCGTGGCCAATCCACCGCCGGATTGGCCTGGGCCAGCTTGGGATCCAGCAGGTCGCGGTTCTCGATGAACAGCAGGCTGTGCACCATCAACGGGGGGATGCTGGCGAAACTGGCATACAGCTGTTGCGGATAATCGAACCGGTACAAGGGCGCGGCGCGGCAATCGGTGATGGACAGCCCGGCCTGGATCTTTTCGGTATAGGGCACGAAAAAGCCATTTTTGCTGTAGTCCATCAACGCTGCGGAAAACCTCGTCTGTGCGTCGATCTGGTAGCCGCGTTTGAGCAGGCGCGGCAAGAATTCCCCCAGGGCGCTGTAGCCCAGGCGACGGTCGAAGGGACCGGCGCCTGGGTAGAGCACCGCATCGCTGGGACCGGGTTGCAGGGAGTAGCTCAAGTCGCTGGCCAGCCGGCTGAATTCCTGGGCCTGGAGCTTGGAGGTGCGCATCTCCCGGGACGCGGCCATCCCCAGGGCGATCAGGGCAATCAGCAGCAACAGCCAGAACAGGCGCCAGGCATAACGGCGCGCTCGGGGCTTTTTGGGTAAAGGCGCTTCGTCCTCGCTGTGGCCTGGCACTGCGGTTTTACGCGAATCGGTTTGCCACAGAGCGCCCATAGTCGATTGATCCATTCACGCAGATTGATCGGACTTGCCTGAAGCTTAGTCGGTGGCGGCCATGGGTGAGGAAATTGTGAAAACGACTCGGTCCCGCTTCTGTGTGGAGGGAGCTTGCTCCTGTCAGGCTGCGCAGCAGCCTTAGAACCTGAGCATGTGTTCTGTCAGGGGGATCACGCTGGCAGGCCTCAGGGCCGCTGCGCGGCCCAGCGGGAGCAAGCTCCCTCGCCACATAAAGAGTCATTGGAGCCAGCAGGCGTCCCACAGAGGGTAATCGCCAATGCGTTGCACCAGGCCCGCGCGCAAGGGATTGGCGATGATGTAGCGGGCAATGGGTCGAATATCCTCGCCGTCACGGACTGCCCTGTCGTGATAGCCGCTTTGCCAGAGGGCGCCGCACAGCCCCAGGTGTTGATTGAGCTGGCGGGTGCTGCGCGATTTCACCCTTTGCATCACCTGGGGCAGTGTTGCGGTGCGCAGTTGGAGCAGCCAATGCAGGTGATCCGGCATCAGGACCCAGGCCAGTGAGTCGGCGAGCTCCAGGTCCTGGATCTCTTTCAGTTCGGTCACCACCAGCCGCCCCAGGCTCCAATCGGAAAATAGCGGCCGGCGTTGATGAACCACGGTGGTGATGAGGTAGGCGCGACCGCTTTCGGAATAGCGGCTGCGGCGTAAACGATGGGATTTTGGGCGAGAAGGCATTCCATTGCCTGCGAGGTCAGCGAGTGAATGCCGGACGCTAGCATGGTTGCCCCCGAACTGAAGGCTGCGATGGTTTGCAGTTATTTCAGCTCTGTTCCGGATTGTGGCGAGGGAGCTTGCTCCCGTCAGGCTGCGCAGCAGCCTTAGAACCTGCGCATGTGTTCCGTCAGGGAGATCACGCTGGCCGGCTTCAGGGCCGCTGCGCGGCCCAGCGGGAGCAAGCTCTCTCGCCACAGGGGAGGGCCTTTGCGTAGGTAAATACGCCCTAGGTAGGGGCATGACGATGCACCAGGGCTGTGCAATACTCCGGGCCCTTTCGGAATGAGGTATTGAGGCAAAAAGCAGGTAATGCTTCTTTGTAAAAGCGCTTTTTGCCGAGATTTCTCTCTGAATTTAGCTACTTATAGAGTGAAAAGCCCTGTCGGGAGCTTTTTATACTGCGCACCCCGCTGATCTGGCAGGTCTTGTCCTACCAGACGCGCCGTCCCACAAGGCCGGCACGGTTGAGCAAGCGGCGGCTATCCGCTGTCGCTTCGCAGGCTCGGTGGTTCAATCCAATAACAAAATGAGGTTGTATCTCTATGTCAGTTGGCAACCAACTGCCCCACGGCGAGTCCGCTCAGGGCGGTCCGCTGAAACGCGAACTGGGTGAACGGCATATTCGCTTGATGGCCCTGGGCGCCTGCATTGGTGTCGGCCTGTTCCTGGGCTCGGCCAAGGCCATCGAAATGGCCGGCCCGGCCATCATGCTGTCCTACATCATCGGCGGCCTGGCGATCCTGGTGATCATGCGCGCCCTCGGCGAGATGGCGGTGCACAACCCGGTGGCCGGCTCCTTCAGCCGTTACGCGCAAGACTATCTGGGCCCGCTGGCGGGCTTTCTGACCGGCTGGAACTACTGGTTCCTGTGGCTGGTGACCTGCGTCGCGGAAATCACCGCGGTGGCGGTGTACATGGGCATCTGGTTCCCTGATGTGCCGCGCTGGATCTGGGCCCTGGCGGCCCTGGTGAGCATGGGCTCGATCAACCTGATCGCGGTCAAGGCCTTCGGTGAGTTCGAATTCTGGTTCGCCCTGATCAAGATCGTCACCATCATCGCCATGGTCATCGGCGGCGTCGGCATCATTGCCTTCGGCTTCGGCAACGATGGCGTGGCCCTGGGGATCTCCAACCTGTGGACCCACGGCGGTTTCATGCCCAACGGCGTGACCGGCGTGCTGATGTCGCTGCAGATGGTGATGTTCGCCTACCTGGGCGTAGAGATGATCGGCCTCACCGCCGGCGAAGCGCGCAACCCGCAGAAGACCATTCCCAACGCCATCGGCTCGGTGTTCTGGCGCATCCTGCTGTTCTACGTGGGCGCGCTGTTCGTGATCCTGTCGATCTACCCGTGGAACGAGATCGGCACCCAGGGCAGCCCGTTCGTGATGACCTTCGAGCGTCTGGGGATCAAGACCGCCGCCGGCATCATCAACTTCGTGGTGATCACCGCCGCGCTGTCGTCCTGCAACGGCGGCATCTTCAGCACCGGGCGCATGCTCTACAGCCTGGCGCAGAACGGCCAGGCCCCGGCCGGCTTCGCCAAGACCTCGAACAACGGCGTGCCACGTCGCGCGCTGCTGCTGTCGATCTTCGCCCTGCTGCTGGGCGTGCTGCTGAACTACCTGGTGCCGGAGAAAGTGTTCGTCTGGGTGACGTCGATTGCCACCTTCGGTGCGATCTGGACCTGGGTGATGATCCTTCTGGCCCAGCTCAAGTTCCGCAAGGGCCTGAGCCCGAGCGAGCGGGCCGCATTGAAGTACCGCATGTGGCTGTACCCGGTCAGTTCCTACCTGGCCCTGGCGTTCCTGGTGCTGGTGGTGGGGCTGATGGCCTACTTCCCGGACACCCGCGTGGCGCTGTATGTCGGCCCGGCGTTCCTGGTGCTGCTGACCGTGCTGTTCTACCTGTTCAAGCTGCAACCGACCAATGTCCAGCAAGGGGCGGTGCGTTCGGCGTCCTGAGGGGCGCTGCTGTGATGCGGCTGGCTTGAGCATCCCCGGCTGAAAGGCTGAGACACGCAATCCGGCGACCTGCGAAGGTCGCCGGATTTTTTTTGCCCGGGTCAGCCGCCCAGGGTGCCGCTGCTATCGGCGTCGAAGATGGCCTTGGCCTGTTGTGCCGGGGCCGTCAGCAGGGCCAGCAATGCTGTCTCGCCGTAGAGCTGGCGGGCGGCCAGGGTGGTCGGCGTGGGTTCGATGGGAATCAGCTGATCTGCGTCGCCGCCGTGCAGCCAGATCGCGGTCATTTGCAGGGCCGGAACCAACAGCAAGCGCAGCTCATAGCTTTGGCCCTGCAGTTGAGGCGCCTGCTCGGCAAGTTCCAGGGCCCTGACTGCGGACGCCGCCAGGGCCCCGTGGTTCAGCGCCGAGAAGCCGAGCTTGCCGGCCACCTCGCTCAGTTGCGCATCGGCTATCGATACCCCGGCATCGAACACCAGGTAGTGCCAGTCACCGGCCTTGGCCTCGGCCAATCCTTTGCCCTGGGCCAGGTCCTCCAGGCCCAGGGTGTAGCCGCGAAAGGCCTGGGACAGCTTCAGGTTGCCGGCGCGGGCCCGGGCAAAACCGCGGTTGATGCCGAAACCCTGGGTCTGCAGGGCCGCCTGGAGTGCCGAACGCAGGTGCTGGACGCCATCGACAGGCGCCTTGGGGTAAGTCAGTTGCATGACGCCTCCTAGTTTTTCCGGGTGAAGTAGGTGTGGGTCCATTGGCCGCCGCCGTTGTAGGAGGCGGGGAAGCTGTTCAGGGCGCGGGTCGAGTAGCCGTAGATCGAATCCGCTACCAGGATGTAGCCGCCTTCACTGCCGAAGATCGTCAGGAAATGCGCGCCGCCGCCGTACCAGGCACAACGCAGGCCCACGGGGCGGCCCATGCCCAGCTGGTTGTCGATGGCCGGCATCTGCATCCGGTCTTCGCGCATGCCGCCGTAGCAGCGGGTGGTGCGCAGGGCCGAGTCCAGGTAGCCGTAGACGTTGCACGGTCCGGGCTGGCTGCAGCAGGAGTTGCGGCCCAGCTCGGCATTGGCCACGGCGCATTGGGTCCAGGAACCGGTGCCGTAATAGTTGCCGACCGAAGCGGACAGGGCGGCCCAGCACCAGTTGCTCTGGGTTTGCGGTTGCACGCTGAAATTCAGCCGGACAGCAGCTTGGGGCGCCGCTTCGGCGTGGGTGTCGGCTTCGCTTAGTTGTGGGTCCAGCAGCGTACCGGCCAGGCACTGGGGCAAGGCCTGGAGAGCGCTACTGGGGGTCAGGTTGCTACTTAACATGTTCATCCTCCATGAATGAAAACCAGCCTCCGGCTGGGTCGCGGTAACGTGTCGGCTACGGTCAGTAGCCGGACCCGGCGAGCTGTTGCTGCGCCAGGCCAGCCTCGATGGCCGGCGCTGACCGGGTCTGTAGACAACCTTAGAGGCTTTATGCGTTTGTGCAATTAAATGATGCATAAATGCATTATTGCGGGCGTGGATGTCCCCGCTAAGGGGGGCATCCGTGGCCGTCACCGGGGGCGAGTGCCGGGCTATTTCTCGTCGAGGAAGTGCTCCAGGGCCGCGTTGAACAGGCCCGGGTCCTGGAGGAAGGCGAAGTGGCTGACGTTCGGCAGAATCAAGAGCCCGGCGCCGGGAATGGTCGCTGCCATGTACTCGGTGTGCTCGCGCTTGATGGCTTCATCATGATCACCATCGACGATTAGCACCGGCGCCTTGATCCGCGCCAGGTCGGCATCGCTCCAGTTCGGCTGGCTGGCCCACATGTGGCCGATCTGCTCGACAAAGGCCGGATACTCCTTGGGCGTCGGTGACAGCCGGGCATATTCCTGGCCGGCCCGTTCGATGTAGGCGGCGAAGGTCGGGTTGTTCTCCACGCCTTCCTTGACCCCGGAGGTCTGGGTGTTGGCGGCGTAGGCGAAGACCTTGCCGACCCGCTGCGGGTAACGCATGGCCAGGTCCAGGCCGAGGATCGCGCCGTCGCTCCAGCCGACGAAGTCGGCGCGGGGGATCTGCAACTGGTCCAGCAGGGCGACCACGTCATCGGCCATCAGGTCGTAGCCATAGGGCCGGGCGTCTCGCGTGCTGCGCCCGTGGCCGCGGCTGTCGACGCTGATCACCGTGTGCCGGGCGGCCAGGGCCTTGGCCTGTAGTCCCCAGTAGTCGGCATTGCCCAGGCCGCCATGCAGCAGCACCACCGGCGAGCCGTGGCCGAGCTTGCTGTAGTAGAGGCGAATGCCGTTGACCTCGGCATAACCGGCTTGCGCCCCGGCCACCGGGGCGGGGGTGGGCGGCAGGGTCTGCCAGCGTTCGCCGGCAAAGGCGCTGTTGAAGGACATCAGTAGAGCGATCACTGCGAACAGACGACGAGGCATGGGCTTCTCCGTGCATGGGCCCTCGGGTCGGACCGACCTTGGGGCAGGTGGTTACCGCGATTGATTCGATGAGGGACAGGCTAGACGTCGATGATCACCAGGGTGCCGTGGCTGCCGGGCAGCACGCTGTGGGCCTGGCCGGCCTCCACCAGGTACATCTGGCCCGCCATGACTTCCACGCAAGCCTGGCCAATGCCCAGGCGCAGGCAGCCCTGGGTCACCAGCAGGCCTTCGTTGTAGTCGTGGGTTTCTTCCGGGTAGGGCTGCTCGTCCATGCGCAGCACCTTGATGCGGGCCGGGCCGACCTGGCCCACCCGCGTGGATTGCCAGGGCGCCGGCAACTGGTGGGACAGGTATTCGAATGACAGCAGAGGCATGGCGGATCTCCGAAAGGTCAGTGAGGCTTGGGCTGCTTTCGGTGGTCCGGTCAAGCAAGGGCTGGGTCGGGTTTTCTAGAATTCGTCCATCAGCAGCACACGGCATTCGCGGCGCTGGAAGGCATTGATCTGCGGCACCAGGCGGGTGAAGTGCTCGGTCTGGCAGTGGGCGTCGAGGGCGGCGCGGTCCGGCCACTGTTCGACGAAGATGAAGTGCCCGGGGTCTTGCTGATCAACGAACAGATCGTAAGCGATGCACAGCGGTTCCTGGCGGGTTTTTTCCACCAGTTCGGCGTACCACGGGCGCACCGTGTCCAGGTGTTCGGGGTGGATGAAGTCTTCAGCGATGACCTTGAGCATTGCAATCTTCCTTGGGTTGCGCCCGGCGCTCCCCGGCAACCGGGCAGCGTCGGGCAACGGGGGTTAAGCCGCGGCTTGGTTGTTGGGTTCGAAACTGTCGGCCCGGGCCAGTTGCCACATGCGCGAGTAGAACTCGCCATTGACCTCGCCGGTGAGCAATTCGCCGGGCTTGAGGAACACGTGCAACTGGGAGAACAGCTTGATCTCGGTGGCTGACATGCGCCGCACCAGGTGCTTGGCTTCCAGTTGCGAAGGGTGTTGCAGGCCGGCGGCGGCGAGCATTTCCGCCAGGGCCTTGAGGGTATTGCGGTGGAAGCTGTACACCCGCTGGGCCTTGTCCGGCACCACCAGGGCACGCTGGCGCAGGTTGTCCTGGGTGGCCACGCCGGTCGGGCACTTGTTGGTGTGGCAGCTTTGCGACTGGATGCAGCCGATGGCGAACATGAAGCCGCGGGCCGAATTGGCCCAGTCGGCGCCGATGGCCAGGACGCTGGCGATGTCGAAGGCGCTGACGATCTTGCCGCTGGCGCCGAGCTTGATCTTGTCCCGCAGGTTCAGGCCCACCAGGGTGTTGTGAACGAACAGCAGGCCTTCGCGCATCGGTGCGCCAATGTGGTCGGTGAACTCCACCGGGGCTGCGCCGGTGCCGCCTTCCTTGCCGTCGACCACGATGAAGTCCGGCAGGATGCCGGTTTCCAGCATGGCCTTGGCAATGCCCATGAACTCCCACGGGTGGCCCAGGCAGAACTTGAAGCCCACCGGTTTGCCGCCGGACAGCTCACGCAGTTGCTGGATGAAATGCATCATTTCGATCGGGGTGGAAAAGGCGCTGTGGCTCGACGGCGAAATACAGTCCTCGCCCATGCGGATGCCGCGGGTGTCGGCAATTTCCTGGGTCACCTTGTGCTTGGGCAGGATGCCGCCGTGGCCCGGCTTGGCGCCCTGGCTCATCTTGATTTCGATCATGCGTACCTGGGGGTTCTGCGCCTGGGCGGCGAAGCGCTCGGGGTCGAAGCGGCCGCCGGCAGTGCGGCAGCCGAAGTAGCCACTGCCCAGTTCCCAGGTCAGGTCGCCGCCGTGCTCGCGGTGATAGGGGCTGATGCTGCCTTCACCGGTGTCGTGGGCGAAGTTGCCGAGCTTGGCGCCCTGGTTCAGGGCGCGGATGGCGTTGGCGCTGAGGGAGCCGAAGCTCATGGCCGAGATGTTGAATACCGAGGCTGAGTAAGGCTGGGTGCATTGCGGGCCGCCGACGGTCACGCGAAAGCTGCTGGGATCGCTCAGGGGCGCCGGACGCATGGAGTGGCCGATGAACTCGAAGCCCGACTGGTAGACGTCGATCAGGGTGCCGAAGGGTTTGTCGGCGCTTTCGTTCTTGGCCCGGGAGTACACCAGCGAGCGCTGGGCGCGGGAAAAGGGCAGGGCCTCGCTGTCTGACTCCAGCAGGTACTGGCGGATCTCCGGGCGGATGCCTTCCACCAGGTAGCGGATATTGCCCAGGATCGGGTAGTTGCGCCGCACCGCGTGCGGGCTTTGCAGCAAGTCGAAGATCCCCAGCAGGCTCAGCAGGCCGGTGACCAGGGTGAATGGCCAGAGCCAGTCGTGTTCAAGAAAGGGCAGGCTGGCGAGGGTGAAGATCACGCAGGCAGCAAAGAAGGCGTAGCGGCTCAGGAGTGACAGGCTCATACGGTTTCCTTGGTTCGGATTCATCGGGTCAATCAGGCAGCGGTAGCCTTGATAGCGGGTAATCCACAGCGCCACCGAACGGCTGGGACGGTGAGCTGCGCGGGTATTTCTTATAGGAATTCACGGCTGTGTCAGAGCGTTGCAGCCCAGCATACTGGCCCGCCGGTGCCGTGCGGGCAAGCCTGAATCGGCGGATCAAGGCTGGCGTTAGACCATTGTTGCAGGATCTTATTGCGATAAATTCTCGTTTGCGCGGGATTTTATTGTTACTGTATAACAGTGTTTTTAACCCCAGCCGCTGGAGATTTTGATGAAACCCAACATCCACCCCGACTATCGCACCGTGCTGTTTCACGACACCGCCGCCGACGTGTTCTTTCTCATCGGCTCCACCGTCGACACCGATCGCACGCACACCCACAGCGACGGCAAAACCTACCCCTACGTGACCCTGGACGTGTCCAGCGCCTCGCATCCGGTGTACACCGGCCAGCAGCGCAAGACCCAGTCCGAAGGCCGTATCGCCGGCTTCAACAAGCGTTTCGCTTCCTTCGGCTCCAGCGGCAAAGCGGCCAAGTGAGAGCCTGGCTGGCAGGCGTTGCCTGAAGGCGGCGCCTGCTCTTGGCTGCGCCTGGACGCGGCAACGGATGGATGGCATTAAAAAGCCATCATTCGGACTGGAAATTCTTCTAGTCTTGAATCAGGCAACAGGGATCAGGGTGCCAGCACCACTCATCAAGGACATGTGCATCGATGGTGACCCGAGGTGTCTCATGGGTGAACTAAACGTTGCCACAGTCACACGCTTGCCCGGGGTCCTGCTGGTGGATAGCCAGGACACTGTTCTGCAACGCCTGCATCAACTGCTCAGCGCCCATGACTACCGCCTGTACCTGGCCCACGATGCCAGCGAGGCGTTGCAGGTGATGGCCCGCGAGGAAGTGGACCTGGTGATCAGCGCCGCCCATCTGCCCCAGGTGGACGGAGCGACCCTGTTGGCGCGCCTGCACCAGGACTACCCGGCTACCACGCGCATCCTGCTGACCGGCGATCCAGACTTGAAGCTGATCGCCAAGGCCATCAACGAAGGGGAAATCTACCGTTACCTGAGCAAGCCATGGGACGACCAGGAGCTGCTGCTGACCCTGCGCCAGGCCCTGGACCATCAGCATTCCGAACGCGAGCGCCAGCGCCTGGAAGCCCTGGCCCAGCAGCAGAATCGCGAGCTCAAGGCGGTCAACGCCCTGCTGGAGAAGCGGGTTGCGGCCCGTACCGCCGAGTTGCAGCAAACCGCCGACATGCTCGATCTGGCCTATGAAGAGCTCAAGCACAGTTATGCCACCGGCGCCGAGCTGTTCTCGCTGCTGGTGAACCAGCGTCTGCCCAGCGACAAGCAGACCAACCGCCGGATCATCGAACTGGTGCGCGCCTACTGCAAGGTCCAGGGCATCGACGCCGTGGCCCAGCGCGACCTGGCCATGGCTGCGGCCCTGCACAACATTGGCAAGCTGAGCTGGAGCGACAGCATGATGATCACCCCGGCCGATCTGCTGCATCACCATGAGCGCGAGCGTTATCGGGCCTATCCGGCGCAGAGCGAGTCCCTGCTGATGACCCTGGAGCCGGTGCAGGATGCCGCGCGTCTGATCCGTCACCACCAGGAACACTGGGACGGCACCGGCTTTCCCGATCACCTCAAGGGCGAGGCGATTCCCCTGGGCTCGCGGCTGCTCAAGCTGGCGGTGGATTTTGTCGAACTGCAGTGCGGGCTGATCCTCGAACGTCGCATGAACAGCGACGAGGCCCTGGTGTTCATCCGCAAGTACGCCGGTCGGCTGTACGACCCGCAACTGGTGGAAGGCTTCATCCAGGTGTGTTCGGTGTACCTGAGCGACGTGACCCTGGGCGACCCTTCGGTCAAGGTACTGAGCACCCGGGAGCTGCAGGCGGGCATGGTTCTGGCGCGCAACCTGAATGCCGACAACGGCATGCTGCTGCTCAACGCCGGCAAGGTGTTGAGCATGCCCCTGGTGGACAAGCTGATCGCCTTTGAAACCATGGAGGGCGGTCGCTACAGCGTGTTCGTCAAGCTGCCCCAGGAGACGCCGATGAGGGCCTGAAGCAAGGCGATGAAGCGTCGAAAAGTGTCGGCGGCGGATGACGGCCCTCCGCCGGCCATGGGATCCTTGCGCCCTCACTCTCAAGGCTCCCGGGTTCCCATGTCGTCGTTTTCCGTTGCTGCACCCTCCATCATTCGTATTGCCGCCGCGCTGCTGATCGGTGCCGACGGTCGGACCCTGCTGGTTCGCAAGCGCGGCACCCATGCCTTCATGCAGCCGGGTGGCAAGATCGAGGCCGGGGAACTGCCGGTGCAGGCCCTGGCCCGGGAGCTGGAGGAGGAGTTGGGGGTGTGCATCGATCCAGCCCAGGCCCGCTACCTGCAACGGTTTTCGGCGCCGGCGGCCAATGAGCCGGGGCATGTGGTGGAGGCCGAGGTATTTCTGGTCCACATAAACGGCCCGGTACTTCCAGCGGCAGAGATCGAGGAGGTGCGCTGGATCGATCCGGCCGGCGATGGCGATTTGTTCCTGGCGCCGTTGACACGGGATCTGATCTTGCCGTTTTATCGCCAGGCCCAGGCGGATCTCGCCTGACCTCCCCGTTTGCCAAGGACTGCCATGATTCCACTCCACGACTATCTGATCTTCGCTGCCGCGTCGCTGTTGATGGTGCTGACCCCCGGGCCGAACATGATCTACCTGATATCCCGTTCGATCTGCCAGGGACGCAAGGCCGGCGTCACTTCGCTGTTGGGTGTCGTGGCGGGTTTCTTCGTCCACCTGTTCGCGGCCGCCCTGGGGCTGACCGCGGTGTTCATGGCGGTGCCCCTGGCCTACGAAGTGCTCAAGTGGGCCGGTGCCCTGTACCTGCTGTGGCTGGCCTGGCAGGCGCTCAAGCCGGGCGCCCGTTCGCCGTTCGAAGCCCAGCAGCTGCCGGCGGACTCGCCGCGCAAACTGGTGACCATGGGGTTTCTGACCAGCGCCCTGAACCCCAAGATCGCGATGTTCTACCTGTCGATCTTTCCCCAGTTCATCAACCCCGAGCATGGTTCGGTGTTCGCCCAGAGCCTGATTCTCGGCATGACCCAGATCAGCGTGAGCTTTTCGGTGAACCTGCTGATCGCGCTGTTTGCCGCGGGCATTGCCTCCTGGTTCGCCAACAACCCGACCTGGCTCTCGGTGCAGCGCTACTTCATGGGGTTCGTGCTGGCAGGGCTGGCGGTGCGGTTGATGTTCGAACAACGCCGTACCAACTGACCAGCACGCACTGACGATCCCCCATGAGCCTGCAGATCCAGCAACTGACGCCTGACGATGCCGAGCAATACCGGGCCTTGATGCTCGAAGCCTACGCGCGCCATCCCCAGGCGTTCACCTCCAGTGTCAGGGAGCGCGAGAAACTGCCCCTGGCCTGGTGGGGCGCTCGTCTGGACGGGGAGCTGGACCTGATCCTCGGAGCCTTTGTCCAGGGACGGCTGGCGGGGATCGTCGGCCTGGCCTTCGAGCTGCGGGAAAAGGCCCGGCACAAGGCGACCCTGTTCGGCCTCTACGTCACGGCCGAGCAACGTGGCAGCGGCCTGGGCCGGCAACTGGTACAGCAGCTGCTGGCCGAGGCGGCGCGGTACGAAGGACTGCGTCTGCTGCAACTGACAGTGACGGCGGGCAATGACCCGGCGCTGTCCTTGTACCGGCGCTGCGGCTTTGTCCAGTTCGGTCTGGAACCCCAGGCGGTGCGCGTGGGGGAGGACTATTTCGACAAGATCCATATGTGGCGGGAAGTGCCGGTCGAAGCTTGACCCGGGCCGAGGGGCCCGGACGCCGGTCCGCTGGCGCCCGGCGGATCAGCGTACCGCGCTGACCCCATCCAGGGTCGAGAACGAGGTGTCCTTGGCCGTCAGCAGGAAGTCACGCATGTAGGGCGCGTCCAGCATGTCGGCGCGAACCGCGGCGTACAGCGTGGCGAACAGGCCCTTTTCCCCCAGGCGCTTGGCCTTCACATAGCCCCGTGAACTGTATTCATGCAGGGCCCAGTGGGGCATGCCGCACACGCCACGGCCGCTGGCCACCAATTGCATCATCATCACCGTCAGTTCCGAGGTGCGCACCTGCGCCGGCTCGATGTCCGCCGGTTCCAGGAAGCGGGTGAAGATGTCCAGGCGGTCCCGTTCCACCGGGTAGGTGATCAGGGTTTCGTTCAGCAGGTCTTCGGGAACTATGTAGGGCTTGTTCGCCAGGGCGTGCTGGTTGGCCACGGCGAGCATGGCTTCGTAGGTGAACAGCGGCACATAGGTGATGCCGGTCAACTCCACAGGGTCGGAGGTCACCACCAGATCCAGGTCGCCCCGGGCCAGGGCGGGCAGCGGGGCGAAGGAAAACCCCGAAGCCAGGTCCAGCTCCACTTCCGGCCAGGCATCACGAAACTGGTCGATGGTCGGCATCAGCCACTGGAAGCAGCTGTGGCATTCGATGGCCATGTGCAAGCGGCCGGCGGTGCCACCGGCCAGGCGGGCGATGTCCCGTTCGGCGGCGCGCAGCAGGGGCAGTGTCGCGTCCGCCAATTGCAGCAGGCGCAGGCCGGCGCTGGTGAAACGCACCGGTTTGGTCTTGCGCACGAACAACGGCATGCCCAGGCGCTCTTCCAGCTCCTTGAACTGATGGGACAGGGCGGACTGGGTCAAGTGCAGGCGTTCGGCGGCTTCAACCAGGCTGTCGGCTTCGCGCAGGGCGTGCAGGGTCTTCAGGTGACGGATTTCGAGCACCAGTTTCTCCATGAGTAAATTTTGTGATCAACACGAAAAGGTTGAGTTTGTCTCATGTTGCTTGGGCTGTCGACAATAGCGTCATCTTTTACAAGGAGGCACTTTCCCATGGCCCTGGCCCACACCCTCGGTTTTCCCCGCATCGGCGCTGACCGCGAACTGAAAAAAGCCCTTGAATCCCACTGGAAGGGCGACCTCGATCAGGCGGCCTTGCAGGGGATTGGCCGCGCGCTGCGGGCCCGGCACTGGCAGTTGCAGAAAGACGCCGGCATCGACCTGCTGCCGGTGGGCGATTTCGCCTGGTACGACCAGGTACTCACCCACTCCCTGACCTTCGGCGTGATTCCCGAGCGCTTCGACAACCTTCGCGATGCCCAGGGCCGTCCGACCCTGGACACCCTGTTCGCCATGGCCCGCGGCGCGTCCAGTGGTTGCTGCGACGAGCAGGGGCAGGCGCAGTACGCCCAGGAACTGACCAAGTGGTTCGACACCAACTACCACTATCTGGTCCCCGAATTCAGCGCCGACCAGGCTTTCCAACTGAGCTGGGAGCAGCTGTTCGACGAGGTCGCAGAGGCCCATGCCCTGGGGCATCAGGTCAAGCCGGTGATCATCGGCCCCTTGACCTACCTGTGGCTGGGCAAGGCCAAGGGCAACGCCTTCAACAAGCTCGACCTGCTGGAGCGCCTGCTGCCGCTGTACGGCGAGATCCTCAACCGACTCAAGGCCCAGGGCGTGGAATGGGTGCAGATCGACGAGCCGATCCTGACCCTCGACCTGCCCCAGGAATGGAAGAGTGCCTTCGAGCGGGCTTACCACATCCTTCAGTACTCGCCCTTGAAAAAGCTGGTGGCCACCTACTTCAGCGGCTTGGAAGACAACCTTGGCCTGGCGGTGGGCCTGCCGGTGGACGGCTTGCACATCGACGCGGTGCGTGCCCCGGAACAACTCGGCCAGGTCCTGGACCGGCTGCCGACCTACAAGATTCTTTCGGTGGGGCTGGTCAACGGGCGCAACGTCTGGCGCTGCGAACTGGAACAGGCCCTGCAACAGTTGCAGGTGGCCCAGGAGCGTTTTGGCGACAACCTCTGGGTCAGCAGTTCCTGCTCCCTGCTGCATAGCCCGGTGGACCTGTCCCGGGAAGATCAGCTGGATGCGGAACTGAAAAGCTGGCTGGCCTTCGCCGTGCAGAAATGTGGCGAAATCTCGGTCTTGCGTGACGCCCTGAACGATCCCCAGGCCCCGGCGGTGCAGGCGGCCCTGGCGCAAAGCCGGGCGGTCCAGGCCAGCCGCGCCCGCTCACCACGGATTCACAAGCCCCAGGTCCAGGCGCGGGTCGAGGCCATCGGCGCCGCCGACAGCCAGCGTCGCTCGCCCTTCGCCCGACGCATCGAGCAGCAGCGGGCGCGCCTGCAACTGCCGGCCTTTCCCACCACCACCATCGGCTCGTTCCCGCAGACCTCATCGATCCGCCTGGCGCGCCAGGCCTACAAGCAAGGCAAGCTGTCGCTCAATGACTACACCGACGCCATGCACCGTGAGATCCGTCACGCGGTGGAAATTCAGGAGCGCCTGGGCCTGGACGTGCTGGTTCACGGCGAAGCCGAGCGCAACGACATGGTGGAGTACTTTGCCGAACAACTGGACGGTTACCTGTTCACCCGCTTCGGCTGGGTCCAGAGCTACGGTTCACGCTGCGTCAAGCCGGCGATCATCTATGGCGACCTGAGTCGGCCCCAGGCCATGACCGTGGACTGGATCCAGTACGCCCAGAGCCTCACCGACAAGGTCATGAAAGGCATGCTCACGGGGCCTGTGACCATGCTCATGTGGTCCTTCCCCCGGGAGGACGTGCCACGCAAGGTCCAGGCCCAGCAGTTGGCCCTGGCCCTGCGCGATGAAGTGCAGGACCTGGAGCAGGCCGGGATCAAGATCGTGCAGATCGACGAGGCGGCGTTCCGCGAAGGCCTGCCCCTGCGCCGGGCGCAATGGCAGGAGTACCTGGATTGGGCGGTGCAGGCCTTCCGCCTGAGCGCCTCTGGAGTGAAGGACGAAACCCAGATCCATACCCACATGTGCTACAGCGAGTTCAACGACGTGATCGACGCCATCGCCGCCATGGATGCCGACGTGATCACCATCGAGACTTCCCGCTCGGACATGGAGTTGCTGCAAGCCTTCGAGGCCTTCGATTATCCCAACGACATCGGCCCTGGGGTGTACGACATCCATTCGCCACGGGTGCCGGATACTGCCGAGATGGTCAAGCTGATCAGCAAGGCCGCCCGGCGCATTCCCGCCGAGCGCCTGTGGGTCAACCCCGACTGTGGCCTGAAGACCCGCGCCTGGCCGGAAACCGAAGCGGCCCTGGTGAATATGGTGGCCGCCGCCCGGCAGTTGCGCAGCCAACTGGCCTGAGCCCCTGGCCGGCGAAGGCGATCATCGCTCTGCGTCGGCCAGGCAAGCGCCGTCCGACCGTCTCCCCAGCGATGACCGCTGGGCAATCTTCATCAAACTGTCACGCAACTGTGGCAGCGCGAATCATCGAAGTTCATCAGACTCGCGCTCCACTGGGGTTCTGCGTTTCGGTGTTTTCCATGCGGGCAAGATTGTTTTCCACTGTCATCCTGCTGGCCGGGCTATTGCTCGGCCAGCTGTCCTTTGCGGCCGCGCGCTGCGATGTCAACGTACCCACGCAACGGGTCGACCTGCCACAGGTGAGCCTGGCCTATCAGAGCATTGGCCGTACTTCCGATCCGGCGTTGTTGCTGGTCATGGGCCTGGGCGGGCAATTGATCCACTGGCCGGACGAGGTGGTCATGGCCTTGTGTCAGCAGGGCTTTCGGGTGATTCGCTATGACAATCGCGACGTCGGCCTGTCCACCTGGCGGCAGGTGCCGGACAGCGCCAACCTGACCTTCGAGGTGCTGCGCTACAAGCTGGGCCTGCCGGTGTCGGCGCCCTACACCCTGACCGACATGGCCGACGATGCCCTGGGGCTGATGAATGCCCTGCACGTCGAGCAGTTCCATGTGCTGGGGGCGAGCATGGGCGGAATGATTGCCCAGCACTTGGCGGCCATGGCGCCACAGCGGGTCGAGAGCCTGACCCTGATCATGACCAGCTCCGGCGCCGAAGGTTTGCCGGCACCCAACGCGGCCCTGGTGCAGTTACTGTCCCGGCGCAATGCGCCGAATCGCGAAGTGGCCCTGGAGCAACAGGCCGACCTGTTGGCGGCGCTGGGCAGCCCCAAGGTCGCGGATGATCGTCGGGTCCTGCTGCATCAGGCGGCCCAGGCCTATGACCGGGCGTTCAACCCGCAAGGGGTTCAGCGCCAGATCATGGCGATCCTCGCCGAACCGAGCCGGGTGGCGCTGCTCAAGCAACTGCGGGTGCCGACCCTGGTGGTGCACGGCACCGCCGATCCGCTGTTGCCGGTGATGCACGGGGTGCACCTGGCGGCGCAGATCCAGGGCAGCCAGTTGAAACTGATCCCGGGCCTGGCCCATCGCTTCCAGGAAGCCTTCAAGGCACCCTTGCTGGCGGCGGTGCTGCCGTACCTGCAAAGCCATCGCGAAGACACTTCCCACTGGGCGCAGATCGAACCCGTGGACAATAGCAATGTGCTTTAGGCGAGCCGAGCGCTGGCGTGAGGCTGTTCGCTGGCAAGCCAGCTCCTACGGGCTGGTTTTTCTTGCCGCTTGAAGCTTGCCGCTGACAGCTGTTCGCGTCAGCGAACAATCTTGTCCACCTGAATGCCGAGTTTTTTCAGGCGATACCAGAAGCTGCGCTCGGAGATGCCGATCATCTGCGCCGCCGCCGCCTGGACGCCGTTGCTCTGTTGAAGGGCCGCGAGGATGTAGCTGCGTTCCACCTCCGCCAGGGCTGCGTCCAGGTCGCTGGGCACAGGCGCACTGACGCTGGGAAGGGGGCTGCCTTCGACTCCCGCAGGCTGGGTGTCGAACAGATAGCCCGGCAGGTCGCTCTCTTCGATGACCGAGGCGCGCGCGACGATGGTGGCGCGCTCCACGCAGTTCTGCAGTTCGCGAATGTTGCCCGGCCAGTTGTAGCTGGCCATGGCCTGCAGCGCCTGCGGGCTGAAGCCGGTGATGCGCTTGCCCGCGGCGGCGCCCAGGCTGTGGGCGAAGTGGCGGGCCAGCGGAGCGATGTCTTCGACCCGTTCGCGCAGCGCCGGCAGGGGAATGGGAAACACATTGAGGCGGTAGTACAGGTCTTCGCGGAATTCCTTGTTGGCCACCGCCTCCAGCAGGTTCTTGTTGGTCGCGGCAATCACCCGCACGTCGACCTTGCGCTCCCGGGGATCGCCCACCGGCTCGATCACCCGCTCCTGCAGGGCGCGCAGGATCTTGGCCTGCAGGGCCAGGGGCATGTCGCCCACTTCATCGAGGAACAGGGTGCCCTTGTCGGCCTGCTGAAAGCGCCCGATGCGGTCGGCCACGGCACCGGTGAAGGCGCCCTTGCGATGGCCGAACATCTCGCTCTCCAGCAGGCCCTCGGGAATCGCCGCGCAGTTGACCGCGACAAACGGCTTGTCGGCGCGATTGCCATGCTTGTGAATGGCCCTGGCGACCATTTCCTTGCCGGTGCCGCTTTCTCCGGTCAGGAGGATGGTGGCATTGCTGTCGCGCACCGAGTCCACCGCCTGCAGCACCTGGCGAAAGGTCGGGCTGTCGCCCACCAGACTGTCGAACTGCTGGTGTTCGTCGAGTTCGGCGCGCATGCGCTGGTTGTCTTTGAGAATGTCGCGAAACTGCAGGGCCTTGCTGACGGTGATGTCCAGCTCGTCGATATCGAACGGCTTGGCGATGTAGTCGTAGGCGCCGTTGCGCATGGACTGCACGGCGTTCTTTACCGTGCTGTAGGCGGTCATCACGATCACCGGCAGGTTCGGGTAGCGCTGCTTGATTTCACCCAGCAACTGCGGCCCGTCCATGCCCGGCATGCGCCAGTCGCTGATCACCAGGTCGATGTCCTCCTGCTCCAGCACCTTGAGGGCATGCAGGCCGTTGCTGGCGGTGAACACCTGAATGCCGTCCTGGCTCAGGGCCGAGGACAGCAGGTCGCAGAGTTTCGGTTCGTCGTCGACCACCAGCAGGTTATGCGTCATCACTGTCCTCGTCGTCCTCTTCACCGTTGGCCGGAATGTACAGGCTGAAGGTGGCGCCAGCATCTTTTTCGCTGGCGCACTCGATATGGCCGTCATGGCTTTCCATGATCGAGAAGACTTTAGCCAATCCCAGGCCGGTGCCCGAGGCCTTGGTGGTGACGAATGGGGTGAAAATGCGCTCCAGCATGTCCGGCTCGATGCCCTGGCCGGTGTCGCTGACGCTGATGACGGTTTCGTTTTCCTGCTGGGCGATGCCCAGGGTCAGGCGGCCGCCCTCGGGCATGGCGTCGATGGCGTTGAGGATCAGGTTCAGGCAGGCCTGCTTGAGCTGCCGGGCATCGGCGTGGATGGTCGCGCCGGGGGCCTGGTCGTCGATGCGTGCATCGATGTTGTGGGTCGCCAGTTCCGGGGCGCAGAAGCCCAGCAACTCTTCCAGCAAAGGGCGCGCCGGCTGCGTGGCGCGGATCGGCGCGCTGGGCTTGGCGAAGTCGAGGAATTCGGTGATCAGGTCATTGATCCGGCTGACTTCGCTGATCACGTATTCCAGGTGGCGCTTGTCGTTTTCCGGCAGGTTGGCCCGGCGGTGCAGCAGTTGGGTGGCGGTCTTGATGATGCCCAGGGGATTGCGGATCTCGTGGGCCAGGCCCATGGCCACTTCGCCCAGGGCATGCAGGCGGTCCCGGCGACGCAACTGGGATTCCAGGTGCTGCAGTTCGCCGAGGCGTTCGGTCATGTGGTTGAAGGTGCTGCTCAGTTCCGCCAGTTCGTCGCCGCCGATCACCGGCACCCGTTGCCGGTAGTCGCCGGCAATCACCGCCTGGACGCCCTTGGACAGGCCCCGCAGCGGCCGGGTCAAGCGTTGCGACACCAGCCAGCCGACACACAGCGAGGCCGCCGAGCTGAGGAGAAAGATCAGGATGAACAGGTTGCTCTGGTTGACCAGGCCCACCAGGCTGCTGTGGCGCAGCAAGCCGCTGAAAATCACCCCCACCAGGTCGCCGCTGTCATTGAAGATCGGGCGGTACAGGCCGCTGTAGCGGCTGGTGAACTGTTCGGTGGGCTGGCGCGTCGCGCGCAGGATGTCTTCGATCTTGTGCGGCACCCGCGGCGGGTGATCCTCGAAGCGCTGGGTGGCGAAAATCTCGGAGAAGTCATCGGCCTTGGCCAGGTACAGGCGCAGGTCCAGGGAGTGCACATCGGCCACGCTGGTGAGGAAGCTGGCGTCCAGGTAGGTGGCGATCAACAGCTGATAGTCGACGCCGTCCAGCTGGGTCTGGAAGGTCGAAACCACCGCCCCGGTGGCCACCCCGCCAACCTGGATGGTCTGCAGCACGGCATTGGAGGCGGTACTGATCTGCCCCACCACGTCATCGGCGGCGGTGGTGAACATCACCTTGTGGTCGCTCTTGCGGATCAGCGCCACCACGTCGATGCCCATGGAGTCGGCAATGTCGGCGGTGAGCTTGTCGTGCTTGGCCGCATTGCGATCGGTGGGCGGGCGGGTGTAGCGCAGGAACAGCTGGGCGATCCGCGCGTTGTCACGCAGGATCTCGGTGATCTCGTCCTCGACGATCTTGGTCGACTCCTGCAGCCAGATACGCACGTTGCTGTCGAAGATTTCCGACAGCGTGGTGGCCGCCAGCTCAGCCGCGATCATGGTGGGGATCACACTGACCAACCAGAATGCCAGCACCAGCTTGCGCTGCAGGCTCCAGCGGGAGATGGCGAAGGGGCGGGGCGGGCGACGATCTTTTCTGGTCATGTACTTTCGCTTATTGCAGCAGCCATGGCGGGGTCGGAGCGATCCGGGCGGACAAAGCGTTTTATCACTTTGAGCAGGGCATTGAGCAACGGATTGCGGTGGCGGAAAAACAGCATGTTACCGGTGAAGCGGCAACCCAGACGCAGTTTGCTGGCATAGCCCGCCTGGCCGCACTCGTAGAGCGGAATTCGTTGCTGGATGCAGTAGTCGACATTGGCCAGCCAGCTGCGGAAATACAGGTTGTGCTCGCGACTGACATTGAGGTCGTGGGCGAAGAACTTGTCGATCAGCCGATGCTGGTCGATGAGGATCAGGTTGAACGCCACCAACTGCTCGCCGACCCAGTACAGGACGCAGGCGGCGCGATCGCCCAACTGCTCGAGGATCGCCGTGAAGTAGTCCGCCGGCAGGCGTTCGAACTGCAGGTCGCTGCGGTTCAGGGTCGCTTCGTACAGGCGCATGATGTCCGGCAGCACATCGTCGATCTGCCGGCGCCATTCGATGCGCGGTCCCGGCGCCCGGAGTTTGCGGCGCAGGTCCTTGCGGGTGGATTTGCCCAGGGTGCCCAGGTACGCGTCGATCGAGGCGAAGGGCACGGGCAACAACGCGGTGGGCAGGCTGGGCATGGCTTGCAGGCCGGCGGCCAGGCAGCTGTCGGCCCATTGCTGATCGTGGCTGGGGGCATCCTTGACCGCCAACAGGCCGATGCCAAAGCTGTCGGCGTCGCGCCGGGCCAGTTTCAGCAGTTCTTCGAGCAAGGCCTGGCGGCGCTGGGGCGGGACATGGCTGGCGGTGCCGGCATTGCACTGTTCGGCCACCGGCGAGCCGATGGCGTACAGGCGCAGTTGCAGGACACCGGGCCACTGGCGCTCCAGGCGCTCGGTAAAGCGTTTGGCCAGTCCCGAAACGGTGGTGTCGAGCCGGTACTGGGTGGTGAAGGCTGGAGCCACCGCCACCAGGGTCGAGCCCTCGAAGACCGCCAGGTAGCGCCACTGAAAGTCGGCAATGGCGGCTTTTTCCACGGCCAGGTAGTAATCCCAATCCTCCAGGGCCTCTGGAAAACAGTCATTCCAGGCGCTGCGTTCGATGGCCTGTATGGTTGAAAAGGCTCGGGCGGTAATCACGTCTCTTCCTTAAGTCACGCCAGCTGTCGGTAGTCTTCACGTTCGGCGGGCTGGGTCACTCGTTGCTGGATGAAGTCGACGCTCAGCTCGATCACCCGCAGGTACTGCAGGTCAACGGTGATCATGTGATAGCAGTTGTCGAGGAGGATCTTGGTCACCGGGCCGCCGAGCTTGCGCTCCACGTAGTCGGCGTTCCAGGGGCTGGTGATGTCGTCCTCGCTGGAGTGCAGCACCAGGGCCGGGGTCATGATCGAAGGCATGCGTTTCTTGACCACGGCGTTCATCCGATGCAACTCGCGCACCGTCACGCCCTCCATGGTCAGGAGTCCGGCATTGCTGCTTTCGCCGGCTTTCATCTGCTTCTCGACAATGGCCCGCAGCCGTTCGTTCTTGATGCCGTAGGGCGGCTTCTCTTCGAAACGGCAGATGTGCACGCCAAAGGGGATCTTCATCAGCAACGGCGTGAGGAACGCCAGCTTGTTGATGCTCCAGCCGTCGTACTTGAGGGTGGTGGAGTACATCAGCAGGCCGCTGATCCGCCCCGGATGCTCGGAGGCCAGGTACATGGACATCACCGCGCCCATCGACAAGCCGCCGACGAACACCTGCTCGTGACGCTGCTGCACGCCGACAAAGGTCTTGCGCACGCCCTCGTACCAGTCCTGCCAGCCGGTGGCCTGCAGGTCGCTGTTGTCCCCGCAGTGCCCGGGCAGGGTCGGAACGTACACGGTGCACGTTCCGTCCTTGGCCAGGCCCTGGGCCACCCGACGGAGTTCCGTCGGGGTGCCGGTCAGGCCGTGGATCAACAAGACCCCGACCGGACCCGTGCCGAGAACGAAGCCGGCGTCGCCTTCGCCCAGATCGATCTCAGCCTGGCTCATCGCTTCATGGCCCGATCCAGCAGGCGGTCCAGCAGCGCGATGCCCAGATCGATTTCCGCGTAGCTGATTTCCAGCGACGGGGCCAGGGTGATGACGTTCTTGTAGTAGCCGCCCACATCGAGGATCAGGCCCAGGCGCTGGCCGTCGATTTCGATGTCGCCCTTCATGCCTTCCTCGACCATGAAGTCCAGGGTCGCCTTGTCCGGGGTGAAGCCGTCGGTGGTGCAGATTTCGCAGCGCAGGGCCAGGCCCAGGCCGTCGACGTCGCCGATGATCGGGTAGCGTTTCTGCAGGTCCTTGAGGCCTTCGAGGAAGTACTTGCCCTTTTCCATGACCATCGCGCCGTAGTCGATCTCGCTGGTCATCTTGAACATTTCCAGGCCCACGGCGGTGCCCAGTGGGTTGGAGGCGAAGGTGGAGTGAGTCGAACCTGGCGGGAACACGCCCGGGTTGATCAGCTCTTCACGGGCCCAGATGCCGCCCAGCGGGTTGAGGCCGTTGGTCAGCGCCTTGCCGAACACGATCACGTCGGGTTGGACGTCGAAGTGCTCGATCGACCACAGCTTGCCGGTGCGGTAGAAGCCCATCTGGATTTCGTCCACTACCAGCAGGATGCCGTGCTGGTCCAGGACCTGCTTGAGCTCGCTGTAGAAGTTCATCGGCGGGATCACGTAGCCGCCGGTGCCCTGGATCGGCTCGACGTAGAAGGCGGCGTATTCGCTCTGGCCGACTTTCGGGTCCCACACACCGTTGTATTCGGTTTCGAACAGGCGGGCGAACTGCTTCACGCAGTGGCTGCCGTACTCTTCCTTGGTCATGCCTTTAGGGCCGCGGAAGTGGTACGGGAACGGGATGAACTGCGCGCGCTCGCCGAAGTGGCCGTAGCGGCGACGGTAGCGGTAGCTGGAGGTGATCGACGAGGCACCCAGGGTACGACCGTGGTAGCCGCCTTCGAAGGCGAACATCAGGCTCTTGCCGTTGGTGGCGTTACGCACCACTTTCAGCGAGTCCTCGACCGACTGCGAACCGCCGACGTTGAAGTGCACGCGACCATCGAGGCCGAACTTCTTCTTGGCGTCCACGGCGATCATTTCCGACAGCTCGATCTTGCCCTTGTGCAGGTACTGGCTGGCGATCTGCGGCAGGGTGTCGATCTGTTGCTTGAGGGCGTTGTTCAGGCGCGGGTTGGCGTAGCCGAAGTTCACCGCCGAGTACCACATCTGCAGGTCGAGGTAAGCCTGGTCGCTGGTGTCCCAGACATAGGAGCCTTCGCAGCGGCTGAAAATGCGCGGCGGCTCGATGTAGTGAACGGTATCGCCGTAGGAGCAGTACTTGGCTTCTTTTTCCAGAAGGATCTGGTCTTCGGCGGTAGCGATGCGGATATCAGACATGGTGGAAGAGTTCCTGGGTTTCAAGAGAGAAATTGGTCGCGTTGGCGGCGTTGTTCGGCAGCTTGGCCAGCAGCGCCGGCAGTTCGGCGAAGGAGTCGAACCGCGCATGAGGAATCTTGTTGCGTTCGCAGTAGTCGGCCAGGCGGTCCTTGGCGAACACGAAGTCGGCGGTGGAAGCCACGCACATGTCCGACTGACCGTCGCCGATCACCAGCACGCGCTTGCCCCGTGGGGTGGACTTGCACTTGCAATTGCCGGAAGCGGCGCGGCAGGCGTCGCTGGCATAGGGGAAGTCGATGCGCCAGCTGTTGTGGTCGACCTGGCGCAGGCGGTTGGCGAGGATCGGCAGCAGGGTCACGTAGTTGCGTGCCAGGATCCGGGCGATGCCCTGTTCGATGCCGTCGCTGACCACTTCGATGGAAGCGCCCAGGCCGATCACGTGATCGACGAAGTCGGGGAAGTCAGGGTCGATTTCGACGCTGTCGAAGTAGCCCAGCAGTTCGGCGGGCGAAGCCTTGACCAGGGCCAGTTGGCGGCTGAGGCATTCTCGGGAGCCGATGTGACCGTCCAGCCATTCCTGCTCGATACCTTCCCAGCTCGGGTCGGCGAAGCGTTGGAGAACGTTATCGATCACGTCGGCGCGGGAGATGGTCCCGTCGAAGTCACATACGATATGCCAGTGCATCATCTGCTGTTACCTGTTGAATAAGAGCGCTGTTTGCGCTTGCGGCAGGGGTACAGCAGGGACTGTGCCAAGTGGCGAAAACCCAGCAGGGCCGGGGCTCTGGCTGGGTTGGGAGGGGATTTGTAGCTTTCTGGCTACAATTTTTGTAGCTTGCTACAACCAACATCAGTGCTTGCATCCATGGGCCGCTCTGGTGATTGATGCGCGGCTGTTCAGACAAGGAAACTCACTCATGCCTAGGCTTTCTTTCTCCGCCATCCTGGCCGGCCTGCTGTCGCTGGGCGCGGCAATGGGCGCCGCCGCCGACTCCGGCATCACCGGTGAACTGGGACTTGGCCTCGGCTACCAGCCCCACGACCCGACCGGCAGCAGCTACGACACGGTGCCGCTGCCATATATGGATCTGGAGTGGGGCGATGTCAGCCTGAGCACCGATGACGGCCTGACCTGGAGTGCCTTCAAGGGCAATGGCTTGAGTGCCGGTCCCTACGTCAACTACCTGCAGGGGCGCAACTCCGACGGCAAGCTGCGCGGCTTGCGGGACGTGCGCGACATGGCCGATATCGGCGGTTTCATTGAATACGCTCCGGATGACTTCTGGCGGCTGTTCGCCACCCTGGGCCAGGCGGTCGGCGGTGCCGGCGGCCAGGGCGGCCTGCTGGGCAAGCTCGGTGGCGAGATCGGTTATCCCCTGGGCATGGGCATCATTGGCAGCAACGAACTGACCCTGCACTTTGCCGACGACCGTCAGGCCAACACCTTCTATGGCGTCAGCAGCAAAGAGTCTCTGGCCTCTGGTATCGACCGCTACAACGCCGGCGGTGGCCTGCAGAACTTCACCCTGAGCCAGAGTTTCCAGTTCCCCCTGGGGGACAACTGGTCGCTGGTGGCCAGCGCCAGCTGGATCCGTCTGGCCAATTCCGCCGCGGACAGCTCCATCGTTCGCGATCGGGGCGAGGTCAACCAGGGCCAGGTACAGACCGCCATCAGCTACAAGTTCTGAAGCGCGCCAGCGCCGGCCGCGGCCCGGCCTGCGCTGGCCCCGGTGAAAACTGGTCTGGCCTTTGCAAAGGCGGTCATGAATTCAATTTCTCAGGAAGTTCTTCATGGCTCGACCCGCCTACCGTCTGCTTGCCCATTCCCTCTGGGACCTGATCCCGATTGTCATGGCCCTGGCGCATTTCGCTTTTGTCCTGTGGCTGGTGCTGGACTTTCACGCCCTGTCCTGGTGGGGCATTCTCCCGGCGGCGCTGCTGTATGCGGTCAGCCTGTCGTGGAGCATCAATAGCATTTCCCACAATCAGATCCATAACGCCTACTTCACCCCGGGGTGGATGAACCGCGCCTTCGATCTGCTGTTGTCGGTGACCATCGGTTTTTCCCAGACCCTGTACCGCGACATCCACAACCGCCACCACCGTGGCAACTCCGATCGTCCCGATGCCCAGGGCAAGACCGTGGATCCGCTGTCGATCTACCTGCACGGCAAGAATGGCCAGCCGGACAACCCCTGGGCCTACACCTTCCTGAGCTTCTTTCGCGACGATCCCAAGGAGATCTACCAGGAAATGCAGCGCAAGCGGCCTGACGATGCGCGCTGGGTGAAGGTGGAAATCGGCGTCACCGTGGCCTTCTACCTGGCCCTGGCGCTGTATGACTGGCACGCGGTGCTGGTGCTGCTGCCGTTCTGGTACCTGGGACAATCGCTGTCGTCCCTCAATGGCTACTACGAGCACCTGGGGGGCAATCCCGACCTGCCGATTGCCTGGGGCGTGAGTTCCTACAGCCCGCTGTACAACCTGATCTGGATGAACAACGGCTACCACGCCGAGCATCACTACCGGCCGAAGATGCACTGGACCAAGGTCAAGGCCTTCCACCGCGAGATTCGCGAGCAGCAGCGGGCGGCGGGGGTAAAAGTGATTCCGCTGTCCCACGGCCTGGGCTTCCTGCTATCCCACCGCAAAGCCTGACCGCAAGACTGCCTTTCGCCGGCAAGGACGTCACGCCAATCCCCCACCGTAGGAGCTGGCTCGCCAGCGAAGGGGCCCTCAGGCCTCTTCACCCTCCGCCAGCAGGGCAATCCCGCCGATGATCACGAAGACGCCGATCCAGTGCAGCAGGCTGATCTGCTCACCCAGGCCCAGCCACGACCCCAGCAGGACCACCACGAACACCAGGGAGCTCAAGGGGAAGGCCAGGGACAGGCTGCTGCGGCGCAGGATCAGCATCCAAACGAAAAAAGCGCCGATGTAGCAGGCAATTGCCATCAACACGCCGGGATTGACCGCAACCGCTGCCAGCCATTGCAGGTTGAAGTCCATCTGCCCCAACTGGTCGCCGCCGACCTTGGTGGCGATCTGCCCGGCGCTCTCGAAGCCGATCAGCAGGGCCCAGAGCACGATGGTGCCCAGACGCTCGTGCAGCCAGCCGTGGGAGGTGTTCGAACTCATGAAGCGTTTCCTTCTATTCGTTGAATGAGGCTCAGGTACTGGCCACGCACACCAGCATCACCCCGGCGGTGATCACCAGGGTGCCGAGCCAGCGTCGGCGGCTGACGATCTCGCCCAGCACCACCTTGCCCGCCAGTACCACGCCGCAATAGGCCAGGGCCGCCGCCGGGAACAACAGGCTCAGGGGCGCCCGGGACAGGGCTTCGAGCCAGACGAAGAACTCGATGGCGTAGGCGCCGATGCCGCACCACAGCAGGGGCGCGTTGAACACCTGGCCCCAGAAGGCATTCAGGCGAAAGCCGCCTTCCAGCTCCGGCAGGCGGTCGAGGCCGAGCTTGAAACAGAGTTGGCCAATCACGTCCAGGAGGATCGAAAAGGCCACCAGTAGAACAACGGTCAGGGTCACGGGAACAGCTCCTCGAACAGCGTAATCAGGGCTTCATTGGTTACTGAGTTGCGCAGCAGGTCGTCCTGGCTCCAGCGCTCGGCCGGGGGCTGGTCGGACTTGGCTTCCCAGCGTTTGAAGGCGTTGCTGAAGGCCGGCTGGGCGAACTCGCCACAGACGTCGATGCCCAGGATGCGCTTGCGCGCCGCCAGTTCGCGCAGTGCCTGCAGCAGGTGGGTCAGGCGCATGCCGCCCTGGTCCCAGTTGGTGGCGGCGTCTTCGCTGGCCAGCACGTCCTTGTCGATGGTGATCCACACCGCTTCGGTGGGCAGGCTGTCGATCATCTGCGAAAGGAAGCTGGCCCAGTCCAGGTCCGCCAGGTTGCGCCAGTGCAGGTGGTTTTCCTGCTGCTGATGCCCGGCGCCGTCGCCGACCCGGCCCCAGACCTTGGACGGCGCGTGTTGCCAGGGAAACAGCTGCAGTTTGCCGTGCTTCAGGGCGCCGAGGTTGCCGCCGCGCAGTTGCGGGTTGTGCAGGTCTTCGCTGCACGGGCCGAGGGTGATGATGCGCTGGATGTTCGGCAACTGCAGCGCCCGGTTGACCCAGGAGCCGCAGTGCCGGCGCGGGGCGAAGCGTACCCAGTCGGGGTGGTTGTCGAAGTGGATCAGGCTCACCGGCTCTTTGAGGTCGTACAGAAAGGCCGGGGTCAGGTGGTGATAGTCACCGGAGCCGACGAAGAAGATTTCCGGCTGTGGGCCGCTGTGCCGGGGACGTTGGCCCAGGCGCTCGCGAAAATGGCGGTAGGTGCGTTCGGTGGACCAGAGGCGCAGCTTGGGGCCCAGGTCCAGCAGGTCAAGGCGTCGCGCCTGGCCGCTGTTCAGGCGCCGCATGATCGGCTCCTGGGCGGTCAGGCTGTGGTCGAGATCTAAGATATTCAAGGTGTTCTTTACCCATGGCAGCGCCCTCCAGAAACTGCGTGATAACGCGCAAACGCAGGCTGGACGGGCTTTAGCGGGTAAATGCAAGGGTTGGGCCAGGGTGGCCGGCGACAGGCTGCGGCGCCGGCTTCGCGAGCAAGCTCGCTCCTACAGAAAGGGCGGGGCCTCAGGCGTGGAGGCGCACCCAGACGCTGACCAGGATCGTCGCGGCGATCAGCCAGGCCACGGCCGCCACCGCCAGGGAGGCTTCCAGGCGCAGGCGGTCGACCATCACATACAGGGTCGCCAGGTAGACGAAGTAGGGAATGATCGACCACATGCCGAACAGGATGGTGGTCTTCAGGTCGTCGAGCGAGCGGCCCTTGCCGACGATGTAGTGGGCGATCAGGGCAAAGGTCGGGAACAGCGGCACAAGGCCGGCGATGTAGTAGTTCCGGGTCTTGGCCAGGGCCGCCAGAATCACCACCACCGCCGCGCCCAGGGCGGCCTTCAACAATAGATCCATGGATACTCGCGCCTTGGGTTAATGGCTCAGGCCGTATTTCTTGACCTTGTCGAACAGGGTGGTCTTGGCCATGCCCAGCTCCTGGCTGGCCTGGGTCAGGTTGCCGCCGCTGCGCTGCAAGGCATCGTTGAGCAGGTTGCGTTCGAAGGCTTCCACCGCCTCGGCAAAACCCAGGCCCTGGGCCGGGCTGGCGCCGCTCTTCTTGAACGCCGGCAGGCCCAGGGCGAAGCGCTCGGCGACGTTGCGCAGTTCGCGCACGTTGCCCGGCCAGTCGTGGCTCATCAGGCTCGACAGGGTCTGGTTGTCCAGTTCCGGCACAGCCCGGTCGAAACGCAGGGATGACTGCTGCAGGAAGTGTTCGAACAGTTGCAGGATGTCCTCGCGGCGCTCGCGCAGGGGCGGCAGTTCCAGGGTCACCACGTTGAGGCGGTAGTACAGGTCGCTGCGAAAGGCCTTGGCCCGGCTCAGCTCGTCCAGGTCCGACTTGGTGGCGGCGATCACCCGACAATCCACGGCCACGCTCTGGTTCGAACCCAGGCGTTCTAGGGTCCGCTCCTGCAACACCCGCAGCAGCTTGATCTGCAGGTTGATCGGCATGCTTTCCACTTCATCGAGGAACAAGGTGCCCTGGTGGGCGTGCTCGATCTTGCCGATGCGCCGCTTGCCGGCCCCGGTGAAGGCGTTGGCCTCGTGGCCAAAGATTTCACTTTCGAACAGGTTCTCCGGCAAGCCGCCGCAGTTCAGGGCGACGAACTGTTGCGAATGGCGGCGGCTGAAGTCATGCAGGCAGCGGGCGACCAGCTCTTTGCCGGTGCCGGTTTCGCCTTCGATCAGCACGTTGGCCGAGGTATCGGCGACGTTGGCGATCAGCTCCCGCAGGTTCTGCATGGCCGGCGAGCGACCGATGATCCGGCCTTCCAGGGAATTGCGCTCGGCCAGTTGGCGGCGTAGCGAAGTCACTTCCCGGGCCAGGCCCCGTTGTTCCAGGGCACGGCGGGCCACGTCCACCAGGCGCTCGGGGGAGAAGGGTTTTTCCATGAAGTCGTAGGCGCCTTTCTGCATCGCGCCGACGGCCATGGAGATATCGCCGTGGCCGGTGATCAGCACCACCGGCAGGCTGCGATCGCGCTCTTTGAGGCGGCTCAGCAGTTCCAGGCCGTCGATGCCCGGCAGGCGGATGTCACTGACCACGATGCCGGGGAAGTTGTCGCCAACCTGGGCCAGGGCCTCCTCGGCGCTGCCCACGCCAATGCAGGGGATGTCTTCCAGGGCCAGGGCCTGCTGGCAACCCAGCAGGACATGGGGGTCGTCTTCGACGATCAGCACGGTCAGCTCGTTGTTCATATCGACTCGGCTTGAGTGGGGCTTGCCAGTGGCAAGCAGAGGACAAAGGCGGTGCCGCCGCTTGCCGGGTGCTCCACCCCCAGGCTGCCGCCGGTGGCGGCGGCCAGGCTGGCGGACAGGGTCAGGCCCAGGCCCAGGCCCTGCTCGCCGGGTTTGGTGGTGAAGAAGGGTTCGAACAGGTGCTTGCGCGCCTCAAGATCGATGCCGTGGCCGTTGTCGCGCACCCGCAGGCGGTATTTGCCGTCGCCGGGTTCGCCTTCCAGCCACAGTTCCGGCGCCGGCTGCGCCTGCATGGCGTCCAGGGCATTGCCGATCAGGTTGATCAGGATCTGCTCCAGGCGGGTCTGGTCGATCTGCAGGGTCTGTTCACTGAAGTCGCGGTGCAGTTGCAGGGGCAGGGGTTCGATGCGGGCGTTGAGAATCTGCAGGGCGGCGTCCACCGCCTTGTCCAGGCTGGCCTGGCCCAGGTCGTCGCCGCGGCGGGCGAAGGAGCGCAGGCTGGCGGTGATGCGGCCCATGCGGTCGATCAGTTCGTTGATGGTCTTGAGGGTGGCGCTGGCGGGGTCCAGGGCGCCGCGGTCGAGGAAACGCACGGTGTTGCCGGACAGGGGGCGCAGCGCCGCCAGGGGCTGGTTGAGTTCGTGGGCAATGCTGGTGGACATCTGGCCGATGGCCGCCAGCTTGCCGGCCTGGACCAGCTCGTCCTGGGCCCGGCGCAGGGTTTCCTCGGCCTGGCGGCGTTCGCGGATCTGGCCCTTGAGCCGCTCGTTGCTGGCCCGCAGGTCGGCGGTGCGTTCGGCGATCCGCCGTTCCAGCTGGCTGTTGGCTTCCTGCAGGGCTTCACGGGCTGCCAGGCGGGTGGCGATGACCTTGCGTCGCTCGTTCCAGGCGATCAGCAAGAAGGCCACCAGGGCAAACGCCACGGCCACCAAGATGCCCTGGTTGATGGCTTCGCGGCGCAGGTCCTGCAGGGGCGTGAGCAGGGTGAAATTCCACGGCGTGTCGCTCAGGGGACGGGTCTGGGACAGGTAGCTGATGGCCTTGCCGTCGGATTCGAGCTCGGTGTTGGCGGGGAAGGTCAGTTTCTCCACGCCTTCGGCCAGGCGCTCCCGGGCCAGGGGTTCGAGTTCATTGAGTGGAAACCAGTAGTACTGCAGGCTGCGGGCCAGGCGCTCCTTGGTGTCGTCGCTCAAGGGGCGGACCGACTTGAGGCGACGCGCCGGGTCGCTGGAGAGGATGATGATGCCGTTCTCGTCGCTGACGAAGGCCTCCAGACGGGCGCGCTGCCAGCGTTCTTCCAGGGCTTCCAGGCGCACCTTGACCACCGCCACGCCAATGATCTTGCCGTGCTCTTCCAGGCCGTGGGCCAGGTAGTAGCCGGGTTCGCCGTTGGTGCTGCCGATGCCGTAGAAGCGTCCGGGTTGGCCACGCACGGCGTTCTGGAAGTAGGCGCGAAACGACAGGTCCTCACCCAGGTAGCTGTCGACGTCGCGCCAGTTGCTGGTGGCCAGTACCCGGCCGGTGGTGTCCAGGACATAGATGGCCCGGCTGCGACTGCGGCGGTTCAGGCCTTCGAGGTATTGATTGACGGTCTGCCGGTGTTCCGGCGAGGGGTCGTCCAGCAAGCGCGAGACACTGGATTCCAGTTCCAGCAGGCTGGGCAGATAGGTGTATTTGCTGATCTCGCTTTCTACGGCGCGGGCGTGCAGCTCCAGCTGGCGTTCGCCATTTTCGCCGAGGGTGCGGATACCGTTGTGTTCGCTGACCCAGAAGCCGATGTAGCCCAGGCCGATCATCAGCAGGATGACCAGGGGCGGCAGGAACAGCTGGCGGATCAGACGGGGTTTCACGGCAAGTGATGGCGGCGCGGCGCGATAGAGAGTGGGGTCGCATTTCATCACAGATGCCTTGGGTCAACCAGCGTGGCGAGGGAGCTTGCTCCCGCTCGGCTGCGAAGCAGTCGCGGACCGCCCATGCGTGTCTCGGGTAGCACGCATGGGGCGGTTTTGGGGTCGCTGCGCGACCCAGCGGGAGCAAGCTCCCTCGCCACAAGGGTAAGCACAGCGCTAGCGGTTTAGTGCTGCAGGATCTTCTCGAGGAAGTGCTGGGCACGTTCGGAGCGGGCGCTGATGTCGCCGAAGAATTCCTCTTTCTGGCAGTCTTCGATGATCTGGCCCTTGTCCATGAAGATCACGCGGTTGGCCACTTTGCGGGCAAAGCCCATTTCGTGGGTCACGCACATCATGGTCATGCCTTCCTGGGCCAGTTGCACCATGACGTCCAGTACTTCATTGACCATTTCCGGGTCCAGGGCCGAGGTCGGCTCGTCGAACAGCATGACGATCGGATCCATGGCCAGGGCGCGGGCGATGGCCACGCGCTGTTGCTGGCCGCCGGACAGCTGGCCCGGGTGCTTGTGGGCATGGGCGGCGAGGCCGACGCGGTCCAGCAGTTGCAGGCCTTTCTTGGTGGCCTCTTCCTTGCTGCGACCCAGGACCTTGATCTGCGCGATGGTCAGGTTTTCGGTGATGGTCAGGTGCGGGAACAGTTCGAAGTGCTGGAACACCATGCCCACCCGAGAACGCAGCTTCGGCAGGTTGGTCTTCGGGTCGGCGATGGAGGTGCCGTCCACCACGATGTCGCCCTTTTGGAAGGGTTCCAGGGCATTGACGCACTTGATCAGGGTCGACTTGCCCGAGCCGGACGGCCCGCAGACCACCACCACTTCACCCTTCTTGACCTCGGTGCTGCAATCGGTCAGCACCTGGAAGTCCCCATACCACTTGTTGATGTTCTTGATAGAGATCATACGGCGAACCTTTTTTGCAGACGCTTGACCAGCAGCGAGGCGGCAAAGCTGATTGTGAAATAGACCAGACCGGCAACGATCAGGAATTCATTGGAGCGGCCGATGATGTCGCCGCTGGAACGCGAGGCGTTGAGGAAGTCCACCAGGCCCACGGTGTACACCAGGGAGGTGTCCTGGAACAGGATGATGCTCTGCTGCAGCAGCAAAGGGGTCATCTTGCGGAACGCCTGGGGCAGGATGATCAGGCGCATGGTCTGGCCATAGCTCATGCCCAGTGCCTGGGCGGCGCCCATCTGGCCCTTGGGAATGGACTGCACGCCGGCGCGGACGATTTCGCAGAAGTACGCCGCTTCGAACATCATGAAGGCCACGATGCACGAGGTGAATGCGCCGATCGGGGTGTCTTCGCCAGTGATCCAGCGCAGCACGAAAGGCACTGCCAGGTAGAACCAGGTGATCACCAGCAGCAGCGGGATCGAGCGGAAGTAGTTGACGTAGGCGCCTGCCAGGTTCGACAGCAGCTTGTTGTGGGACAAGCGCATCAGGGCCAGCAAGGTGCCGAGGATGATCCCGCCGACCACGCCCATGACCATCAGCTTGAGGGTCATCAGCATGCCGTTCCACAGACCGGGAATGGCCGGGACGATGCCCGAGAAGTCGAATTCCATTATTTACCTCCCACGGAGATCAGGCCGGGGACCGAAACTTTCTTCTCCACCAGGCGCATCAGCAGCATCAGGCTCATGTTCAGGGTGAAGTAGATCAAGGTAGCCAGGGTGAAGGCTTCGAACAGGTTGGCCGAGAACTCGGCGGTCTGCTTGGTCTGGGCCAGCAGTTCCATCAGGCCGATCAGGGACGCCACGGAGGAGTTCTTGAAGACGTTGAGGAATTCCGAGGTGAGCGGCGGAATGATGATCCGGTAGGCCTGGGGCAGCAGCACGTTCCAGTAGATCTGCGGCAGCGAGAAGCCCATGGCGCGAGCGGCGGACTCCTGGCCGCGGGGCAGCGCCTGGATGCCGGTACGGACCTGTTCGCAGACCCGGGCGGCGGTGAACAGGCCCAGGCACACGACAACGCTCAGGTAGGCCGAGGTGGTCGGGTTGAGGTCCTGCTTGTACCACTCCTGAAGGTTGGCCGGCAGCAGATCGGGCACCAGGAAGTACCAGATGAACAGCTGCACCAGCAGCGGCACGTTACGGAAGATCTCCACGTAGACGGTGGCGATGCCCGACACCAGGCGATTTGGCACGGTGCGCATGACGCCCAGGATCGACCCCAGCAGCAGCGCGATGATCCAGGCCACCACGGCGATGGCGATGGTCCAGCCCAGGCCGCTGATGAACCAGTCGAGATAGGTCTCACTGCCCACGCCGGTGGACTTGAAGAACACGCCCCAGTCCCAGTTGTAATTCATTAGGGTTACCCCTCAGATCGTTCGATGTACAAGCACCCGCCTGGGGACGTCCGTTCCCACCCGGCCAGGACGGCCAGGCACACGCGATCGGCTCGACAACCACCGGTTCGAGTGTTTCCAAAAAAATGCCAGCAGGTAGTGACAGACTCCCGAAGGGGCGGCGCCCCTTCGGGAGATAAGGTTAGTCAGGAATCAGGACTTTTTATCGTCAGCCGCTTTGTCGGTCGGGTTGGCGATCAGGGCCTTGAGCTCGTCGCTCATCGGGAACATCAGGTTCAGGCCTTTTGGTGGGATCGGCGATTGGAACCATTTGTCGTAGATCTTGTTGATCTCGCCCGATTTGTAGGTGGCGACGATGGCGTCATCCACGGCTTTCTTGAACGGGGCATCGCCCTTGCGCACCATGCAGCCGTAGATTTCGTAGGACTGTGGAGTACCGGTCACGGCCCAGTCGGCAGGCTTCTTGGCCTTGGCCATCTCACCGGCCAGCAACGCGTCGTCCATCATGAAGGCAACGGCGCGGCCCGATTCCAGCATCTGGAACGACTCACCGTGGTCCTTGGCGGAGATCACGTTCATGCCCATCTGCTTGTCGGCGTTCATGGCCTTGAGAATGCGCTCGGAAGTGGTACCGGCGGTGGTCACCACGTTCTTGCCTTTCAGGTCAGGGAAGTCCTTGTAGGTCGAGTCCTTTTTGGACAGCAGACGGGTACCGATTTCAAAGATGCCGACCGAGAAGTCGACCTGTTGCTGGCGCTCGACGTTGTTGGTGGTGGAGCCGCACTCGACGTCCACGGTGCCGTTCTGCACCAGCGGGATACGGGTCTGGGAGGTCACCAGGTTGTACTTGACCTTCAGGTCAGGCATGTCGAGGTCTTTCTTGATCGCTTCGACGATTTTCAGCTGGATGTCGTGGGAGTAGCCCACTGGCACGCCGGAAGCGTCAGCGATGTAGGAAAACGGGATGGAAGCGTCGCGATGTCCGAGGGTGATGGTGCCGGATTCTTTGATTTTCTTCAGTGTGCCGGTGAGCTCGGCAGCGAAAACTGGAGTGCTAATCAGAGCGGCAGCGATAGCTGCGCCCAACAGATGGGGAACGATGCGCATCAATATTTCCTCGACATTTGTTTTTTTTATGAAGCCAGTTCGACGGCTCTTATATACAGCGAATGCCTTGACGGCTCCTGAAGTGTTGGCGCGACAGGCATTCGTCGCACAGTGTAGAGCATGAGTCGTGCCAGACCCATTGATCATGATCAAGTCTTTGATTTACAAGGATATTAAATATTTTTCTGGTATAAATTTCCGCGCTTCCATCCGGTTATCCGAATCCCTTTCGGCTGGCCATTCGGAAAACCGAACGCGGTACTCTGCGGTCGGCGCCGGCCGACGCGAGCGGCTGGCCAGGGTGGGGCACAAAAAAGCCCCTGGGCCTTCCGGCGCAGGGGCTTGGCTTGATCCGTGGCGTTCAGGCTGCCTTGATCTTGCCGCGATTGTCCTCGACCTTTTGCAGATAATCCCGCAACTGCTGTTGTTCGGCAGCGGTGGTGAACAAGCCCAGCTTGCTCCGGCGCCAGAGAATATCCTCGGCCTTGAGCGCCCATTCCTCGGCGCACAGATAATCCACTTCGCGGGTGTACAGGCCGCCCCCCAGGTGTTCACCCAGGTCATTGAGGTTGTGCACGCCTTCCAGCAGGCGCCAGGTGCGGCTGCCATAGGTGGTGGCCCAGCGGCGGGCGATCTGGCTGGGCACCCAGTCGAATTTCTTGCGGATGGCTTCCGCCAGGGCTTGCGGCGTGCTCATCTGCTCGCCGCCGGGCAGGGTGGCCTGAGCGGTCCAGCTCGGCTTGGCCTGCTTGAAGTAGGGAGCCAGTTGCGCCATGGCCGATTCTGCCAGCTTGCGGTAGGTGGTCAGCTTGCCGCCGAACACCGAGAGCAGCGGAGCTTCCTCGCCAGTGCCGGAAAGGGCCAGGGTGTAGTCGCGAGTCACCGCCGAAGGGTTGTCGGATTCGTCATTGCATAGCGGGCGAACACCGGAGTAGCTGTGCAGGATATCGCTGCGGCTCAGCTGCTTCTTGAAGTGCGCGTTGACCACCTGCAGCAGGTAGTCGGTTTCGCCTTCGGTGATTGCGACCTTGGCCGGGTCGCCGGTGTATTCCCGGTCGGTGGTGCCGATCAGGGTGAACTGATCGAGGTAGGGAATGGTGAAGACAATGCGCTGGTCCTCGTTCTGCAGGATGTGCGCGTGCTCGCCCTCGTACAGCCGGGGCACGATCAGGTGGCTGCCCTGGATCAGGCGGATGCCGTAAGGCGATTCCAGCTTCAGGTCATCCTTGATGAACTTGGCGACCCAGGGACCGGCCGCGTTCACCAGGGCCTTGGCGGTGATGGAGAACAGGCTGCCGTCGGCCCGTTCCAGTTCCAGTTGCCACAGGCCCTTGCTGCGCCGGGCGCTGACGCAACGGGTCTGGGTATGCACGTGGGCGCCGTGTTCGCGGGCGGCCATGGCGTTGAGCACTACCAGGCGGGCATCGTCGACCCAGCAGTCGGAGTATTCGAAGCCTTTGCTGATCTCGGCCTTCAGCGCGCTGTCGGCACCGAACTTCAGGCTGCGCGAACCGGCGAGTTTTTCCCGCTTGCCCAGGTGGTCATACAGGAACAGGCCGGCGCGAATCATCCACGCCGGGCGCAGGTGTGGCCGGTGCGGCAGGACAAAACGCATGGGTTTGACGATATGTGGCGCCTTGGCCAGCAGTACTTCGCGTTCGGCCAGGGCTTCGCGTACCAGGCGGAATTCGTAATGTTCGAGGTAGCGCAGGCCGCCGTGGATCAGCTTGCTGCTGGCCGACGACGTGTGGCTGGCCAGATCGTCCTTTTCGCAAAGGAACACGGACAAGCCGCGACCTGCCGCATCCGCGGCAATTCCAACACCATTGATCCCACCGCCGATGACGGCGATATCGTAAACCTCGGAGAGAGGGCGCGCGGGCAAGGTAGAAGTGGGCATCGACGGGCCTCGTGTTGCTTTGGTATTTGAATTCGAACATTAATGTTCATTTTCGAAAATACTAGCGCATAAAGAACCCTGCATCCAGCGTGTTTCGATTGAAAAAACTGATCGAAGCGGCTTTGGAAGATGGTTTTCGAACATTGTCAGGCGATTGATGCCGCGGTTGCAGCACGCCCGAAGGCTTGGAGCGCACCAGGCAGGTGCGCGGGGCAGGGGGGGGCTGTAGCGCCGCGCCATGGGCCGGCGCTGGAATCCGGCCTGCTTCGCCTTGCGGGAGGGGAGCTCAGACCACTTCGAGGCGGATCTTGTGCTGGTTGAGCAGTTGGCTCAGGGCCGGGACCGGTTGCTGATCGGTGACCAGGCAATCGATCAGGCTGATGGGGCCGAGGCGGATCATGGCGTTGCGCCCGAACTTGCTGGAGTCGGCGGCCAGGATCACTTGCCGGGCATTGGCGATGATCGCCTGGGACACCCGCACTTCCTGGTAGTCGAAGTCCAGCAGGCTGCCGTCCTCGTCGATGCCGCTGATGCCCACCAGGGCGAAGTCGACCTTGAACTGGTTGATGAAGTCGACGCTGGCCTGGCCTACCACGCCGCCGTCACGGCGCACATTGCCGCCGGTGAGCAGCACGTCGAAATCATCCTTGGCACTGAGCATCGAGGCCACGTGCAGGTTGTTGGTGATGATCTTCAGGTGGCTGTGGTTGAGCAGGGCACGGGCGATGGATTCGGTGGTGGTGCCGATGTTGATGAACAGCGAGGCGTGATCGGGGATCTGCGCGGCAACGGCTTCGCCGATGCGCTGCTTTTCGTCGCGCATCTGGTCGGCGCGCATGGCGTAGGCGGTGTTTTCTACGCTGGAGTCATAGGCCGCGCCGCCGTGGTAGCGACGCAGCAGATTGGCTTCCGCCAGTTGGTTGATATCGCGGCGGATGGTTTGCGGTGTCACAACGAACAGCTGGGCCAATTCCTCGATGCTGACGTAGCCGCGTTCGCGGACCAGATCGAGGATTTGCTGCTGACGGGGAGGCAGATTCATGGGGCTTCCTTTGGGCTGCCGTGCAAAATTTGCCCATGATGCCGCAGGAATCCCCTCCCTACCAGTTACAAGCGGTTACCTATCCACGGCTTGGCTTATTTGGCCTCTTCGTGAGGTTCCCAGTCGCGGGTGCGGCTGACTGCCTTCTTCCAGCCTGCGTACAGGCCTTCTTTTTCCGCTTCGCCCAGTTGTGGTTCGAACTCGCGCTCGATCACCGCCTTGCCCCGCAGTTCTTCCAGGCTGCCCCAGAAACCGCAGGCCAGGCCGGCCAGGTAGGCGGCGCCCAGGGCCGTGGTTTCGCGCATTTGCGGGCGCTCAACCTGGGTGCCGAGGATGTCGGCCTGGAACTGCATGAGGAAGTTGTTGGCCACGGCGCCGCCGTCCACGCGCAGGGCTTTGAGGCGTTCGCCGGAATCCTGCTGCATGGCGTCAAGCACGTCGCGGGTCTGGTAGGCGATGGATTCCAGGGCGGCGCGGATGATGTGGTCCACGCGCACGCCACGGGTCAGGCCGAACAATGCGCCACGGGCATAGGGGTCCCAGTAGGGCGCGCCGAGGCCGGTGAAGGCCGGCACCAGGTACACGCCATTGCTGTCCTTGACCTTGTTGGCGAAGTATTCGGTGTCGTGGGCGTCGTTGATGATCTTCAGCTCGTCACGCAGCCACTGCACGGTGGAGCCACCGTTGAACACAGCGCCTTCCAGGGCGTAGGCCACTTCGCCCCGTGGGCCGCAAGCGATGGTGGTGAGCATGCCGTGCTGGGATTTGACCGCCTTGTCGCCGGTGTTCATCAGCAGGAAGCAGCCGGTGCCGTAGGTGTTCTTGGCCTGGCCCGGCTCGACGCACATCTGGCCGAACAGCGCCGCTTGCTGGTCGCCGGCGATGCCGCCAATGGCGATGCCGCTCTTGGTCCGGCCGTAGATTTCCGACGAGGACTTCACTTCTGGAAGCATTTCCCGCGGGATGTCCAGCACCTCCAGCATCTTCGCGTCCCACTCCAGGGTGTGGATGTTGAAGAGCATGGTGCGCGAGGCGTTGGTGTAGTCGGTGACGTGGGTCTTGCCACCGGTGAATTTCCAGATCAGCCAACTGTCGATGGTGCCGAACAGCAGCTCGCCGCTGCGGGCGCGCTCGCGGCTGCCTTCGACGTTGTCGAGGATCCACTTGAGCTTGGTGCCGGAGAAATAGGGGTCGGTGACCAGACCGGTGGTTTCGCGAATGTAGTCTTCCAGGCCGTCGCGCTTGAGCTGCTGGCAGATTTCGGTGCTGCGCCGGCATTGCCAGACGATGGCGTTGTAGATCGGGCGGCCGGTGGTCTTGTCCCAGACCACGGTGGTTTCCCGCTGGTTGGTGATGCCGATGGCGGCTACCTGGTCGTGATGCAGGCCGGCTTGTGCCAGGGCCTCGACCATCACCGCGCTCTGGGTGGCGAAGATTTCCATGGGGTCATGTTCGACCCAGCCGGCTTGCGGATAGTGTTGGGCGAACTCGCGCTGGGCGGTGCACACCACGTTGGCGTCGCGGTCGAAAATGATCGCCCGGGAGCTGGTCGTACCCTGATCGAGGGCAATGATGTAGTTCTTATTCTGAATGTCGGTCATGTCGATTGCCTTGGACGAAATAAGGGAGAGAGAACTGGCGCGGGATCGATTCGGGCAGGATCACGCGCCGCTGGATTCAGGAAACTTTGATCTTGCCTTCGGCGGCCTGTTCGGCCTCAGGGGCTGGCGCCGCATTAGGCAGGTGGCGCGCGATCAATCCGCGATAGGCCGCTGCACCGAGGCAGGCACCCAGGATCGGCGCGAAGATCGGTACCAGGAAATACGGAATATCACGGCCGCCGGTGAAGGAAATTTCACCCCAGCCAGTGACGAACGTCATCAGTTTAGGTCCGAAGTCCCGCGCCGGGTTCATCGCAAAGCCGGTCAGCGGGCCCATGGAACTGCCGATCACGGCAATCAGCAGGCCGATCAGCAGAGGCGCCATGGCGCCGCGAGGCAGGCCATTGTTGTCATCGGTCAAGGACATGATCACGCCCATGAGAATCGCGGTGATCACCACTTCCACCAGGAACGCCTGGGCCGTGGACAGCGCCGGGTTGGGGAAGGTGGAGAAGACCGAGGCCAGTTCCAGGCTGGCCTGGGAACCACGGATCATCTGGTGAGCTTGTTCGAAATCGAAGAACAGGTTGCTGTACAGCGTGTAAACCAACAGCGCCGCGCAGAAGGCGCCCGCGACCTGGGCCAGGATGTAGAACGGCAGTTTGCGTTTTTCAAAATCGGCGAACAGGCACAGGGCGATGCTTACGGCCGGGTTCAGGTGGGCGCCGGAAACTCCGGCGGTCAGGTAGATCGCCATGCTCACGCCGACCCCCCAGATGATGCTGATTTCCCACAGGCCAAAGCTGGCCCCCGCGACCTTGAGCGCGGCGACACAGCCGGTGCCGAAGAAGATCAGCAGTGCAGTACCCAGAAACTCGGCGATGCATTGGCCCGATAGCGACGGTTGTTGCAGAGCAGTTGTCATGTGAACCTCGATTTTTGTTGTTGTCTGGCGCTGCTGCAAAAGGCATGGAGCGCGACTTCCAACGAAGACGGAATCCCCATTCCGGCTTCGTCTTGCTGCTGGGTACAGCCTTGTATCTACCGCATGATATTCAGAAACGAAAAAATATAGACAAGAAACACCGCTGTCAAAGGTCGAAAGTGAACGGCTGGTCATTTTATAGATATCAATCAAATGAATGATCCGGGGCTGCAGTCCCGGGAGTGACAGGTGGTGCTGCCCTGGTGTCCGTGGCCAGTGCTGATCGAGGCCTGGAATAGAGCCTTTTGTCGATTAATGGCCTAAAATCCGCGCGCTCGGTTTTGCCTTTTCGTCCCCCTTGGAGCTGCCATGACCCCTGCATTGGATCTGCTAAAAAAAGTTCGCGCCGAACATCGCATTCACAGTTACGAACATGATCCCAAGGCAGCTTCCTATGGTCTGGAGGCGGCGGAGAAGCTCAGTCTCGACCCGGCGCAAGTGTTCAAGACGCTGCTGGCCAGCAGCGAGAAGGGCGAATTGCTGGTGGCCGTGGTGCCGGTCGCCGGTAGCCTCGACTTGAAGGCCCTGGCCCACGCGGCCGGGGTGAAAAAAGCCGAAATGGCCGATCCGGCCGCTGCCCAGCGTGCCACCGGCTACCTCTTGGGGGGGATCAGCCCGTTGGGGCAGAAGAAGCGTCTGCGGACCTTCATCGACAGCAGTGCTCAGCCTTTGGCCAGTATTTTTGTCAGTGCCGGTCGTCGCGGACTGGAAGTGGAGCTGTCGGCAGCGGTGCTGGCCGAGCATACCCAGGCCAGGTTTGCCGACATCGGTCGCCCTTGAGCCCGGGCGGCGGTTGAACAGGCCGCTGCTGTATGCCGGAAAATCTTCTCGTCTGTGTCTGTCGCGCTCCCGGTCACGCAGGCCATGCTGGCCGCCGACGGATCAAGGAGAAGAGCTATGCAGCTTGAGTTTCAACAGATCGATGCATTCAGTGATCAACCCTTTGCCGGCAACCCGGCCATGGTCTACCGGCTTGATGCATGGCTTGACGACGCACTGATGCAGCAGATCGCCGCCGAGCACAATCTGGCGGAAACCGCGTTTGTGGTGCGCGAAACCCAAGGCTGGCGGATTCGCTGGTTCACCCCCGCCACCGAGGTGCCCCTGTGCGGGCATGCGACTCTGGCCAGTGCTTACGTGCTGTTCGAGGTGTATGGCGAGCCAGGGCAGCGCCTTGAGTTTCTCAGCCGCTCGGGGCCCTTGAGCGTTACCCGTGAGGGTGGCCTGTTGTGGCTGGACTTCCCTCTGCGCAGCCCTCGTCGCCAGGCCGATGCGGAGCAGGTGGCGCAGATACTCGGCGCCAGGGTCGTCGATCTGCAGGGTGCCAATGAGCTGTTGGCGGTGCTGGAGTCGGAGCAGGCGGTCCGTGATTGTCGGCCTGATCTGGCGGCACTGGCCAAGTTGCCCTGGCCGGGGGTGATTGTCACCGCGCGGGGCGAGCGGCATGACTTTGTCTCGCGGTATTTTGCTCCGGCCATCGGCATCGACGAGGATCCGGTGACCGGCTCGACCCATTGCTGCCTGACGCCTTACTGGGCGCAGCAATTGGATAAACAGCAGTTGAGCGCGTATCAGTGTTCGGCGCGAGGTGGGGCGTTGTTCTGTCGCTTGGAGGGAGAACGGGTGAAGATCGGTGGCCATGCACGGCTGATTGCCAGCGGGCATTTGCACCTGGAATGACTGCGCGGTGGTGGTTTCGCCGGCAAGCCGGCGCCTACAGTGTGCTGTTGTAGGCGCTGGCTTGCCGACGCAGGCGGCTCAGTGAGCGCTGCTGTAGCGCCGTACCCCGGAGTCGCTATGGGGCATCTGCGCCGCCGTGCTGCCTGAGGCCTGGAACAGCACCAGGTGTTCCGCCGCGACTCGAATGCCGACATCCGCTCCGACCTGATGGTCGGCGTGACTGGGGAAGATCGATTCCAGTTGGCTGCCGGTAGGCAATTGCAGGCGATACAGGGTCGAGGCGCCGAGGAAGGTCTTGCCGACCACCCGGGCTTTCAAGTCGCTGTCCGGCGCGTGGACGATGTCGTCCGGGCGCAGCAGGACGTCCACCGCGCCACCTGTCGGCCAGGTATAGGCCCGGTTACCCTGCAGTACACCCAGTTCGGTCTGCACCGATTCCGGCGTGTTCAGCTGGCCGCGAATGAAGTAGCCCTGGCCAATGAAGCTGGCGACAAAGGGCGTCTGTGGTTCGTGATAGAGGTTGTAGGGGGTGTCCCACTGCTCCAGGCGACCTTCCTTGAATACCCCGACCTGATCGCTCACGGCGAAGGCTTCTTCCTGATCGTGGGTGACCAGGATCGCGCTGGTGCCGCGGGCCTTGAGGATGTCGCGCACCTCGTGGCTGAGCTTGCGCCGCAGTTCGCCGTCCAGGTTGGAGAAGGGCTCGTCCAGCAGCAGCAATTGCGGCTCTGGCGCCAGGGCGCGAGCCAGCGCGACTCGCTGCTGCTGGCCGCCGGACAGTTCGTGGGGAAAGCGCTGGCCGAGGTTCTTCAGGTTGACCAGCTCCAGCAGTTCGGTGATCACTCGTTCTCTCTGCGGGTGCTTGCGAATGCCGAAAGCAATGTTGTCCGCCACGCTCAGGTGCGGGAACAGGGCATAGTCCTGAAACACCATGCCGATCCGGCGTTTCTCCGGGGCCAGGGTGAAACCTGCGCTGGATATGGTTTCGCCAGCCAGTTGGATCTCGCCTGCGTGCACCGGCTCGAACCCGGCAATGGCGCGCAGGGTGGTGGTCTTGCCACATCCTGATGAGCCCAGCAGGCAGCCGATGTCCCCGGCGTTGAGGTGCAGATTGAGGTCCTGCACCACGCGTTGGTCCTGGTAGCCGCAAGCCAGGTTGCGCAGGTTCAGCAGTAATGGCTGGCTCATGCGTGGTGGTACGCCGGCTCGACAAGGAACTCGAGCAGGGCCTTTTGCGCGTGCAGACGGTTTTCCGCCTGGTCCCAAGCCACTGAGCGAGGGTCGTCCAGTAGGTCGAGGCTGATTTCCTCGCCACGGTGGGCGGGCAGGCAGTGCATGAACACTACGTCCGGGGCGGCCAGGTCGAGCAGCGCGCGGCTGACCTGGAAGGGGGCAAACAGCTGAAGACGCTTGGCGGTTTCTTCTTCCTGGCCCATGGAGGTCCAGACGTCGGTGCTCACCAGATGGGCGCCGATCACGGCCTCGCGAGGATCGCGGACGATGGTCACGCGATCGCCGGCCTTGGCGATAAATTCTGCGTTGGGCTCGTAGCCTTCAGGACAGGCGATGCGCAGCTGGAAGTCGAACTGGATGGCCGCTTCTATATAGCTGTTGCACATGTTGTTGCCGTCACCGATCCAGGCCACGGTCTTGCCCTGGATCGAACCGCGGTGTTCGAGGAAGGTCTGCATGTCCGCCAGCAATTGGCAGGGGTGCAGGTCGTCGGACAGGCCGTTGATCACCGGCACCCGGGAATTGGCCGCGAACTCGGTCAGGGTGCTGTGGGCAAAGGTGCGGATCATCACCGCGTCGAGCATGCGCGACATGACGATGGCGCAGTCGCCGATCGGTTCGCCGCGACCCAGCTGAGTGTCCCGTGGCGAAAGGAAGATGGCCTGGCCGCCCAGCTGGATCATGCCGGCTTCGAAAGACAGTCGGGTACGGGTCGACGACTTCTCGAAAATCATGCCGAGTACACGATTTTTCAAAGGCTCGAAGAGTACGCCGCGGTTACGCAGGTCCTTCAGCTCGATGCCTCGACGAATCACACTGACCAGCTCTTCGGGCGTGCAATCCATCAGGGAGAGAAAGTGCCTTGCGCTCATCATTAACTACCTTTTTTGCAACGGACCGCAGATTCTCAAAGCCTTGTTTAATCGAACAACGGGCTGGACCTGCGGCGAAAGCCGCACGGGGCGACGAAATAGGGGAAGGCGCGATCTTATAATTAAATGTCGCGTCTTACCAATAGTGCTACGGCGTTCATGGGCATTCAGAGAGGCCAGGACGCGATTGCGCTGGCGCTTTTGAGACCGGTTTTCAGACAGCAGCCGGGCATTTGTACACTGCCCCGGCGCGGCTTGGCAATCGAGTGTGGCGCCGGCTGTGCGGCTGCGGTCGTTTTCTGACCTGTGGGCCGAGGTTCGCTGCGGGGGGAATCCGCGGCTTGGCAACTTGAAACATTTCCTAATGCAAAGTGCTGAGTTTATAAAGGCGAATCTGCGGCAAGGACAGGTGTGCGATGGAATCCAGGGAGCAACAACTGATGACGCTGTTGGGGCTCACGGCCCGGGCGCTTACGGATATGACCGCCTCGGTGACGGCCTTTTCTTTCGAGCTGCTGCGCAGCGAGGATCCGCTGACCCGCGCAGCCGCGCGCAAGATGATCGATCGGATGATGACCCTCAGTGCCGGGCTGGATGAGCATTGGCGACTGCTGGCCGAGTTGTCGGGTGTCCATGCCGAACAGGGCCCCATGGACGTCCCCCCGCAAATCTCCATGGATGGGCCGCCGCGCTTGCCGCCGAACTGACGGCCCTGATCATGGCCCAGGCTGATGGTCCTGAATTCATGGGGCGAACGTCGCTGGTGTCGGCCGAGGCCAGCCGCCATAGTTTTGGCTTCCTGCGGCCCTGTGCGGGGCGCCTTCAAACAAAAGAGACTGGCCATGACCAAGACTCTCCATCACCGTGCCTGCCACCTGTGCGAAGCCATCTGCGGCCTGACCCTGGAAATCACCGAAGAGCCGGGCAGCGTTCCACGCATTAGCTCGATCAAGGGCGACCCCCTGGACAGTTTCAGCCGTGGCCATGTCTGTCCCAAGGCCGTGGCCCTGCAGGATATCCAGAATGATCCCGATCGCCTGCGCCAGCCGGTGCGTCGTGTGGGCAACCAATGGCAGCCCATCGAGTGGGACGAGGCCTTTGCCCTGGTGGCCGAGCGGCTGGCGAGCATCCAGCAGCGCCATGGCAACAACGCCGTGGCGACCTACCAGGGCAATCCCAGCGTGCACAACTATGGGCTGATGACCCACAGCAATTACTTTCTCGGCCAGCTCAAGACCCGCAATCGCTTCTCGGCCACATCGGTCGATCAGTTGCCCCAGCACCTGACCAGTTACCTGATGTACGGCCACGGCCTGCTGTTGCCGATTCCGGATATCGATCACACCGATTTCATGCTGATCCTGGGCGGCAATCCCCTGGCATCCAACGGCAGCATCATGACCGTGCCGGATGTGGAGAAGCGCCTCAAGGCCATTCAGGCCCGTGGCGGCAAAGTGGTGGTGGTCGATCCCCGGCGCAGTGAAACCGCAGCGATGGCCGATCAGCACCTGTTTATCCGGCCGGGGGGCGATGTGGCGCTGCTGTTCGGTCTGCTCAACAGCATTTTCGACGCGGGGCTGACCCGCGACAGCCATTTGCCGGTGGATGGGCTGGCCGAGGTGCGCCAGGCGATTTCGCGGTTCACTGCCGAAGCCATGAGCCCGTTGTGCGCCATTCCGGCTGCGCAGATTCGTCAGCTGGCGCGGGATTTCGCCTCGGCGGACAAGGCGGTCTGTTACGGGCGCATGGGGGTGTCGACCCAGGCCTTCGGCACGCTGTGCCACTGGTTGCTGCAGTTGCTCAATCTGGTCACCGGCAACCTGGACCGGGTCGGTGGTGCCTTATGTACCCAGCCGGCGGTGGACCTGGTGGCGGCGACTTCGGGCGGTCATTTCAATGTCTGGCAGAGTCGGGTTTCCGGGCTTCCGGAGTACGGCGGCGAGCTGCCGGTATCGGCCCTGGCCGAAGAGATGCTCACCGAGGGTGAAGGTCAGGTGCGGGCCTTGATCACCGTGGCCGGCAATCCGGTGTTGTCTACGCCCAATGGCCGGCAGCTGGAGCAGGCCCTGGACGGGCTGGAGTTCATGCTGAGCATCGATCTGTATATCAATGAAACCACCCGTTATGCCGACCTGATCCTACCGTCCACCTCGGCTCTGGAGAATGATCACTACGACACCACTTTCAATCTGTTCGCGGTGCGCAATGTCAGTCGCTTCAATCGAGCGATTCTGCCCAAGCCTGAAGGGGCGCTGCATGACTGGGAGATCTTCGTCGGCCTGGCCAAGGCATTTGCCGCGCAGACCGCCAGCCCGTTGAAGCCGACCCTGGCACCCGCACAGATGATCGACATGGGCTTGCGCGCCGGGCCTTACGGCGATGCCTCGCCGCTCAAGCTGTCCCTGGCGACGCTGGACCAGCACCCCCATGGTATTGATCTTGGGGCGCTGCAGCCGAACCTGGCGGCTCGCTTGAAAACCGAGAATCGGCGGATCCAGGCCGCACCGGCGCCGATCATGGCCGATCTGCAGCGCTTTGCCGCGCTGAGTGCGCCATCTTTGGGCGAGTTGTTGCTGATTGGGCGTCGTCATGTGCGCAGCAATAACTCCTGGATGCATAACTATCACCGCCTGGTGAAGGGCAAGCCTCGCCATCAGTTATTGATGAATCCCGATGATCTGGCCCAGCGAGGCCTGAGTGATGGCCAGCGGGTGCGAGTCAGGTCCCGGGTGGGCGCGGTGGAGGTGGAAGTGCTGGCCAGCAGCGAGATGATGCCGGGCGTGGTAAGTCTGCCCCATGGCTGGGGGCACAGGCGTCCTGGTGTGCAGATGAGCATTGCCATGGAGCAGCCTGGATGCAGCGCCAATGACCTGACCGATGAGCGTCAGCTCGATGCGTTGTCCGGGAATGCGGCGTTGAATGGGGTGCCGGTGACTGTGGAGGCGGCCTGAGGTGTCTGTCGGAGAGGCCGAGCAGGGCGCTCAGGATTCCGTTACAATGCGCCACCGTGCCGACAACAGAGTCGGAAAGTTCAGCCGAGGTGTTCCATGGATATCATCGAAACTATTAAAGAGCAGATTGCCAACAACACCATTCTGCTCTACATGAAAGGCTCGCCGAATGCCCCGCAGTGTGGCTTCTCCGCAAAAGCCGCTCAGGCCGTAATGGGCTGTGGTGAGAAGTTCGCTTACGTGGACATCCTGCAAAACCCAGAGATTCGCGCCAACCTGCCCAAGTACGCCAACTGGCCAACTTTCCCACAACTGTGGGTGGCCGGTGAGTTGGTCGGCGGTAGCGACATCATGGCTGAAATGTTTGCCAATGGTGAGCTGCAGAGCCTGATCAAGGCTGCTGCCGAAAAAGCGGCTGCCAAGACCGAAGCCTGACGCGAACTGCTTATTCGCGTTCAATAAAAAGCCCCGCCTCTCTTACGAGGGCGGGGCTTTTTTATTGCTTGGGCGTTGGTTACTCGTCGCCCATTTGCGATTGCAGGTAGTTCTCGATACCCACTTTGTCGATCAGGCCCAGTTGGGTTTCCAGCCAGTCGATGTGTTCTTCTTCGGATTCCAGAATGTCTTCCAGCAGTTCACGGCTGCCGAAGTCGCCAACCGATTCACAATGAGCGATGGCAACCTTGAGGTCGGCGTGGCCGGTGCGTTCGATGCGCAGGTCGCACTCGAGCATTTCCTTGGTGTGTTCGCCGATGTGCAACTTGCCCAGGTCCTGGACGTTGGGCAGGCCTTCGAGGAAAAGGATGCGCTTGATCAGCTTGTCCGCATGCTTCATCTCGTCGATGGATTCGTGGTACTCGTGCTTGCCCAGCTTGTTCAGGCCCCAGTCTTCATACATGCGTGCATGCAGGAAGTACTGATTGATCGCGACCAGTTCATTGGCAAGGATTTTATTGAGATGCTGGATGACTGTAATGTCGCCTTTCATGTTGGGGTCCTGCCCTTTAATTAGTGAAATAAGAGCAGAGTCTGAGCCGCACAAACATTACTGTCAAACCTAAGTTATTGAATAATATATGAAAATTAATCGGAATAAGAATGTTTGTGTTCCGCGTTTTGCACCTAAGCGATTGAATTACAGACATAAAAAAACCGGGCGCTAGGTCCGGTTGTTTCAAATGCAGCTATTTATTCGGCACATCAAGCAACATTAAATTCCACGGGGTAGGGAATGGCTGCTTGGCTGCTCTGCAATTCGGTCAGGGTTTCGCGAACCACTTGTTTGGCCAGGCACGCGCATTTGCCGCATTGGCTGGCGACGCCGGTGGCCTGGCGCACTTCACGGTAGCTGCAGCAACCTTCGTAGATCGCTTCGCGAATTTGTCCGTCGGTGACACCGGTGCAGAGGCAGACATACATAGGATGAGAACCGTCGCTGGTTAGGGCTCAATTGCGATGGATCTTAATGTTAACGAGAATGATTGTCAAAGTGGTTTCGGCCGCCTTTGCGGTCGTTTTATCCCGGGGTGACGAACGGTTTTGTTAGCGATGGTGACAGATGATTCGCATTTTCTGCTTTGTGAGCCGGGCTGACGAAAAACCGTTAAGGACAGCTCAAAGACGCGGTGTATGATGGTCGGTCCTTGCGAAGCGGGGTCGGGTCACAGAGCTGTCGCATCTGCGTGGCAGACTCAAGGCCAATCCCCTTCTTCATTACTACGTCCACACCAGGAGATATCCAATGAGCGTACTCGTAGGCAAACAAGCCCCTGACTTCACCGTACCGGCCGTTCTCGGCAATGGCGAAATCGTCGACAGCTTCACCCTGTCCTCGGCCATCAAAGGCAAATACGGCCTGGTGTTCTTCTACCCACTGGACTTCACCTTCGTTTGCCCGTCCGAGCTGATCGCTCTGGACCACCGCATGGCCGACTTCAAGGCTCGCAACGTAGAAGTGATCGCTGTTTCCATCGACTCGCACTTCACCCACAACGCCTGGCGTAACACCCCGATCAATGCCGGCGGCATCGGTCAGGTTCAATACATCATGGCTGCTGACATGAAGCATGAGATCGCCAAGGCCTATGACGTCGAGTCCGAAGGTGGCGTGGCGTTCCGTGGCGCATTCCTGATCGACGACAAAGGTGTTGTCCGTTCGCAGATCGTCAACGACCTGCCGCTGGGCCGCAACATGGAAGAGCTGATCCGTCTGGTCGACGCTCTGCAATTCCACGAAGAGCACGGCGAAGTCTGCCCTGCCAACTGGAAGAAAGGCGACAAGGGCATGACCGCCTCCCCAGAAGGCGTTGCTGCTTACCTGAGCGAGAACGCCGGCAAGCTGTAAGCTTGGCGTCACGCATAAAAAAACCGGCCTCAGGGCCGGTTTTTTTATGCGGGCGATTCAACTCGACCAGGGAACGATCAGTCGTCGAAATCCTGCCAGCCGCCCATTTGCTTCCAGCGGTTGACGATGCCGCAGAACAGTTCGGCGGTCTTTTCCGTGTCGTAGCGGGCCGAGTGGGCCTCACGACCGTCGAAGTCGATATCCGCGCTTTGACAGGCCTTGGCCAGAACGGTCTGGCCGTAAGCCAGGCCAGCCAGGGTGGCGGTGTCGAAGCTGGAGAACGGGTGGAACGGGTTGCGCTTCATGTCCAGTCGCGCTACGGCGGCGTTGAGGAAGCCCAGGTCGAAACTGCTGTTGTGGCCTACCAGGATCGCGCGTTTGCAGCCGTTGGCTTTCAGCGCCTTGCGCACGCCGCGGAAAATATCCGTGAGGGCGGTTTCTTCGCTGACGGCCATGCGCAGAGGATGGTCGAGCTTGATCCCGGTGAACTCCAGGGCCGCGGCTTCAATGTTCGCGCCTTCAAAAGGCTCGACACGGAAGAAATAGGTGTGTTCGGGGAACACAAAGCCCTTTTCGTCCATGCCAATGGTGGTCGCGGCAATCTCCAGCAGGGCATCGGTGGCCGAGTTGAACCCCCCGGTTTCTACGTCGACGACTACCGGCAGGTAACCGCGAAAGCGCGCCGCCATCGGATGGCGGGGGCCGCCACTGCTGCCGTCTTGTTCGTCGTCGAAATGGTCGTCACTCACGAGTGATCCTCCAGCAGGCGCCAGCGCAGTTTTTCACCGGCGCGCAGCGGAATGACAGTCAGCTCGCCGAACGGCAGGCTGGCGGGGGCGGTCCATTCTTCACGAACCAGGGTGATGCGATCGGTGTTGGCCGGCAGGCCGTAGAAGCGCGGACCGTTGAGGCTGGCAAAGGCTTCCAGCTTGTCCAGGGCATTGCGCTGTTCGAACGCTTCGGCATACAGCTCGATCGCGGCGTAGGCGCTGTAGCAGCCGGCACAACCGCAAGCGGCTTCCTTGGCATGCTGGGCGTGGGGCGCGGAGTCGGTGCCGAGGAAGAATTTCTGGCTGCCGCTGGTGGCCGCATCCAGCAGGGCTTCCTGGTGGGTGTTGCGCTTGAGGATCGGCAGGCAATAGAAGTGCGGACGAATACCGCCCACCAGCATGTGGTTGCGGTTGTACAGCAGGTGGTGCGCGGTGATGGTGGCGCCGACGTTGGCCGAAGCCTCGTTGACGAACTGCACGGCTTCACCGGTGGTGATGTGCTCGAACACCACTTTCAGGCTGGGGAAGCGCTCGACCACACGACGCATGTGCTCGTCGATGAAGATTTTCTCGCGGTCGAAGACGTCGACCTCGCCACGGGTCACCTCACCGTGGATCAGCAGCGGCAGGCCGACTTCGGCCATGGTTTCGAGCACCGGGAAGATCTTGTCGATGCTGGTCACGCCCGAATCCGAGTTGGTGGTCGCACCGGCCGGATACAGCTTGGCGGCGTGCACGAAGCCACAGGCCTTGGCCGCGCGGATCTCGTCCGGCTGGGTGCGGTCGGTCAGGTAGAGCACCATCAGCGGCTCGAAGCGGCTGCCGGCCGGGCGCGCAGCGAGAATGCGCTGGCGATAGGCGTCGGCTTCCACGGCGTTGCGCACCGGAGGTACCAGGTTGGGCATGATGATGGCGCGGCCAAAGGTGCGCGCGACATCTGCGACTGTATTGGGCAACACGGCACCATCGCGAAGATGAATATGCCAGTCGTCGGGACGCAGCAGGGTCAGGCGGTCGGACATTGGAGGTTCCAGGCGGGTAAAACTCGGGGGAATGCTACCGGAAAAGACTCTTCCAGGCACTCGCTATCAAGTTTTGCGACGAGCAACCGATATCCCGAAGGTATGGCGTATTAACGCCTGTCGATTTTTATGTTGTACACGTCAGTGGAGCCTCCCGTGCGCCAGCGTTATCTAGCCTTGCTCAGTGTGTTTGCCAGCCTGCCCGCGATGGCTCTCACTTTCCAGACCCGTCTGGAGAGCATTGAGTGGACGGTCGAAGGTGACAAATTCGAGTGCCGCCTGATCCAACCGGTGACCGATTTCGGTTCCGGCGAGTTCGTTCGCCGCGCCGGCGAGCAGGCGATCTTCCGTCTCAAGAGCTTCAACCCGATGCAGGCGGGGGGCTCGGCGACTCTACTGGCGGCGGCGGCTCCCTGGCAGCCGGGACGGGGCGACATCAACCTCGGAGCGGTCAAGGCCGGCACCGATGGAGTGCTGTTCAACAGCAACCAGATGCAGGCCGGGCGCCTGATCATCGGGCTGCTGGAGGGGCGCAGCCCTGTGGTGCGCAATTATTCCCGTGAGGGCGGAGTGTCCGAAGTGCGCCTGTTGCCGGTGAAGTTCAGCAAGGCGTATGGCGACTATCAAAGCTGCATGGCCAAGCTGCTGCCGATGAACTACGAGCAGGTGAAACAGGGCGAGATCGGTTTTCCGGGAGGGGGTATCGAGCTCGATGCCCGGGCCAAGGCCAAGCTGCAGGTGATGGTGGACTTCATCAAGGCCGACCCGACGGTCAACCACGTTGAACTCGATGGCCACTCGGACAACAGCGGCAATCGCCTGACCAACCGTGACCTGTCCCGTCGTCGTGCCCTGGCGGTAATGGAGTTCTTCAAGGCCAACGGCCTGGCGGAAAACCAGATCGTGGTGCGCTTCCATGGCGAGCGTTACCCTCTGGCGCCCAACACCAATGCCGCCAACCGGGCGAAGAACCGTCGGGTCAACGTGCATCTGGAGCGGGTAGCACCCACCGAGAAGCCGACTCCAGCGCCCCAGGCCGCCTCTGGCTCCAGCGCTGCTGCGACCTCCTGATACGGCTGTCATCGTCGCGCGCTCGACATAATCTGTCGCTTGGTCGTCATAAGCTGTCGCGCCACTGTAAATTATCCGCGTGGATCGGTAGACTTGGCGGCTTTCCGTACAACCCCGTGGAGTGATGGCATGGCGGACGTTAACAAGGTCGTTCTGGCGTATTCGGGCGGCCTGGACACTTCGGTGATCCTCAAGTGGCTGCAGGATACTTACAACTGTGAAGTAGTGACTTTCACTGCTGACCTGGGCCAAGGCGAAGAGGTCGAGCCGGCCCGCGCCAAGGCGCAAGCCATGGGCGTCAAAGAGATCTACATCGACGATCTGCGCGAAGAGTTCGTGCGTGATTTCGTCTTCCCGATGTTCCGAGCCAACACCGTCTACGAAGGCGAGTACCTGCTGGGTACTTCCATCGCTCGTCCGTTGATCGCCAAGCGTCTGATCGAGATCGCCAACGAAACCGGCGCCGACGCCATTTCCCATGGTGCTACCGGCAAGGGCAATGACCAGGTGCGTTTCGAGCTGGGCGCCTATGCCCTCAAGCCGGGCGTGAAAGTGATCGCTCCCTGGCGTGAGTGGGACCTGCTGTCCCGCGAGAAGCTGATGGATTACGCCGAGAAGCATGGCATTCCAATCGAGCGTCACGGCAAGAAGAAGTCGCCGTACTCGATGGACGCCAACCTGCTGCACATCTCCTATGAAGGCGGCGTGCTGGAAGACACCTGGACCGAGCACGAAGAAGACATGTGGCGCTGGACCGTCTCCCCGGAGAAGGCTCCTGATACCCCGCAGTACCTGGAACTGACCTACCGCAACGGTGACATCGTCGCCATCGACGGCGTGGAAATGACCCCGGCTACCGTGCTGGCGACCTTGAACCGCATTGGTGGCGAACACGGCATCGGTCGTCTGGACATCGTCGAGAACCGTTACGTCGGCATGAAGTCCCGTGGCTGCTACGAGACTCCGGGCGGCACCATCATGCTGCGTGCCCACCGCGCGATCGAGTCCATCACCCTGGACCGCGAAGTGGCTCACCTCAAAGACGAGTTGATGCCCAAGTACGCCAGCCTGATCTACACCGGCTACTGGTGGAGCCCTGAGCGCCTGATGCTGCAACAGATGATCGACGCTTCCCAGGCTCACGTGAACGGTGTAGTGCGCCTGAAACTGTACAAGGGCAACGTGATCGTGACCGGTCGCAAGTCCGATGAGTCGCTGTTCGACGCCAACATCGCCACCTTCGAAGAAGACGGCGGTGCTTACAATCAGGCGGACGCAGCTGGCTTCATCAAGCTCAACGCCCTGCGCATGCGTATTGCCGCCAACAAGGGACGGACTCTGATCTGATCCCGAGTTGTTGAGAAAGAGCCCCGCTATATGCGGGGCTTTTTCTTGCCTTCGATTAAGTCAGCGGCGTGTTGCTGTAGACCAGCGGTTTGATAGAGAAGTTGATTGAACAGAATGAAGTTAGTGATGGCGGACTTGGCCACGCTTGTCGCTGAAAAAGATGGTTGGGTCTGCGAATTTTTAGTACGAAAAGTAGCTGATTTGAAGATTAATCCTAAGCGTCTTTTCCCTTGAACGACCTTTATCTAATTTATTTTGTAAGGTAAATCGGTATTGTTTGTAAGGATCGTCCTCGTAGGGTCGTAGCCCCTTTTGGCACGGTGTCAGAGTCAATTCTCTGGGGTATTGTGCGGGCTCTAAAAAACTCTAAGTACCTGGATGGACCTATGAAAAGAGTATTGATCGTGGACGATCATCCTGTTGTTCGCCTCGCTGTTCGCATGCTGATGGAACGTCATGGTTTTGAAGTAGTAGCCGAAGCAGATAACGGCACGGACGCATTAAAGCTGGCTCTTGAATATCTTCCCGATATCTTGATTCTGGATATTGGCATACCGCAACTTGATGGACTTGAAGTTATAGCTCGCCTCATGTTCAGAAGTTTGCCGATCAAGATCCTGGTGTTGACGCTGCAAGCGCCAGGGCCCTTTTCCATGCGCTGCATGCAGGCCGGCGCCGCCGGTTACGTGTGCAAGCAGCAGGACATTACCGAACTGATCAGTGCGGTACGGGCGGTACTGGCGGGCTACAGCTACTTTCCCAACGAGGCGTTGCACACTTTTCGTTCCAGTCAGGGCATCAGCAGCGAGGAAGAAATGATCGAGCTTCTTTCCGGACGTGAGTTGATCGTATTGAAGCAGCTCACCAACGGCATGAGTAACAAGGAGATCGCTGAAGGCCTGTGCCTGAGCAACAAGACGGTCAGTACTTACAAGCGACGGTTATTGGCCAAGCTCAATGCGCGCTCACTGGTTGACCTGATCGAGTTTGCCCAGCGCCATCAGTTGGTCTGAGTCTTGTCGTCCGAGATGGTGCTGGACTGTCAGGCCTGAAAGTACGGATAAGGCCGGTCATGCCGGGAGGCTGACCGGCCGGACATGACGGCAAGACAGGCACAAAAAAACCTCCGTATGGAGGTTCTTTTGCGACTAAAGGTCAAAGTCGTAATCGGCCAGTTGTTTCTGCAGACGCCGCTCTTCCAGAAGATTGTCGATGGTGCGGCGCTTGCTCAGATTGGTTTTCGCCACTTCGACCACCGGTTCGACATCGTCTGTTTCCGCGGCGATGAAGTCTTCTTCTACGTCCAGTTGTTCTTTGCCAGTGCTCATAAGGTCAACTCCAGGCTAAGACTGCCATTGGCGCCCCTTATATCGATATTCTCCTGGCGGGTAAAAAAGATTTTTTCAATCGATTCATCGGCAAAATCAATGCTTCATCAATCGTCGGAAGTCTTCTGCTTGTATTCGCACAGGTCTTCTATTCGACAGCTGCCGCAACGTGGCTTGCGGGCCAGGCAGACATAGCGTCCATGCAGGATCAGCCAGTGATGGGAGTCCAGCAGGAACTCCTTGGGCACGAACTTGAGCAGCTTTTTCTCCACTTCCACCACGTTCTTGCCCGGGGCCAGACCGGTGCGGTTGCTGACCCGGAAAATGTGGGTGTCCACCGCCATGGTCAACTGCCGGAAGGCGGTGTTGAGGACCACGTTGGCGGTCTTGCGCCCGACGCCGGGCAAGGCCTCCAGTTCTTCCCGGGTCTGTGGCACTTCGCCGTTGTGGCGTTCCACCAGCAGGCGGCAGGTTTCGATGACGTTCTTGGCCTTGCTGTTGTACAGGCCGATGGTCTTGATGTACTCGGACAGGCCTTCGACTCCCAGGGCATGGATCGCCGCGGGTGTATTGGCCACGGGGAAGAGTTTGGCGGTCGCCTTGTTGACCCCGACGTCGGTCGATTGCGCCGAAAGAATCACCGCGATCAGCAACTCGAACGGCGAGGAATAGGCCAGTTCGGTCTTGGGCTCGGGATTGTCTTCATGAAGTCGGCGAAATATTTCCAGGCGTTTGGCGGCATTCATGGGTGGTTCATTTCCTTGAAGACTGTCGGTTGAAGGGCGATGAGGCGGTCCAGGCCCGCTTTGCCGCCAACAACAGGCCCAGCAGGATAAAGCCCCCGGGGACCAGAGTCAGCAGGCGCAAGCCGCCCTGGGGCAGCAGCACCCAACCGGTGCTGTCGCCGCTCAGGCCGACAAGCCAGCCCAGATGGCTGCCCAAGGCGCCTGTACCCAGCAGTTCGCGCAGTGCGCCCAGCAGTGCCAGGGCGCCACAGAAGCCGGCGGCCAGGCGCAACCGATCGCGGTGCTGGAAGAAGCCCGCCTGTTCCAACATCACGCATTGCAGGGGCAGCAGGCCCAGGTACAGGCTCAACTGCTGGTGCAGTTCATAACTTAATGCTTGCAGCGCCAGCCACAGGCAACTGCCGAGGGACGCTCCGAGCAGCAGGCTGGCGAACCACTGCTGCTGGCGTTGCAGTTGTGCCCGCAACAGACCCATGCCGGCTCCGAACAAGCTCAGCAGCAGCCCGGATGCCAGGGCCAGGCCCAGGGCCTTGACCCAGGAGTCGGTAGCCCCGATCAACGGCGTCAGCATCAGCAGGCCCGGCAATGTCAGCGGCTTACTCATGGACGGCCTCCGGGAGCAGTTGCTGGCGATGTTCGTCGAAGTAGCGCAAGGCATCGTGTAGGGCACTGATGACCGCGCGGGAGGTGATGGTGGCACCGGCGATCTGATCGAACTGGCCACTGTCCTTCTTCAGGGCCCAGGCGGCATCACCCGGATCACCGCGGGACTTGCCGGAAAAACCCTGCAACCAGGGGTTGGGCTGATCAGCGATCCTGGCGCCCAGGCCGGGGGTTTCATCCTGTCTCAGGGTCTTGCTGCCCAACAGCCGGCCCTGGCTGTCAATGGCGATCAAAAGCTCGATGGGGCCGGCGTAGCCGCTCACCTGGCTGCGCAACAGCACGGCGCTGGGGTGGCCCTGAAGAGTGGCCAGGTAGCCCTGCAGCAAGCGGCTGTTGTCCAGTTGCACATCCTCAAGAGGCAGTGGCTGCTCCAGGGGCTGGTTGTCGTAGCGGGCGATGGGCAGCAGGTCGAGCAACTTGCGCGCCTGCAGCGCCCGTTGTTCAGCGACGATACGTGGCGCCGCAACCCCATGTAGCCACAAGGTCGCCGCCACCCCCACGAAACCGAGCAGGGCCAGCAGGAGCAGACCGCCAGACTTTTTCATGCTCAAGCGTTCTCCCGTTTTGCCGCGCACAGGCGTTCCAGTCCCGGCACTGTCAGATTCATCAGCAGCACGGCGAAGGCGACGCCGTCGGGGTAGCCGCCCCATGTCCGGATCAGGTAAGTCAGCAGGCCGACGCCGACGCCAAACAGCAGCCGGGCTTTTTCCGTCTTGGGTCCCGATACCGGTTCGGTGACGATAAAGAACGCGCCGAGCATGCTGGCGCCGCTGAGCAGATGAAACAGCGGTGAACCGTGGGAGTCCGAGCCCGTACCGTTCCAGCACACCAGGCTGATGACCAGGAGGCTGCCCAGCATGCCCGCCGGCGCCTGCCAGCCGATGACCCGCTGCTGCAGCAGAAACAGGCCTCCGGCAAGAAATCCCAGGTTGATCCATTGCGCGGCACGACCGCCGAAATGGCCGAAGGCTGGGTTGCTGGCAAAGAGTTCGTCGAGGGTCAGGCTCTTGTTGACGCGCAGACTGTCCAGCGCCGTGGCTTGGGCCCAGGCATCCACTTGCAGGCCGTCAGAGAGGCCGAACACCTGTTGCAGTCCCGCGAGCAGGTCCATGGCGTGCGGCGCGGGCCAATGGGTCATCGACTGGGGAAAGCACAGCAAGGCCAGGGCGTATCCGAGCATCGCCGGATTGAACGGGTTCTGGCCGACTCCGCCGTACACCTGCTTGCCCAGGGCAATGGCAGCTGCCGCGGCGCTGAGCGGCAGCCACCAGGGGCAGTAAGGTGGCAACGCCAGGGCCAGCAATGTGGCGCTGACCAAGGCGCTGCCATCGCCCAGGCCGGCTGACAGCGCACGCTTTCTCAGGAACAGCGCCAGGGCTTCCATGGCCAGGGCGCCGCATGCCGCCAGCAACAGGTTGAGCAGCACGCCCCAGCCGAACCACCACAGCAACACCAGCAGCCCGGGCAGCGTGGCCAGCAGCACGCGTTGCATGGCCAGGCGCAGGCGCGGGTCGACGCCGTCAGCGGTCAGCATGGGCCTTCACCTGGCGTTCGGCTTCGTGCAAGCGTGCCTGAGCCTCGGCCAGTTGCTCGGCATGGGTGTCAGGCTGGCGCTGCAGTTTGTGCAGTTCGGCGCGGGCGTAGGCCAGTTCGGTTTTCAGTTGCCGCAGTTGGGGATCGATCGGGCGCTTTTCGACACGCACCAGGACTGGGGCCGGTTTGCCGTTGGCGTCCTCGGCGGCGTGCAGCGCCTGTTCGGCGGCCGCCAGGGCGGCGCTCAAGGCTTGTAGCTCGGCGTCGGAGGCGTGCGCGGCCTGGGCCTTTTTCAGTTCGGCGCGGCGGGTGGCCAGTTGGATCTTTGCCCGCTTGAGTTCGGCGTCCTTGGCCACTGGGGCCGCGGTAGCCGCAGCTGGAGCTGCCGGCTCCAGCTGCGCCAGGGCCTGTTCGGCGGCTTCGAACTGACGCTGCAGAACGATGAGCTGCGTTTGCTGCTCGAAGGTCGGTGGATGGCCGAAGGCCTTGAGGGATTTGTGCAATTGAGCCCGGCTCATGGCCAGCTCGATCTTGGCTTTTTTCAGCGCCGCGTCGGCGGCCGCGGCTTTCTGCGCGCGGACCCGATCGATGGCCGCCTGCAGCGGATTCTGGCTGTCGTCGACAGCCTGCGCGGCTTTCTGCGCACGCGCCTGACGCTCGGCCAGGCGCCGGGCTTCTTGCCGTTGCAAGCGCTCGTTGCGTTGTTCGAAGCGCCGGCGCGCCTGCTCGCGCTTGCTGTTGCGGGCCTGCAGTTGCTCGGGGCTGGTGGCCAGGCCGCCAACAATCGGTACCACCTTGGCTTCTGGGAGCGGCAGCATGTCGATGCAGTCCACCGGACAAGGCGCCACGCACAGGTCGCAACCGGTACATTCGTCGATCAGCACGCTGTGCATGAATTTGGCCGCGCCGACGATGGCGTCCACCGGGCAGGCCTGGATGCACTTGGTGCAGCCAATGCACTCCGCCTCGCGGATATGGGCGATCTGTGCCGGCGCTTCGCCGCGGCTGCGGTCCAGCTCCAACACCGGCAATCGCAACAGTTGCGCCAGGCCGGCAATGGTTTCCTGGCCGCCGGGCGGGCACTTGTTGATGGCCTCGCCGTTGGCGATGCCCTGGGCGTAAGGCTTGCATCCTGGATGGCCGCACTTGCCGCATTGGGTCTGGGGCAGGAGGGCATCGATGCGTTGAATCAGACTCATGTTTTGATCAGTCCGTTGAAGCCGAAAAACGCCACTGCCATGACGCCGGCGCTGATCAGGTCGATCGGCAGGCCGCGCCAGGGCAGGGGAATATCGTTGGTGGAAATACGCTGGCGCAGGTCGCTGAACAGGCTCAGCACCAGCCAGAAACCCAGTCCGGCCCCCAGGCTCATGGCGCTGAGGGTGGCCAGGTCCAGATCGTCCCGGGCGCCGATCAGCAGCAGGCCGAGCATGCCGGCATTGCCCAGCAGCAAGGGCCAGAGGCCTTCGAACGGCAAGCGCGGCAGAACGCGGGACAGCAGCCTCAGCAGCGGCTTGATCAGCAACAGGTTCAATGGCAGCCAGATGAACAATTGCAGCGCCGCCAGCCCCCAGGGCTGCAGCAGCCCACGATAAAGGACATGCCCCAGCACGCTGCTGAGCAGCATCAACCCCGTGGTCGCCAGCCCCAGCGCATGAACCCGTTGTCGGTTGCTAGCGTCGGCCTGCAACAGCGGATCGACGCCCAGCGGCCATTGCAACACGAAGTTGTTGATCAGGGCGGTGCTGAACAGGGCGAGCAGGAAGTGGGTCATGGTGGCGGCCGGTGCGGGCAGGCTATCCCTCAAGAGTAGGCAAACTCTGCGCGCACGCAGGGGCGCCAGATATGCAAATCCCCCCGTTGCGCCTGGGCGCGACGGGGGGATGGGGGCAGCGTGGAGGCTTACTTGATCCGCTGGCCGGGCTTGGCGCCGCTGTCCGGGCTCAGCAGGTAGATCTCTTCGCCGCCAGGGCCGGCAGCCATCACCATGCCCTCGGAAATGCCGAACTTCATTTTCCGCGGCTTGAGGTTGGCGATCATCATGGTCAGGCGCCCATCGAGCTTGGATGGGTCCGGGTAGGCGCTCTTGATTCCGGAGAACACGTTGCGTTGCTCATCACCGATATCCAGGGTCAGGCGCAGCAGCTTGTCGGCACCTTCCACGGCTTCGGCCTTGACGATCAGGGCGACGCGCAGGTCGACGGCGGCGAAGGTGTCGAAGTCGATTTCCGGCGACAGCGGATCCTTGGCCAGTTCGCCGTTGCCGGCTGGCGCGGCGGCGCCGGTGTCGGTCTGGCTGGCGGTCAGGTCTTCTTTCGAGGCGTCGGTCATGGCTTGTACTTTTACCGGGTCGATCCGCGTCATCAGCGGCTTGAATTCGTTGAGCTGATGGTTGGCCAGCAGGTGCTGGTGGTCGTTCCAGGTCAGCGGCGCGACGTTGAGGAAGGCCTCGGCATCGGCGGCCAGCAGTGGTAGCACCGGTTTGAGGAAGATCACCAGCTGGCGGAACAGGTTGATGCCGGTGGCGCAGATGGCCTGGACCTCGGCCTGCTTGCCTTCCTGCTTGTTCAACGACCATGGAGCCTTGTCGGCGATCCAGGCATTGGCGCGGTCGGCCAGGGCCATGATTTCGCGCATGGCGCGGGCGAAGTCGCGGGCTTCATAGGCGTCGGCGATGCTGGGCGCGGCGGCCAGGAAAGCCTCGGTCAGCTCGGGGGCGGCATTGCTGTCGACCATCAACCCGGCGTTGCCCTTGTGGATGAAACCGGCGCAACGGCTGGCAATGTTGACCACCTTGCCCACCAGGTCGGAGTTGACCTTCTGCACGAAGTCTTCGAGGTTCAGGTCCAGGTCGTCGACGCCACGGCCCAGCTTGGAGGCGTAGTAGTAGCGCAGGTATTCCGGCGACAGGTGCTCCAGGTAGGTGCGGGCCTTGATGAAGGTGCCGCGGGACTTGGACATCTTCTGGCCATTGACGGTCAGGTAGCCGTGGACGTTGATGCCGGTCGGCTTGCGGTAGCCGGCGCCTTCCAGCATCGCGGGCCAGAACAGGGCGTGGAAGTTGACGATGTCCTTGCCGATGAAGTGGTACAGCTCGGCGGTGGAGTCCTTGCCCCAGAACGCGTCGAAATCCAGCTCCGGACGACGGTCGCAGAGGTTCTTGAAGCTGGCCATGTAGCCGATTGGCGCATCCAGCCACACGTAGAAGTATTTACCCGGCTCGCCCGGGATCTCGAAGCCGAAGTACGGCGCGTCGCGGGAGATGTCCCACTGCTGCAGGCCGGCATCCAGCCACTCGGCAATCTTGTTGGCCACGGCGTCCTGCAAGGTGCCGCTGCGAGTCCAGCTTTGCAGCATCTGCTGGAAGTCCGGCAGCTTGAAGAAGAAGTGCTGGGAATCCTTGAGCACCGGGGTGGCGCCGGAGATCGCCGACTTCGGATCCTTCAGATCGGTGGGGGCATAGGTGGCGCCGCATTTTTCGCAGTTGTCGCCGTACTGGTCCTCAGTGCCGCATTTCGGGCAGGTGCCCTTGATGAAGCGGTCGGCCAGGAACATTTTCTTTTCCGGGTCGAAATACTGGGTGATGGAGCGCGTGGCGATGTGCCCGGCGTCGCGCAGCTTGAGGTAGATCTGGCTCGACAGCTCGCGGTTTTCTTCGGCGTGGGTCGAGTGGAAGTTGTCGAAGTCCACCAGGAAGTCGGCAAAGTCGGCGCTGTGTTCGGCCTGGACGTTGGCGATCAACTGTTCCGGGGTAATGCCTTCCTTTTCCGCGCGCAACATGATGGCCGAGCCGTGTGCGTCGTCGGCGCAGACATAGATGCATTGATTGCCGCGATGCTTCTGGAAGCGCACCCACATGTCGGTCTGGATGTACTCAAGCATGTGGCCAAGGTGGATGGAACCATTGGCATAGGGCAGGGCGCTGGTGACGAGGATCTTGCGTGGCTCGGACATGGGGCTCGGCTACTTGATGAAACGGAGGTCGGCCACTATAAAGCGCCGAGAAATATATTTCACCCTGTGAGCCCGGTTTTCCACGGCTGTCGTGGCCAGTGACGAGGGCCCCGCATGTTGTTTTGGCATCCCGCCCGCGCCACGGAACAGGTAGGATAGCCGCCTGATTTTCCAGTCTTGTTATCGGAGTTGCCCATGAGCGCCGTCAATCGCGCAGCGGTGGAAGCCGTCCTTCGCCAGTACACCGACCCTTACCTGAACCAGGACCCGGTCAGCGCCGGCTGTGTGCGGGATATCGACGTCCAGGGTGAGCGGGTTACGGTCCGCATGGAACTGGGTTATGCCGCCGGTCTGTTCAAGAGCGGCTGGGCGCAGATGCTGCAACTGGCCATCGAAGGCCTGGATGGCGTCAGTGCGGCCAAGGTCGAGATCACCAGCGTGATCGCAGCGCACAAGGCCCAGGCGCAGATCCCCGGCCTGGCCAACGTCAAGAACGTGGTGGCAGTGGCCTCCGGCAAGGGCGGCGTGGGCAAGTCCACCACCGCCGCCAACCTGGCCCTGGCCCTGGCCCGCGAAGGCGCCAAGGTGGGGATTCTCGACGCTGATATCTATGGGCCGAGCCAGGGCATCATGTTCGGCATCGCCGAAGGCACCCGGCCGAAGATCAAGGACCAGAAGTGGTTCGTGCCGATCGAGTCCCACGGGGTCGAGGTCATGTCCATGGCCTTTCTGACCGACGACAACACGCCGATGGTCTGGCGCGGGCCGATGGTTTCCGGGGCCCTGCTGCAACTGGTGACCCAGACCGACTGGGGCAACCTCGACTACCTGGTGATCGACATGCCGCCAGGCACCGGCGACATCCAGTTGACCCTGGCGCAGAAAGTCCCGGTGGCCGGCGCGGTGATCGTCACCACGCCCCAGGACCTGGCCCTGCTGGATGCGCGCAAGGGAGTGGAGATGTTCCGCAAGGTCAACATCCCGGTGTTGGGCGTGGTGGAAAACATGGCGGTGCACATCTGCTCCAACTGCGGTCATGCCGAGCATCTGTTCGGTGAGGGCGGCGGTGAGAAGCTGGCCAGCCAGTACGGTGTCGAGCTGCTGGCCTCGCTGCCGCTGTCGATGCTGATCCGCGAGCAGGCCGACGGTGGCAAGCCGACGGTGATCGCCGAGCCGGAAAGCCAGATCGCCATGGTCTATCAGGAACTGGCGCGGCACGTCGGCGCGCGCATCGTATTGCAGGAAGCCGCAGCGCCGGCGATGCCCAACATCACCATCAGCGACGACTGAAACCCCAGGCGAGGGCGTCATGTAGGAGCCGGCTTGCCGGCGAAGGCGCCCTCAAGATCGCTTTCGCCGGCAAGCCGGCTCCTACCGTTGCGATGACAGGATCAGACCCGCAGGCCGCCGTCCAACTCCAGGATGCGTCCGGTGTAGTAGTCGTTCTCGAAGATGTACGCCGCCGAGTGGGCGATCTCTTGCGGCTTGCCCATGCGCTTGAGGGGAATCCCCGAGGTCATTTTCTCCAGGGCTTCGGGCTTCATTCCCAAGGTCATCTCGGTTTCGATGAAGCCCGGGGCAATGCCGGCCACGCGGATGCCATAGCGCGCCAGTTCCTTGGCCCAGGTCACGGTGGCCGCCGCGACCCCGGCCTTGGCCGCGGAATAGTTGGTCTGGCCGATATTGCCGGCGCGGGAGATCGACGAGATGTTGATGATCGCGCCGCTGTTGTTCAGCTCGATCATTTTCGCCGCCACCTCACGGGTGCAGAGGAAAACCCCGGTCAGGTTGACGTCGATCACCGCTTGCCACTGGGCCAGGCTCATCTTGGTCATCTCGCCGTCCTTGACCTTGACCAGCAGGCCGTCGCGCAGGATCCCGGCATTGTTGATCAGGCCGTGGATGGCGCCGAAGTCCTCGGCCACCTGGGCCACCGTGTGGCTCACCTGTTCTTCATTGGCGACGTTGCACAGATAGGCGCGGGCCTCGACGCCGAGGGCCTGGCAGGCGGCAACCGCCTGGTCGAGTTTTTCCTGGTTGAGGTCGACCAGGGCCAGTCGCGCGCCCTTGGCCGCGAAATACTCGGCCATGGAGCGGCCCAGACCTTGGCAACCGCCGGTGATAATGATTACTTTGTCAGTGAGTTGCATTCGCATGTCCCGCTAGCAGGTTTTGAGAGGTTGTCCTTTTGGCAGAGCCTCGACCGACTGCCGGGCCTGGCCTGGCTGCAGACGAGAATTGCCCCACTGGCGTAGCTGGAACAATGCCCCAGGCGCCCGTCCGTTTTCGACGGATTTTACAGAAGGAGTCATAAAGTGAGCGTTGAAGCTGCGAAGAATGCACGAGAATTGCTGCTCAAGGAATACCGCGGCGTGTTGTCGACGCACTCCAAGGCCATGCCGGGTTTTCCCTTTGGCTCCGTGGTGCCCTACTGCCTGGATGCCGAGGGGCGGCCACTGATTCTGATCAGTCGCATTGCCCAACACACCCATAATCTGCAGAAGGACTCCAAGTGTTCATTGCTGGTGGGTGAGCGCGACGCCGACGATGTGCAGGCGGTCGGGCGCCTGACCTACCTGGCCGAAGCCGAGAAGCTTGAAGACGATGCAGCCATCGAGGCCGCCGCCGAGCGCTACTACCGCTACTTCCCCGAATCGCAGAACTATCACAAGGCTCACGATTTCGACTTCTGGGTACTCAAGCCGGTCCGGCATCGTTACATCGGCGGCTTTGGCGCGATCCACTGGATTGATCAGGTGACCCTGGCCAACCCGTTCGCCGGCAAGGCCGAGTCGAGCATGGTGGATCACATGAACAGCGATCATGCCAAGGCCATTGCCCATTACGTCGAGCTGAGCGGGCTGCCGCACAGCGAGCCGGCGCAACTGGCTGGAATCGACACCGAAGGCATGCACCTGCGCATTGGCCAAGCGTTGTATTGGCTGCCGTTCCAGGCGCCTTGCAATACGCCGACACAAGTACGCGAAGCCCTGGTTTTCCTGGCTCACGCCGATCAATGGCCGAAAAATCCGGCCGTTGGCGCTTGAATTCACGAATTGGCGACGTCATTTACGGTCTATTGGAAGGCATTCTTCCGCAGAGGAAACCATTTGATGCGCCCTTTTCTGTTGCTCTTTTTACTGTTCCCGGTGCTGGAACTGTTCGTCTTCGTCAAGGTCAGCGCGGCCATCGGGTTCTTCCCGGCGCTGCTGCTGATCATTCTCGGTTCGATGCTCGGTGTGCTGGTGTTGCGCGTGGCTGGCCTGGCCACGGCACTGCGTGCCCGTGAAAGTCTCAACCGCGGCGAACTGCCGGCCCAGCAGATGCTCGAAGGGCTGATGCTGGCCCTGGGCGGCGGCCTGCTGATCCTGCCCGGCTTCATCAGTGATGTGTTCGGTCTGTTGATGCTGCTGCCAATCAGCCGCCGCTTGCTGGCCAACAAGATGCGCCAGCGCGCCGAGGAACAGGCCCTGCGCCAACGCGCCTTCGCCGACGACATGCGCGCGGCCCGCGGCGGCCCCGCGCCGCAACAGCCGTTGGGTCGCGAGCCCAATGTCATCGAAGGTGAGTTCGAGCACCGCGATTCATGAGTTTTCAGCCTTAAAGCACGGCACCTTCGGGTGCCGTGTTCGTTTTGGCGCGGGCAATGTAAAAAAATTCATCAGCCAGCCCTTGTAATAACCTTATGCGCCCTTATGTAACGGTCACCGCAAGGTTTCTGGTGCTGACACCAGACAGACTTCCGCGGCTCGCTTGTCGAGTCGCACCCGGCAAAGCCGGATTTGTTAACCCGCCGGTGTCGACACCGGCCGTTGAAAACCACAATTAGGAGAGATCGACAATGAAGCTTCGTCCTCTGCATGACCGCGTCGTCATCCGTCGCAGCGAAGAAGAATCGAAAACTGCCGGCGGCATCGTTCTGCCTGGTTCGGCTGCTGAAAAACCTAACCGCGGCGAAATCGTCGCTGTAGGTACCGGCCGTGTGCTGGACAACGGTGAAGTACGTGCGCTGGCCGTGAAAGTGGGTGACAAAGTGGTGTTTGGCCCTTACTCCGGCAGCAACACCGTGAAAGTCGATGGCGAAGATCTGCTGGTAATGGCCGAGAACGAGATTCTCGCTGTTATCGAAGGCTGATTTCCCGCGTATTTTCCCGCTACTACACAGTATTTAAGGAATATCGATCATGGCTGCTAAAGAAGTTAAATTCGGCGATTCCGCCCGCAAGAAAATGCTCACCGGTGTCAACGTTCTGGCTGACGCGGTAAAAGCGACCCTGGGCCCGAAAGGCCGTAACGTGATCATCGAGAAGAGCTTCGGCGCTCCGACCATCACCAAGGACGGCGTTTCCGTTGCCAAAGAAATCGAGCTGAAAGATCGCTTCGAAAACATGGGCGCGCAGCTGGTCAAAGACGTTGCCTCCCGTGCCAACGATGACGCTGGCGACGGCACCACCACCGCTACCGTTCTGGCTCAGTCGATCGTCAACGAGGGCCTGAAAGCCGTCGCTGCCGGCATGAACCCGATGGACCTGAAGCGCGGTATCGACAAGGCCACCATCGCCATCGTCAAAGAGCTGAAGGGTCTGTCCAAGCCTTGCGCTGATTCCCGCGCTATCGCCCAGGTTGGCACCATCTCCGCCAACTCCGACAACTCCATCGGCGACATCATTGCCGAAGCCATGGAAAAAGTCGGCAAAGAAGGCGTGATCACCGTTGAAGAAGGCTCGGGCCTGGAAAACGAACTGTCGGTTGTTGAAGGCATGCAGTTCGACCGTGGCTACCTGTCCCCTTACTTCATCAACAAGCCGGACACCATGGTCGCCGAACTCGACGGCCCGCTGATCCTGCTGGTGGACAAGAAGATCTCCAACATCCGCGAAATGCTGCCAGTGCTGGAAGCCGTTGCCAAAGCCGGCCGCCCACTGCTGATCGTGGCTGAAGACGTTGAAGGCGAAGCCCTGGCGACTCTGGTTGTGAACAACATGCGTGGCATCGTCAAAGTCGCTGCCGTCAAGGCACCAGGCTTCGGCGACCGTCGTAAGGCCATGCTGCAGGACATCGCCGTTCTGACCGGCGGTACCGTGATCTCCGAAGAGATCGGCCTGAGCCTGGAAAGCACCACCCTGGAGCACCTGGGTAACGCCAAGCGCGTGATCCTGTCCAAAGAAAACACCACCATCATCGACGGTGCTGGCGTTGAAGCGGACATCCAGGCTCGTGTGACTCAGATCCGTCAACAAGTGGCCGACACTTCGTCCGACTACGACCGTGAAAAACTGCAAGAGCGTCTGGCCAAGCTGTCCGGCGGCGTTGCAGTGATCAAGGTTGGCGCTGGCTCCGAAGTTGAAATGAAAGAGAAGAAAGCCCGCGTTGAAGACGCCCTGCACGCTACTCGCGCAGCCGTTGAAGAAGGCGTGGTACCTGGCGGTGGCGTAGCCCTGATCCGTGCTCTGCAAGGCATCAGCGAACTGAAAGGCGACAACGCCGATCAGGACGTGGGTATCGCTGTACTGCGTCGCGCTATCGAAGCGCCGCTGCGCCAGATCGTTGCCAACTCCGGCGACGAGCCAAGCGTGGTGGTGGACAAGGTCAAGCAAGGCGCCGGCAACTTCGGCTACAACGCTGCTACCAGCGAATACGGCGACATGATCGAAATGGGCATCCTGGATCCAACCAAGGTGACCCGTTCCGCGCTGCAAGCTGCATCGTCCATCGGCGGTCTGATCCTGACCACCGAAGCCGCTGTTGCTGAAATCGTGGAAGACAAGCCTGCAGCTGGCGGCATGCCAGACATGGGCGGCATGGGTGGCATGGGCGGCATGATGTAAGCCAGCCTTACCCCTGTACTGAAAAAGCCCCGCCGGTGAAAGCCGGCGGGGCTTTTTTATGCCCGGGATATGGGGTATCTGAATCTTCGCGGGCCAGCCCGCTCCTACAACGATGGACCTCTGTAGGAGCGGGCTGGCCCGCGAACCGCTTCAGCGCAGGCTCAGCTCATCCGCCGCTGCCTTGGGCGCTTTCCAGCCCAGCAACTGCTGCTTGAAGCCATAACTGGCGCTCTGGTAGTAACTGATCCCGCGCTGGATCAGCGGGTCGCTGTCCGGCACTCGGGATTCCCGGCTGGCGCCCAGCGCCTGGTCATGGCGGCGCAGACCCTGGCGCGGGCTGAGAATCGCCAGGTCCTGTCCGTCGAACAGTCCCAGGTGCTGGTAGTTGCCCACCAGCACCCGAGGCGCTAGCGGGTTGTCCTGCAGCAGGTTGCGGCCGAAAAAGGTCGATTCGTAGTCCAGGTTCAACAAGCCCAGCAGGGTTGGCGCCAGGTCGATCTGACTGGCCAGCTGTGCACTTTCCCGTGCTGGAACCAGCTTGGGTGAATAGATGAACAGCGGAATCTGATAGTTGCTGATGGGCAGGTCTTCCTTGCCCGCGCTGCCCGCCGTGTGGTCGGCGACGAACACGAAGATCGTGTTGTCGAACCAGGGCTTTTGCCGTGCAGCCTTGAGGAACTCGCCGATGGCGTAGTCGGTGTATTTCACCGCGCCATCACGGCCATTGCCGGACTTGATGTCGATCCGCCCATCGGGGTAGGTGTACGGCCGATGGTTGGAGGTGGTCATCAGTTGCAGCAGGAACGGCCGCTGTTGCGCGTAGTCGGCATCGGCCAGCTTCAGGGTCTGGCTATAGAGGTCTTCGTCAGCCATGCCCCAGGCGTTCTTGAAGTGGATTTCGGATTCCTCGACGCTGCTCTGGTCCACCACCCGGTAGCCGTTGCCGCTGAAAAAGGCATTCATGTTATCGAAATAGCCGCGCCCGCCGTACACGAACACGCTGTCGTAGCCCACGGCGCGCAGTTGCTGGCCCAGGCTGGCGAAGCCGCTTTCACGGCCGATGCGTTTGACGATCGAACGCCCGGGAGTGGGCGGGATCGCCAGGGTAATGGCTTCCAGGCCACGGTCGGTGCGGGTCCCGGTGGCGTAGAAATTGTTGAAGTACAGGCTCTGTGCGCGCAACGCATCCAGGTTCGGGGTCAGGTTGCGGTCGTCGCCGTTGCTACCCATGTACTTGGCGCTGAAGCTTTCCAGGGTCACCAGGACGATATTGGGCGTGCGTGGGGTGCCCGGGTTATCGATGGCGCGGCGGATATCCAGCGGGTCCTGGCCGATGAAGCGGGCATTGGGCTCGTTCAACTCGGCACGCATCTGGCGGGCCACCACGTCGGCGGGCAGGCTGCGATAGAACTGTGAATAGTCCAGTTCGTTGTTGCGAAAGGCCGCAAAGAATTGATAGGGGCCGTTGCTCGCCAGCTCATTCTGATAGGCGTTGCCGCCCTGGGCTCGCGGACTGTCCTGGCTGAGCAGTTGCAGACTGGCAGCGGCCACCAGCAACAGGCTCAGGGTGCTGAGCAGGCGACCGCGCAGGGACGGCAAAGGCGCGTTCAGCGCGGCCTGCAGTGGCCTGCGCAGGACCAGGCTGAGGGTCACCGCCGCCAGGGCCAGCAGGCCCATCAGCAGGCCGATGGGGTAGGACTCGAGGATGTTGTTCATGACCTCGTCGGAATACACCAGGTAATCGACGGCGATGAAGTTGAAACGCACGCCGAACTCGTCCCAGAACAACCATTCCGCCATGGCGGTGAAGAGCATGGCGAACAAGCTGATGCTGAACAGGCCCTGTATCAGCCAGCGCAGGCCGCGTCGGCGCCAGAGGCTTGTCGGGCACAGCAACAGGCCCAGCCCCAGAGGCAGGGCGGCGTAGGCCAGGAAGCCCAGGTCATAGAGCAGGCCGACGCCGAACACCGGCAGCCAGCCGCTACCGGCTTCGTTGAGGTGGGTCAGCAGGAGGATGCTGCGGGTCAGCAGGAAAATCGCCAGCCAGGTGCCGGTCAGTAGCAGTACCAGGCGCGCGGGCGCGGTCTTGAGAAGGTCCATCGAGGGGGTGTTCCTTGTGGGCAAACGGTCCGTAGTCTGAGCTTGTCCCTGTGCTCAGGTTGTGAACCCACAGTGAAAAACTCGTCAAGGCATTGATCGGGCAACAGGCCTGCGGCAGCGGTCAGACAGTGCTGGCGGCGAGTCGGACTTGGCCTTAAGCTGCGCGGGCCAAGACGGCCGTAACTGTGTAGGGAGAGAGTTCCGATGCGAATTCTACTGGTTGAAGACAACCGCGATATTCTCGCCAACCTGGCTGACTACCTGGGGCTCAAGGGCTACACCGTGGACTGCGCCCAGGATGGTCTGTCCGGCCTGCACCTGGCGGCCACCGAGCACTACGACCTGATCGTGCTCGACATCATGCTGCCGGGAATCGATGGCTACACCCTGTGCAAGCGCCTGCGTGAAGATGCCCGGCGCGACACCCCGGTGATCATGCTCACCGCCCGCGACCAGCTGGATGACCGGCTGCAGGGCTTCAAGTCCGGTGCCGACGACTACTTGCTCAAGCCTTTTGCCCTCTCGGAACTGGCAGCGCGAATCGAGGCGGTGATGCGCCGTACCCAGGGCGGTGGTCGTCGAGCGCTGCAGGTCGGTGACCTCAGTTATGACCTCGATACCCTCGAAGTCACCCGCGAAGGGCGTCTGCTCAAGCTCAACCCGGTGGGCCTCAAGCTGTTGGCGGTGTTGATGCAGAAAAGCCCCCATGTCTTGCGCCGGGAAATTCTCGAAGAGGCCCTGTGGGGCGATGATTGTCCGGACAGTGACAGCCTGCGCAGCCATGTTCACCAACTGCGCCAGGTGATCGACAAGCCATTCGCCAAGCCGCTGCTGCATACCGTGCACGGTGTCGGCTACCGGCTGGCCGAGGGGCGTGATGGAGTTTAAGCAAAGCCTGGCCCAGCGCATCATCATCGCCTTTGCCTTGATGAGCGCATTGGTGGCGGGGGCCTTTGCCATGGGCATCGTGGCGACCGTGCATCTGGTGGAGGAAAAACTCATCTCCGCCGGCCTCGGGGGCGACCTGCAACGCTTGCTGCTGATGGACAACGTGGCGGACTGGAGCCACCGTCCCGAGCCCGACCAACTGTTCTACTACAGCGGCGGTCGCGGCGATTTCGAATTGCCCAAGGACCTGCGCCATCTCGACCCGGGCTTCCATGAAGTGTTCCGCGAGCAGCTGTCCTACCACGCCATGGTCGAAGTGGTGGATGGCCGGCGTTACGTGCTGCTGCAGGATCAGAGCGATTTCGAAGAGCGTGAGCGGGTGCTGTTCGCCGTGGTACTGGTGGGGTTTGTCCTGAGCCTGGCGCTGGCGGTGTTCCTGGGCTGGATCCTGGCGCGCCGGGTGATGGCGCCTGTGGTGCGTCTGGCCCGCCAGGTACGGCATCGTGATCAGTTACTGGGTCTGGCGCCGCCGTTGGCGCCGGATTATGCCGCGGATGAAGTGGGCGAATTGGCCATCGCCTTCGACGCCACCCTGGGGCGCTTGCGTCAGGCCTTGAGTCGCGAACGGCTGTTCACCAGTGACGTCAGCCATGAATTGCGCACGCCGTTGATGGTGTTGGCCACCTCCTGTGAGCTGCTCCTGGAAAACCCCGGGCTGGACCAGCGCGGACGGGCTCAGGTGGAACGGATTGCCCGGGCCTGCGAGGAGATGCGCGAGCTGGTGCAGACCTTCCTGATGCTCGCGCGTGCCCAGCGAGAAGACGCCGGCATGTCGCCGCAACTGACCCTGACGCAAGCGGCCACCGATTTGATCGGCCTGTGGCGCGAGTCCATCGAGGGCAAAGGCATCGAGTTGATCTTCGAACCCGGCCAGCCCGGCGACGATCGCTACAACGCCACCTTCCTGCATGCGGTGATGGGCAATCTTCTGCGCAACGCCTTGCACTACACCGAGCGGGGCTTTATCCGCCTGAGCCTCGAACCGGGCGGGTTTGTGGTGGAAGACAGCGGTGTGGGCATTCCCGAGGAGAAACGCGAGGCGATGTTCCAGCCCTTCGTGCGCGGCGATGAAAAGCGTGGTGAAGGCTTGGGCTTGGGGTTGTCCCTGGTTCAACGCATCTGCGAGAACCAGGGCTGGAGCGTCAGCCTCACCACCATGATCCCCAATGGCTGTCGTTTTCACGTGCGGCTGCAACCAGCCAATAGCTGAGTTTCCTGATCCGGCCCTGCCATGCAGGGCCTGTCACTTGTCGTTTTTTGTTCCTCTGTGGCCCTAGGCCATTGCCGGCAGCCTGTAAAAATCTGAAATATCTTCCCGTCGGACGGTACGAAGTTTTCACACCGGGATGACCTGTCGCTGACATGCCGCTGCCTAAGGTGGCGTCATCAGCTACAGGAGACCTTGATGATGGCCAAGCCGATCAAGCTGGAATTTTCCGACAAGTACGATGCCCAACACGCCCAGGAATACCTGCAGAAACATCAGGATGGCCTGGCCCGTCGTTTGTCCCATTGGCGTGATGAACACCTGGCCCGCGCGGCCCTGGCCGCTGCCGGCGAGCCCGGGCTGGTGCTGGACCTGCCCTGTGGTGCGGGGCGCTTCTGGCCGTTGCTGGCGCAGAAGGCCAACCGGGTCATCATTGGCGCGGACAATTCTTCGGCTATGCTGAGCACCGCCCTGGCGGCACAGCCTGTCGAAGTGGTAAGACGGGTACGGCCTTTGCAGACCTCCGCCTTTGCCATTGATTTGCCGGACAACGCCGTGGACTGCATTTTTTCCATGCGCCTGTTGCACCATGTGGGCCAGGCCGAGCATCGGATGGCCTTGTTGCGGGAGTTCCAGCGAGTGACCCGCGACAGCGTGATCATCTCGCTGTGGGTTGATGGCAATTTCAAGGCCTGGAGGCGCAAGCGCCTGGAGCGCAAGCGCTTGCCTGAAATGGGCGCTGAGGCTTACCAGAATCGTTTCGTGTTACCGGCGGCCACCGTCGAAAAAGAGTTCAGGCAAGCCGGTTTTCGTGTCCAGGAGCACCTGGATTTTGTTCCGCTCTACGCCATGTGGCGAGTGTACGTATTACGCAAGAGGTAAGGGATGGTTGTTGAATCTGCTTCGCAAATGGATGCTGCGCCCTCGGATCGCTTCGATGATTTCTGGAACAGGCAAGGTGAATGGGTCGAGGAACCCAATCAGCGTCGAGGCGGTGAAAGCGGCGTGCAGCGCATTGTGAGCAGCAGCGGGCGGCTGCTCTATGCCAAGCGCCAGATCGGGCACATTTATCGAAGCGTGCTGCACCCTTTCGGGCGACCGACCGTCTTGCGCGAACTCGCCGCGTTGCAAGGCCTGCGGTTGCTCGATGTGGGGGTTCCGGAACTGGTGTTCTGCGGCGCTCGGCGCGATCCGCAGAATCGCTGGCAAGCCTTGCTGGTGACGGCGGCGCTCGATGGCTATGTTGAAATCGACAACTGGTACGCCGCCGGTGAGCGGGAGCGCCATGGCGAAGTGTTCCATGAGCGCTTGCTGGAGACACTGGCGGTGACCCTGGCGCGCATGCACAAGGGGCGCTGGCAGCATGGGTGCCTGTACGCCAAGCATATTTTCGTGCGGGTGGAAGGCGAGGGCGAGCAGGCCCGGCCACAGATCGCCTTGCTGGATTTCGAGAAGTGCCGGCAGCGCCTGAGCAGCCAACGCGCGGCGGCCCACGACCTCAAGCAACTGCGCCGCCATTCGTCGTGGAACGACACCGATTGGCAAAAGCTCTACTACTTTTACAAAACGGCGTTTGGCAGCTCCATCAAAGGTTTATAGCTATGAAGCTAGAAATTGCACGAGGTGTTTTCCTGGCAGGAGCCTTGGCAGTTGCTTCCTTGGCGCTGGTTGTCTGGGAGCAGCCGCGAACGCAGGTGCTCAGTGCCGTTCAAGGGGAACATTGTCCTTTGCCGCGGGTTGCCAAATCGACAACCGCCGCCCGGCCCGATCATGACCTGCTGTTGTTCATGTTCGGCATGAGCCAGGGCTTGAAACCCCAGAGCTGAACCTATTCCCCCGCCCAGCCAAAGGCCTCGCCATGCGAGGCCTTTGGCTTCTCTGACGCTTGGGCATTGGCGCCGGCCGCGGGCTGGTCAGACCAGATGCAAATGGTTGTCCCAGAGCCCGGCAGGCAGTTCCAGGGGCTTTGCCACAATCTGCTGCTGGCGACAGTCATAGAAGCGGCAACGGCCTTGGCCCGAGGTCACCACGAAGCCATCGGCCACGGCGCCGACCCCGGCGCAGTCCGGCAGCGGGGCATCGACCCGCACCGCGCCGCTGTCCAGATCCCAGATGAAGAAGCGGTTGCCCCGTGGGGCGGTCAGGGCCACCAGTCGCAAGTCGCTGTGCACGGCAACGCTGGCGGTGTAGTGCCCCATGGCCTGCAACTGCTGTTCGGGGACCGGGAAAGCCGTGAAGGGCTGGCCCGGACGCTTGATCGCCAGCAGCTCCGAGGATTCGTGGGCGGCACCCATGAACTGCTGGCCGGTGACAATGGTGCCGTCGCTGGCGATGCCCATGTGGCGCACGCTGTTCATCTGCTGGGCCAGGGTTTCCTTGCTCAGCAGGGTGCCATCACGCTGCATCAGCACCAGGCTCGGCTCCATGGCGTCGAGGTTCATCTCCACCCGGCTTTCGGCCTCGGTGCGGATACCACCGTTGGCCACCACCAGGGTTTCGCCGTCGGGCATCCAGGACACCTGGTGCGGGCCGATGCCATGGGTGGACAACTCGTCGCTGTGCACCAGGCGTTCGCCTTCAAAACGGTAGACCCCCAGCAGGCCGCGCCCCGGATCACGGGTGTCGTTCTCGGTGGCGTACAGCCACTGGCCGTCCTTGTGGATCACCGCGTGGCCGTAGAAATGCCGGTCAGGCTGCGAGCTCAGGGTTTGCAGCAGGGTGCCGTCCCGCAGGTCGATCAGGTAGCTTTCGGTGCCCGGACGCCGGGCCACGAACAGCGCGATCGGCAGTTGTGGGTGGTTGATGATGTCATGGCAACGCTGGCCGACCTGGGTGGCAAACACCTGTTTACCGTCCAGCTGATAACCGACGGCGTAGTGCTTGCCGTCACCATCGTCCCTGGCCGACAGCAGCAGGGGCTGCTTGTCCTTTTGCTTGAACAGCGTCCAGCCACCCAAGGTCACCGCACTGAGCAGCAGGCTGCCCAGTGCCAAAGCCTGACGTCGCAGCATCATCAGTCACCGTCGTTGGCGTTGAAGCCCAGTTGGATGCCCAGCGCCTTGGCCAGTTCGCCTTCGTGCAGGCGGTGGACCACGTTGAGGCTGTCGTACAGATCGTTGAGTTGCTGGCGCCCGGCGTCGTCATTGAGCATTTCAGTGAGCGAGCGCTGGGTGCTGGCAAAGAGTTTCAGCGAGGCGGCGTAGGCGGCGTCGATCTTGTCGGCCAATGGCTTCTGGTCGGCCGGCAACAGGCCCCGCAGGCCCTTGTTGTCGACCCCGGCCCAGACGGTCTGGGCGGCGCTGAGGCTGGCTTCCAGGCCCTGCAGGGACGATTGGCTACGCCAGGCGTCGGCCTGGAACGGCTGGGGGATGCCCTTGGTCTGGCGGCCCATCGGCGTGCCGAGTTTCTTCTTCAGGGTATCCAGGGCGGTGACCTGAACCCGCAGCAGGTCGGCGATGGCCTCGTGGGAGTCGGCGTAGCGCTGATTGGGGAACTTGCTCATCTGCGCGAGCATGCCGTCGTTGGTGTTCCAACTCGACAGGATCTCTTCGGCCAGTTGCTTCTGGCGTTCACCGATGGCGGTCAGCAGCGGGCAGTAGCGGGCTTTCTGCGCGCTGTCGGCCATGTCGATCTTGCTGTCGAAGAGGATGTATTCGTAGGCCGACAGGCCTTGTACCACCACGCTGGACTTGGCCAGGGCCGCGGCATCGATCTGCGGGGTGGCGCTGACCAGTTGCTCGACCTGACGGCCCACCAGGTTCTTCTTGTCCGGCCAGAACTGCACCTGCCAGGAGCGGTTGCCTTCGGCCAGCGGACCGATCAGCAGCGGCTGCAGCTCGGCCCAGGCCTTCTGCGCGTGGAGGAAATCGGCACGGGCGGTGTCCAGGCTTTGCTTGCCTTCACAGAACGCCAGGGCGCTGATGGCCAGCTGGCGGTCGGCATCGACCCAGCGGCTGTAGGTCGGCAGGATGACCTGCTTGGCGATGGCCGCCGAGGTCACGGCTTGTGGATCCTGGGGGGCGCAGGCGCCCAGAGCGAGTGCAGCCAGGCTGGTGAACAGCAGTTTGGGGCGGAACATGTTCGGGCTCCCTTTATTGTGGAAAAACGGTTGAGTCGAGCGTTATAGAGAATTCAGGAAGGCCAGCAGCGCGGCGCGCTGCTCGGCGTTGAACGCGAGCACCTGTTGCTTCGCGCCTTCGGCCTCGCCGCCATGCCAGAGCACTGCTTCCATCAGGTTGCGGGCACGGCCGTCATGCAGGAACTGGGTGTGGCCACTGACGGTTTCAGTCAGGCCAATGCCCCACAGGGGGGCGGTGCGCCAGTCGCGGCCACTGGCCTTGAACTCCGTGCGCTGGTCGGCCAGGCCTTCACCCATGTCATGCAGCAGCAAGTCGCTATAGGGGCGTATGACCTGGTTGGCCAATTCGGGTTCGGCGGCATCGGCTGCCGTGGTGAAACTCGGGGTGTGGCAGGACTGGCAACCGGCCTGGAAGAACAGGTTCTTGCCGGCCAGGACCTGGGGCGAGTCGACGTCGCGGCGCGCCGGTACCGCCAGGTTGCGGGTATAGAACAGCACCAGGCGCAGGATGTTGTCACTGACCTCCGGCTCGCCGTCCGGGCCGTTGCCGTTGGGCGCCTGCTTGCACGCGGTTTGCGCCTCGGTGCAGTCGTCGAAGGGCCGCAGGCTGGTGGTCAGGCCCATGTCGCCGGAAAACGCATGAACATTTTGTTGATTGAGATTGGGTTGTCCGGCTTTCCAGCCAAAGCGCCCGAGCACGGTCTTTTGCTGGGCGTCATCCCAGACCCAGTTGGGGCGCCCGGCGATGGCCCGGGTGCCGGCAGCTGGTTGGGCGTTGGCGAGGATCGCCGCTTCGGGAATGGCTTCCAGCAGCCCCAGGCCGATCATCGGCGGCGCCACTCGGGCGGAGAACCGCGTCTCGGGGTGCATCGGGCCGTAACCCAGATCGGTGATCTGCAGCCTGGGCTTGCGCAGCTCCACCTGGGTGCCGTCCTTGAACCGTACCGGCACGCTGTCGTAATCGACCCGGACCCGGCCTTCGGGAGCGACGCCGGGAATCGCCATGTCCTGCAACTGGCCGCCGTATACCGGTTCGGGCACTACGCCAAGCTGTTCGATGACCTTGGCGTAGGCCGGGGCATCCGGGATCGACAGGCGCACCAGCATGGACACCGCGTTCAGGGCATCCGGCGCGGGCGGATGGCCGCGGCCGTCCTTGATGTGGCAGTTCTGGCAGGCGTTGGTGTTGAACAGCGGGCCCAGGCCGTCGCGGGCGGTGGTGGTGGAGGGGGCGATGACCCAGGGGTTGCGAAAGAAACTGTTGCCCACGCTGAAGTCCAGGCGTCGGGTGGCCGGCAGATTGGCCGAGGGCAGGGAAAACGCGTTGCGATCCGCCTTGTTGACCGTGGTGGCGCCGCCGGCGCGGGCTTCACCGGGTTCGGCCCGGGTAAAGCGTGGAGCGTCATCGCAGGCACTCAGGCCCAGGGCCATGATCAGAGCGAACCAGCGAAGCTGCGACGAAGGCATCGGACATCCTGCAAGACGAGCAAAACAAGGGCGCAAAGTCTAACAGGCTGATGAAGTTTGAATAAGAGGAATTATCGTTTGGTTTGACGCAGGACAAGCTTGCCGAGGGACGGCTCAGCCAAGGCGCTGCAGTCTCGCTGCGACAAAAAAGGCGACCCGAAGGTCGCCTTTTTGGCTCATGCGGTGCTGATCAGAACTCGTGATCGGCGTTGTCCGGGTTCAGGTCGCTGATCCCCAGTTTGCCGGCGGCCTGTTCGATCGAACCGGTCTGCTTGACCAGGGCGGCGATGGCATCGCGCACGATCTGGTTGCCGGACTCGTTGCCTGCGGCGATCAACTGGTCGTAGTGCTCACCCTTGTTGGCGTGGTCGACCATGATCTGGATCTTGGCTTCGGTAGCGGCCAGATCGGCTTTCAGGGCGGCGTCGGCTGCGGGGTCGGCCTTGGCCACCAGGGACGACAGGCTGGCGCCGGTCATCTTGGTGCCGTCGACACGGGTGTATTCGCCCAGGTAGACGTTGCGGATGCCCTTGGCGTCGTAGAAGTGCGAGTTGTGGGTGTTGTCGCTGAAGCAGTCCTGTTCGTCTTCAGGCGAGTTGGCCTCCAGGGACACTTTCATCCGCTCGCCGGCCAATTCGCCCAGGGACAGGCTGCCCATGCCGAAGAGCATCTTGCGCAGGCCGGTTTCGGCCGGTTCCGCTTCCAGGGTGGCGCGGTAGTTGTCGGCCACGTCCGGTTTCCAGTTGCCGACCATTTCTTCCAGGTCGTTGACCAGCAGTTGGGTCACGGCTTTCAGATAGGCGCGACGACGATCGTTGTGGCCGCCGGTAGCACCTGCGCCTTCCAGATAGTCGGACGCCGGACGCGCGCCGGCGCCGGGACCGGTGCCGTTGAGATCCTGGCCCCAGAGCAGGAATTCGATGGCGTGGTAGCCGGTGGCGACGTTGGCCTCGGCACCGCCCAGCTCGTTCAGGCTGGCCAGGGTTTCCGGGGTGATGTCCTTCACGTCGATCTTGTCTTCGCCGACCTGGATCTGGGTGTTGGCGATGATGTTGGCGGTGGCGCCGGGGTTGCCCAGGGCGTGTTCATAGCTCTTGTCGACGTAGTCGATCAGGCCTTCGTCCAGCGGCCAGGCGTTCACCTGGCCTTCCCAGTCATCGATGATGGTGTTGCCGAAGCGGAACACTTCGCTCTGCAGGTAAGGTACGCGAGCGGCCACCCAGGCAGCCTTGGCGGCTTTCAGGGTTTCGTCGTTGGGCTTGGCGAGGAAGGCGTCGATGGCGGTTTGCAGGGTTTTCGCGGTGGATTCGGCATCGCTGTAGACGGCAAATACCATGTCGGCGTAATGCGCGACCACGGCCTTGGCTGCGGCTTCGTCGACCTTGCCGGCGGCGTCGTTGGCCGGGGTGGCGGTGCTGGCAGCCGGGGTCGGCGCTTGAGCGGCAGCCTTGTCGTCTTTGCCTTCGCCACAGCCGGCGAGGGAAATAGCGATGGCCAACAGACTGGCGGTAGCCAGAGGCATACGAATCATGGCGAACATCCTGCTTCGAGAGGGGGAGTGGACGGCGCGTGGGGCGCGCAAAACTGCGACATAATGCGAAAGATTTGCATTATGTGTAAAGGGTCGCGCCTGTAAATATTTCTTATTCAGCGGGGGATTGCGTCAGCCGAGGGGCCGGCGCAATGCCTGTTCAGAGGATGGCCGCGTTACTGCGCTGCGCCTGTTTCAGGTAGGCGCTCAACTCCCGGGCCGGCAGGGGTTTGCTGTAGTGGTAGCCCTGACCTTCATGACAGCCTTCGGAGATGATGTAGGCCTCCTGTTCGGCGGTTTCCACGCCTTCGGCAATCACTTGCATGCCCAGGCTTTTGCCCAGTTGGATGATGGCGCGCACGATGGTGGCATCGTCGTCGTCATCCAGCAGGTCCTGCACGAAGCTCTTGTCGATCTTGATCTTGTCCAGAGGCAGGCTTTTCAGGTAGCTCAGGGACGAATAGCCGGTGCCGAAGTCGTCGATGGCGATCAGCGCCCCGGAGCGACGCAGGCTCAGCAGGTGCTGGGCGGCGGTGCTGATGTCTTCCATCAGGCCGGTTTCGGTCACTTCCAGTTCCAGGCTGCGGGGCGGTAGGCGGTAGATCTGCAGTAGGTTGTTGACCACCCGCGGCAGTTCGGCGTGGTGCAGTTGCACCGTGGACAGGTTGACCGCCATGCGCAGGTCGGTGAAGCCCATGTCGTGCCATTCCCGCAGTTGGCGACAGGCCTGGTCCAGCACCCATTCACCGATGGCGATGATGGTGCCGTTCTGTTCCGCCAGGGGGATGAACAGGTCCGGCGGCACCATGCCGTGCTCGGGGTGCTGCCAGCGGATCAGGGCCTCGACCCCCACTACCCGATGGTCGCGATAGCTGATCTGCGGCTGATAGACCAGAAAGAACTGTTCCCGGATCAGGGCCTCGCGCAGGTCCTTTTCCAGTTCCCGGCGCCGGCGCATCTCGCTGTCGACGCTGGCGATGTAGAACTGATAACGGTTGCGTGAGCGGCTCTTGGCCAGGGTCATGGTCTGTTCGGCTTTCTGCAGGAGTTTTTCCGTGCTGTCGCCGTCTTCCGGGAACAGGGTGATGCCAATGGTGGCGCGCAGGCGGATTTCCTGATGATCCAGAGCAAAGGTGGCTTCCAGGTCGTCGAGGATGCTTTGTGCCAGTTCCGCCGCTTCATAGGGCTGTTCGATATCGGCCTGGACCAGGGCGAATTGATCGCCGCCCAAACGTGCCAGGGCGCCGAGACGGCCGCTGTGACCCCGCAGGCGGTCGGCCAGGGCCAGCAGCAATTGGTCGCCGGTCTGGTAACTGAACTGTTCATTGATGCCCTTGAAGTCGTCCAGACCGACACAGAGCACGGCGACCCTGCGTTGCAGGCGGCCGGCGTCCACCAGGATCTTGTCCAGTTGCTGTTGCAGTTGCTGGCGATTGGGCAGGCCGGTGAGGAAGTCGTATTGGGCCATGCGCAGCAGGCTGTTTTCCGCTTCGTGGCGCAAATGGGTGTTGCGCTCGATGGAGGCCAGCAACTGGTTGGCGGTGTTGATCCAGATGCCCAGCTCGTTCTTTTCGTGGCCCTTGAGCAGGGGTAACTGGTGTTCACTGGGGCGGTCGGGATTGATGTTGGTCAGGTGCTCGATGATTCGTGACAGCGGCTTGGTCAGCAGCCAGTGATAGACCAGGTACAGCACCAGGCCCATGGCCAGGGCGCGCAGGACTCCCGAGACAAAGATGATCACCGAGCTGATGATGAAATCCTGACCATAGGTGGCGGTGTCCAGGGTAATGCTCAGGTCGCCGTAATACTCGCTGTAGGGCCCACGGCCAACCAGTTGGGTGGTGAAGGTACGTTCCTGGCCAAGGATCAGATCCGTGAGCCAGCGACTGGGGGAATGCTGCAGTTCGCGGGTTTTCTCCGCCAGCATGGTTTCGTTGGGGTGGCCAATGGAGGCCATGCGCACCGCGTCATCCTGGAACAGGCCTTCAATGACTTGCATGCCCATTTCCCGATCCAGGCTGTAGACAGCCTGTGTCGATGGGTCGCGAAACATGTCGAGAATGCGCTGGGCATCGTTAGCGACCGCCTGCCGGGTCTTGTAGGCGTCGAAGACGATCTGGGCGCAGCTCAGAACCACGCCGACGATGAGTGCCGACAGCAGCACAACCCGGAGCAACTTCACCGACAAGCTGTTTTTGAGTTCCAGCTTCAAAGGGCTATTCCTTGTTCCGTGCGTGTAGCGTCAAGTTGCCATGAGTATTGGCAATCCCGTGATAGCCGTCAAAGTGACATCAGCGCCGAAAACAGGACGTCTGCGGGCCAGGCCCGGGTGATCAGATTCAGGATTGCGCCAGCTGTGGATAGTGTGTCGGTAGCGACGCCTTGCAACTTGAGGGGCGGCGTTGTTTTTTGCATCAGATTAATCTTAGCGTCTCGGCTGGGCGGGACAAGATGCCAGCTTTGCCAGAGGCAAAAAAAACCCGGCCAGGCCGGGTTTTTTGTACTGCAAACGGACTTAAGCGACGAAGTTCTTGCCTTCGAACTGCTCAGCCACGAATTTCCAGTTGACCAGGTTCCAGAACGCTTCGACGTACTTGGGACGAACGTTGCGGTAGTCGATGTAGTAGGCGTGTTCCCAGACGTCGCAGGTCAGCAGCGGGGTGTCGCCGCTGGTCAGCGGGTTGCCGGCACCGATGGTGCTGGCCAGGGCCAGGGAACCGTCGGCTTTTTTCACCAGCCAGCCCCAGCCGGAACCGAAAGTGCCAACCGAAGTCTTGGTGAATTCTTCTTTGAACTTGTCGAACGAACCGAATGCCGCGTTGATGGCATCAGCCAGGGCGCCGGTTGGTTGGCCGCCGGCGTTTGGCGCGAGGCAGTTCCAGTAGAAAGTGTGGTTCCAGACCTGTGCTGCGTTGTTGAAAATGCCGCCCGAAGAGGTTTTGACGATCTCTTCCAGAGTCTTGCCTTCGAACTCAGTGCCTGGCACCAGGTTGTTCAGGTTCACGACATAGGTGTTGTGGTGCTTGTCGTGGTGGTATTCCAGGGTTTCCTTGGAAATGTGCGGCTGCAGGGCGTCGTGTGCATAAGGCAGCGGCGGCAATTCGAAAGCCATGATGATTCTCCTAATCAGGTCAGTTGCGGTGAGCGCAAGGCCGATCACGGGCGGCCGGACATGCGCCGGGGAGTTTGTACTCTTTGCGGCGCAGGGATCGGATCATAGCACCGGGGGTGCGGCTTAACCACGCAACAACTGTGTGGGATAGAGGTTCCAGAGCCTTTTGCAATAAGTCATGCAGCGCTGATCAACTGCAACGCCACGCTGAACATCATCACCGCCACCAGCAGGTCGAGTATCCTCCAGGTGCTCGGTCGGGCGAGCCAGGGAGCCAGCCAGGCAGCACCCAGGGCCAGGGTGAAGAACCACAGCAGCGAAGCGCTGGCAGCGCCGACCACATAGGCGCCCGGTTCGGTCTGCTGAGCCCCCAGCGAGCCGATCAGCAGCACGGTGTCCAGGTACACGTGGGGGTTGAGCAGGGTTACCGCCAGGGCGCTGAGCATCACTGCCCGCAGGGAGCGCGCAGTCTGGCCTTCGCCCTGCTGCAGGCTTTGCCTGGCGCAGGCCCGGCGCAGCGCCTGGGCCCCATACCAGATCAGGAACGCCGCGCCGCCCCAGCGCGCCACGGCCAGCAGCATCGGGCTCTGGGCGAGCACCGTGGCCAGGCCGAATACGCCGGCGGCCACCAGCAGGGCATCACAGGTGACGCACAGTGCCGCCACCGGCAGGTGGTGCTCACGGCGCAGACTCTGGGCCAGGACGAAAGCGTTTTGCGTACCGATGGCCATGATCAGGCCGGCGGCCACCAACAGGCCGTTGACATAGCTTTGCCACATGATTACTGCTCCTCGCCGGCGGCCAGTTGCTGCAGCACCTGCATCGCCCGCTGGGCATCGGCCTGGCCGACAAACAGGTGATCGTGGTAGTAGCCGGCGATCACGTTGCAACTGATCCCGGCCCGGCCCAGAGCGCCGGCAAAGGCGGCGGTCAGGCCCACCGCTTCGAGTGCCGAATGCACATTGAGGGTGATCCAGGCGGCGACATAATCGAAGACCAGTCCCAGGCGTTCGGCCTCCTGCCGCTGGATGATCACCGTCAGACCTTCCTGTTCGCGAAAGCTGCCCAGCACCTCGGAGCCCTGCAGCAGGCTGTGGTCAGCGAGGCTACAGAACACGTATTCGCCGTCGTTGAGCTGCGGGCTCATGCTGCGCAGCAGGGTTGTGAGGGAAGTTTCACCGGCCATGAACAAAAATCCTTGAACTAAGAGGTATTACCGAGGCTTGAGGCTGGCTATTTTCCGGTTGCATGCCGTATAAGAAAAACCAATATTGCTGATCACTCATTAGGAAAATTGATGTTCGACTACAAGCTGCTTTCTGCCCTGGCTGCGGTGATCGAACAGGCAGGTTTCGAGCGGGCGGCCCAGGTGCTGGGGCTGTCGCAGTCGGCGATTTCCCAGCGCATCAAGCTGCTGGAGGCCCGGGTCGGGCAGCCGGTGCTGGTGCGGGCGACACCGCCGGCGCCCACGGAAATCGGCCGACGCCTGCTCAACCATGTGCAGCAAGTGCGTCTGCTGGAGCGGGACCTGCAAAGCCTGGTGCCGACCCTGGATGAAGAAGGGCTGCCGGAGCGCTTGCGCATCGCCCTCAACGCCGACAGCCTGGCCACCTGGTGGGCCCAGGCCGTGGGGGACTTCTGCGCTGAGCAGCACCTGCTGCTGGACCTGGTGGTGGAGGACCAGACCGTGGGCCTCAAGCGTATGCGGGCCGGGGAAGTGGCCGCCTGTGTCTGCGCCAGCGAGCGTCCAGTGGCGGGTGCCCGCAGCCTGCTGCTGGGGGCCATGCGCTACCGGGCCCTGGCCAGCCCGGCATTTATCGCCCGGCACTTTCCCCATGGCGTGCATGCCGAGCAACTGGCTCGGACCCCGGCGCTGGTGTTCGGTCCCGACGACTTCCTGCAGCATCGCTACCTCGCTTCCCTGGGCGTCAACGGCGGTTTCGAGCATCATCTGTGTCCGTCATCCGAGGGGTTCATCCGCCTCACCGAAGCCGGTCTAGGCTGGGGCCTGGTGCCCGAGCTGCAGGTTCGCGAGCAACTGCAGCGCGGTTCGCTGGTGGAGCTTTTGCCGGATAAACCCATCGATGTGCCGTTGTACTGGCATCATTGGCGCAACGGCGGGCAACTGCTCGGGTTGTTGACCGAGCACCTGGCCCGTCTATCTGCGCAATGGCTGGTGCCCTGGGAGCAGCCATGAGCGTCAAGCGACAAGCCGCAAGTAGACAGCTTGCGCACTGATTTTTAACTTGCAGCCTGTAGCTCCGGGCTCGTCACTGCTTTCTTAGGAAGATTTCATGAAGATTCTGGTTACCGGCGCAAGCGGCTTTATCGGCGGGCGCTTCGCTCGCTTTGCCCTTGAGCAGGGCCTGGAGGTGCGGGTCAATGGCCGGCGTGCCGAAGCGGTGGAGCATCTGGTGCGCCGTGGCGCGCAGTTCATCCCGGGCGACCTGAGCGATGCCGATCTGGTCCGCGAGTTGTGCCGCGACGTTGATACCGTGGTGCATTGCGCCGGTGCCGTGGGCCTGTGGGGGCGCTATCAGGACTTCCACCTGGGCAATGTGCTGGTCACCGAGAACGTGGTCGAAGCCTGCCTCAAACAGCGGGTGCAACGCCTGGTGCACCTGTCTTCGCCGTCGGTCTATTTTGATGGTCGCGATCATCTGGGGCTGACCGAGGAACAGGTGCCCAAGCGCTTCAAGCACCCGTATGCGGCCACCAAGTACCTGGCCGAGCAGAAGGTCTTCGGCGCCCAGGAGTTCGGCCTGGAGGTGATTGCCTTGCGCCCGCGCTTTGTCACGGGGGCCGGCGACATGAGCATCTTTCCGCGGCTGTTGAAGATGCAGCGCAAAGGTCGCCTGGCCATCGTCGGCAATGGCCTGAACAAGGTCGACTTCACCAGTGTGCACAACCTCAACGAGGCCCTGTTCAGCAGCCTGCAGGTCGGCGGCTCGGCCTTGGGCAAGGTCTACAACATCAGCAACGGCGCGCCGGTGCCGCTGTGGGACGTGGTCAACTACGTGATGCGCCAGATGCAGGTGTCGCAAGTCACCCGCTATCGCTCCTTTGGCCTGGCCTACAGCGTCGCGGCGCTCAACGAGGGGTTCTGCAAACTCTGGCCCGGGCGCCCTGAGCCGACGCTGTCGCGCCTGGGCATGCAGGTCATGGACAAGAACTTCACCCTGGACATCAGTCGTGCCCGGCATTATCTGGGGTATGAGCCCAAGGTCAGTCTGTGGGCCGCCCTGGATGAGTTCTGCACCTGGTGGAAGGCTCAGGACATAAGCTGAAATCAAAGACTGAACCCTGTTTGCCCGGTCCGGTCCATTGGCCGGGCTGATTAGCGGTTTATACTCGCCGCACTCAGCCATCACCGCGGTCCATAAAGGTTGCCCCATGCGTAACGATGCACACGATGACTTCGATGACGTTCCAAGTCTGCGCGCCGATCCCCTCGACGACGATGTCTTCCCCACCACCCATGCTGCCCGCGAACGCACCACCGTGCATTCGCGCAGCACCCCGGTGGTCAAGGTCAAGGGTCCCAGCACCGGTCCTTTGTGGGCACTGGTCGGTGCGCTGTTCTTTGCCTTCATCGGTCTGGCCTGGTGGAGCTTCCAGCAGATCTCGCTGATGGAGCAGCAACTGGTGGCGACCCAGGAAAGCTTCGCCAGGATCAGCGAAGAGGCCGCCGGCCGCTTGCAGGACATTTCCGGCAAGGTGGTGGCCAGCCAGACCAATGTCACCACCGACAGCGAAGCGTTGAAACTGCAGATCAAGCAGTTGGAAAACCGCTTGCAGGACCAGAGCCGACAGCAGCAGGGGGTGGCGGGCCAGGCTACCGACCTGGACAAGCGCCTGGCACAGATGAGTGCCCAGACCAGCGAACAGCAGGCGGCCAACAGCCAGTTGCAGGCCCAGGTAAAAGCCCTGAGTGCTGAGCTGGCGAACCTCAAGGGCGCCCAGAACGATGCCGGCAAGCTCGATGCCCAGCTCAAGAGTCTGAATGCCGATCTGGCTGCGCTGAAAAAACAGGGCAACCCGAGCGCCGCCATCGAGCGCCTGGAGCAGGAGCTGGTGGTGCTCAAGAGCGAACAGGACAATCGTCCCGCCGCCGCGCAGAACGGCGCCAGTACTGCCGAGTTCGATGCCTTCCGTGGTCAGGTCACCCGCAACATCAATACCCTGCAAAGCCAGATTCAGAACCTGCAGCAGCAGATCAACAACCGCCCTTGAAGGCTCAGCCCTCCCGCTGCCCATGGAGTCGGGGAGGGCCAGCCAGGGTTTGCTGAATACTCGACCATATCCTGCCGCCGTCTACGCTCTTCACACGCCAACTTGAACGAGGAGCGAGCGATGAGGCGAGTGAGGAAAACTACCTGGCTGGGATGGCTGCTGTGCCTATGCATCGGATCGCTGCAGGCGGCGGTACCGGCGGCCGATGATGGGGTGGCGGCCCGCGCGTTGCTGGAAAAGGCCCTGCGCCATTACCACGAACAGGGTGACAAGGCGTTCGCGGCGTTCAGTCGTCAGGGTGAGTTCGTCGATCGTGATCGTTATGTGTTCGTGGTCGATACCCGGGGCGTGATGCTGGCCAGCGGTGGCCCTTCGTCGGCGCTGATTGGCCGTGATGTCTCCGAGGTACTGGGGCCGGACCTGCGCAAGGCGTTCAAGGACGCGCTGAAGATTCCCGAGGCCAATGGCATCCAGCAGGCCGAATACCGCTGGCAGAACTGGGCCGACGGCAAGATCGAGCGCAAGCATGTGTATTTCCAGCGTATCGGCGAGCGCATCCTGGCAGTGGGGTACTACCTGCCACGGGCCTCGGCCGACCAGGCCAAGGCCTTGCTGGAGCGTGCGGCCACGGCCTTGGAACACGATCGCGCGGGCACTCTCAAAGCCATCAATGATCTGCGGGGCGGGTTTCTCGAAGACGATTTGTATGTGTTCGTGGTCGACCTCGACAGCCGGCGCTATCTGGCCCACGGCACCAACCTGCGGCTGCTCAACACCGATTTCGCCAAGGTCAGGGATCCCGAGGGCAAGCCGGTGGGGGACCCGATCCTGGCGCTCATGGCTCGCCAGGACCAGGGGGAATACCAGTACCGCTGGAAGAATCCGGTGACCGGTAAGGTCGAAGACAAGCACGCCTTTCTGCGCAAGGTGGGCCGGTTGCTGGTGGCGGTGGGGTACTACAGCCCCTGAGTCGCGGTTCCGGGCCGCCAGCCGCTTTGCTCCGGCGGCTGGCTGCGGGGGATCCCTCAGGCCTTGTCTTCACGCCCGCGCAACAGCCGGTTGGGCATGGCAATGGCCGCCGCCAGACCCAGCAGGGAAACCCCGGCGCTGACCAGCAGCAGATGCCGGAAGGTCAGCAGCAGTTCGCTGCGCAAGGCCTCCCGCGCGGGGCCGGGGGCGGCCTTCAGACCTTCCAGCAGGGCGTTGCCGGATGAGCCCTCGCCCATCAGCCCGGCGCCGCTTAAATGGGCCAGGCTGGAGTCTTGCAGCAAGGCCAGCAGCAGCGCCGACATCAGCGCCACGCCCACCGCACCGCCCAGGGCGCGAAACAGGTTGGTGGTGCTGGTGGCGACGCCGATGTCCCGCTGCTCCACCGAATTCTGGCTACCCACCAGGGAGGTGGGGAACTGCATGCCGCTGGCGATTCCGCAGAGCAACATGCACAGGCTGCTCGGCAGCAGCGCCTGGGGCGGCACCAGGGCCATGCCGAGAATCGCCACCGGCATCAGCAGCGCACCACCTAAGATCATGGGTTTATAGCGGCCGGTCACTGAGGTCAGGCGGCCGGCGCAGTAGGCGCCCATGGGCAGGCCCATGGCCAGTGGCAGCAGATGCAGGGCGGCGCTGTCTGCTCCGGCCCCGGTGATGCTCTGGAAGCGCAGCGGCATCAGCACGATCAGCGAGATGGCCTGGAAGCTGGTGAAGAAGATCGTGCACCAGCACAGCAGCGCATTGCGGTTGGCGAACAGGTGCATTGGCAGCAGGGGTTCCCGGGCCCGCCGTTCATGCCAGACGAACAGGGCCAGGACGATGACGGCGAGGGCCAGCAGGTTGAGCACCTCGGCACTGCGCCAGGAATGGCCCTGGCCCACCTGGGTGATGCCCAGCAGCAGGGCGCTGAGACCGATGATCAGCAGCACGGTGCCGAGGTAGTCGATGATCGGTTTGCGCTGGGGCACCGGCAGCCCGACCAGGGTGCGATGGGCCACCCACCAGGCGCCCAGGCCCAGGGGCAGGTTGATCAGAAATACCCAGCGCCAGGAGAGAAACTCGGTCATGTAGCCGCCCAGTACCGGGCCGGCGACGCTGGCCACCGCGTACATGCTGCTGAAGTAGCCCTGGTAGCGACCGCGCTCCCGGGGCGGGACTATGTCGCCGATGATCGCCTGACTCACCGAGATCATGCCGCCGGCACCGATGCCCTGGAAGATCCGCGCCAGCACCAGTTGCTCCATGTTCTGCGCCAGGCCGCAAAACAGCGAAGCCAGGGTGAACAGGCCCATGCCGAACAGCATCAGCCGTCGCCGGCCATAGAGATCGCCGAGCTTGCCGTAGATCGGCACGGCCACGGTCATCGCCACCATGTAGCCGGAGATGACCCAGGCCAGCAGGCTGACATCCTTGAATTGGGCGGAAATCGCCGGCATGGAGACAGCGACGATGGTCTGGTCCAGGGCGCCGAGAAAGATCGCCAGCATCAGGGCGATCAGCACGCTGCGGATGGCCGGTTTGGTCGGGACGGGTTGTTGGAAATGAGTCACGAAAGAACCTGCGGGCGGTAATTGACCCGGTGCGGCACAGCCGGCGGGGATAGGCGTCAGTGTACTCGATAGGGAGCTATCGGATAGCTCGGCAAGCCAGGTCCCCGGTGATTTTCATGCAGGTTTTTTCAACTCGGGGTATCGCGTCAGACAGTCTCGGCCGCCAGGTTTCGGAAAAGCTTTGTGGTACTTGCTGATGCCGGGTAATGGGACGCATTCTGTATAGTGTTGGCCCTGTGCCGGTCGCCTGAACCTTGACTGTACGAACGTTCGTTGGTGTTTGCGGTGCTTGCATTTTTCCTGGGTGAACCTGTCAACTGATCGGTGCAACCTGGCAGTTACCCCGAGCATTTCGCCCATCGGTGCAAATGTCCCCCCGTTACTCTGAGGCCTGGACTGTAGTGATGAACAAGCCTGCCCTTGCGCCCATTCCCGTGTTCAAACTCTATGGCGAAAGCCTGGGCTGGCCCACCCCGGACCTGCTTCATTGCGAACCCATCAGCCAGCGCAGTCGCGAGCACCATTGGGAAATAAAACCCCATCGACACGCCGACCTCTGCCAGTTGCTGTTTATCAGTCGCGGGCAGGCGCAATTGCAGGTCGAAGGCCAGCACAGGCTGCTGGACGAGCCGCTGGTCCAGGTGTTGCCGCCGCTGTCGGTGCACGGCTTTCGTTTTTCCGAAGACATCGAGGGCTTTGTCGTGACCCTGGCCGCGCCGTTGGTCAGCCATTTGCAAGCTCAACTGGGGCCCTCGGCAACCGCCCTGGCGAAGTCGGGCAGCTATCCGGCCGGGGAGGATGCGCACTACCTGAACGTCCAGTTCGCCGCCCTGCAGAACGAATACCAGGGACAGCAACCTGCCCGGGAAATGCTCATGCATGCGCTGGTGAGCACGATAGTGGTCTGGGTCGGGCGCCGCGCTCTGCAGTGCAGCAGCGCCAGTCAGCGTCCGCAGCGCGCACGGGAATATTTCAACGGCTTCATCCAGTTGGTCGAGGCCCACTACCGCGAGCATCTGAAGGTCGAGGATCTGGCGCAGAAACTCGGCATCTCGGTGTCGCACCTCAATGGCACCTGTCGTGAGCTGGCCGGGCAACCGGCGCTGCAGATCATCCACCAGCGCCAGTTGCTGGAAGCCAAGCGCCTGCTGACCTACACCGGGATGACCATCTACGAGATCTCCGATGAGTTGGGGTTTTCCGATCCCACCAACTTCACCCGGCTGTTCCGCCGCCGCGAAGGCATCTCGCCCAAGGTGTTCCGTGATCGGCTCAAGGCCGATCAGGCCGGAGACGACCTGGCCTCGCCGCTCACCTGAGGGCGTTCAGGGTGGCGTTGTGGGGGATGCAGCGTTCCAGGTTGCAACTGGCATAGTTGCGCGGCTGCATGCGGGCCTGCTCGACGCGATAGGCCGCGGTACCGTACAGCGCCAGAGTCACGGTGCAGGTCATGAAGATGGCCAGGTACCTTCTTGTCTTGACGTTCATGGCGAAGACCTCTGAAGCAATACCCCCGTGATTTTAGGGGGTACTGTTATCAGCATAGGTCAGTTGCCGGTGCCTGCCAGACCGCTGGCCGGTCTGATTGGCGAGGTATTCAGCCGATCGATTGCATGGCTAAAGCCCCACGTCCCAGAGCGGTTCCTGGGGGAATCTCAAGACCAGGAAGTCCAGCATGCTGCGCAGGGTGGCGGGCATGTGTTTGCGCGAGGCGTAGACCGCGTACATGTTCATCTTGCGCGGCTCGGCATGGGTTAGCAGGCGCACCAGCTCCGCGCGCTTGATGTGCTCCCCGGCCTGATAGCTGGGGAGCATGGCGATACCGGCGCCGGCCATGGTGGCGCGCAGCAGGGTGCTGGCTTCGTTGGCGCTGATATTGCCCTGTACCGGCACTGACACCTGCTCGCCGTCCTGTTCGAAATGCCACAGGCTCTTGCCGAAGTAGGAGTGGGTCAGGCAGTTGTGCCGGCTCAACTCTTCCACCCGTTGCGGCGCCGGGTGTTCGCGCAGATAGGCCGGGGACGCGCAGATCACCGATCGGCAGACGGTCAGGCGGCGGGCGATCAGGTTCGGGTCCAGGTCATTGCTGGTGCGAATGGCCAGGTCGATGCGCTCATCCACCAGGTTCACCGTGCGGTCGAGCATCTGCAGGTCGATGCTCACGCCCGGATAGCGTTTGACGTAGTCGGCCATGGCATCGGCCAGTTGCGATTGGCCGAACGAGGTACTGACGCTGATGCGCAGCAGCCCGCGGGGCGCGTCGTCAGGCTCGCCGACCGCCGCCTGCATGTCGTGGGACAGCTCCAGCATCTGTCGGCAGCGGGGCAGGATCTCGCCACCGGCGGCGGTCAGGCTCAGCTTGCGCGTGGTGCGGTGCATCAACCGGGCACCGACCCAGTCTTCCAGTTCCGCCAGATAACGTGAAACCACGGGACGCGACAGGTCCAGGTGGTCGGCGGCAGCCGACTGGCTGCCCAGGTCGACGACGGTGACGAAGACCCGCATTGCTTGGAGACGATCCATGATTTGCCCGCTTTCAGAAACAAACTATGTTCAAGCATCGCATTTTTTGTAACGAGTCTGGCAACTAAGCTTTGTCCACTTCTCACCCAGTCCACTGATGCCGGAGCTGCCTTCATGATCGGATTCACCTCACTCAAACGCCTGCTGTTGGCCACCGCCACCCTGGGTTTCGCCGCCCATGCCGCAGCCGCCGAGCCCAGCCTGAAGCTGGATGTCTACAACCCGGGCGCCAATGCCATCTTCCCGGTGACTTCGGTGCTGGTCAGCGGCAAGAAGGACGCGATCCTGGTGGATGCCCAGTTCGGCAAGTCCCAGGCCCAGCAACTGGTGGAGAAGATTCGCGCCAGCGGCAAACACCTGACCACCATCTACATCAGCCACGGTGACCCGGACTACTACTTCGGCCTCGACACCCTGACCGCCGCCTTCCCCGACGCCAAGGTCGTGGCTTCGCAGCCGACCGTGGATCACATCAAGGCCACGGTGGACGGCAAGCTGGCGTTCTGGGGCCCGAAAATGGGCGCTGACGTGCCGGCCAAGACCATAGTGCCGGGCGTGCTCAAGGGCCACAGCCTGACCCTGGAAGGGCAGAAACTCGACGTTATCGGCCTGGACGGCAAGCAACCGGACCGCAGCTTTGTCTGGATTCCTTCGATCAAGGCCGTTGTCGGTGGTGTAGTGGTCGCGGAAAACATCCACGTGTGGATGGCCGATACTCAGACTCCGCAGTCCCATGCGGACTGGCTGAGCACCCTGAAGACCATCGAGGGCCTGCAGCCCAAGACCGTGATCCCTGGGCACTTCCTGGGTGACAGCGCGCGGACCCTGGCCCCGGTGCACTTCACCGCGGACTACATCAAGGCCTTCGACGAGGAGACCACCAAGGCCAAGGATTCCGCCGAGCTGATCGCGGCCATGAAAAAGCGTTACCCGGACCTGGGCGAAGACAGCTCCCTGGAGCTGAGTGCCAAGGTCGCCAAGGGCGAAATGAAGTGGTGAAACCGTTCTGATCCGCCCCTTGCGGGGGCGGATGCTTCTGTACTCTCTTAGCCAACTGGAGACACATCATGAGCAACATCGCAATCATTGGCGCCACCGGCCGTGCCGGTAGCCAACTGCTGGAAGAAGCCCTGCGTCGCGGCCATAGCGTCACCGCCATCGCTCGCAACACGGCGAAGATCGGCCAGCGTGCCGGTGTGGTCACCCGCGAAGTGGATGTGGCCGACAGTGCTGCGCTGCAGGCGGCAGTGGCCGGTCACGACGTGGTGCTCAGTGCCGCGCATTTTTCCACCATCCCGGCCAGTGCCATCATCGACCCGGTGAAAAAGGCCGGGGTCAAGCGTCTGCTGGTGGTCGGCGGGGCCGGTTCGCTGTTGCTGCCCGGCGGTAGCAAGGTCATCGACAGCCCGGGCTTCCCGGAGGAATACAAGGCCGAGGCCAGCGCCGGTGGCGTGTACCTGGACACCTTGCGCAAGGAGCAGGAGCTGGACTGGACCTTCCTCTCGCCGTCGGCGGAGTTCGTCGAAGGTGAGCGTACCGGGCACTTCCGCCTGGGCCAGGACGATCTGCTGGTCAGCGCCGAAGGCCGCAGCTGGATCAGCTTTGCCGACTACGCGATTGCCATGCTCGATGAGGTGGAAAAACCGGCTCATCGCCGCCAGCGCTTCACTGTCGGTTACTGATCAACCGCCGATTGCCTCGCTAGTCGCCAGTTGTAGGCGGCTAGCGGGGTATTGCGGCAAAAGCTGGAGGCCCCTCGCGGGCCTTTTTGCTGTCTACCGGCATCAGGTTTTTCTCGTTCAGCGCTGTCGGGCCTGCTCCACCAGCCAGTCCAGCAGTTCCTGCAAGGCCGCCGAAGGGCCCGGGCGCTCCGGGTACACCAGGTAATATGCCTGCCCCGTGGGCACCTTCAATTCAAAGGGCATGACCAGCCGCCCGGCACTCAGGTCGTCGCCAATCAGCGCCCAATCGCCAATCGCCACGCCTGTGCCCTGGGACGCCACCGACATGGCCAGGTCCAGGGTTTCGAAGTGCTGGCCCTTGCCCAGGGTGTCCAGCGGCGTGCCCGCGGCCTTGAGCCAGGTCTGCCAGTCCCGTTGGTCGTGGGATGGGTGCAACAGCAGGTGCTGTTGCAGGTCGGCGGGGCTTTTGAGTGGCACCGCGCCTTCCAGCAGCGGCCGCGAGCAGACCGGGGTCAGCTGTTCATTGAACAGGTGCCGCGAGCCCAGGGTCGGGGGTGGCGGCGCGCCATACATCACCGCCGCGTCAAACGGCTCGCGGCCGAAATCCACCCCGTGGGCAATGGTCGTGGTCAGTTGCACCGGCACCTCGGGGCGTTCCTTCTGCCACTGCAGCAAGCGCGGCAGCAGCCAGCGCATCACGCAGGTCGGAGCCTTGAGGCGCAGGTGGCGATTGCGCCCGCCGATCTCGTCCACCGCGCCATTGATCAATTCGAACACCTGCTGCACCCGCGGCAGCCATTCCTGACCCTCGGCCGTCAGGCTCAGGCCGCGAGCGTGACGCTGGAACAGCGGATAACCCAGGTGACTTTCCAGCCCGGCGATCTGCCGGCTCACGGCGCCTTGCGTGATGTGCAACTGCTCGGCGGCGCGGGTGAAGTTGCAGCACTGGGCGGTGACCAGAAAGGTATGTAGGGCGGGCAGGGGAGGCAGGCGTTTCATGGGGAGCCAAGGCATGACGTGGGGACATGGCTAGTATGACTTTTTATCCATTGTTGCGGCTACCGGCGCGCCGTTCCAATAGCCCTCTCCCGGCGCCCGGCAGTAGCGCCCGCCGGGTACCCAATCAATAAGAAGGGCGATGAGATGGCGACGTGCGGTGAAGTACTGGTCAAGTTACTCGAGGGCTATGGCGTCGAGCAGGTGTTCGGCATTCCGGGGGTGCATACGGTCGAGCTGTATCGTGGGCTGGCCCGTTCGCCGATCAATCACGTCACCCCGCGGCACGAACAGGGGGCCGGTTTCATGGCCGATGGCTACGCCCGCACCAGTGGCAAGCCCGGCGTGTGTTTCATCATCACCGGTCCCGGCATGACCAACATCACCACGGCCATGGGCCAGGCCTACGCCGACTCGATCCCCATGCTGGTGATCTCCAGCGTGCAGACCCGCAGCCAGCTGGGCGGCGGGCGCGGCAAGCTGCACGAGTTGCCCAACCAGAGTGCGCTGGTCAGTGGCGTCGCGGCGTTTTCCCACACCCTGATGAGCGCCGACGAGCTGCCGGCGGTGCTGGCCCGGGCCTTTGCCCTGTTCCAGGCCGGGCGTCCGCGGCCGGTGCACATCGAGATTCCCCTCGATGTACTGGTCCAACCCGCCGATCACCTGCTGGCCAGCGAGCCGGTGCAGATCGCCCGTGCCGGGGCCGCCCCGGCGGCTGTCGCGCAGATGAGCCAGTTGTTGGCCAACGCCAAGCGTCCGCTGATCCTCGCCGGTGGTGGCGCCATCGAGGCGGCGCAATCCCTGACGCTGCTGGCCGAGCTGCTGCAAGCGCCGGTGGCCCTGACCATCAACGCCAAGGGCCTGTTGCCGTCGGCGCACCCGCTGCTGATCGGCTCCACCCAGTCGCTGGTGGCGACCCGGGCCCTGGTGGCAGAGGCCGACGTGGTGCTGGCCATCGGCACCGAACTGGCGGAAACCGATTACGACGTGACCTTCGCCGGTGGCTTTGAAATTCCCGGCACTTTGCTGCGCATCGATATCGACCCCGACCAGACCGTGCGTAACTACCCGCCGAAAGTGGCACTGGTGGCCGATGCGCAGATGGCCGCCCAAGCGCTGCTGGCAGAATTGTCCCTACAGCCCTTGAGTACCCGGGACGCCAACTGGGGCTCGGTTCGGGCAGCGGCCCTGCGCAGCGAACTCGAGCGTCTCTGGGATGCTCCGACCCGAGCCCAGACCCGGTTGCTGGAAACCGTGCTCGAGGAGTTGCCGGAGATCGTCGTGGTGGGCGACTCCACCCAGCCGGTGTACAGCGGCAACCTGACCTTCAATCCCGAGCAGCCGCGGCGCTGGTTCAACGCTTCCACCGGCTACGGCACCCTGGGTTATGCCTTGCCGGCGGCGATTGGCGCCTGGCTCGGCGGCGGCGCGCAGCCCAGCCAGCGCCGGCCGGTGGCCTGCCTGATCGGCGACGGAGGCTTGCAGTTCACCCTTGCGGAACTGGCCTGCGCGGTGGAGGCGCGGACCCCGGTCATCGTCCTGTTGTGGAATAACCAGGGCTATGAAGAGATCAAGAAATACATGGTCAACCGCGCCATCGAACCGGTGGGCGTCGACATCTACACTCCGGATTTCATCGCCGTGGCCCAGGGCCTGGGGTGCGCTGCCGAGCGTATCGACACCGCCGAGCAACTGCGTGCCGCGTTGCGCATGGCGGTGGATCGCCAGGGCCCGACCCTGATTGAAATCGACCAGAAGCGCTGGACCCAGGGAGTCTCGGCATGAGCGCGCAAGCGGCGTTGAACGGGCTGTACATCGACGGCCAATGGTCCGCGGGCAACGCGCTGTTGCAGGTCATCAGCCCCGTTACCGAGGCCCCGTTGGCGCAGGTGGCGGGGGGCGGTGCCGAGGCCGTGGATCAGGCCCTGCGGGCTGCCACCCGGAGTTTTGCGCGCTGGTCGCACAGCAGCGGCGCCGAGCGCGCCGCGGTGCTGCGCAGGATTGCCCGTGGCGTGGCCGAGCGCCGTGAGCGCCTGATGCACTTGCAGTCGAGCAACAACGGCAAGCCGCAGTTCGAAGCCGCGATGGACGTGGACGATGTGATTGCCACCTTTGACTATTACGCCGGGCTGGCCGAGGGCCTGGATCAGGCTCAAGACGCCGAGGTGGCGCTGCCCAGCGCCGACTTCGGCGCCCGCTTGCGACGCGAGCCCTGTGGCGTGGTCGGGTTGATCGTGCCGTGGAACTTTCCCATGGTCACCACCGCCTGGAAGCTCGCGCCCGCTCTGGCGGCGGGCTGTTGCGTGGTGCTCAAGCCTTCGGAAGTGACTCCGCTGGCGGAGCTGGAGCTGGCGGCGATCATTGCCGACAGCGGCTTGCCCGATGGCGTGTTCAATCTGGTGTGCGGCACCGGCCTGGCTGTGGGCGCACCCTTGGCGGCGGACCCGCGAGTGGCGAAGATCTCGTTCACCGGCAGCAACGCAGTGGGGGTTCAGGTCATGCAGCGGGCGGCAGAAACCGTCAAGGGCGTGAGCCTGGAACTGGGCGGCAAGTCATCGCTGCTGGTGCTGGCCGATGCCGACCTGGACCTGGCGGTAGAGCTGGCCTGTGGCGGCGGCTTCTTTAATGCCGGGCAGATGTGCTCGGCCACCAGCCGGGTGTTGGTCGCCGACGAACTGGCCGATGATTTTCTCTTGCGGCTCAAGGCCCGGGCCGAGGCTATTCGGGTTGGCGACCCGTGCGACCCGGAGGTGACCATGGGACCCCTGGTCAATCAGGCGCAATACCGGCGCGTGCTGGCGCACATCGAGCGCGGCTTGAATGTCGGCGCCAGGCTGGTGTGTGGCGGCGGCCGTCCGGCGGGATTGACCCAGGGCTTTTTCATCCAGCCCACGGTGTTCACCGAAGTGTCGCTGGACAGCGCCCTGTGGCGCGAAGAGATCTTCGGCCCGGTGCTGTGTGTGCGCAGTTTCAGCAGTGAACAAGAGGCGGTCGCGCTGGCCAATGACAGCGAGTTTGGCCTGGTGGCCAGTGTGGTGGGGGCGGACCTGGACAATGCCGAACGGGTCGCCAATGCCCTGCAGGCCGGCCTGGTGTGGATCAACGCGCCCCAGGTGATCTTTCCCCAGACTGCCTGGGGCGGCTACAAGCAGAGCAGCATCGGCCGCGAACTGGGCCCCTGGGGCTTGCAAGCCTTCCAGGAGCTCAAACACGTCATCCGCGCCCTGTAGGAGCCGGCTTGCCGGCGAACCCGGGTTACCCGCCAACCCGCAGGCGCGCCATATCCCGCAAGGGCGGCGCGCCAAACAGTCGGCTGTATTCGCGGCTGAACTGCGACGGGCTTTCATAGCCGACCCGGTAACCCGCCGCCGAAGCCTCCAGCCCTTCGGCCAGCATCAGGCGCCGGGCTTCCTGCAGGCGCAGCTGTTTCTGGTACTGCAACGGGCTCATGGCGGTCATGGCCTTGAAGCGATGGTGCAGGGTCGAGACGCTCAGGTTGACTTCCCGGGCCAGGTCATCGATGCGCAACGGGTGGACGAAATTGCCGTTGAGCCACTTGATGGCCTGGTTGACCCGGTGGCCCTGGCTGTTGGCGGTGGCAATCTCATACAGGCGGTGGCCCTGGGGGCTGCGCAGCAGGCGATAGAGAATCTCCCGGCGCACCAGGGGCGCGAGCATGGCGATGTCTTTCGGGGTGTCCAGCAGGCGGGTCAGGCGCAGCACCGCGTCGAGCATCGCTGGGTCCAGGCGTTCCACGTACAAGCCGCGCCCGGTGGGGCGGGTGGGTACGCCCAGGGGGCCGGCGTCGGCGATCAGCGCATTGATTTCGCCGGGGTCGATGTCCAGGCGCAGGGCCAGGATCGGCTCCTGCGGCGAGACGATCGCCACCTTGCCGCTCAGTGGTACGGAAACCGAGACCACCAGGTAATTCAGCGGGTCGTAGTTGTAGCTTTCATCGGCCAGGCGCACTTCCTTGCGGCCCTGGGCCATGATGCATAGCGCCGGTTGCGCCAGCACCGAGCCGAAGTGATGGGAGCTGCTGTGGCGCGAGACGAACAGCGAGTCGATGGCGGTGGCGTAGCTGCCGTCTTCGACGGTGTTGCGCGCGATGATCGCGGCCAGTTCCACGCGCTGGCGCTCCATCTCCGGAGCCAGGGGCGGCGGCAGGGTATCCAGTGATGACATGGGGCGCCTCGGGGTGTTTGCAGTTGGCACAGCTTAAGTTTGTGCAAGAGTCGCGGGTAGGCGAATCCTGCGTAAAACTTGCCTGATCCTGCTGCTTGCCCGCGCGATAGGCAAGATGCGCCGACGCTCGGGCGCGTCACTTGCTTGAAACGCCGGTGTAACGCTTTTGTCCCCTTCCGTCGCCCAAGCGATGCAGGAAGCTGCTTGTCGCAGGATTGGGCAAATCAACGGCAGAAATCGACTAACGCGCGAAAGGGCCCGCCCCGTATCGTTGATCCTGTCGCAGCCCGTCCCTGGCTGCCTCGACAACACCCTGGGAGGGTCGTACATGTCCACGCATATTCCGCTCAGTCACATGGTCTTTGTCCGAGCTCGGGCCGGGCGCTCCAAGGAACTGGGCGCGCGCTTGAGCAGCCTGATCGAGCCGTCGCGCCAGGCCAGCGGTTGCCTGCACTTTGCCCTGCAGCATTCGCAGTGCGATGCCGACCTGTGGCTGGTATCAGGCTTCTGGAGCAGCCAGCAGGCGATGACCGCCTATTTCAGCTCGCCGGCCATGGCGATCTTTACCGAGCTGGTGCAGGAGCTGGTGGTCAACAGCCTGGATTTTCATACCTTCAGCACGGTGTCGGCGCTGCAAGCCCATGGCGAATACGCCCAACTGCAGCATGCAGCGCTGCACAAGCTGGCCAGTTGAAGGTTTAGAATGGCCGACTTTTCATTGGCCAGGACTTGCAACATGGCACGCAAAGAGTTTGCACACTACGAAGCCGTTTCCGCTGTGGTTCCCGGGGAGGGCGGATACAGCGCCGCCATCGCCGTCAAAGCCCTCGGAGCATCGGGCGCCCCGCGTTTTCACAAGGTCCTGGATCAGCAGAAGTTCAAGACCGCCCATGACGCCGACCAGGCTGCCGCGCAACAACTCGAACAGTTGGCCGACGTCGATCAGGACGGCGAATTGAGCTGGAAAGCCGACTGATTCGCCGCGTTACTTGACCGCCCCCGGGCGGTGCATCTTGAACAATGCTTCCGGCCCCAGCTGGAAGTAATCCGCCGGCCCGCCGCCGCGCAGAATCGGCTCTGCCGCGGCGGTGTCGTAGATCCCGTCCTTGAGCAGCCTCTTGGCAATGTGCACGGCGACCACCTCGCCGAGGATCAGCCAGCTCGGCACCAACTCCTTGTCCGCCCGCTGCAACTGAATGATCTGGGTGACCTTGCACTCGAAGGACACCGGGCTCTCGGCTACCCGCGGCACACTGATGACCTTCGACGCCACGGGCGTCAGGCCGGACAGGGCGAACTCGTCGACCTCAGGGGCAACCGCGGCGCAGCTCTGGTTCATCTGCTCGGCCAGTGGCCGGGTGGCCAGGTTCCAGGCGAATTCACCGGTGGCCTCGATGTTGTTCAGGCTGTCTTTGCGCCCGACGCTGGAGAACCCGATGATCGGCGGAATGTAGTTGAAGGCATTGAAGAAGCTGTAGGGCGCCAGGTTCAGCCGGCCTTGTGCATCCTGGGAGGAGATCCAGCCGATGGGACGCGGGCCGACGATGGCATTGAACGGGTCATGGGGCAGACCGTGGCCCAGGGCGGGTTGGTAGAAGTGGATATCGTCGGACATGGCTCAAGGTTCCTGCTGTGGGGCGAGTGAAGGGCGCCATAGTGCAGTGAGCACTGCTCGAATTCCAGCGTTCCAACCCCCGGTTCGGGCCGCTGATGGAGGATCTTTGCGCAGCACAAAAGACTAAGCCCGGCCGAAGCCGGGCTGTGATGTCAGGTGAATCGATCAACTGATGGTGGCGGAACCGGTACGGTCGTAGCCATCGGCAGCGAAGGTGGCGGAACCGGTGCGGTCGTAGCCGTCTTCAGCGAGGGTGGCGGAACCGGTGCGATCGTAGCCATCGGCAGCGAAGGTGGCAGAACCGGTGCGGTCGTAGCCGTCTTCAGCGAGGGTGGCGGAACCAGTGCGATCGTAGCCATCGGCAGCGAAGGTGGCAGAACCGGTGCGGTCGTAGCCGTCTTCAGCGAGGGTGGCAGAACCGGTGCGATCGTAGCCATCGGCAGCGAAAGTGGCGGAACCGGTGCGGTCGTAGCCGTCTTCAGCGAGGGTGGCGGAACCGGTGCGATCGTAGCCATCGGCAGCGAAGGTGGCGGAACCGGTGCGGTCGTAACCATCGGCAGCGAAGGTGGCGGAACCGGTGCGGTCGTAACCATCGGCAGCGAAGGGGGCGGAACCAGTGCGGTCGTAACCATCGGCAGCGAGGGTGGCGGAACCAGTGCGGTCGTAGCCATCGGCTGCGAAGGTGTTGGCAGCCAGTACCGACAGGGTCAGGGCAAGGATCAGTTTGGTTTTCATGGCAGTGTCTCCGGGTTCGTTGAGGTGTTTGCGTTGGGCTTGATGTGAATCCTACTCCGGTAAATTTGATTAAAAAGCGCAAATAAATGCTTGTTAAAATCGAATTTATCGATGTGTGTAGGGGCGTCACTCACCGCCGATCAGCGCATTCAGGCCTCACTACAGATACGGACCAAGTCGCAACTTGGATTCAGTAGCAGACTAAGAAATCGGCATTAACTGATCGTTAATGGCTCAGTCCACGGGCAGGAAAGGATTAAAAGAAACCATCAACGGTTTTTTCATTCGGCCCCGACCTATTTTTCACCCCCGAGCCTTCAGCCTTCGCGCAGGTCTGCAACCCACGACAGGCCATTTCGAATGCGACCCTTGGAGCTCCTTGATCGATGAACAAACTTCCCCAGATCACCCTGGCCTTCTGGGTCATGAAAATCTGCGCGACAACCTTGGGGGAAACCGCCGGTGACCTGCTGTCGATGACCCTGAATGTCGGATACGCCATCAGCTCGATGATCCTGATCAGCGTATTCCTGCTGACCCTGATCACCCAGCTATGGTCCAAGACCTACAACCCGGTGCTGTACTGGATCGTGATTCTCTCCACCAGCACCGCCGGCACCACCATGTCGGACTTCATGGACCGTACCCTGGGCCTGGGCTATGCCAGTGGTTCGTTGATCCTGATCGGGATTCTGCTGGCGATCTTCGCCGCCTGGCGCCTGAGTGGCGATTCGCTGAACGTCAACAAGATCCAGACCTTTCGCGGCGAGCTGTTCTATTGGATGGCGATCCTGTTTTCCAACACCCTGGGCACCGCACTGGGCGATTACCTGGCGGACGATTCGGGGCTGGGCTTTGCCGGCGGGGCGTTGCTGATCGGCTCGACCATTGCCGTGGTGGCCCTGCTCAAGTACTGCACCAGGCTCTCGTCGGTGTTGCTGTTCTGGGTGGCCTTCGTGCTCACCCGGCCGTTCGGTGCGACCCTGGGCGACTTCCTCACCAAGTCCCATGAAAAGGGCGGCCTGGATTTCGGCACCATCGGCTCGTCGGCGGTACTGGCGGGGATTCTGCTGGTGATGATCGTCGGCGCATCCTGGGCGCAGAACCGCTACGCGCGCCAGGGTGCCGCCGAACTCTCCTGATCTGTAGCAGTCGGCTTGCCGACGAAAGCCTCCCCACAGATCGCGAAACAGCGCCCGGGCCTTGCACCCGGGCGCTGTCGTTTTCAGTCGGTCTCGATCCGCGAATGCTTGCGGGTGTCCTTCATGGTCGCGTAGACCAACAGCGAACAGGCGATGCAGGCGGTGACGTACCAGTAGTAGCCGGTTTCCATGCCGATGCTCTTGAACCACAGGGCGATGTATTCGGCGGTGCCGCCGAAGATCGACACGGTCAGTGCATAGGGCAGGCCCACGCCCAGGGCGCGGATTTCCGTGGGGAACAGCTCGGCCTTCACGACCGCGTTGATCGAGGTATAGCCGCTGACGATGATCAGCGCCGCCATGATCAGGAAGAACGCGCCCCACCAGGTCTGGATGGTGTGCAGGGTGGTGAGGATCGGTACGGTGAACAGGGTGCCGAGGATGCCGAAGGCGATCAGGATCGGCCGCCGGCCGACCTTGTCCGAGAGCGCACCGATCACCGGCTGCAGGCACATGAACAGGAACAGCGTGGCGGCAGAAATGGTGGTGGAGTCGGAAATGCTCATGCCGACGGTGTTCACCAGGTATTTCTGCATGTAGGTGGTGTAGGTGTAGAAGGCCAGGGTGCCGCCCATGGTCAGGCCGACCACGGTCATCAACTCCTTGGGATGACGCAGCAGGGTGCGCATCAGGCTTTCTTTCGGCTTTTCCTTCTTCTTGGTGAAGGACTCGGTTTCTTCCATGCCGCGACGCAGGTACAGCGCTACCACGGCACACAGGGCGCCGATGCCGAACGGAATCCGCCAGCCCCAGGATTGCAGCTCCTCGGTGGTCAGGATGTTCTGCAGCACGATCAGTACCCCCAGGGCGATGAGCTGGCCGGAGATCAGGGTCACGTACTGGAAGCTGGAGAAGAAGCCGCGACGTTCCTTGGTCGCCATCTCGCTGAGGTAGGTGGCCGAGGTGCCGTACTCACCGCCTACCGACAGGCCCTGCATCAGGCGCGCCAGCACCAGCAGGATCGGGGCGCCGACGCCGATGGTTTCGTAACCCGGGGTCAGGGCGATGATCAGCGAGCCGAAGCACATCAGCAGTACCGACGCCATCAAGGCGGCCTTGCGGCCTTTGCGGTCGGCGTACAGGCCCATCAGCCAGCCACCGATCGGGCGCATCAGGAAGCCCACGGCGAAGATCGCCGCGGTGTTCAACAGTTGCGCGGTGGTGTCGCCCTTGGGGAAGAAGACCTTGGCGAAGTACAGCGAGAAAGCGGCGTAGACGTACCAGTCGTACCACTCGACCATATTGCCCACGGAGCCGCTGAAGATCGATTTCAGGCGGCTGGCGGTGGTCTTTTCAGTGGCGGGCACAGCCGCCGACCCAGCAGGCAGGGTATTAGAGATATCCATGACGGATCCTTCTATTCATTGTTTTTGTGGAGCGCGCGCAAGCGCAGCCTGCAGGGGCTGTAGCAGGACCTGTGCCAAGGGTGAAATGCCCGGAATAGAGGGGTTTGAACGGTGGTGATGAGCGGAAATCCGCCGATTGGCGGCGACGCCATGAGCGGAAATATGCCAAGGGGGCGGTGGCAAAGTGCAAGCTTTAAGCCGCAAGCTTAGCGTTTGGCTTGCCGCTTGCCGCTTGCCGCTTGCCGCTTCTGCTGCTGTTGCTGCTGTTGCTGCTTCAGCTGTCTTTGAGGAACATTTCCCGGGTCAGGCCGTGCCGCTGCATTTTTTCATTCAGGGTCCGGCGTGGCAGTTGCAGTTCGTTGAGCACGGCCTTGATCTCGCCCTTGTGGCGGGTCAGGGCGGCGCGCAGGCATTGGGCCTCGAAAGCTTCCTGCTGCGCGGCCAGGGAGGGGCCGGCTTCGAGGACGTCGGCCTGCGGCTCACCGAGGCCCAGCACCTGACGCTCGGCGGCGTTGGCCAGTTCGCGCACGTTGCCTGGCCAGTCGTGACTGAGCAGGCGGCTCAACTGGGCGCCACTCAAGGGCGCGACGCTGCGTCCCAGGCGCTCGGCGGCGGCCCGGGCGAAATGCTCGTAGAGCTGTGGAATGTCTTCGCGACGCTCGCGCAAGGGCGGCAGGCGCAGTTCGGCCACGGTCAGGCGATAGGCCAGGTCTTCGCGGAAACGTCCGGCTCGGGCTTCCTCCAGCAGGTCGGGCTTGGTGGCGGCGATCACCCGCAGGTCGACCTTGATGCTCTGGTTGGCGCCCAGGCGTTCCAGCTTCTGTTCCTGCAACACCCGCAGCAGCTTGACCTGTTGGGCCAGGGGCATGCTTTCGATCTCGTCGAGAAACAGCGTGCCGCCGTCGGCGTATTCCAGCTTGCCGATGCGCTTGCCCTGGGCGCCGGTGAAGGCGCCACTTTCATGGCCGAACAGTTCGGCCTCGAACAGCTGCTCGGGGATCGCCGCGCAGTTCAGGGCCACGAAGGGTTTGCCGGCCCGGGGGCCGAAATCATGCAGGCAACGGGCAACCAGTTCCTTGCCACTGCCGGTTTCGCCGCGGATCAGCACGTTCACCGGCAGGGCGGCCAGGTCCAGCACTTGGCGGCGCAGGGTCTGCAGGGCCCGGGACGCTCCGAGCAAGGTGGCGTCGAGCTTGGCCCGGCTGTCGGCCTGCTGGTGCAGGTGGCGGTTTTCCAGGACCAGGCGGCGCTTGTCCAGGGCCCGGCGCAGGCTGCTGAGCAGGGTGTCGGGGCTGAAGGGTTTTTCCAGGAAGTCATAGGCGCCGTCGCGCATGGCCTCCACCGCCATGGGTACATCACCGTGGCCGGTGAGCAGGATGATCGGCAGGTCAGGGTCCAGGCGCTGGACCTGGGCCAGCAGTTCCAGGCCACTGATACCGGGCATGCGCACGTCGCTGAGGATCACCCCGGGAAAGTTCTTCGGCAGTTGCGCCAGGCAGTCCTCGCCACGGCTGAACAGCTGGACGCTGAACCCCGAGAGGCTCAGCCACTGCTCGACGGCGCTGCGGATACTGGCTTCGTCATCCACCACCATCACCGAGTTCAGCATTGGATATGGGCCTCCAGGTCGATGGGCAGGCTCAGGGTGAACACGGCGCCCTGGTCGCGGTTGGCGGCGCTCAAGCGGCCCCCCAGTTCATGGACGATGGCGTAGGACACCGCCAGGCCCAGGCCCAGGCCATCGCCCACCGGCTTGGTGGTGAAGAACGGGTCGAACACACTCAGCAGGTGTTCTTCGGCGATCCCGCCGCCGTTGTCGGCCACCCGCAGTTGCCACAGCTGGTCCTCGGCTTCGAGGCTGATCTGCAGGTGTTTTTCGGGCTTGTCCTGCATGGCGTCGAGTGCGTTGCGCAGCAGGTTGATCAGCACCTGCTCCAGGCGGATGGCATCGCCGCGTACCCAGGCCGGGCGGGTCAGGTGCAGCTCGACCTGGATGTTTTCGCCACGCAGCCGGGTTTCCAGCAACTGCAGCGACTGGTCCACCACCGCGGCCAGATCCAGGCGTTCGCGCAGGCCGCTGGGGCTCTTGCGGGCAAAGGTCTTGAGATGACTGGTGAGGGCGGCCATGCGCGTCAGCATGTCGTCCAGGGGCCGCAGGGCCTTGTAGGCTTCATCCACTCGGCCGTGTTCCAGCAGCAGCCGCAGCGTGGCCAGTTGCATGCGCTGGGCGGTCAGGGGCTGGTTGATTTCATGGGCCAGGGCCGCGGACATCTGCCCCAGGGCTGCCAGCTTGGCCGATTGCACCAGGCCTTCCTGGGCGGTGCGCAGGTCCCGGGTGCGTTCTTCCACCAGCTGTTCCAGCTCCTGGCGATTGCGCTGGCGGATTTTCCCCAGGCGCCAGCGCTGGCTCAAGAACAGCAGCAGGAACACCAGGGTCAGCCAGGCGCCGGCGGCGGCGAGGCCGGCGTTGCGGCTTTCCTCGAAGACGCTCGCCGGTTTGCGCAGCAGGTGCAGGGTCCAGCCTTCGGCGCTCAGCGGCAGGGATTCCCACAGGTAATTGGCGACACCGTCGGGGCCGTCGACCCGGGCCAGGCTGCTGTTGGCATCGAACCGTTGCAGGGCCGTGTGTTGCAGCGGGGTCAGGGGTTGCTTGTCGTACTGGCGGGTCAGCCGGATGTCCGCCAGATCGTTTTCGGACAGCGGCTGCAACTGCCGATAGCGCCAGCCGGGCTGGTTGGCGATAAAGATGATGCCTCGCGAGTCGCTGACCAGGAGGGTGTCATTGCCCTGGCTCCATTCGTGTTCCAGCTCGGGAAACTCCAGCTTGACCACCATGGCCCCGAGGAAGTCATCGTTGTCGGCCTTGACCGCGCTGGAGAGGAAATACCCGGGAATCCCGCTGGTCACGCCCACCGCGTAGAAGCGTCCGCTGCCCTGGCTGCGGGTCTGCTTGAAGTAGGGGCGGAAACCGTAGTTGTGGCCCACGTAGCTGCTGGGCAACTGCCAGTTGCTGGCGGCCACCGCCAGGCCTTCATGGTTGAGCAACTCCAGGGTCGAGGAGCGGGCGGCGCCGTTGATCTTTTCCAGCTTGCGGTTCAGCTCATCCTGGGTCTGTGCCGTGACCGGCCCCTGCAGCGCCGCACGCAGTTCCGGGTCCAGGGCCAGCACCGCCGGCAGCGCGCGATAGCGCTCGATCAGGGTGTGCAGGGAGTTGGCGTAGAGTCCCAACTGCTCGTTGGCGCGAGCCGCCTCTTCCACCAGTGCCAGGCGCTCGGCGTGGCGCATGGCCAGGCCGGCGCTGATTACGGTGCCGGCGAGAATCACCAGGATGTAGAACGTCAAGCGTAGAGGGCGAGAGATCTGGGCCATGAGTCGGGGCAGGCTGCAATGGGGGCGGGAACGATAGCATGAGCGCCGGGTGTAACGTTGATCGCCGACAGTGTCGCGAAAGGGCGCGGCATAAAAAAAGCGGCGGGCCGTTGTCTCAACAGCGCCGCCGCTTTGGCCAAACCGGAGAAGGGCTTACTGCACTTCTACCGCCAGGCTGTCACTGATCTTTTTCTGCCAGATGGCAGGACCGGTGATGTGCACCGACTCGCCTTTGCTGTCCACGGCGACAGTGACCGGCATGTCCTTGACCTCGAACTCGTAGATCGCTTCCATGCCCAGTTCGGCAAAGGCCAGGACCTTGGACTTCTTGATCGCCTGGGCCACCAGGTAGGCGGCGCCGCCGACGGCCATCAGGTACACGGCCTTGCTGTCCTTGATCGCCTCGATCGCGGTCGGGCCACGCTCGGACTTGCCGATCATGCCCAGCAGGCCGGTCTGCTCGAGGATCTGCCGGGTGAACTTGTCCATCCGCGTGGCGGTGGTCGGACCGGCCGGGCCCACCACTTCGTCGCCGACCGGATCAACCGGGCCGACGTAGTAGATGAAGCGACCTTTCAGATCCACCGGCAGGGTTTCGCCTTTGTTCAGCATCTCGACCATGCGCTTGTGCGCAGCGTCGCGGCCGGTGAGCATCTTGCCGTTGAGCAGCACGGTTTCGCCCGGTTTCCAGCTCTGTACTTCTTCCGGGGTCAGGGTGTCGAGGTTGACCCGACGCGCCGACGGACCGGCTTCCCAGACGATTTCCGGGTAGGCGTCCAGAGGCGGTGCCTCCAGTGCGGCCGGGCCCGAACCGTCGAGCACGAAGTGCGCGTGGCGGGTGGCGGCGCAGTTGGGGATCATGCACACCGGCAGGGACGCGGCGTGGGTCGGGTAGTCCATGATCTTCACGTCGAGCACGGTGGTCAGGCCGCCCAGGCCCTGGGCGCCGATGCCCAGCTGGTTGACCTTCTCGAACAGCTCCAGACGCATTTCTTCGATGCGGTTGGACGGGCCGCGAGCCTTGAGCTCGTGGATGTCGATGGATTCCATCAACACTTCCTTGGCCATCACCGCGGCTTTCTCGGCGGTGCCGCCGATGCCGATGCCCAGCATGCCCGGTGGGCACCAGCCGGCGCCCATGGTCGGCACGGTCTTCAGGACCCAGTCGACGATCGAGTCGGACGGGTTGAGCATGGCCATCTTCGATTTGTTCTCGGAGCCGCCGCCCTTGGCCGCCACGTCCACTTCCACGGTGTTGCCCGGGACGATGGAGTAGTGAATGACCGCTGGGGTGTTGTCCTTGGTGTTCTTCCGGGCACCTGCCGGGTCGGCGAGGATGGAGGCGCGCAGGACGTTTTCCGGCAGGTTGTAGGCGCGACGCACGCCTTCGTTGATCATGTCGTCCAGGCTCATGGTGGCGCCGTCCCAGCGCACGTCCATGCCCACGCGAACGAACACGGTGACGATGCCGGTGTCCTGGCAGATCGGCCGGTGGCCGGTGGCGCACATGCGCGAGTTGATCAGGATCTGCGCCATGGAATCACGGGCGGCCGGCGATTCTTCGCGCAGGTAGGCCTCGTGCATCGCCTGGATGAAGTCCACGGGGTGGTAGTAGGAAATGAACTGCAGGGCGTCGGCAACGCTCTGAATCAGGTCGTCTTGCTTGATCACGGTCATGAGTCGCGCTCCTCTAAAAGACGGGAACATTTAATAAGGTGGCTGCAGCGGGGTACATCGGTCGGTTGCAGGCACCTTCTAAGGCACGCCGGACAGACAACTGGCGCGACGCTAAAAAGGCGCGGCAGTATACCGCGCCTGGGGGCCCGGCACACCCGCCAGCCGGGCAAACGAAAGTCGCCTATCGGATGGGCACTGTTCTTGCCTGGATCGGCGGCGAAACCGCAGGACACGGCTTAAAATTTGGATAGTCATTTGCAGGGCGCAGCACTAAAGTGGCAACTGGCCTGCAGGGTAGGACACTCTTTAAGCCTCCTTTCTCACGGTGAATCGACGATTGACCCATAAAGCCATCCAGAGCTTGTTGTTCAAGCGCTTCAGCATTGCCGCTGGCACGTACGGACTGATCCTGCTGCTGTTCTGGCTGGCGGTTCTTACGGGGCACTATCGCGCCTCCATCAGCAGTGCACTGTTGGGCAGCGCATTGGTGGTGGCCAGCCAGGGGGTGCTGTACTGGGTCTTCACCAGTGGGCGCAACCTGCGCTTTGCCGACCCCAGCCTGACCGAGGTCCAGGTGGTGTTGGGCATTGCCTGGCAGACCTGGCTGATTGCCCATCTGGATCAGGCCCGCGGCGCTTTCCTGGTGTTCTATATCCTGCCGCTGCTGTTCGGTCTGTTTCATTTGTCCCGGCGTGCCTACCTGCGCTGCGCGGCGCTGATCTTCTTCTGTTTTGCCGGGGTCAATCTGTGGGACGGTTTTCGTTTTGTCCTCGAGGACCCGCAACTGACGGCGCTGCAAGTCTGTGTGTTGCTGGTGATGCTGGTGTGGATGTGCCTGTACGCCGCCTATGTGCAAGCTTCGCGCTCACGCATGCGGCAGCGGCGTTTTGCCTTGCAGGCCCATCAGGACACGCTGCGGGGGATGATGCGGCAACTGGAGGACCTGGTGGCCACCGACGAACTCACCGGCCTGTTCAACCGCCGGCACTTCCTGCGCAACGCCAGCCGTGAACTGCAGGCCATGGACCAGGAGCAGGTACATGGGTTGGCGCTGATCGATCTGGATCATTTCAAGCGCATCAACGATCTGCACGGTCATGCGGCGGGGGATCAGGTGTTGCAGGCGTTCGCCGGGGTGGCCAGCGCCTGCCTGCGGGACGGCGATGTACTGGCACGCTACGGCGGTGAGGAGTTCGTGGTCCTGCTGCCCGAGTGTGATGCCGAGCGCCTGACCTCCTGCTGTGAACGGCTGCGCCTGGCCTTCATGGAGGTGCAACTGGTGGGCTTGAATGTGCGTGACCTGAGCCTGTCTGCGGGGATGACCCTGCTGCAGGCCGGCGATGACCTGGACATGGCGCTGCAACGGGCCGACCAGGCGCTGTACCGGGCCAAGCGCGATGGTCGCAATCGTTGCTCGGCGGCCTGGGAAAACCTTGATGCCTGAATTGACCGTCGGTAGCCGGCGCTGGTCGGTGGCGCCGGCCAGCAATCTGCTGGATGCCTTGAACCAGGCCGGTGTGGCGGTGCCCTACAGCTGCCGCGCCGGCAGTTGTCACGCGTGCCTGGTGCAGTGTGTCCAGGGACTGCCCAGCGACAGTCGGCCGGATGCCCTGAGCGATGAGCAGCGCCGTCGCGGCTGGCGCCTGGCCTGTCAGTGCCAGGTGGTGGAGGATCTGCAGGTCGAGACGTTCGATCCGCAGCGCGATGGCCAGCCGGCCAGGGTGATCGGGCTGGACTGGCTGTCTCCCTCGGTCCTGCGCCTGCGCCTGCAACCTGAGCGGCCGTTGCGTTATCGCGCCGGCCAGCATCTGGTGTTGTGGACGGCCACTCAGGTAGCCCGGCCATACTCCCTGGCCAGCCTGCCGGAAGAAGATCGCTTTCTGGAGTTTCACCTGGACTGCCGGCACCCGGGGCAATTCAGCGATGCGGCGCGCCAGCTGCAGGTAGGCGATACCCTCTCGTTGGGCGAGTTGCGCGGTGGCGCCTTGCACTACGACCCGGACTGGCAGCAACGGCCCCTCTGGCTGTTGGCGGCGGGCACCGGGCTGGCGCCACTGTTTGGCATTTTGCGCGAGGCCTTGCGGCAGGATCACCAAGGCCCTATCCGTCTCATTCACCTGGCCCATGACAGTTCCGAGCATTACCTGGCCAAACCCTTGGCTGCGCTGGCGGCGAACCGCCCGCAACTGAGTGTCGAGCTGTGGCAGGGGGCTGAGCTGACGGCGGCTTTGACGCAACTGCGACTTGTTTCCCGGCAAACCCTGGCCTTACTCTGCGGGCACCCCGACAGCGTCGAAGCCTTTGCCCGGCGTCTGTACCTGGCGGGGTTGCCGCGCAATCAACTGCTGGCCGATGTGTTCCTGCCCCGTGGTTGAGCGCTGACTTTTCCAAAGCGAGATCTCCATGACCGATGCCATCGAGCTGCACCGCGAAGGTGGGCTGCTGACCCTGCGCCTGAACCGCCCCGACAAGAAAAACGCCCTGACTCGTGCCATGTACAGTCGCCTGGCCCAAGCCCTGGCCGAGGCGGACGCCGATCCGCAAATCAATGCCTTGCTGATCTGCGGCAGCAGCGAATGCTTTACCGCCGGCAACGATATCGCCGACTTCCTGGAGCAGCCCCCCAAGGACCTCGACAGCCCGGTGTTCCAGTTCATGCGCAACCTGCTCGATTGCCGCAAGCCGGTGGTGGCTGCGGTCGCGGGGGCGGCGGTGGGCATTGGTACCACCTTGCTGCTGCATTGCGATCTGGTCTATGTCAGTCGTGACGCGCGCTTGCGCATGCCGTTCGTCAACCTTGGGCTGTGTCCGGAGTTCGGTTCGAGCCTTATCCTGCCGCGCCTGCTGGGGCGGGCCAAGGCCGCTGAATTGCTGCTGCTCGGCGAAGGCTTCAGTGGTGAGCAGGCTGCAGCCTGGGGCATTGCCACCGCGGCTTTGGGCGATGGTGCAGCGACCTTGGCCAAGGCCCGGGAAGCGGCCTTGCGTTTCAGTCAGCTGGCGCCCGACGCGGTGCAGGTCAGCAAGCGCCTGATGCGGGCGCCGGACCTTGAGCTATTGCGCCAGGTCATCGAGCAGGAAGGGCTGGAATTCACTCGGCGCCTGCAGTCGCCGGAAGCGATTGCCGCGTTGTCCGGGTTTCTCGCCAAGGCTTGAGGACGGCGACATCTGTTCCCTGCGGACATGAAAAAGCCCCGGCGTTTTCGGCGCCGGGGCTTTTCGTGCTGCGGGTCGGTACTCAGACCATCGGGTCGCCGACGTGCAGGATCTTCATGCCGTTGGTGCCACCGGTGGTGTGGTAGCTGTCGCCCTTGGTGAGGATCACCCAGTCGCCTTTCTCCACTACGCCGCGCTTGAGCAGCTCATCGATCGCCGCCTGGCTGACCTGCTCGGGCGGCAGGGAGGCCGGGTCGAACGGGATGGTGTAGACGCCCCGGAACATGGCCGCGCGGGCCTGGGTTTCGCGGTGCGGGGAGTAGGCGTAGATCGGCACCGAAGAACGGATACGCGACATGATCAACGGGGTGTAGCCACTTTCGGTCAGGGCGATGATCGCCTTGACGCCGGGGAAGTGGTTGGCGGTGTACATGGCGGCCAGGGCGATGCTCTGGTCGCAGCTTTCGAACACCTTGCCCATGCGGTGGCTGGAGGTCTTGCTGGTGGGGTGCTTTTCCGCACCGACACAGATCCGCGCCATGGCCTGCACCGCTTCCAGTGGGTAGGCGCCGGCGGCGCTTTCCGCCGAGAGCATCACCGCATCGGTGTAGTCGAGCACGGCGTTGGCCACGTCGGACACTTCGGCGCGGGTCGGCATCGGGTTCTGGATCATCGACTCCATCATCTGGGTCGCGACGATCACTGCCTTGTTGTGGCGACGGGCGTGAAGAATGATTTTCTTCTGGATGCCCACCAGCTCGGCGTCGCCGATTTCCACGCCCAGGTCGCCACGGGCCACCATCACCGCGTCGCTGGCGTTGATCAGGCCGTCGAGGGTTTCATCGTCGGCTACGGCTTCGGCGCGTTCGATCTTCGCCACCAGCCAGGCGGTGCCACCGGATTCGTCACGCAGTTTGCGCGCGTATTCCATATCAGCGGCGTCACGGGGGAAGGACACGGCCAGGTAGTCGACCTGCATTTCGGCGGCGAGCTTGATGTCGGCCTTGTCTTTTTCGGTCAGGGCTGGAGCGGTCAGGCCTCCACCACGACGGTTGATGCCTTTGTGGTCGGACAGCGGGCCACCGACGGTCACCACGCAGTGCAGCTCGGTGGCGGTGGCGGTTTCCACGCGCATTACCACGCGGCCATCGTCCAGCAGCAGTTCGTCATTGACGCCGCAATCCTTGACCAGGTCCGGGTAGTCGATGCCGACGATGTCCTGGGTGCCCTCGGTCAGCGGGTGCACGGTGGAGAAGGTGAACTTGTCACCGATCTTCAGTTCAATGCGCTTGTTGGCAAATTTGGCGATACGGATCTTCGGGCCTTGCAGGTCGCCGAGGATGGCCACGAAACGGCCGTGCTTGGCTGCCAGGTCGCGGACCAGTTGGGCGCGAGCCTTGTGCTCGTCCGGCGTGCCGTGGGAGAAGTTCAGGCGGGCGACATCCAGGCCTGCAAGAATCAACTGTTCGAGAACTTCCGGCGAGTTACTGGCCGGGCCAAGGGTGGCAACGATTTTGGTACGACGAACGGACATGCACGGACTCCTGAGTTCAAGCGCAACGAGAGGCTACTATGCTCCGAAGTTGTAGTCATTGTTCGTTTGCACTACTTAATGCTTTGTTTGTTTAGCGCAACAACCTTGAAGATTTTTGCTGATGAGTCGATACACTGCACAAGACAGGAGATACCCCATGCGATTCGTACTCATTGCTATCCTGGCCGTCAGTGTTGTCGGCTGCACCCGCTGGTCCATGAACCATCATTTGAACAACGCCTATCGCGCCTATGACCGCGGCAATTGCGAGAGCGTGATGCTCGAGTTGAGCCAGGTCGACCGTGACAGCCGTGCGCGGCGCTATATCCAGCCGGAAGTATCGATGCTGCGCGGGCAATGCCTGGAGCGGCAGAAGTTGTTCGTCGATGCGGCGCAGACTTATCAGTTCATCATTACCCAGTACCCCAGCAGCGAGTACGCCTACCGCGCTCGTGCGCGCCTGGACACCTTGCAGCAACTGGGTCACTACCCGGCAAACGGTGCCGCGCAAGTTCGTCGCACTGCGTTGTAAGTCACAGCGCTTCGGGGCAGTGTAAATGCCCCTCGCGCTTGAGCTAACATTTGTACAGGTTGTTCGAACACTGCCCGGTTCCTGCCTGGGCGGTGGCGTTGAAATCCTCCAGACGATTTTCCTCGCACCTCGAATCCGGGCGAACGAGCCGCTCTTGCAGGTCCGTTCCGATGCACTAGTGCGGTCATGCTTAATGGCCTTTCATAGCGATACCCAGCATGTTCACTGAACCGCGGATCGAGCGGCATCAACTGCCGTCCTACTTGAGAGTCTTCAATCGGTTTACCGACAAGCCTGTCGGTTTCCTGGGCAACATCTCCGCAGACGGGCTGATGCTGATCAGCTCGTTGCCGATGCTGATCGGCGCCGCGTTCGAGTTGCGGATCAAAGTCCCCGGCGGTGATGGACAACTGCAGTTCATCGACTTCAGCGCCTGGTGCCTGTGGTGCCGCGAGGACCTGACCCCACATCAGTACGACAGCGGCTTCAGCCTGTTGCGAGCGAACGACGGCTTCGCCGAACTGCAGCAGGCCCTACGGCACTACTTCAGCTTTCACCCCTTGCAGACGTCGGCCTGACAGGCCCGATTGCCGCTACAGGCTGCCGGCCTTCTTCCAGCTCAGATAACGGCTGACCAGATCCGCGCCAAGCTCTCCAGGGCGAGCATCGAGCAGGGCGATGCCGTGTGCGCTCAGTCGTTCGTGAAGTTCGGCGCGGCCGTTCAGGTAATTCACCGCCGAGCTGTAGAGCAGCGCTTCGGGCAAGGTCTGCACCGGGTTCTGACGCAACTGGTCGAGCACTTCCTCGCGCAGGCTGGCCACCAGCACCCGATGCTGGCGACCGATGCGCTTGACCGCGGTCAGCAGTTCCTCATCGTCTTCGTCCCGCAGGTTGGTGACCAGCACCACCAGGGCCCGACGCTTCTGCCGGGCCAGCAGTTCGCTGGCGGCGGCCTGGTAGTCGGCGGGACGCTGGCTGGTGTGCAGATCGTAGACGCCGTTGAGCAGCACATTCAGATGGGCCTGCCCCTTGATCGGCGCCACGTAGCGCGAGCGCTCCCCGGCGAAGGCGTACAGGCCTACGGCATCTCCCTGGCGCAGGGCCACGTAACTGAGCAGCAGGCTGGCGTTGAGGGCATGGTCGAAATGCGCCAGTTCGTCGTCCTGGCTGCGCATGCGGCGTCCGCAGTCGAGCATGAAAATGATCTGCTGGTCGCGTTCGTCCTGATACTCCCGGGCGATGGGTGTGCGTTGGCGGGCGGTAGCTTTCCAGTCGATCTGCCGCAGGCTGTCGCCTTCGCGAAACTCCCGCAGCTGATTGAACTCCAGGCCCAGGCCCCGACGTTGCAACTGGCGCACCCCGAGCTGGCTGAGCCAGTTGTCCACCGCCAGCAATTGCGCACCGTACAGGCGCGCGAAGTCCGGATAGACCCGGGTGCTGCCATGCACCTTGAGCAAACGCCTGGCGCTCCACAGGCCCAGAGGGCTGGGCAGCGCCACCTCACACTGGTCGAAGTCGAAATGCCCCCGTTGCAGCGGCCGCACACTGTAGCCGACCTTGCTGACCTGGCCGGGCTCCAGGCTGACGGATTGCGGCAGATGCTCGAAGCTCAGGCCCTGAGGCGGATGATCGAACAGTTGCACGTGCAGCGCCTGGCCGTAGGGATGGCGGATCTCCAACTGCACGTCGCTCCAGCGCCCCAGGGGCAGGCTGCCGGGCAACTGGCGCCGGACCTCGGGCGAGGCCAGACGGGACAGGCGCAGGGCATCGAGCAGGGCCAGCAGCACCAGCGCCAGCAACAGTCCCCAGGCGATCGAGTCCAGGCGCGGCATGGCCTGGATGCCCAGCGCGCGCATGGCGCCCAGGAGCAGGTCCAGGCTGGTCAGAGTACCCAGCCAGATGAGCAACAGACGGGTCGGTTTCATCGCGCTGCACGGCTCACAAGCGCGGAGCCGGGATCTGTTCGAGCATCTGCTTGAGCACCTGCTCCACCGACAGCCCTTCGATATCCAGCTCCGGGGCGATCCGCACCCGGTGGCGCAGCACGGCCATGGCGCAGCCCTTGATGTCATCCGGAACCACGAATTCGCCGCCACGCAACAAGGCCCGGGCCCGAGCACCGCGGACCAGGGCAATCGAGGCCCGAGGCCCGGCGCCGAGGCTCAGGCCCGGCCAGCTGCGGGTGGCCCGGGCCAGTCGCACGGCATAGTCGAGCACCTGATCGTCCAGAGGCAGGTCACTGGCGATGCGCTGCAGGGCCAGCACGTCCTTGGCCTGGAGCACGGTGCGCAGGGGCTGTACATCGAGCATGTCGGCGCGGGTCGAACGCGCGACCTGGCGGACCATCTCCAGCTCTTCGTCGGCATCCGGGTAGTCCATGCGCAGTTTGAGCATGAAACGGTCCAGCTCGGCTTCCGGCAGCGGGTAGGTACCTTCCTGTTCGATGGGGTTCTGGGTGGCCAGGACCATGAACGGCTGGGCAATGGGCAGGGCTCGGCCTTCCAGGGTGACCTGGCGTTCCTGCATGGCTTCCAGCAGGGCGGCCTGGGTCTTGGCCGGGGCGCGGTTGATCTCGTCCGCCAGCAGCAGGTTGGTGAACAGCGGTCCCTTGCGCAGCTTGAACTGTTCGCTCTGCAGGTCGTACACCGCGTGGCCGGTGACATCGCTGGGCATCAGGTCCGGGGTGAACTGGATCCGCGCGAAGTCACCGCCGAAACAACGGGCCAGGGCCCGCACCAGCAGGGTCTTGCCGAGGCCGGGAACCCCTTCGAGCAACACGTGGCCGCCGGCGATCAGGGCGGTCAGCACGTCATCGATCACCGCTGTCTGGCCAATCAGCACTTTCTGCAGTTCCTGGCGTACGGCTTGGGCCAGCTGGCTGGCGCGCTGGCGCTGCTGGACGGCATGCTCCTGGGGCGGTGTTGCCTCGGAGGTGTCTTGGGATTCGACGGGTTGTTCGCTCATAGGGCATTCCTGAGTGTTTGCAGGTGGGCGACCTGGTGGCTGAAGTCAGCGCTGGAAAGGCGCTGCCCGGACAAGGGTTGCAGGGCCTGTTGCACCGTGCTGACAGGCTGTCGGCTGAGCAGGGCGAGGACCTCCCACTGGGCTTCAGTGGGCAACTGCTCGAAGCCCGGATGGCGGCGGCGCGCCCGACGCCGGATATCCAGGTGCAGCGCCTGCAGCAACGGTGCCTGGCCGCCATGGCGCAGGAGAAAGTCGGCGCTGGCCCGCAGATGTTCGCGCAGTTGACGCCGGGCCTTGGGGGCCGGTGCCTGCAACGGACCCTGGCGGCTGCCGGCCTGCCACAGCCATAGGCCGATCAACAGTGCCAGGGCTACCAGCGCCTGGGGAAAATAGCGCCAGAGCAATTGCCACAGGCTCGGGTGGTCGGTGTTGAACAGCAGGGTCACCGCCGTATCGGTGTTCAGGTACCACAGCAGCCAGGCGTTGTCGTACAGACCGATACTCGGGGTTTTCCAGATGTCGGCATCGGTCAGTACGGTGACCGAGCCCTGGCCATAATCGAGCTGGACCATGTGGGTGGCCGTGGCGCTGTTGGCCCAGGACTGGGCCAGGTTGTCCGGGTCGGACAGATCAAAGGCGGTATCGAAGCCGACGTAGGCCGGGGCCTGTTCGTCTTCCAGGTAGATCTTGGTCAGCTTCGGAAAGGCCTCGTCGGCATCCTGTTGCACCGGCGGCTCCTGATCCTCGCTGAGCTGCTGATGGATCTGCACCCGGTCCAGCAGCAAATCGCCGCTTTGCTCGGTGTCTTCGTCCCACAGGGCTTCGGCGACAAAGATCAGCCGGCCGCCGGCACGGGCCCAGTCCAGCACCTGATCGACCTGGCGCGGACTCATGTTGGAACGCTCGCCGAGCAGCAACAGGCTGTTGCCGACCGGCTTGAGGCTGGCCAGTACTTCCAGGCCGTTGGCATGGTCGACCTTGAGGCCGCGCTCGCGCAAAAACCTCTCGGCAGCCAGATAGGGATTGGCCCGGGCCTCGGGAGACGGGCCGTGATCGACCAGTTCCTGATAGGGCGTGGCGTGGTGGTACAGGGAGTAGCCGGCAGCGCCCAGTACCAGGATCAGCAACAGCGCCAGGCCGCCCCATAGGTAGCGTTTCATGCGCAGGCTCCCGGACCGAACAGGCTGCGCCAGCCATCACACAGTTGTGCTTGCAGGTCGGCGCCGGGCACGCGATGACCGTAGGCCATGTTCTGCCAGTGGGTGGTCAATTCGCGGCTGAAGGCTTCCAGGGACGGTTGCTGCAGCGCCTTGATCCGTTCCAGCACCTGACCTTCGGTGTCGGCCACGCTCAGAGGCAGTTGAAAGTCCTCCAGCAAGCGGCAGAGCAAGGCCCGATACAACAGGCCCAGCGCTTCCCGAGGCTGGCTGGCCCACAGTTCCTGGGCGTGGGCGGCGACATCGGCGGGCAGGGATTGGCTGCTGACGTCCAGGCCGAACAGTTGCTGGGGGATCGCCGCCGGGCGTTTTTTGCGCGGCAGCGGACGGCGGCTGACAAAGGCCCGCAGCCAGTCACGGTAGCGCCACAGCAACCAGCCCAGAGCACTGAGCAGTAAGCCCCAGAGGAGGATTTCCAGGCCCTTGGCGAAGTTGCCGAAGCGATTCTGGTCGAGGTTGTCCAGCAGACTCTTGAGCCAGCCCGGAGGCTTGCCCTTGGCGTCCTTTTTCGCGGTCTGCTCTTCGCCGAAGCGGTAGCGGGTGACCGATTCCTGATTCTTGAACGGCGGTTTATCCAGGATGCCCTGGATGCTGTCCTTCGCCGCCTTGCTGGTCAGGGGTTGCTGCAACAACCGGGGCGCTTCAGGGCCGGCCACGGAACTGTTGGGGTTGGCCGCCCACGGCGCCTGGCCCGGCATCGCCAGCAGCAGGCCGCTCACCAGCAGCAGCGCCGCGACGCCGCTCAGGCGTTGACGCAGGCGGCGAAACACCAGCTCGATGTCCCAGGCCTCGAGCTCGGTGCGGCGATTGAGGTACAGGCTGAAGCCGCAGGCCACGTAGATCGGCTCCCAGATCACCAGCACCAGGGCGTAGAAGGCGTTAGTCAGGTGTTCCAGCCACAGCCAGTCCTGCTGGGCGGCGACGACCAGGCTCTGCCAGTTCCAGTCCAGCTCGACCTGTTGCGGCAACAGCAGGTAGAACAGCACCAGCAGGCCGATCCACAAGGCGCCCTCCAGGTGCATGCCGATCAGCGTCAGCCAGCGCGCAGCCCCGGCGTTGCGTTGCAACAGCACGCCCAGGCGCTGCTGCCGGGCCTCGCCGCCGAGGCCTTCCAGTTGTACCACCGGCAGGACGAAGCTGCGGCTCAGGCTGAAGCGGCGCCAGGTCAGGCTGGCCAGCAATTGCGATTTGAGCAGGCGCGGCCACTGGCGCAGGGCCTGGCCGAGGCTCGGGGTTTCACCGAACAAAGCCTTGGACAGGATAAACAGCGGCAAGGGCTCGAAGGCTGGCTTGAGCCACCAGAACAGCAGCACCGCCAGGGAGGGCGATTGCCACAGCAGCAGGCTCAGCAGGGCGAACACCGGCAGGCTGACGATGGCCCAGCTGGTCATCAGCAAGCGCCGGTGGCGCTGGCTCAGGAGCACGCCCAGGTCCATGGCTTCCCAGGTCGTGCGGGGGCGGATCACCACACTGGCATCACTCAGGCGCATGGGGTGCTCGTCCGGCCAGGGTCAGGTACGCCAGCATCAGGCCCCACAGGCCGGCGCCGACGCTGTATTTGATCCAGGCCGCGGGCCAGGTCATGGAGGACCAGTAGGCTTCTATAAAGGCAGCGATCAGCAGAAACACAATCACCCCGTAGATCAGTTGCACGCTGATCCGCGCGGCCTGCAACAGCGCGTCGCCGCGCCTCAGGCGCCCGGGGGCGATCAGCGCCCAGCCCAGCTTCAGCCCGGCCGCACCGGACAGGGCAATGGCGCTCAGTTCGAAGGCACCATGGCCGATGACGAAGGGCCAGAAGGTCTGGCCGAAGCCGATCTGGGTCAGGTGGCCGGCGATGGCGCCGATCATCAGGCCGTTGAACAACAGGAAGAACACACTGCCCAGGCCAAACAGCAGACCGCTGGCGAAGGTCTGAAAGGCGATGCCGATGTTGTGCATGATGTAGTAGCCGAACATCACCCAGTCTTCGCTGGAGGCGCGCTCGGCGACCCGTCCCAGGCGTGCGCCGCTGGGGGCGTACATGCTCTGCATTTCCGATACCTGCTGCGGGCTCACCAGGCTGTAGACCAGTTCGGGGTAGAGGTACACCAACAGGCCGATACCCAGCAGGCTGCCGAAGAACAGCAGGCTGGCGATCAGAACCAGGCGCCATTCCTGGCGCACCAGGCGTGGAAAGCCGGCCAGTATGAATCCCAGGACATTGGCGCTGATGGCGGTGCGCTGCCGGTACAGTTGCTGGTGGCCGCGCAACGCCAGTTGCTGCAATGGATCGATCAGGTAACTGCTGTAGCCGCGTTCCTGGGCCAGGGCCAGGTGCTGGCACAGGCGGCGGTAGTCCTGGACGAAGGTCTGGCAGTCTTCGCCCCGGGTGCGACCCCGCTCAAGCTGCTCGAGCAGTTGCTCGAACTGCTGCCATTGCGCCTGGTGGCGGCTTTCGAAAAGGCTCTGTTTCATGTGGATCCCAGAAAGCCGCGGGCGATGCCATTGAGTTCGGCTGTCGCCTGGGCTGCGGGCAGGTGCAGCGGCTGCGCGAGGATGCCTGCCAGTTCCCGGGTTCGTTCGGCGGACAGCTGGCCCTGGCGTTCGGCAAAGCCGAGGATCGCCCGCTGTTCATTCAGGCTCAGGGCGAAGGGCGCGGAGCGGGGCGTGGCGTCGGGCAGTTGCGGTCGGCTCAGGGATTGCTCGCGGTAGATCACCAGGGTGCCGGCGGCCAGGTCGCCGAGGCGCTTGAAGGTTGGATGCTGCAGGCAACTGATGGCGCCGAGGAAGTAGCCGAACGGCAACATGTCGGCAAAGCGCAGCAGGTTGCGGGTCAGGGAGGCGCTCCAGCCAATGGGCGTGCCATCGTCCTGAACCACGCGCAGTCCCATCAGCTGCTTGCCGGGCGAGCGGCCCTGGTTCAGCACCTCGAACAGCACCATGTACCACCAACTGATCAGGAACAGCAGGATCGAGCCGAGGCCGATGCCGATCTCGCCGAAAAAGCCCAGCACGATGAACAGCAGGCCCAATACCAGCCCGCGAATGCCCAGGTCGAGGGCAAACGCCAGGGTACGCACCAGCAACCCCGCCGGCCGCAGCGGCAGATCGATACCCTCGGGGGTTTCGACCTGATACCGCGTATCCAGTGGCGGGTGCAGCGATGCGTTCCTTGGCGTTGCTGTCGTCTCAAGCATGGGCAACTTAGAGGCTTGGCCTGGTAGAGAAAAATCCAGCGCAGATGCTAGCAGTGTCCGAGGGGCAAACGACATCATTAACTACGATTTCAGCACGCTGCTCTGCTCGCCGCCCGTTCACGCGGCTGGCCCTGGTGACGCTTGAGCGCCTAGACTGCGGCGGTCTTTCAGTTCAGGAACAGGCCGTGACTTCCCTCTTTTGGTACGACTACGAAACCACCGGCATCAATCCGCGCTGCGATCGCCCGTTGCAAGTGGCCGGTATTCGCACCGACCTGGCGCTCAACGAGATCGACGAGCCGGTCAACCTCTATTGCCAGCCCAGCGACGACATCCTGCCGCACCCGGCGGCCTGCATGATCACTGGCATCACCCCCGGTCGCCTGGCGGCCCAGGGCTTGAGCGAGGCGGACTTCATGACCCGGGTGCACGCCCAGTTGGCGCGCCCGGGCACCTGTGGCGTGGGCTACAACACCCTGCGCTTTGACGATGAGGTGACCCGCTACAGCCTGTATCGCAATTTCTTCGATCCCTATGCCCGCGAGTGGCAGGGCGGCAACAGTCGCTGGGATCTGATCGATGTGGTGCGCACCGCCTATGCCTTGCGTCCCGAAGGCATCGTCTGGCCCGAGGAGCAGGGGCAGGTGACCCTCAGGCTGGAACGGCTGACCGCGGCCAACGGCATCGATCATGGCCAGGCCCACGATGCGCTGTCCGATGTTCGAGCGACCATTGCCCTGGCGCGGTTGATTCGTGACCGGCAACCCAAACTCTATGACTGGCTGTTCCAGCTGCGCAGCAAACAGCGGGTGATGGATCAGATTCGCCTGTTGCAGCCTCTGGTGCATATTTCCGGGCGCTTCTCCGCTGCGCGCCACTACCTCGGCGTGGTGCTGCCCCTGGCCTGGCATCCGCGCAATCGCAATGCGCTGATTGTCTGTGACTTGCATCTGGATCCCCAGGGATTGCTGGACCTGGACGCTGAAACCTTGCGCCAGCGTTTATATACCCGGCGTGATGATCTGGCGGACGGCGAGTTGCCGGTGCCGTTGAAACTCATCCATATCAATCGCTGCCCGGTAGTGGCGCCCTTGAATGTCTTGCGGGGCGAGGATCAACAGCGATTGCACTTGGATATGGAGCAGTACCAGCGCCGGGCCGGGCTTTTGACGGAAACTCAGGAAGTTTGGCGGGATAAACTTTCGCTGATTTATGCTCCCGATGAGTTCGCGGCCAGCGAGGATCCGGAGCAACAGTTGTACGACGGCTTTATTGGCGATCGCGACCGGCGATTGTGTGAGCAAGTACGTGAAGCCGATCCGCTGCATTTGGCTCGGCAACAGTGGCCCTTTGATGATGAGCGCTTGCCGGAATTGCTCTTTCGCTACCGCGCTCGCAACTTTCCGGAAACATTGGATGAAGCCGAGCAAGAGCGTTGGCGGGCATTTTGCCGCCAGCGTTTGCTAGAGCCGAAACTCGGCGCGCCCAATACCCTGGAAAGTTTTGCCCAGGGGCTTGAACAATCGTTGTTAAGTGCAGATCCCCGGCAACGTCAGGTGCTGGATGAATGGCAGGCCCATGTTCAGGACCTGAGTGGGCGCCTGGCTCTTTGAGAGCGGGGCCAGCCCCTTGGGCATTAAGCCCGGACATAAAAAAACGCCAGCATGCTGGCGTTTTTTCATTGCGGCGGTAAGGCCCGGGCGCTCACTGGCGAGACTTAGCCCAGCAGGGTTGCCCAGCCTTCGACCACGTCGCCGCCCCACTTGGCTTTCCACTCTTTCAGAGTCTTGTGGTTGCCGCCTTTGGTTTCGATGACTTCACCGTTGTGCGGGTTCTTGTACTGTTTAACTTTGCGGGCACGCTTGGTGCCAGTGGTTTTTACAGCAGCGCGAGGCGCTTTAACTTTCGACTCCGGATCCAGCAGGGCAATGATGTCGCGCAGGGACTTGGAGTACTCGCCCATCAGGCTGCGCAGTTTGCCTTCGAATTCCAGTTCGGTTTTCAGTTTGTCGTCCTGGGACAGGTTCTTCAAACGTGCTTGCAGTTCTTTAATGGCTTCTTCTGTAGCACGGTATTCGTTGATCAGGGACATGAGGACTACCTTATTGAGCGCTGAGTGACTGGGTGACAGTGTCGCAATAATAGTCAGGGAGTTTGTGCAAGTAAACATAATAACGCTGCTTTATTCGTCGCTCTTAGTGTGTTTAGGCGCAAAAGTCATTTCGCTATTTAATAGATCGAAGGACTCGATTGCGCTATACGCAAATTAGTTGGGCGCTATTGGCAAGTGTCTGCGGCAGTGCTTGCAGTGGTGCCCGATAAGACTCAATCAGGGCGCTGTTGCCAATCTAATCCGGGCCTGCGGCGCAATGAATACTGCAGTTTTGTCGCGTAATGGCTAGAATGGCGGCCTTTGCGAAGTTCTGGAGTTTTCCCCTCATGCGCACCTTTCGGTTGGTGATTTCTTGCCCTGACCGCGTTGGCATCGTTGCCAAAGTCAGTAACTTTCTGGCCTCCCATAACGGTTGGATCACCGAAGCGAGCCACCACTCGGACAATCTCAGTGGCTGGTTCTTCATGCGTCACGAGATTCGTGCCGACTCCCTGCCTTTTGGCCTGGAGGCTTTTCGCCAGGCCTTTGCGCCGATCGCCGAAGAGTTCTCGATGGACTGGCGCATCACCGATACCGCCGAGAAAAAGCGCGTCGTGCTGATGGCCAGCCGCGAGTCCCATTGCCTGGCGGATCTGTTGCACCGCTGGCACAGCGATGAGCTCGATTGCGAAATCGCCTGTGTGATCTCCAACCACGACGACCTGCGCAGCATGGTCGAGTGGCATGGCATTCCTTACTACCATGTGCCCGTCAATCCGCAGGACAAGGAGCCGGCGTTTGCCGAGGTGTCGCGTCTGGTCAAGCAGCACGATGCCGAGGTGGTGGTGCTGGCGCGCTACATGCAGATCCTGCCGCCTGAGCTGTGCCGCGAATATGCGCACAAGGTGATCAACATCCACCACAGCTTCCTGCCGTCCTTCGTCGGCGCCAAGCCTTACCACCAGGCGTCCCTGCGTGGGGTGAAGCTGATCGGCGCCACTTGCCACTACGTCACCGAAGAGCTGGACGCCGGTCCGATCATCGAGCAGGACGTGGTGCGGGTCAGCCACAGCGACAGCATCGAGGACATGGTGCGTTTCGGTCGCGATGTGGAGAAGATGGTCCTGGCCCGCGGCCTGCGCTACCACCTGGAAGACCGGGTGCTGGTGCACGGCAACAAGACCGTGGTGTTCTGATCGAAAAAAAACCAGGAGCCGGGTTCAAGCTCCCGGTCCTGGTTGTTCACATCGAGAGCTCAGCCCGATGACCGATCCACTGGATAAAGCCACTTCCAAGGCTCCCGCCACCCTCGGCGAGGGCTGCCTGAGCCGTTATGACCCGGATGAGCTGGATGCTGAAGACGGCACCGAGTTTCCCGGTGCCGCCCAATTGTGGGAGCAGTTGCAGCAGGAGCCCTCGCTACCTGCGTCCGTAGGCGTCGATTTGCCGGTGAAAGGGCCCTGAGGCCCTTCGTCAAATCCTGAAGCTGCCTACCAGGTGCTTCAAGCGCGCCGATTGCTGTTCCAGATCCGAGCAGGCCCGCAGGGTTGCCTGCAGGTTTTCAACGCCTTCCTGATTCAGCGTGTTGATTTCGGTGATGTCCATGTTGATGGATTCGACCACCGAGGTCTGTTCTTCCGTGGCGGTGGCCACCGACTGGTTCATGCCGTCGATCTCGCCAATGCGCTGGGTCACGCTGCTCAGCCGCTCCCCGGCCTGGTTGGCGATCTCCACGCTGTCCTGGCTGTGGCGCTGACTGTTGCTCATGGTGCTGACCGATTCCCGGGCGCCCACTTGCAACTCCTCGATCATGGTTTGCACTTGCTGGGCCGATTCTTGGGTGCGGTGCGCCAGGTTGCGTACTTCATCGGCCACTACGGCGAATCCGCGGCCGGCCTCGCCGGCCCGGGCCGCTTCGATGGCAGCGTTGAGCGCCAGCAGGTTGGTCTGCTGGGAAATGCTGGTGATGACTTCGAGAATCTGCCCGATGTTCACCGTCTTGCTGTTGAGGGTTTCGATGTTGCTGCTGGAGGCACTGATCATCTCCGACAGCTGGTTCATCGCCTGGATGCTGCGATCCACCACTTGCTGGCCGTCTTCGGCCAGGTTGCGAGCGTCGCTGGCCTGTTGTGAGGCCTGGGCGGCATTGCGGGCGATTTCCTGGGCCGCGGCCCCCAGTTGATTGATGGCGGCGGCGACGCTGTTGGTGCGGCTGGCCTGTTCATCGGAATTGAGCATCGACGAATTGGAGGCGCTGACCACCCGCAGGGCCACTTCGTTGACGTGTTCGGTGGCCGAGGAAACCTCGCGGATCGAACCGTGGATGCGTTCGACGAAACGGTTGAAGGCAGTGCCGAGAATGCCGAATTCGTCCTGGTTGTGGATCTTCAGGCGGCGGGTCAGGTCGCCTTCGCCGTCGGCGATGTCCTGCATCGCCCGGGTCATCACATGCAGGGGTTGCATCAGCAGGCGGATCAGCAGGCCCAGCAGGGCAATGGTCAGGGCCACGGCGGTCAGGGTGGCGATCAGGGCCGAGGTGCGGAACTCGCTGAGCATGGCGAATGCCTTGTCCTTGTCCACCGACAGACCGATGTACCAGTTCACCGAAGACAGACCCTTGATCGGGGTGAAGGTGACGATGCGGGTTTTGCCGTCGACGCTGATCTCGCTGAGTTCATTGCTGATGCGCGGGGTGTCCTGGGGATAGACGTCCTTGAGGGTCTTCATCACCAGGTTCTTGTCCGGGTGCACCAGGATCTTGCCGTCGGCGCTGATCAGGAACGCATAGCCCATGCCGTCGAAGTCCAGAGCGTTGATGCTGTCGGCAATCACTTGCAGGCTCAGGTCGCCACCGACCACGCCAATGCGCTGGCCAGCCTTGATTACGCTGTCGACGATGGAAATGACCAGCTGGCCGGAAGCCAGGTCGATATAGGGTTCGGTCAGGGCCGAGCCGTTGCTGCTCTCGGCGCTTTTGTACCAGGGGCGCGCGCGCGGGTCGTAGCCGTCCGGCATCTTGCTGTCCGGGCGGATGATGAAGGTGCCGTCCTTGTTGCCCAGGTAAGCCCCCATGAAGGTCGAACTCACCGACTTCTGTTCCAGCAGGTTGCTGACCTTGGTCGGATCGGGGTTGAGGGCCACCGACTGGGAGATGTTTTCGATCAGCAAGGCGCGGCCGGCAAGCCAGGTCTGAATATTTTTTGCCGTGACGTCGCCCATTTCCTGAAGATAGTTGTCCAGATCATTGCGAATGGCGTTGCGTTGCAGGTAATCGTTGTAGAGCGTGAATAGTGCAAAGGCAGCTATGACGATCAGCGAGGCGGCAAGCAGGATCTTGTGGCTGAAGCGCAGATTTTTGTTCATGGCTTGGGGGTCCGCTAAGGTCTTTGAGTCCAGGGTATCGGGTTGGAAAAGCGCGTGAAAAGGGCGGTGTAGTAAGTAAGCTGATATCTCCGTCTATCCCAAAGGAATTACCTGACCTTTATTTCAGATACTTCTGATCCATCATTTTTCATATCGACCGTTTAAGGCCAAAGATTAACCTGAGGTGACAAAATGCCTGACTCTTTGCAACTGATTATCGGTGCCGATCTCGGTGGCCAGCCGGTCGCCCAGGCCATGCGCCTGGCCAACCGCCACGGGCTGGTGGCCGGCGCTACCGGTACCGGCAAGACCGTGACCCTGCAGCGCCTGGCAGAAGCGTTCAGTGACGCCGGGGTCGCGGTGTTCGCTGCGGATATCAAGGGCGACCTGTGCGGGCTGGGAGCCGCGGGGGATCCCCAAGGCAAGGTCGCCGCGCGAATTGCCGGGATGCCGTGGCTCAAGCATCGGCCTCAGGCTTATCCGGTAACGCTGTGGGATATCCAGGGGCAATCCGGTCATCCCCTGCGTACCACGTTGAGCGAGATGGGTCCGCTGTTGCTGGGAAGCTTGCTGGAACTGACCGACAGCCAGCAGTCGGCGCTGTATGCGGCATTCAAGGTGGCCGACCGTGAGGGGCTGTTGCTGCTGGACCTGAAGGATCTGAAGGCGCTGCTCAATCACCTCAGGGACAATCCGCAGTTGCTGGGAGACGATGCCGCGCTGATGACCAGCGGCTCCAGCCAGGCGTTGTTACGGCGTTTGGCAATCTTGGAGCAGCAGGGCGCAGAGGCGTTGTTCGGCGAGCCGGCGCTGCAACTCAATGACATCCTGCAACCGGCTGCCGATGGTCGCGGGCGTATTCACCTGCTGGATGCCAGTCGTCTGGTGCATGAAGCACCGAAGGTCTATGCCACCTTCCTTTTATGGCTGCTGGCCGAACTGTTCGAGCAACTGCCGGAGCGCGGGGATGGGGAAAAACCTCTGCTTGCGCTGTTTTTTGACGAGGCGCACTTGTTGTTTTCCGGTACGCCCAAGGCGCTGCAGGACCGCCTGGAGCAGGTGGTGCGGCTGATTCGTTCCAAAGGCGTGGGGGTGTATTTCGTGACTCAGTCGCCCGGGGATTTGCCGGACGATGTGCTGGCGCAGTTGGGGCTGCGGATTCAACACGGCTTGCGGGCCTTCACCGCCAAGGAGCAGAAGTCGTTGCGTGCGGTGGCCGAGGGTTTTCGTCCCAATCCGGCGTTTGACGCGCTGTCGGTGCTGACCGAGCTGGGCATCGGCGAGGCGTTGGTGGGCACCCTGCAGGACAAGGGAACTCCGGAAGTGGTCCAGCGTGTGCTGGTGGCACCGCCGCAATCACGGATCGGGCCGCTGACCGCCGCCGAGCGCCAGGCCTTGATTGCCAGCTCGCCGCTGCAGGGGCGTTATGACCAGCCGATCGATCGTGAGTCGGCGTATGAAGTGCTCATGGGGCGCAAGAATCTGGCGCCCGAGGAGTCCGCAACGGCAGACAAGCCGGGAGAGCAGGAGCCGAGTCTGGCGGATCGCGCCGGTGAGTTTCTCGGCACCGCAGCCGGGCAGGCCTTGAAGTCGGCCATGCGTCAGGCGGCCAATCAGTTGGGGCGGCAATTGGTCAGGGGGTTGATGGGCTCGTTGCTGGGCGGCAGCAAGCGGCGCTGAGGTCTGGCGTCCGGGTCAGCCGCGTGGCTTGGCGTGGCTGGCCAGGCGCTCCAGGGCGGCGCGCAGGTTGGGATCGCTTATGCCTTCGGCGGTGGCCTGGATGGTTTCGGCGGCATTGTTCGACAGATCCATGGTGTGCCCCACCGCGCCCTGTTGGACCGTGGGCGGCTGAACCTTGAACAGAATGCGCGTCAGGTTGCTGAACTCGTTGAAGGCCTGCAACTGGCGCTGCAGGCGCTTCTGTTGGTAGCGCAGGCGCGTGGCCCAGTGACCGTCGGTGACGATCAGCAACAGGCTGCCGTCGCGCCATGAGGCGACATGGCAGTGTTCGCGAGCCGCCGGTTGCAACTGGCTCTCCAGCAGGCGCTGCAGGTGCGCCAGGCGCTGAGCGTGGCCGAGTATGGCTTTCAGAGGCTTGGCTTCGCGAAGAAGAACGGCGGGCGCGCGTGCCGTAAGGGGGCGAAATGCCATGATCAGACACCTGAAGTTACAGAGGCGCCATGGTAGCAGAAACCGCCCGGGCCGCCGGGCTCATCGCTTTTTCGTACTCTGACGACTTTCTCGCCCTTTGCTGATCGTAATCATTAACTTCAGGGGGGAATGGGCTTGAAGTTCGGCAAAAAGCCCTTATTTTAGGTGAGCCCCGTCACAGCGCTGTGCCAGCATCGTGGAATAACGCCACTTTCCTCACCATCGTTTCCGGGTAGAATGCTCGTTCGCATGCGGCCATGAGGGCTGCTCGGGCGACTCACGGGGCCGCCCTCCAACCCTATGTGTGGAAGATCCTGCCGATATGTTTGCGCCTTTGTTAAAGAAACTTTTTGGAAGCAAGAACGAGCGTGAAGTCAAACGCATGCTCAAGACGGTACAGATCGTCAATGCCTTCGAAGAGCAAATGGTGGCCCTTTCGGACGATCAATTGCGTGCCAAGACCGCCGAGTTCAAGGCTCGTATCGCCAAGGGTGAAACCCTCGACAAACTGCTTCCCGAAGCCTTCGCGGTCGCCCGTGAAGCCGGTAAGCGCGTCATGGGAATGCGTCACTTCGACGTGCAGTTGATCGGTGGCATGACCTTGCATGAAGGCAAGATCGCCGAAATGCGTACCGGTGAAGGCAAGACCCTGGTGGCAACCCTGGGCGTCTACCTCAACGCACTGTCCGGCAAGGGCGTACACGTAGTGACGGTGAACGACTACCTGGCTCGCCGTGACGCCAATTGGATGCGCCCGCTGTACGAATTCCTCGGCCTGACTGTCGGCGTGGTCACGCCGTTCCAGCCGCCTGAGGAGAAGCGTGCCGCCTACGCCGCCGATATCACCTACGGCACCAACAACGAATTCGGTTTCGACTACCTGCGCGACAACATGGCTTTCAGCATGGAAGACAAGTTCCAGCGCGAGCTCAATTTTGCCGTGATCGACGAAGTCGACTCGATCCTGATCGACGAAGCGCGTACCCCGTTGATCATTTCCGGTCAGGCTGAAGACAGTTCCCGCCTGTACACCGAAATCAACAAGCTGATCCCGCGTCTGGAACAGCACATCGAGGAAGTGGAAGGCCAGGTCACCAAGGCCGGTCACTTCACCGTCGACGAGAAGACCCGTCAGGTCGAGCTCAACGAAGCCGGTCACCAGTTCATCGAAGAGATGCTGACTCAGGTCGGCCTGCTGGCGGAAGGCGAAAGCCTGTATTCGGCGCACAACCTGGGCTTGCTGACGCACGTCTATGCCGGTCTGCGTGCGCACAAGCTGTTCAACCGCAACGTCGAGTACATCGTTCAGGATGGCCAAGTGGTTCTGGTGGACGAACACACCGGCCGTACCATGCCGGGTCGTCGTCTGTCCGAAGGCCTGCACCAGGCCATCGAGGCCAAGGAAAACCTCAACATCCAGGCCGAGAGCCAGACCCTGGCCTCGACCACTTTCCAGAACTACTTCCGTCTCTACACCAAGCTGTCCGGCATGACCGGTACCGCTGACACCGAAGCCTTCGAGTTCCATCAGATCTACGGCCTGCAGGTGATGGTGATTCCACCGAACAAGCCGCTGGCCCGTAAAGACTACAACGACCTGGTGTTCCTGACCGCGGACGAGAAGTACGCCGCGATCATCAACGACATCAAGGAGTGCATGGCTCAGGGGCGTCCGGTGCTGGTAGGCACCGCGACCATCGAAACCTCCGAGCACATGTCCAACCTGCTTAATAAGGAAGGCATCGAGCACAAGGTTCTGAACGCCAAGTTCCACGAGAAGGAAGCGGAAATCATCGCCCAGGCCGGTCGCCCGGGAGCACTGACCATCGCGACCAACATGGCCGGTCGTGGTACCGACATCCTGTTGGGCGGCAACTGGGAAGTGGAAGTCGCTTCCCTGGAAAACCCGACCCCTGAGCAGATCGCCCAGATCAAGGCCGACTGGCAGAAGCGTCACCAGCAAGTGCTGGAGTCCGGTGGCCTGCAGGTGATCGCTTCCGAACGCCACGAATCGCGTCGTATCGACAACCAACTGCGTGGCCGTGCCGGTCGTCAGGGTGACGCCGGCTCCAGCCGTTTCTACCTGTCCCTGGAAGACAGCCTGATGCGCATCTTCGCCTCTGATCGGGTGAAGAACTTCATGAAGGCTCTGGGCATGCAGTCCGGTGAAGCGATCGAGCACCGCATGGTGACCAACGCCATCGAGAAGGCCCAGCGCAAGGTTGAAGGCCGCAACTTCGACATCCGCAAGCAATTGCTGGAGTTCGACGACGTCAACAACGAGCAGCGTAAAGTGATCTATCACATGCGCAACACCTTGTTGGCTGCGGACAACATTGGCGAAACCATCGCCGATTTCCGCCAGGACGTGCTCAACGCCACCGTCAGTGCGCACATTCCACCGCAATCCCTGCCGGAACAGTGGGATGTGGCGGGTCTGGAAGAAGCCATCCAGAGTGGTTTCGGGGTCAGTCTGCCGATTCAGCAATGGCTTGATGAAGACGACCATCTGTACGAAGAAACCCTGCGCGAGAAACTGCTCAACGAACTGATCGCCGCATACAACGAGAAGGAAGATCAGGCCGGCGCCGAAGCGCTGCGCACCTTCGAGAAGCAGATCGTGCTGCGGGTACTGGACGACTTGTGGAAAGACCACCTGTCGACCATGGATCACCTGCGTCACGGTATCCACCTGCGCGGTTATGCGCAGAAGAACCCGAAGCAGGAGTACAAGCGCGAGTCCTTCACCCTGTTCTCCGAGTTGCTGGACTCCATCAAGCGCGACTCGATCCGCGTACTGTCCCACGTCCAGGTGCGTCGCGAAGACCCGGCCGAAGAAGAGGCGCGCCTGCGTCAGGAAGCCGAGGCGCTGGCTCAGCGCATGCAGTTCGAACACGCCGAAGCTCCGGGTCTTGATCAGCCTGAAGCCCTGGAAGAAGGGGTTGATGTGGACGTCGCCCTGGCCACCGCGCCAGTGCGCAATGAGCAGAAGCTGGGTCGCAACGAGCTGTGCTACTGCGGTTCGGGCAAGAAGTACAAACACTGTCACGGCCAGATCAACTAAGATCCTCGCCAGACACTGAAACACCCACGCCGTGACGGCATCAGCCGTCGCGGCGTTTTTCCATTTGCGACACCGTCTTTTGAGACGACGGTGCAGACACCTGAAAAGAGGAGCGCATTCATGGCTGTTGGTCTTGGTCCTTTGCCTACGTTGCACCCGGTTGCCGGCTTCGAACTCGGTATCGCTTCGGCTGGCATCAAGCGCCCGGGGCGCAAGGATGTGGTGGTCATGCGCTGCGTCGAAGGCTCCACCGTGGCCGGTGTGTTCACCCTCAATGCGTTCTGCGCGGCGCCGGTGATCCTGGCCAAGCAGCGGGTGCAGGGGCCGGTGCGCTATCTGCTGACCAATACCGGCAATGCCAACGCCGGTACCGGCGAGCCAGGCCTGGCCGCTGCGACCCGTACTTGCGCCAAGCTGGCTGAGCTGACCGGAGTGGATGCCAGCGCCGTGCTGCCGTACTCCACCGGGGTGATCGGCGAGCCGCTGCCGGTAGAGAAAATCGAAGGCGCCCTGCAAGCCGCGCTGGATGACCTGTCCGTGGACAACTGGGCGGCCGCGGCCACCGGGATCATGACCACCGACACCCTGCCCAAGGGCGCCAGCCGCCAGTTCCAGCATGATGGCGTGACCGTCACCGTGACCGGTATCAGCAAGGGCGCGGGGATGATCCGTCCGAACATGGCCACCATGCTTGGCTACATCGCCACCGACGCCAAAGTCTCCCGCGAGGTGCTGCAGAACCTGTTGCTGGACGGTGCCAACAAGTCCTTCAACCGCATCACCATCGACGGCGATACCTCCACCAACGACTGCTGCATGTTGATCGCCACCGGTCAGGCCAATCTGCCGGAAATCACCCAGGCCGAGGGGCCGCTGTTCGCTGCCCTGAAGCAGGCAGTGTTCGAGGTGTGCATGGAAGTGGCCCAGGCCATCGTCCGTGACGGCGAAGGTGCGACCAAGTTCGTCACCGTGGAAGTCAACGGCGGCGCTACTCACCAGGAATGCCTGGACGTGGGCTACACCGTGGCGCACTCGCCGCTGATCAAGACCGCGCTGTTCGCCTCCGACCCGAACTGGGGTCGCATCCTCGCGGCCGTGGGCCGTGCCGGCGTGCCGGACCTGGACGTCAGCAAGATCGATGTGTTCCTCGGTGAGGTCTGCATCGCCAGCCGTGGCGCGCGGGCTGCCAGCTACACCGAAGCCCAGGGTGCGGCGGTGATGCAGCAGGAAGAAATCACCATCCGCATCGAGCTGGGTCGTGGTGCTTGCAGCGAAACCATCTGGACCACCGATCTGTCCCACGAATACGTGAAGATCAACGCGGAATACCGCACCTAAGTAGCTCGCCGGCAACCCCGCTCCCGCCCTGTAGGAGCCGGCTTGCCGGCGAAGCGCAGATCCAGTGCCCGGCCCGCAAGGGCTCGGCCCAATGCCTGATCAGAGGAAACAGCGCGGTGAAACGAGTCCATGTGGCTGCGGCCGTTATCCGGGATGCCAGCGGCAAGATCCTGATTGCCCGGCGTGCCGACACTCAACATCAAGGGGGCCTGTGGGAGTTTCCCGGAGGCAAGGTCGAGGTCGGTGAAGCGGTCAATGCCGCACTGGCCCGCGAGCTGCAGGAAGAGTTGGGAATTGCCGTGCAGGCGGCGCGCCCGCTGATCAAGGTGCAGCACGATTACCCGGATAAACAAGTATTGCTGGATGTCTGGGAAGTGTCGGCATTCAGCGGCGAGCCTCACGGCGTCGAAGGCCAGCCCCTGGCCTGGGTCAGCCCTCGTGAGTTGACCGACTATGAGTTTCCCGCGGCCAATCAGCCGATCGTCGCCGCCGCGCGTCTGCCGGCCCAGTACCTGATCACCCCGGAAGGTCTGGAAACCCCGGCGTTGCTACGTGGCATGCAGAAGGCCATTGCCCAGGGCAGCAAGCTGATCCAGTTGCGTGCTCCCGGCGGCTACGACCCGCAATACCGCGATCTGGCGGTGGATGCGGTGGGACTGTGTGCCGGCAAGGCACAGTTGATGCTCAAGGGGCCCTTCGAGTGGCTGGGGGACTTCCCTTCGGCGGGTTGGCATATCACCTCGGCACAGCTGCGCAAGTACGCCAGCGCCGGGCGCCCGTTCGGCAAGGACCGCTGGCTGGCGGCCTCGTGCCACAACGCCGAGGAGTTGTCCCTGGCACAGCAGATGGATGTGGACTTCGTGACCTTGTCACCGTTGCAGCCGACCCAGACTCACCCCGACGCCGAGCCCTTGGGCTGGCAGCAGGCGCAGCAGTTGATCAATGGTTTCAACAGACCGGTGTATCTGCTGGGCGGTGTCGGGCCGGCCGAGTGTCAGCAAGCCTGGGACGTCGGTGCCCAGGGCGTTGCCGGAATCCGCGCCTTCTGGCCGCAGGACTGAAAGACAGCCGCTGCATCAGCGCTGGCGAGCAGCGGTCCATGCAACCGCCGGCTTGCCAGCGAAGGCGTCGTCAGCCGTTGCCCAGGACTCGTGAGTCCTTTCGCCGGCAAGCCGGCGCCTACGCAGAGGGGGCGGGCTTGGCGGCGGCCTGCCAGAGGATTTCCGCGATGCCTTGGCGCTTGGCAATCAGCCGTGCCGCGACAAACAGCAGGTCCGACAGGCGATTGATGTAGGCCAGCCCCACTCCCTGCAAGGGCTCCACGGCATTCAGGTGCTGGCAGCGACGCTCGGCGCTGCGCGCCAGGCTGCGGCAAACGTGGGCTTGGGCGATCAGCGACGAACCGCCGGGCAGGATGAAGTTCTCCAGAGGCCCCAGCTCCTCATTCCAGACATCGATGGCCGCCTCAAGACGCTCCACCTCGGCCGCGTCGAGTGCCTGATACACCGGCATGGCCAGTTCGCCACCCAGGTCGAACAACCGGTGCTGGCAGGGAGCTAGCACCTCGATGATGTCCTTGAGGCCAGGACAGGCAGTAACCTGCTCCTCCAAGCCGGCCAGAAGCAGTCCCAACTGGCTGTTCAAGCTGTCGACTTCACCGATGGCTTCCACTCGAGGATGATCCTTGGCGACCCGGCGGCCGTCTCCGAGTCCGGTTTCGCCTTTGTCGCCGGTGCGGGTGTAAATCTTCGACAAGCGAAAACCCATGCTTAGTTCTCCAGTGCTAGAGGTTCTTGAACCGGGGGCTGGTTGCTGGCCAGGGGCAGGCGCAAGGTAAAGCAGGTGCCCTGGCCCCGGGTCGATTGCACTTCCATTTGCCCCTTGTGGTTGTTGGTGATGATGAAGTACGACACCGAAAGGCCGAGCCCGGTGCCCTGGCCGATCTCCTTGGTGGTGAAGAAGGGCTCGAAGGTGCGCTTGCGCACGCTTTCGCTCATGCCGATGCCGTTGTCTTCCACCTGGATTTCCGCCCAGGGCGGATTCAGCTTGGTGCGCAGGATGATGCGACCGGGTTCGCTGTCGTCCTCGCGTTGGTGAATGGCCTGGGCGGCGTTCTTCAGCAGATTGAGCAGCACTTGCTCCAGTTCGTTGGCGGTGCCGGGCACGGGCCCCAGGTTCGGGTCGAACTGGCGGATGATCGCCTGCCCCTTGAAGTCGAAGCCGATGGCCAGGTCGAAGTCATTGCTGGCGATTTCCACTGCCTGATCGATCAGCGCCGGCAGGTCGCAGGGTGCCATCTGGCGATTGCTGCGGCGGCTGAAACTGAGCATGTGGGTGACGATCTTGGCGGCCCGGGCCCCGGCTTGTTGAATGCCATCGAGCAACTGCGGCACCTCGCGGCTTTCCAGGTAGCGGTTGACGGTTTGCAGTTCGACACCAAGCTGTTGTGCGTGTTCGAGGTTCTTCGGCAATTCCGGGGACAGCCGGCGGCGGATGTTCTGCACGTTGTGCAGGATGGCGCCCAAGGGGTTGTTGATCTCATGGGCCATGCCGGCAGCCAGGCCACCCACCGAGAGCATCTTCTCCGACTGCACCATCATCTCTTCCAGGGACAGGCGCTGGGTGATGTCGTCGATACGGATCACCACGCCGCGGCCGGCGCCGCCCATCAACGGGTAGAAGGTCAGGGCGTAATGCCGGGCCTCATCGTCCTTGACCCAGGTCACCCGTTCGACCTTGGTCACTGTGTGTTGCTCGACGGTTTCCTTGAGTTGCGGCAAAAACGGCTTGAGCGGTTCGAAGGCGAGGAAGATCGGCTGGTTCAGGGCTTCGTCCAGGCGAGTGCCGGACAGGGCACTGGCTTCCTGGTTCCACTGGGTGACATACAGTTGCTCGTCCAGGGCGATCAGGGCCGAGGGCATGGAGTCGATGATGCTGTTGAGGTAGTTCTGAAAACCGGTGAGCTTCTTCTCGATCTTGCTGCGAACCTGGACTTCCAGCTCCAGCTTGCGGTTGGTGTGGCGGGTTTCTTCGGCCAGACCCTGCGCCTGATCGTAGGCTGCCTGGGAGTCGTCGCGCGCGCGCTTGAGTTGCTGCTCCCGCGCTTCGATGCGCGACAGCATGGTGTTGAAGGCTTCCGCCAGGCTACCGATTTCATCGTGGTTGCCGCGGGAGGCGCGCAATGAGTAGTTCTCCTCGCGGGTCACCTGGCGCGACAGTTCCTCGAGCTGATGGATTGGCTGGGTGATCAGGCGCTTGATCTGGCGGGCGATGATCAGCCAGAGCAGGACGCTGAATATCAGGATCCCCAGGCTGGCGGTCAGAGTGCCGGTGTAGAACGCCATCGGCAGTTCGCTGGTGGCGACCAGCAGCAGATGTCCCGGGGCCTGGCCCGGGCGCGGCAGGGTGATGACCTGGTTGCTGCGAAACTCGGTCAATTGCCAGGCTTCGACATGGCGGTAACGTTCGGGCAGCTTGAGGTGTTGGCCGTGTTGCAACTGCGCCAGGCGTACACCCTTGCCGTCATACAGGGCCGCGGCCCGCAGCGGGGAATAGCTGTCGAGTTCATCCAGCAGCTTTTGTGCGTCCTCGGGGGAGTTGAGGGCCTGGGTTGCCAGGATCGGATTGGACACCAGTCGGCCAATGGTCTGCAGGGCCTGGGGCGCCATGCTTTCCTGAGAGATCCAGTAGGCGGCGCTGATAAAGGTCAGGTTGGCGACCAGCAGTACGGTGGTCAGCAAGACGAGCAGGGCGGCCAGGAGCTTTTGGCCCACGGGCAGGTTTTCGAGACGCTGGCGCAATGGCATCGGCTATATCGCTGGAAATGAGCAAGTGGGCAGCGTAGCCGCTGCTCAGGCGCTGGGCAATCCGCGCCGTTGCAGGTGGCTGACCAGGCGTTGCTGCAACTGTTGCAGATGGGGCAGTTGCAAGCGATGACGGGCGGCCGCCTGGCAGGCATATCCGAGCAGGTAGCTGATCTCGGTGCGGCGTTGACTGGCCACGTCCTGGTGCATGGAGGAGTAGTTGGCGGCGGTGGCCTGGATCACCCGTTGCACTTCCTGTTGCAGGTCTTGCGCGGCTGCCGGTTGTCCGCAGCAGTGCAGCAGCTCGCTCAGTTCGGCGCAGAGAGTGGCCACTTCGCATTGGTGTAGCTGCAGGTCTCCGTTGCGGCAGTCGTGCAGCACGGTCAATGGATTGATCGCGCAGTTGAGTGCCAGTTTGCGCCACAGGCGGGTGAGGATCTGGGTGCTCCATTCGTGGGGGATGCCGCTGGCGACCAGATCGTCGAGCCAGATCGGCGGGGTCGGGTGGCTGGAGTCGCCGAGCCAGGTATAGCCATGGCCGGCGAAGACCACGCGCCAGTCACCGTCGCGAAAGGCCCCTTCGGTACTGGAGGCGGCGATACAGCGAGCCTGGGGCACCTGTGCGGCTACGGCGTCCTGGCTGCCAAGACCGTTCTGCAGCAGGATCAGCTCGGCGTCCTGGGTCAGGCGCGGGGCGATGCTGGACACTGCCGCTTCGGCGTCATAGGCCTTGCACGCCAACAACAGGCGGCTGATGGGCGTCGTGCTATTTACGGTTTCCCCGGGAATCGCCAGCAGGCTGCTTTGGCCCTGCTCCACCAGGGTCAGGCCGCCCGCCGCTTGATACGCCTGCAAGCGGGCCTGATTGCGCAGGATCAGGCGTACCGGCAATCCGGCGCGAGCCAGGCGGGTGGCCCACAAAGTGCCGAGGCTGCCGGCGCCGAGAACATGCCAGGTGGTGGACATCAGCTTTTCGCTCTGTTTGGCCGCTCAGGGGAGGGCGCGCGGTGAAGGAGGGGAAAGACCCGTTATAATGAGCGCGGATTTTAACCGCAAGCCGGGCGTGTTCGATGTTTTGAACAGCGCCCCTTTTTATTTGGAGAGATTACATGCCGTCGTTTGACGTGGTATCCGAACTGGACAAGCACGAAGTCACCAACGCGGTGGAAAACGCCGTCAAGGAACTGGATCGTCGCTATGACCTCAAGGGCAAGGGCAGCTTCGAGTTCAAGGACAAGGAACTGACCGTCAACCTGACTGCGGAAGCTGAATTCCAGCTGGAAGCGATGATCGAAATTCTCAAGCTGGCCCTGGTCAAGCGCAAGATCGACGTGCAGTGCCTGGAGGTCAAGGACGCCTATGCCTCGGGCAAGGTGATGAAGCAGGAAGCAGTGCTCAAGGAAGGTATCGATAAGGAGTTGGCGAAGAAAATCGTCGCCCATATCAAGGATGCCAAGTTGAAAGTGCAGGCCGCCATTCAGGGCGAGCAGGTACGGGTCACTGGCAAGAAGCGTGATGACCTGCAAGAGGCCATCGCCGCCCTGCGTGCCAAAGAATTCGGCATGCCGCTGCAGTTCAACAACTTCCGCGACTGACCCTCAGTCTCCGGGAACCTCTAGAGCTTTTTGGCGTCCGAGGCCGGAGCAATGGCAGAAACGATTGCGCTCCAGCGGAGCCGGTCGTTCTGCCGGTCAGTCATGCATGCCAACGCCTTGGGGAATCTGGAGAGATAGATGGATTTGAACGCTGAAGTAGACAACCTGGTCCGGGCTTCCCAAGCCTGGATCCCGATGATCATGGAATACGGTAGCCGGGTGCTGCTGGCAGTGGTCACCCTGGCCATCGGCTGGTGGCTGATCAACAAGTTGACGCACAAAGTGGGTCAATTACTCGCGTTGCGTAATGCCGACCTGGCGTTGCAAGGCTTTATCAGTAGCCTGGCCAACATCATTCTCAAAGTGCTGCTGATCGTCAGCGTGGCCTCGATGATTGGTGTCGAAACCACTTCTTTCGTCGCCGCGATCGGTGCTGCCGGTCTGGCCATCGGCCTGGCCTTGCAAGGCAGCCTGGCGAACTTCGCCGGCGGGGTGCTGATCCTGCTGTTCCGCCCATTTCGTATTGGCGACTTCATTGAGGCCCAGGGCATTAGCGGTAGCGTGGACAGCATTCAGATCTTTCACACGGTGTTGCGTACCGGTGACAACAAGACGGTGATCGTGCCCAACGGCAACCTGTCCAACGGCATCATTACCAACTACAACCGTCAACCCACTCGCAAGGTGGTGTTCGACGTAGGTGTGGACTACGACGCCGATCTGCAGAAGGCTCGTGAAGTGTTGCTGGAGCTGGCGAAAGACGAGCGCGTGCTGGCCGATCCTGCGCCGGTGGCAGTAGTGTCCACCCTGGGTGACAGCGCTATCACCTTGTCTCTGCGGGTTTGGGTCAAGACGGCGGATTACTGGGACGTGATGTTCCGGTTCAACGAACTGTCGCGCGATCGCTTGAAGGCGGCGGGAATCGATATTCCCTTTCCGCAGCGCGTGATTCGTGTGGTTCAGGAAGCGGCTGTGTCATAAGGTGCTTTCAATACTTGGCCATGCGGTCAACTAATGCTGGTCAAGACAAGGGGCTTTAAGCCCCTTGTTTGTTTTCAGGGTTCCCTGGCAACTATCAAGTTCCATTCGAAAGCGGGGGCATAACGAGTGCAAGCAACTTCTTTAGTTAGCTTGCTATTTAAGTTTTGCATCTACGAGTTATTGTTGCCACGCGCAAAAAAGCCGCCGACCTGATCCAGGGCGGCGGCTTTTATTTGAGTTGCGCGTTGGCGCAATCAACTGGGCATTGAAATTACAAGATGCTCAGTGGGTACTCTACGATGATACGAACGTCGTTGTTGTCTGCAGTGTAGTCCTTGTTGTACGCACCGTTGGCACGGTACACGGCGCTACGCAGGCGGAACGACAGGTCCTTGGCTGGACCTTCTTGCATCACGTATTTGGTTTCGAAGTTGAACTCGTTTTCCTTGCCTTCGGTGTTCGACGAAGTGGTGATGTTGTCACCCTTCACGTAACGGGCCATGAAGCTCAGGCCAGGGACGCCGAGGGTCGCCATGTTCAGGTCGTAGCGAGCCTGCCAGGAACGCTCGTCTTCACCGATGAAGTCGGAGATCTGGATGGAGTTGGCGACGAAGATGGTGCCGTTGCCGTCCACACCGTACAGGTAGTTGGTGTCGCCGGTGGAGCGCTGGTGAGCAATGGTGAACTTGTTCGGGCCGATGCTGTAAGCAGCTGCCAGGCTCCACAGTTTGTTGTCCAGCTTGCCGTACAGCTTCTTGCCGTCGTCTTCGGTGCGATAGCCGTTGAAGTCCAGGTTCAGGGACTGGCTATCGGCGATCGGGAAGGTGTAGTTCAGGTTGATGTACTGCTTCTTGAAGTAGTCATCAACCTTGGACGCTGCCACGCCGCCGACGAAGTTGTCGGTGAACTTGTAGGTTGCACCTGCGAAGTCGGCAGAGGTCAGGCCTGGGTTTTTCAGGCCGGTGTCGCCGTTACGACCGTTGATGCTGTCGTTGTACTGACCGGTCTGCGAGCGCAGGGCGGTGAAGTGACCTGCATTCAGCTCCAGGCCTTTGATCTCGTTGCTGGTGATCAAGGTACCGGTGGCGACTTCAGGCAGCAGACGGCTGTCGTCGGTGGAGAATACCGGGCTGGCAACCATCTGGTTGCCGTACTTCAGGACGGTATCGGAGATGCGGAACTTGACCGCGCCACCTACAGCGGAAGAGTCTTTTTCAGGCTCGCCCAGGCTGTTGTTGGCTGCCAGGCCGTTACCGGAACGACCGGCACCACCGTCCAGCTTGACCACGCCCATGGCGAAAGCGTCAACGCCTACACCTACGGTGCCTTGAGTGAAGCCAGAACTGTACTGCAGCAGTTCACTCAGGCCGGTGTCTTGGCGATAGCCGCTTTTGAAGGTGCCGTCTGCTTGCTTGTGGTTACCTGCACCGTTCTTGAAGTCACGGTTCATGTACTCAAGACGGGTTTTCGCGGTCAGGGTGCTATCTTCGATAAAGCCCTTTGCGTCGTCCTGGGAGGACGCGATTGCGAACTGCGAGGTGCCTGCTGATACAGCCAGGGCGATCATGCTCCACTTCATCACGCGCATCGTGATTTGCTCCTTTGGTTTTTAGAAGAGTACTGCCGTCCCACCTGTTTTTTTATCTGGGCGGCTCTTTCTTTTTGTGTCGGCGCAAACTTATATCACGCTGACAATGTTGGCGATACTTGCCTATCTATCCTTTCAGCTTCTTTACGACCCTGTCGCAATTTGCTCGGTCAGTGTCGCAATTTTGCAGCCAGTCTGTATCCGAACCAACAACTTAGGTCGTGTTCTTCGAAGGAACATCACGAGCAATTCAGCTCCCGACGTACACACTCTAAAAAGCACCGCCGGGCAGCCTTGCCACTATTATTATGAGTCTGTGACGAGCCACTTCCGGTACTCCATCGCAGACGATGTCGGGGGCTAATGCAACAAGCGTGCACAAACCAAAGTTGTCTGGCCTTTTTTCTTCCGGGCGGCGTGCCGACCTGTAAAAACCGCATAAAACAGCCATGTAAAGCGCCTTTTTGTTTGGCTTGACGCAAGGAGCTTACTGGTGCAGGACTGTGCAATAAGTCGCACAGCGCGCCAAAATGTTACCGGTTCACACTGCAAGGTGAGTAGACGGCGGATGCTTGAGGAATTTAGCGTAGACCGTCTGTGCGATTTTGGTGCAAAACTTTTGTAATGCTGTGCAGGGTTCATACAGTCATGTGCGGTTATGGTCGGCGACGATGATGGTGTAACGAGTCATATTCTGGGCGGTGGTGATGCCTTGTGCATAAATGGTGCAAGGCATCAAGAAATGTACTGTCGCGGGGCATCTGCGCTGCATTGAGGCTGGCTCCTTGCCGGCTGATTAACGGGCGATGTCCGGCGTGAGCGCTTTGCTCATGAAGCTCGGGACATTCGCAGGTATGCTGCGCGTCTGTCGCCTGGTCAGTGTCACTGATGCTGTGAGCCAGGCTGAAATGAGCTGAGCGGGAGTAAATGCAGTGTTCACTTTAGATTCACGGCTGCAACAAGACACATTGCCCATCGGGGATTTCCCCCTCTGTCGGTTGCTGCTGTCCAATGACGCGAACTATCCCTGGTTCATCCTTGTGCCCCGTCGTGAAGATATCAGCGAGTTGTTTCAACTGGATGTCACCGACCAACTGCAGCTATGGCGGGAAACCACGGCATTGGCCGAAGTGCTCAAGGACTCCTTCGATGCCGATAAGCTGAATGTGGCGACCTTGGGTAACGTGGTAAGTCAGTTGCACATGCATGTGATCGTGCGTAAGCGGGATGACGCCGCTTGGCCGGCGCCAGTCTGGGGCAAGCACCCCGCCAAGCCTTACACCGCGCAGGAAGTTGCGGCGATTCGCAATCGGCTGCGGGTGGTGCTGACCGATGAATTCCATTTTCTGGAGGTTTGAGCCATGAGTCTGGAAGCGCGTATTACTGATCTGGAAAGCCGTCTGGCGTTTCAGGATGACACCATTCAAGCCTTGAGCGATGAGTTGGTATCGCAACAGAAGGTGCTGGAGCGCCTGCAACTGCAGATGAGTGCCTTGCTCAAGCGTCAGGAAGAAATGGCCGGGCAGTTCGAGTCTTTCGAGGAAGAAGCTCCGCCTCCGCACTATTAAAGGAGGGGCGGCATTCTTGCTGCACAAAAAAAACCGCGCCAGAGCGCGGTTTTTTATTGGTGTCGATCAGCGGCGTGGCAGCGCAGCGATCACGTCCTCGGCTTGCAGGCCTTTGTCGCGGTTCATGACCGAGAACTCCACGCGCTGGCCTTCCACCAATACGCGGTGACCTTCTCCGCGGATGGCGCGAAAGTGCACGAAGATGTCATCGCCGGAGTCGCGGGAAATGAAACCGAAACCCTTGGAGGTGTTGAACCACTTCACGGTGCCGGTATCGCGGTTGCTCATATCGTAGCTGGGAGCTGCGGAGGCGGCGGGCGAGGACTTGTAAAAGCTGATGCCCAGGTGCAGAGCCACGGCGACCAGTGCGGTCAGCAAGCTCACCAGGACAGCCGGTTGACCACCGATCACCGGCATCGGCGCCAGCAAGGTGAGGGTTTGCAGGACGACAACCAGTACCAGCAGAGCGCTGACCAGGTTTTGCAGGTGATGGCGCGAACCTTTGTTCCAGTGGGGGATAACTGGAGCGAGGATCAGGTTGAGCAGGCCGAACAGGGCCAGATAGATAGCATCGGGTTGTTGCAGGTAGGGAACCGCGTCAGATCTAAGACTCGGAATCAAAGACAGCAGCAAAGCTGCAATGCCTGTCAGCAGGTGGACGATTTTCAACATTTTGATTAACTCACGTTAAGAAGGAAGCACAAGGAAGAGCTGATCACGCACGGTTCGCTTCTGAATAAATAGGTGAGGCGGTGGTTACGTACGCGGTGTCAGCCTATGCGCGCTGACCGAAGAAATAGGCAACAGCGACACGGGCTCTATTTAACAGCAAAGCCCTGGCCTTCTCAAATCAGCGCCACCGTCCGGCTCGCGCGGGTAGATGTGGGGCGCTCCAGGCTGGATTTGGACAATCGGGCAAACGCCCGATCTAGACATATGGCAGCGGGCTATTCCTGGAACGTCGGTTGTTCCCGGCGGTCTTACCTGACTCAACTCGGCATGGCGCATCCCGAATCTGGCCGCGGGACAATCCACCGCAGGCTGATTGACGATCCCCGGCGGCAGGAGCACGGCTCTCTTGCTAGAGTGGTCCGGCAGCTGATTGGGTGAATTCATCCCGTTAACGGAGAGAAACATGACAATTGATATCGGTATCAGCGAAGAAGATCGTAAATCCATCGTCGACGGCCTTTCCCGTCTGCTTTCGGACACCTACGTGTTGTACCTGAAAACCCATAACTTCCATTGGAATGTCACCGGCCCGCAATTTCGCACCCTGCACCTGATGTTCGAGGAGCACTACAACGAGCTGGCCCTGGCGGTAGACCTGATCGCCGAACGTATTCGTGCCCTCGGCTTCCCGGCCCCAGGCGCCTACTCCATCTATGCGCGACTGTCCTCGATCAAGGAAGAGGAAGGGGTGCCGGCCGCAGAGGAAATGATCAAGCAGTTGGTAGCCGGCCAGGAAGCGGTCACCCGCACCGCTCGGGGCATCTTCCCGTTGCTGGACAAGGTCAGCGACGAGCCAACGGCGGATCTGCTGACCCAGCGCATGCAGGTGCATGAGAAAACCGCGTGGATGCTGCGTTCCTTGCTGGAAAATCGTTAAGCCGCTCATGGCCGATGGCGTCTCGGACGCCATCCGCGCCTTTTGACAAGCTCCGGCATCTATATGGTCATACGGCTGCACAGGGCCGATTTAATGGATATAATCCCGCTCTTTGCTAGATAGCCCGGGCTTTGGCGTGGGCTCTGGCTGTAGTTCAAGCAGTAATCTGGATTGCCGAGACGCCCCCATGCCCATGTACGATTACCAGTGCGCTTCCTGTGGTCATCAGTTGGAAGCCATTCAAAAGATCAGTGCTGCGCCGCTGGTCGACTGCCCTGCCTGCCAGGCACCTGAACTGAAAAAGATGCTGTCCATGCCCGGATTTCGCCTAAGCGGCACCGGCTGGTATGAAACCGACTTCAAGACCGGCTCCAAGAAGAACCTGGCCGGTGGCGACAAAGCTGACTAAGTTGAACGACACGCGCGAGTTCTTGCACTATCCGGCACCTCATGGTGCGCAAGGCCTCCATCGAATTTCGAATTACGAGAAGTGAAACCACTACCATGATGCGCAGCCATTATTGCGGCCAACTGAACGAAAGCCTGGAAGGTCAGGAAGTAACCCTTTGCGGATGGGTCCACCGTCGTCGTGACCACGGCGGGGTGATCTTCCTCGATATCCGTGATCGTGAAGGTCTGGCCCAGGTGGTGTTCGATCCGGACCGCGCTGAAACCTTCGCCGCCGCCGACCGCGTGCGCAGCGAATACGTAGTCAAGATCACCGGTAAGGTGCGCCTGCGCCCGGCCGGTGCCGGCAACGCCAACATGGCTTCGGGCATGATCGAAGTCCTGGGCTACGAACTGGAAGTGCTGAACGAAGCGGAAACCCCGCCGTTCCCGCTCAACGAATACTCCGACGTGGGTGAAGAAACCCGTCTGCGCTATCGCTTCATCGATCTGCGCCGTCCGGAAATGGCCGAAAAGCTGCGCCTGCGTTCGCGCATGACCACCAGCATCCGCCGCTACCTGGACGAAAATGGTTTCCTCGACGTGGAAACCCCGATCCTCACTCGCGCCACCCCGGAAGGCGCTCGCGACTATCTGGTGCCGAGCCGTACCCACGCCGGCAGCTTCTTCGCCTTGCCGCAATCGCCACAGCTGTTCAAGCAGCTGCTGATGGTGGCCGGCTTCGATCGCTACTACCAGATCGCCAAGTGTTTCCGTGACGAAGACCTGCGTGCCGACCGTCAGCCTGAGTTCACTCAGATCGACATCGAAACCAGCTTCCTCGACGAAAAAGACATCATGGGCCTGACCGAAGGCATGATCCGCAACCTGTTCAAGGAAGTGCTGGATCTGGAATTCGGCGAATTCCCGCACATGACTTTCGAAGAAGCCATGCGTCGCTATGGTTCCGACAAGCCGGACCTGCGCAATCCACTGGAACTGGTGGACGTTGCCGACCAGCTCAAGGAAGTGGAATTCAAGGTGTTCAGCGGCCCGGCCAACGATCCGAAATGCCGTATCGCGGCCTTGCGCGTTCCAGGCGGGGCGAGCATGCCGCGCAAGCAGATCGACGATTACACCAAGTTCGTCGGCATCTACGGCGCCAAGGGCCTGGCTTACATCAAGGTCAACGAGCGCGCCAAGGGCGTTGAAGGCCTGCAATCGCCGATCGTCAAGAACATCCCGGAAGCCAACCTGAACGTGATCCTCGATCGCGTGGGTGCGGTCGACGGAGACATCGTGTTCTTCGGTGCCGACAAGGCCAAGATCGTCAGCGAGGCCTTGGGCGCGCTGCGGATCAAGCTCGGTCACGACCTGAACCTGCTGACCTGCGAATGGGCTCCGATGTGGGTGGTCGACTTCCCGATGTTCGAAGAGAACGACGACGGCAGCTTCACCGCCTTGCACCACCCGTTCACCGCGCCCAAATGCTCGCCTGAAGAGCTGGAGGCCAACCCGGCTAGCGCTCTGTCGCGCGCCTACGACATGGTCCTGAACGGCACCGAGCTGGGTGGCGGTTCGATCCGTATCCACCGCAAGGAAATGCAGCAAGCGGTATTCCGCCTGCTGGGCATCAGCGAAGCGGAACAGGAAGAGAAGTTCGGCTTCCTGCTGGACGCCCTCAAGTACGGCGCACCACCGCATGGTGGCCTGGCCTTCGGTCTGGACCGTCTGGTGATGCTGATGACCGGCGCCCAGTCGATCCGTGAAGTGATCGCTTTCCCGAAAACCCAGAGCGCGGCCTGCGTCATGACTCAGGCACCGGGTCTGGTGGATGCCAAGGCTCTGCGCGAGCTGCACATCCGCCTGCGCGAACAGCCCAAGGCTGAATAAGCCGGCCCGACAAGGCGCACCTTCGGGTGCGCTTTTTCTATGGGTCGAGTTTTGTTGCCCCGCCCGCCACGTGGCGCGGGCAATGTTTCAAAGAGAATTTGGAGCAAGTTATGGCAGGTCATTCCAAGTGGGCGAACATCAAGCACCGCAAAGAGCGTCAGGATGCCAAGAGAGGCAAGATCTTCACCAAGTGGATTCGTGAACTGACCGTTGCGGCCCGTCAGGGCGGTGGCGAGCCGGGTTCCAACCCACGTCTGCGCCTGGCCCTGGACAAGGCCCTGGGCGCCAACATGAGCCGCGACATCATTGATCGTGCCATCGCCCGCGGCACCGGCGCGGCCGGCAGCGACGACGTGGTCGAGCTGACCTATGAAGGCTACGGCCCCAATGGCGTGGCGGTGATGGTCGAATGCATGACCGACAACCGCAATCGGACCGCGGCTGCGGTTCGTCATGCCTTCAGCAAGTGCGGTGGCAACCTGGGCACCGACGGCTCGGTGGCCTATCTGTTTGAACGCAAGGGCCAGATCACTTTCGCCGAAGGTGTCGACGAAGATGCGCTGATCGAAGCGGCGATGGAGGCCGATGCCGACGATGTGGTGAGCAACGAAGACGGTTCCATCGACGTGTTCACCTCGTTCGCTGGTTTCTACGGCGTGCGCAATGCCCTGGAGGCGGCTGGCTTCACCGCTGCGGACGCAGAGATCGTCATGCTGCCCACCACCAGTGCCGAGCTGGATCTGGAGGGGGCGGAGAAGGTCCTCAAGCTGATCGACATGCTGGAAGACCTGGATGATGTGCAGAACGTCTACTCCAACGCGGATATTCCGGAGTCGGTGGCCGAGCAGCTCGGCTGATCCGTTTGCACTACCCTTGAAGCCGGACGTGCCACGTCGCGATAAATGTGCGGCAGGGCGCTTCCGGCTTCTGCCTTTTTGCGTTTCCGGTCCTGGTCGGCCGGTCTCCCTACTCAAGCAGCAGGCTTTATGACTCTTATTCTTGGCATCGACCCCGGCTCACGCATTACCGGTTATGGCGTGGTTCGAGACACCGGGCGTGGCTGCGTGTACGTGGCCTCCGGCTGTATTCGCACCGGAGCCGGCGAGTTGCCCGAGCGCTTGCAGATTGTCTATCGCGGTGTGCGTGAGGTGATTCAGACCTACGGTCCGGTGACCATGGGCATCGAGAAGGTGTTCATGGCCCGCAATGCCGATTCGGCGCTGAAGCTCGGCCAGGCCCGGGGGGCGGCGATTGTCGCTGGGGCCGAGGAAGGCCTGGAGATCGCCGAGTACACGGCGACTCAGGTCAAGCAAGCCGTGGCCGGGACCGGCGGTGCCAACAAGGACCAGGTGCAAATGATGGTCATGCACTTGCTCAAACTCACCACCAAGCCGCAGATCGATGCCTCGGATGCCCTGGCCATCGCCATCTGTCATGCCCACACCCGCTCCAGCCTGTTGCCCCATGGTCTGGGAACGGCACGCAGTCGTGGCGGGCGCCTGCGTCTCTGATAGCATCAGCGCAGTCATTTTAGGAGTGGAGCACTGTGCGCCTGGGTAGTCGGCGCCGGCGCTCGCTCAACGAGTCGCCAGCTGCGAGCTGGCCATCGCCTAAGGATCTGAAACGTGATTGGACGCTTGCGCGGCACCCTGGCTGAGAAACAGCCGCCGCACCTGATTCTCGATGTAAACGGGTTGGGCTACGAAGTCGAAGTGCCCATGACCACCCTGTATCGCCTGCCGTCGGTCGGCGAACCCCTGACCTTGCACACCCATTTGGTCGTCCGCGAGGACGCGCAGTTACTCTACGGCTTCGCCGGCAAGCGCGAGCGAGACTTTTTTCGCGAGTTGATCCGTCTCAATGGTGTGGGTCCCAAGCTGGCTCTGGCGCTGATGTCCAGCCTTGAGGTGGATGAGCTGGTGCGTTGCGTGCAGGCCCAGGACACCTCGGCCCTGACCAAGGTGCCGGGGGTTGGCAAGAAGACCGCCGAGCGCCTGCTGGTGGAACTCAAGGATCGCTTCAAGGCCTGGGAAGCCGTACCGAGCATGTTCGCCCTGGTGCCGAACCAGCCGGATGCCCCGGTGCCGGTGGCCAGCGCCGAGTCGGATGCGGTCAGCGCGCTGATCTCCCTGGGCTACAAGCCGCAGGAAGCCAGCAAGGCAGTATCCGCGATCAAAGACAAAGGCTTGAGCAGCGAAGACATGATCCGCCGAGCCCTGAAGGGAATGATTTAAGTGATTGAAGCTGACCGTCTGATCGCCGCCACGGGGCCCCGTGAGCGCGAGGAAATCCAGGACCGGGCGATTCGTCCGGTCAGCCTGGCCGACTACATCGGCCAGCCCAGCGTGCGCGAGCAGATGGAGCTGTTCATCCAGGCTGCCCGTGGGCGCAACGAGTCCCTGGATCACACCTTGATCTTTGGCCCTCCGGGGTTGGGCAAGACCACCCTGGCCAACATCATCGCCGAGGAAATGGGCGTCTCGATCAAGAGCACTTCCGGGCCCGTGCTGGAGCGCCCTGGCGACCTGGCGGCGCTGCTGACCAACCTTGAACCGCATGACGTGTTGTTCATCGACGAGATTCACCGGCTGTCGCCGATCGTCGAGGAAGTGCTGTACCCGGCCATGGAGGACTTCCAGCTCGACATCATGATCGGCGAGGGGCCCGCGGCGCGCTCGATCAAGCTGGACCTGCCGCCGTTCACCCTGGTGGGCGCCACCACGCGCGCGGGCATGCTGACCAACCCGTTGCGGGACCGCTTCGGCATCGTCCAGCGCCTGGAGTTCTACAGCACGGCGGACCTGGCGACCATTGTCAGCCGTTCCGCCGGGATCCTCGGTTTGCCACTGGATCCGGAGGGCGCCTTCGAAGTGGCGCGGCGTGCCCGAGGCACCCCGCGGATTGCCAACCGCCTGTTGCGCCGAGTGCGGGATTTCGCCGAAGTCCGGGCCAAGGGGCATATCACCAAGCCGATCGCCGACCTGGCGCTGAACCTGCTGGATGTCGACGAACGTGGCTTCGATCACCAGGACCGGCGTCTGTTGCTGACCATGATCGAGAAGTTCGACGGTGGTCCGGTGGGGGTCGACAGCCTGGCGGCGGCGATCAGCGAAGAGCGTCACACCATTGAGGACGTGCTGGAGCCTTACCTGATCCAGCAGGGCTACATCATGCGCACTCCCCGTGGGCGGGTAGTGACCCGGCATGCGTATCTGCACTTCGGTCTAAACATTCCGTCACGATTGGGGGACATGCCTGTGGTAGACGAATTCCTCGATGCTGTGGACGATTAATCACCCGCTGCTTGTCGATTTATTCGGGGTTTGTGCTGTCCTAGGGACTGGCATTGCCCAAACTGCATGAAAAGTCGTTCAAGAATGAAAAAACAGTTGCCTGGCCGGATTGGCAACCTGAGGAGTAAGCACTAGAGTATGCGCGCGCAAAACGGGCTTGAGCCGTTCGCACATCGTTGTCGCGTTTATTACGAGGACACCGATGCCGGCGGCATCGTGTATTACGTTAATTACCTTAAGTTTATGGAGCGGGCTCGAACCGAGCGGCTACGACACCTGGGCTTTGCCCAATCGCAGCTGGCAGGGGAGAACCTGTTATTCGTCGTGCATTCCAGCGAAGCGCGTTATCACGCGCCGGCGCGACTGGACGACGAGCTTCTGGTCAGTGCCCATGTCACCGAATTGAACCGGGCCAGCCTGCGCTTCACTCAGCAGGTCAGGCGAGCCGCGGATAATGCGCTGCTCTGTGAGGGGCAGTTCCTGGTGGCCTGTGTGCGCGCCGACACTTTCAAACCCCGCGCCATTCCAGACGCTCTGCGTACGGCCTTTGTCGACGAGAGCAGCGCGGGTACACACTCAGAGCAGGAGATAAAGCGTGGAAGCTAACGTCGTCGACCATTCCTCCATGTGGAGCCTGGTCAGCAATGCCAGCGTTGTAGTGCAGTTGGTAATGCTGACCCTGGTTGCCGCATCGGTGACTTCATGGATCATGATCTTTCAGCGCAGCAACCTGCTGCGCGCCGGTCGACGTGCCCTGGAGAGCTTCGAAGAGCGCTTCTGGTCCGGCATCGACCTGTCCAAACTCTACCGTCAGGCAGGCAGCAACCCGGACCCGGATTCCGGGGTCGAGCAGATCTTCCGTGCCGGCTTCAAGGAGTTCTCCCGTCTGCGCCAGCAACCGGGTGTCGACCCTGAAGCGGTCATGGAAGGCGTAGCCCGCGCCATGCGCGTTGCCATCTCCCGTGAGGAAGAGAAGCTCGAGCAGAGCCTGCCGTTCCTTGCCACCGTCGGTTCGGTCAGCCCGTACATCGGTCTGTTCGGTACCGTGTGGGGGATCATGAACTCCTTCCGCGGCTTGGCCCAGGCCCAGCAAGCGACCCTGGCCACCGTTGCCCCGGGTATCGCCGAAGCCCTGATCGCCACGGCCATTGGCCTGTTCGCGGCCATTCCGGCGGTGATCGCCTACAACCGCTTCGCCGCCCGTGGCGAGACGCTGATCAGCCGTTACTACACCTTCGCCGACGAGTTCCAGGCGATCCTGCACCGTAAAGTGCACACCAGCGAAGAGTGAGCAGGTAGACCCAATGGCCCGAGTTCGCCACAAACGCAAGCCGGTTGCCGAGATGAACGTGGTGCCTTACATCGACGTGATGTTGGTACTGCTGGTTATCTTCATGGTGACCGCACCGATGCTCAACCAGGGTGTGAAAGTTGACCTGCCCAAGGTTTCCAGCGAAGCCTTGCCCCAGGACAACAACACCCAGGTACTGACCATTTCGATCAAGGCTGACAAGACCTACTACTGGAACCTTGGCAGTGAAGTCGACACCGAGAAGCAACAGGACAAGGCGATGACCTTGCCGCAGATGACCGACGCGGTGACCAAGATCATCCGTGCCGGCAACGAAGGCGGCAAACACACCCAGGTGTTCATTCGCGGTGATAAATCCGTCGACTACGGCGCCGTGATGGGTGCCATGGGCGGCCTGCAGAAAGCCGGAGTCGGTAACGTTGGCTTGATTACCGAGGCGCCCTGATGCACCAACAGCGAGAGCCGTCCGCCTCGGAAAGCTACTTCTGGCCTAGTGTCTGGGCGATCGCCCTGCACGTGCTGGTGTTTGGCATGCTGTTTGTCAGCTTCGCCATGACCCCGGAATTGCCTCCGGCCAAGCCGATCGTCCAGGCGACCCTGTATCAGCTGAAATCCAAGAGCCCGGCGACCACCCAGACCAATCACAAGATTGCGGGTGAGGCGAAGAAATCCGCCGCGCGTCAGACCGAGGCCGAGCAACTGGAGCAGAAGAAGGTCGAGCAGGAAGAGATCAAGGCTGCGGAACAAAAGAAAGAAGAGGCTGCTCAAAAGGCCGCGGAAGCGAAAAAGGCCGATGAAGCCAAGAAAGCCGACGAGGCGAAGAAGGCTGATGAGGCCAAGAAAGCTGCGGAAGCCAAGAAGGCTGAAGAGAAGCAATTGGCTGATGTAGCCAAGAAGAAAGCCGAAGAAGAAGCCAAGAAAGCCGCTGAAGAAGAGGCCAAGAAAAAGGCTGCTGAAGAGGCCAAGAAGAAAATCGTCGAAGACGCGAAGAAGAAAGCCGCGGAAGACGCGAAGAAGAAAGCTGAAGCTGAAGAGGCGAAGAAAAAGATCGCCGAAGACGCGAAGAAGAAAGCTGCTGCCGATGCCGCGAAGAAAAAGGCCCAGGAAGCAGCGCGTAAATCTGCCGAAGAGAAGAAGGCTCAGGCCCTGGCGGACTTGCTGTCCGACAAGCCGGAGCGTGAAGCCACCAAGTCGGATGAGGTCGGTGACAGTGTCGCGGGCAGTTTCGATGACCTGATTCGTATCCGTGCAGCGGAAGGCTGGGCTCGTCCTCCTTCGGCACGCAAGGGTATGACAGTGGAACTGCGGATCGGCATGTTGCCTGATGGCACGGTGACCACGGTCAGCGTGATCAAGTCCAGTGGTGATGGTCCGTTCGATGCCTCGGCGGTAGCGGCAGTCAAGAACATTGGGCGTTTGACAGAAATGCAGGGGTTGAGTCCGAAGGATTTTGCTCCCTATCGTTCATTCAAGATGACATTCACACCTGAGGATCTAGCCTTGTGAGAAACCTTCTTCGAGGAATGCTTGTCGTTATTTGCTGTATGGCAGGGATAGCGGCAGCGGATGAAAAAAACATTCTGGTTACCAGTGGCAGTGACCGGGCAACTCCCATCGCCGTAGTGCCATTCGGTTGGCAAGGCGGCAGCGTGCTGCCGGACGACATGGCGCAGATCATCGGTGACGACCTGCGCAACTCGGGGTACTACGCACCTATCCCCAAGCAGAACATGATCAGCCTGCCGACCCAGGCCAGTGAAGTCATTTTCCGCGACTGGAAAGCCCTGGGCGCCCAGTACGTGATGGTCGGCAGCATTGTTCCGGCGGGCGGGCGCCTGCAGGTGCAATACGCGCTGTTCAACGTCGCTACCGAGCAGCAAGTGCTGACCGGCAGCGTGTCGGGCAGTGTTGATCAACTGCGGGATATGTCGCACTACATTTCCGACCAGTCCTTTGAAAAGCTTACCGGCATCAAGGGCGCTTTCTCGACTCGCCTGCTGTACGTGACGGCTGAGCGCTTCTCGGTGAACAACACCCGTTACACCCTGCAGCGTTCGGACTACGACGGTGCTCGGGCGGTCACCCTGTTGCAGTCCCGTGAGCCGATCCTGTCGCCGCGCTTTGCACCCGATGGCAAGCGCATTGCCTATGTGTCGTTCGAACAGAAGCGTCCGCGGATCTTCGTGCAACACATCGACACTGGTCGTCGTGAGCAGATCACCAACTTCGAAGGTCTGAACGGTGCTCCTGCCTGGTCGCCGGATGGCACCCGCCTGGCATTCGTGCTGTCCAAGGATGGCAACCCGGATATCTATGTGATGAACATGGCGTCCCGCCAGATCAGCCGCGTTACCAGTGGCCCGGGCATCAATACCGAGCCGTTCTGGGGCAAGGATGGCTCCACCATCTATTTCACTTCCGACCGTGGCGGCAAGCCGCAGGTCTATAAAAGCAACATCAATGGTGGTGGCGCCGAGCGTGTGACCTTTATTGGTAACTACAACGCCAACCCAAAACTTTCTGCTGACGAAAAGACCCTGGTAATGATTCACCGCCAGGATGGTTTCACCAACTTCCGGGTGGCGGCTCAGGATTTGCAGCGCGGTAGCGTAAAAATCCTTACAGACACCAACCTAGATGAGTCAGCTACTGTTGCGCCCAACGGCACCATGGTAATCTACGCCACCCGCCAGCAGGGCCGGGGAGTCTTGATGCTCGTGTCCATTAATGGACGTGTGAGGCTCCCGCTTCCTACCGCTCAAGGCGAAGTCAGAGAACCGTCCTGGTCCCCTTACCTGAACTGACGCGGCGCTACAAAGTTTCACTTAACACACTGGGGTTCATTAGGAGTTTCACGATGGAAATGTTGAAGTTTGGTAAGTTTGCTGCGCTGGCTCTGGCCATGGCCGTAGCTGTAGGTTGCTCCTCCAAAGGTGGCGACAACGCCGGCGAAGGCGCTGTTGATCCAAACGCTGGTTACGGCGCTAACACTGGTGCTGTTGATGGCTCCCTGAGCGAAGAAGCTGCTCTGCGCGCAATCACCACCTTCTACTTCGAATACGACAGCTCGGACCTGAAGCCTGAAGCCATGCGCGCTCTGGACGTTCACGCCAAAGACCTGAAAGCAAACGGCGCTCGCGTTGTTCTGGAAGGCAACACCGACGAACGTGGTACTCGTGAGTACAACATGGCACTGGGCGAGCGTCGTGCGAAAGCCGTTCAGCGCTACCTGGTTCTGCAGGGCGTTTCCCCTGCTCAGCTGGAGCTGGTTTCCTACGGTAAAGAGCGTCCAGTTGCCACTGGCCACGACGAGCAGTCCTGGGCTCAAAACCGTCGCGTCGAACTGCGTAAGTAATTCGTCATGCGAACGTGCCGTCGTGCTGTAACTATTTTGGCTCTCAGTCTCACGCCGCTAGCGGCGTGGTCTGCGGTTCCTGTGGTCGATAACAACTCCGGCTATAACAATAGCGGGAGCAGCTATCCGCCAGCGGGTTATGGCACGAACGGCGCCTATGCCGGGGGAGGGGTTTCGACCCCTGTCTCGGCACAGGGCGAGCTGTTCCAGCAACTGCAGCAAATGCAGGAGCAGATCGCACGGCAACAGGGTGTGATCGAAGTTCTGCAAAACGATGTAGCGCGCATGAAGCAAGAGAGCCTGGAGCGTTACCAGGATCTTGATCGGCGCATAGGAAGCGGTGTTGCACCTGCCGCGTCTCCTGAGAATTCTTCAGCCGGTGGCGATAGCAGTGCCGCCGGTGCCACAGCCGGAGCTGCTGCTCCAGCACCAGCGGCCAGCAGCGAACCGGGTGATCCGGCCAAGGAAAAGCTCTATTACGATGCTGCCTTCGACCTGATCAAGGCCAAGGACTTCGATAAGGCCAGCCAGGCTTTCTCGGCATTCCTGCGCAAGTACCCCAACAGCCAGTACGCCGGCAATGCCCAGTACTGGTTGGGAGAAGTGAACCTGGCCAAGGGCGATTTGCAAGGCGCTGGTCAGGCGTTCGCCAAGGTTTCCCAGCTGTATCCCAAGCACGCCAAGGTGCCTGATTCGTTGTACAAGCTAGCTGACGTAGAGCGTCGCCTGGGCCATACCGATCGGGTCAAAGGCATTCTGCAGCAGGTGGTGGCCCAGTATCCGGGCACTTCCGCCGCTCAGTTGGCGCAACGGGACCTGCAACGCATGTAAGCGCGTTGGCAACCGTTACAAGAAACCCGCGCTTGTCGCGGGTTTTTTCGTTAGAATTCACCCCCTTTTTTGAAACACGCTTCCTGGGATCTGCGCGATGGCGGGGTTCCTTGAAGTGCCTGACGGAGGCGGACAGCCTGTTTAGCTGTTACGCCCGTGGCGACTATGCAAGACACATTGAGAATCACCGAAGTTTTCTACTCGTTGCAGGGGGAAACTCGGACTGCCGGGCTGCCCACGGTTTTCGTGCGCCTGACCGGATGTCCGTTGCGTTGCCAATACTGCGACAGCGCCTACGCCTTCAGCGGCGGCACCCAGCGTACCCTCGACAGCCTGCTGGAGCAGGTTGCCGGTTTCCGTCCGCGTTATGTCTGTGTCACCGGCGGCGAGCCGTTGGCGCAACCTAATGCCATTCCCTTGCTCAAGCAGTTGTGCGATGCCGGCTATGAAGTCTCGCTGGAGACCAGTGGTGCGCTGGATATTTCCGAGGTGGATCAGCGCGTTAGCCGGGTCCTTGACCTCAAGACTCCGGGCTCCAAGGAAGCGCATCGCAATCGCTACGAGAACATCGAGCTGCTGACGGTCAACGACCAGGTCAAGTTTGTCATCTGTTCCCGTGAGGACTACGACTGGGCGGTGTCCAAACTGATCCAGTACGGCCTTGAGCGGCGTGCCGGCGAAGTATTGTTCTCGCCCAGCCACCATGATCTCAGCGCACGGGATCTAGCCGACTGGATCGTGGCTGACAACCTGCCGGTGCGACTGCAACTGCAGCTGCATAAATACCTTTGGAATGATGAGCCGGGGCGCTGAAATGACTGAGCAAGCACAGAACCAATCTTCGACCGAGAAACGTGCAGTGATCCTGCTCTCCGGTGGACTGGACTCGGCCACCGTAGTGGCCATGGCCCGCGCCGAAGGCTACCGCTGCTACACCATGAGCTTCGATTATGGCCAGCGCCATCGTGCTGAATTGCACGCTGCCGAGCGCGTGGCGCGGGACTTGGGCGTAGTGGAGCACAAGGTTATCGGCCTGAATCTCAATGGCATTGGCGGATCGGCCCTGACCGACAGCTCCATCGATGTGCCGGAAGCGCCCGGTGAGGGAATTCCGGTGACGTATGTGCCGGCGCGCAACACCGTGTTTCTGTCCCTGGCCCTGGGCTGGGCGGAAGTTCTGCAAGCGCGGGATATCTTCATCGGCGTCAATGCGGTGGATTACTCCGGTTATCCAGATTGCCGCCCCGAGTTCGTCGAAGCCTTCGAGCGTATGGCCAACCTGGCCACCAAGGCCGGCGTCGAAGGGCAGGGTTTCCGGATCCAGGCGCCCCTGCAGAACCTCAGCAAGGCTGAAATCATCAAGGCCGGTGTGGGGTTGGGAGTCGATTATGGCCTGACGGTTTCCTGCTATCAGGCGGATGACCATGGCCGTGCATGTGGCAAATGCGACAGCTGCCGCCTGCGTGCAGAAGGGTTCGACGCGGCCGGTGTCAGCGATCCAACGGCTTATTTTTGATTTTTTTCATTTAGGGTGTTGAATTCCCGTTAGAAATCAGTATTATACGCGCCACCACACAGCGGGTCGTTAGCTCAGTTGGTAGAGCAGTTGGCTTTTAACCAATTGGTCGTAGGTTCGAATCCCACACGACCCACCATATTCTGGCGGTTTAGAAAATCCGGAAGGCCCACGAAAGTGAGGATTTCCGGGTTTTTTTTTGCCTGCAATAAACCCGGGCGTGAAGGCATCAAAGCTCGATGCGCTCTGGAAGGCTATCGATGACCTGGGACAGTTGCTCGTTTTGCGGCTCGTCCTGTGGGGGCGTTGTACGGCGTGCCTGGCGGTATTCGCTGGGGGTGCAACCGGTGAACTGCTTGAAGGCCCGGGCGAAGTAGGAAGGGTCCTTGAAACCGACCTCATAGCCGATGCTGGTGACGGGCATCTGGCTGTTGTCCAGGAGCTCCTTGGCGCAATCCATGCGCTTGCTCAGTATGTAGTCCATGAAGCCCAGGCCATTCACTTCCTTGAACAGGCGGCTGAAGCGGAATGTCGTCATGCCGCAGCGCTTGGCCAGTTCCTTTTGATCGACGCTGTCGCGAAAGTGTTGGTCGATATACAGCAGCACGTTGCTCAGGGCCTGATGTTTCTGGTGTTCTGCGGTCAAGCGGATGCTGTCCGGCAAGGACGGTCCATGCTCGACCAGCAACGTCTTGTTGCTAGCGCCAGAGTGACGACGCAGCTCGCAGAGCTGCCTCAGGGCGTGCATGAAACGCTCGGTCTCCGGGCCGGTAAGGGGCAACACCATGTACTCCCAGACCCGCGAGCGCATCGCCCAGATGGCAAGCTCCTCTGAGTGCTGCACGGTGAACATGGCGATGGGAACGGAGGGAACCCTGCGTTTGATCTCCAGCAGCAGGTTGAGGCCCGGCATGTCGGGGCGGTCATAGTGCATGCAGATCATGTCTGGCGTTGGCAGCGTATCTATTGCGGAAACGTTGGCTCCCTTGGCCAGGTGACAGTCACAGGCAGAACGAAAATGCCCGATCAGCTCTTCAGCAGATCGGTTGCGAGTGAGATCAAACCATAGCAGGCATGGTTTCTTGATCGCCTCCGGTTTCATTGCCTTGTTCCTTTCAGCTATTACGCGACCTCTATCTGCGGGGATAGTGCTTTTTCACCACTTGACGATGACGGAGACGAGTCTCGGTGTATTGAAGATCAGATGTGTTCATAGTTGCTCCTTAGCCTTTCGATTCTGTGCCGGGTGGGTGCATGGGAATATTTGTTCTTATTCACCAGCGCAAAAAAGTCCTAGCTATCGACAATAAACTCCTAACCCTGCCGGTTGCCCCTGACTAGCATTCCTTCAAGCGGTGGATCATCTAACCGCTTGAAGTACAGTCCTTAAATGAGGTGGCAAGATGAATCTGAAATCGATCAAAACCTCGGTTGCGGCATTCATCAAGGATGAAGATGGCTTGACCATTGTGGAATATGCAGTGGCTGGCGGGCTGATAACCCTTGGGGCCGTTGCTGCGTTTGTAACCCTGGGCGGCAACGTCAGTACCGCCATTACCAGTCTGGGATGCGCAGTACAGGGCAAGACCTGTTGATCCAAGTGCTTGCGCTGGGGGCTCAGTCCTGTACTGGAGCGGTTCATTGCGTCTGTGCCACCAGCGTAGCGGGGCAGGACGCCGTGGAGCGTTCTCCGTCAGGCTGAGGTCCAGCATGTAGTAGGGATCAGTATGCATATGCGGTATGGCTGGCTCCTGGCTGTGATCCTGCTCGATCCCGAGTGACCGTACAGCGCTAGGCAAGCGCTGTTCGAGTCAGACCCGGCCCGCAGTTTTTCTTCCCTGTCCAGCAGTATCGCTGCTGTGCTGCCTGCCTGAAGATCTAATCCTGATATACAAAACCCAGCTTAGTTCGTTCTGGACCATGCGCCATTCGGTGACCGTGGGGCGAGCGCTGTTTTCGTTCGGTTGGGCTGTATCAGGATCAATTTCTCAATGACTGAGAATGCGTGGTCATGTTGTTTGTGAATTGTTCCCTACTCAAACTTTTACTGGCTGATCAGGCAGTTGGCGCTGGGTTTAGTTGTTTCGGTTTTAGTTGCAATAAAGTCCTAGCGATCAGCAAAAAACTCCTAACCCCCTCAATCTCCTCCTGACTAAGGTTTGTCCCAGGTAGTGCGAAAAGTACTGCTCTTGAAGTCAATCACTTGAGTGAGGCAAACAAAATGAAACTGCAATCGATCAAGACCTCGGTGCTGAAGTTCATCAAAGACGAAGACGGCCTGACCATCGTGGAATATGCAGTGGCCGGCGGGTTGATAACCCTGGGGGCTGTCGCCGCGTTCATCACTTTGGGCACCAACGTGAAAACAGCCATCACCAGCCTGGGCTGTGCCGTCCAAGGCAAGACCTGCTAGCCGCGCCAACTCCACAGAGGATCGCGGTCATGGACAAGGAGCCCTTTATTACTGTGGTGGTGCTGCTGGGGCTGTTGAGTGTGGCGGTGGTGGGCGATCTGCGCCGCCACCGCATTCCTAACGTGCTGATCTTGCTTGGAGTATGCCTTGGGCTGGTTGGCCAGGCTTACACCGCAGGTTTAACCGGGTTGGGAAACGGATTGCTGGGCATGTTGATCGGCTTCGCGGTGTTTCTCCCGATGTATGTCTTTGGGGGGATGGCTGCCGGAGACGTCAAGCTGATGGCCATGGTCGGCACTTTTCTGACTCCGCATGGTGCCTTGTGGGCTGCGTTTCTCAGCCTGATTGCCGGTGGCTTGTGTGGCGTGTTGATAGTGCTGGTACGTGGTCAGGCCCAACAGACCGTGGGGCGTTACTGGCTGATGCTCAGAGCCAGGGCTTACTTCGCGCCTGCAGCCGATGAAGTGGCAGGCAAGCCATTTCCTTACTCGATTGCAGTGTTGCTCGGCACGTTGATCAGCATCTTCTGGTTGCCATTCAGTCACTAGTTCAGGAGAGCACTATGTACGCCATGAGTAATAGCCGTGTGTCCTCCTCTGAACGAGAAGCGGTGCAGCGGCTGGCCCCACAGCCATGCACGATTCTTGAAACCGGACTGGCGGACAACTTTCTCGGCGATCTGGTGTGCAAACATCTTTACGACGCTGGTGTTCTGGACATGTCGCGACTGGTGGAACGCCTGGCGCTGACCGGAGCTGTACTGGAAGAGGTGCTTACCTTCCTGCGCAAGGACCGCCGTGTCGAGATACTCGGCCAGGCTCCTGGCCAGACATTGCGCTACGGGTTGACGGAGCGTGGTCGTGCTGCCGCTCGCGATGCCCTGGCGCGCAGCGGCTACATTGGCGCCGCACCGTTTCCGGTGAGTGCCTATCGCTCCCTGCTCAAGGTCCAGACCATTCACCATGGCCGGATCAGCGCCCATGACATGCATCGCTCCTTCGGCGCGATGGTGCTGGCTCAGGACATGCTCGACCAACTGGGTGTTGCCCTGAACTCCGGGCGCGCCATCATGATTTACGGGCCCGCGGGCACCGGCAAGACCTATGTCAGCAGCCGACTGATCCGGCTGTTTTCCGAATCCATCTGGGTACCGCACGCCATTGCGATCAATGAGGCGGTGATCGAGATCTTCGATCCCCAGGTGCATCGGCGCCTGGATGACGATCAACAGCAGAACAACCTGTTGCTCAATGAAGGGATCGACCGCCGGCTGTTGCACTGCGAGCGCCCGCTGATCATCACGGGCGGCGAGTTGACCATGGAGCAGCTGGACGTTCGCTATGACCCCTTCACCCGCCAGTACCAGGCACCCTTGCAGCTCAAGGCCAGCAACGGCTTGTTCATCATTGACGACATGGGGCGCCAGCGCATGGCCCCGGCAGAATTGTTGAACCGCTGGATCGTGCCCATGGAAGAGAAACGCGACTTTCTCAATCTTGGCGGTGGGCGGCATTGTGAATTGCCCTTCGACCTGATCCTGGTGTTCTCCACCAACATCAATCCCCTGGAGCTGGCGGACGAAGCGTTTCTGCGGCGCATCGGCTACAAGCTGCAGTTCGGTTATCTGAAGCCCGAAGAGTACCGGCGCATCTGGATTCAAGAGACCGAGCGGCTGGGCGTGCCTTACGACCCCCAGGTGCTTGCCTACGTGCTTCAGGAACTCTATAGCGCAGAAAACATGCCTTTGGTGCCTTGCCACCCTCGCGATCTGTTGAACATGGCACTCGACCGTCAGCGCTATCTGGGCGGTTCTGGCCCGCTGTCGACCCGGGAGCTGGAGTGGGCGTGGCGCAACTACTTCGTCCAGCTCGACTTTCTTGGATAAGGAGACACTCCCATGAGCTCTCGCACATTCACCCTCATTGCCTTGTCCCTGATCCTGGGCTTGGGCGCGGCATGGATGGCCAACAACTGGCTCAATGCACGGCTCAATGTCGGTCCCGACGACAACCAGCGCAACGTGGTGGTGGCCACTGTCGAGATTGCCTTCGGGCAGATGGTAGAAGCCCAGCAGGTGGGCGTGGTGCGCATGCCCAAGGATGCGGTTCCGGACGATGCCTTTGACTCCACCGACAAGGTGGTGGGCAAGATCGCCACGTTCTCCATGCTGCGCGGCGACATCATGCGCGCTGCGCGCCTGGCCGAGCACCTGGGGGGCAGCACCCTGGCATCGCTGATCGAGCCGGACAAACGCGCGATATCGGTCCGGGTGGACGATGTGGTCGGCGTCGGCGGGTTCCTGCTCCCGGGCAATCGGGTCGATGTCCTGGCCACTCGCCAGACTGGCAACGATGGCAATGCCGAATCCAAGACCATCCTCGAGGACCTGCGGGTACTGGCCGTGGACCAGACAGCCAGTACCGACAAGACCCAGCCGGTGGTCGTGCGTGCAGTGACCCTGGAGATGACGCCGGTTCAGGCAGAAGTGCTGGTCAAGGGCATGACGGCAGGCAAGCTGCAACTGGCCCTGCGCAATCCGCTGGATAACAACAAGCGGCCTCTGCCCGTCGAGCCGGTGGCCATGGTTCAGGAAGCGCCGGCCCCCGTAGTGAGCAAGCCGCTCGTGCACCGCCGCGCGACTCCTGAGGCTGCCGGAATCACGGTAATCCGCGGTGTCGAGGTCAATGTCATCAAGGCTCTGTAAGCGGTTCGGGCTGGACAGGGACAGAGCGAGAAGGGGAGGGCTTGAAGATGAAATCGTGCATACGGCCGCCGCTCACCGCGTTTCCGTCCCGTCAGCGCGGGGCGATGATCATCCTGGTGGTGATCGCCATGGCCTCGCTCCTGTTGATGGGCGCCCTGGCCCTGGATGGCAGCCATATGCTGCTGAACAAGACACGGCTGCAAAATGCCGTGGACGCGGCGGCATTGAGTGGCGCCAAGACCCTGAGCATGGTGCCGGGCGTGACTGGTGCCGCAAGCCTGACCCAGACCGCCGCGTTGGCCACCTTGACCCTCAATGCCAATGCTTCCGGCAACCAGGAGCTGGCCAAGGCCATTGGCGGTAACGCCTCGGGGTTCGCCAAGGTCGAACTGGCCTCCAGCGTGTATGGACCTTTCTCTTTCCCCGGGCCGGCCAATGCCAGCTATGTCCGGGTCACGGTAGCCAACTATCCCTTGAGCAGCTTTTTCTGGGGCGTGTTCCAGGCCTTGGGCAATGGCGGCAACAAGTCGGTGGCGGCCGTGGCTACTGCGGGCCCGAGCCCGACCAGCCCGTGCGACCTGACGCCGTTGATGGTGTGCGGCGACCCCAGCAAGAACAACCCGGCCACCGGCATGTTCTGGGGCTACAAGTTCGGCGATCTGCAGGTACTGAAAACCGCGGCCAACAACAACTCGGCAATCGGCCCGGGGAATTTTCAACTGCTGGACTTCGGCTCTGGCGGCAATACGGTCAGGCAGGCGCTGGCGGGCGGAATCAATCAGTGCAACAGCGTGGGTTCCACCGTCCTGACCAAGCCGGGCAACACCGTGGGGCCATCCGCCCAGGGGCTCAATACCCGCTTCAACCAGTACAGCGGTGGCCTCAGCGCGTCGGATTATCCACCGGACCTGGTGACTACCGTCAACGCCAAGTCGCTGACTTACACCGGCTCTCCGGCGCAGATCCAGTACAACGGGCAAGCGGTCACTTCGAGCAACGGCAATCTGTCCACGCCCAGTGGTGCCTTGTATGGCTACAACAACTGGGTTCAGGCCTCGGCAGGCTGTGTCGCCGGCACCGGCGGTGGTTGCCAGAGCAACGGCGTGTTCGAGCGGCGGATCCTGAAGATCGTGATCGGCGACTGCTCGGGCAAGAACGACGGCGCCTCGTCAATTCCGGTGCTCGGTTTCGGTTGCTACTTCGTGCTGCAGCCCGAGGCGCAACAGGGCAATTCGGCGCAGATCTTCGGTCAGTTCGTCAGTCAATGCGAAGGCGACAACGTGCCGGGCCCCAACCCGGCGAACACTTCCGGGCCGCAGATCATCCAGTTGTACAAGACCTACATCGACAACAACCAGACGCCGAGTACCGACTCGTAGGAGGGAGTGATGAGACGCAGTGGATACAGACTGCCGACCGCCCAGAGCGGCATGGCGATGGTGGAGCTGGCAATTACCCTGCCGCTGCTGGCGTTGCTGATGCTGACCTTCGGTGAATTCGGGCGCATGTTGTTCCAGTACAACAGCCTGATGCAGGCCAGCCGTGACGCCGGGCGCTTTGCCGCCGCCCAGGCCTGGAACGGCACCCTTGGCACGGTCAGCCTGAGTTCTTCGCTGATCTCCCAGACCCAGAATGTTGCGGTTTACGGCGTCCCCGCCAATCCCAATGGCTACCCCCCCGTGGTTTCCGGCCTGACGACCGGCAATGTGCAGGTCAGCACGGTCGGGACCGACCATGTCCAGGTCAGCATCAACTACACCTTCGTGCCGGTGATCGGCAGCGCGCTGCCTGCTCTCTATGGCAGCAGCGTGCCGCTGGGCCTGGCGTTGACCTCGACTATCGTGATGAGGGCCTTGTGATGAACGTCCGGCACATGCGTGGGGTGTATATCGTCGAATTTGCCATTGCCAGCCTGGTGCTGTTCACCCTGCTGTTCGGTGCCCTGGAAGTCGGCCGGCTGTATTTCACCGTCAACACCCTGAATGAAACGGTGCGCCGCGGCGCTCGCCTGGCGGCGGTGTGCGACATCCAGGACCCGGTCATTCTGCGGCGGGCGATGTTCAACTCGGCGACCAATACCGGCGCCAGCAGCCTGATCGCCAGCCTCACCAGCGCCAATCTGAAACTGGTCTACCTGGATGCAAACGGCGCGGTGGTCGCCAACCCCAACGACCTCACCAGCAGCACCGGTTTTATCGCCATCCGCTATGTCCGGCTGGAGGTGTCGAATTTCAGTTTCAACCTGCTGATCCCCGGGTTTGGCGGGGCGTTCATTTTGCCGATGTTCAAGTCCACCGTGCCGCGCGAAAGCCTGGGTCGACAGCCTGATGCGACGGTCAATCCGGAGATCACACCATGCTAAGTACCCGAGCAGCCCCCGCCACCCCTGCGGCTGACAGATCCGGCATGCGCCTGCTGATCAGTGGGCGAGATGCGCCGGCCTTGAGTCATCTGAAAGCCCTGAGCTCGAAGCTGCCCGGCCTGCAGGTCAGTACGCGCCTGGTGAGCAACGGTCATACCGATCCGTTGTATGGGTTGGAGCAGATGCCGGACTTCCTGTTGTTGAGGGTCAGCCACCTGTGGCGCGAGGAGCTGGCGGCGCTGTTGCTGCATCCGGTGAAGGAGCGTCCGCCACTTCTGGTCTGTGGCCCGCTGGACGAGCGTGAAGGCATGCGCCTGGCGATGCAGGCCGGTGCCCGTGACTTTCTGCCGGAGCCGGTCGCCGCCGAGGAGTTGCAGGCGGCGCTGGGCCGCATGGTGATGGAGGCCCATGCGGAACAGGGGGCAGGGGGCAAGTTGATTGCGGTGATGAATGCCAAGGGCGGATCGGGTGCTTCCATGCTGGCCTGCAATCTGGCCCATCAGCTCAGCGAGCGGGGTGGCCGAACCCTGCTGCTGGACCTGGACCTGCAGTTTGGCAGCGTGACCCACTGTTTTGACGTCATGCCGACCCACAGTCATGTGGAGGTGCTGCAACAGGTCGAGAGCCTGGATGGTATTGCCTTGCGCGGCTATTGCAGCCATTTCAGCCCCACCCTGCATGTACTGGGGGGGCGTACCGGGGAACTGTTCCTGGCTCAGGACATCCGCATTGAACAGCTCGAAGGTTTGTTGCGCCTGGCGCGCAGCACCTATGACTGGGTGGTGGTGGATCTGCCGAGGCAGATCGACCATCTCACCGGCATCACCCTGGAGCATGCCGATCACGTCTTCATCGTGCTGCAGCAGAGTCTCAGCCACCTGAAGGACGGCACCCACCTGCTGCGCATTCTGCGCGACGACCTGGGGGTGCAGAACAACCGTCTGCAGGTGGTGGTCAATCGCTACGACAAGTCCTCGGCCGTCAGCCTCAAGGACATTGGCGAGGCATTGCGCTGCACCGATCTGCACAAACTGCCCAACGACTATGCGGTGGTGGGCGAGAGCCAGAACACCGGCGTGCCGCTGGAGCTGCACGCGCCGCGTGCCGGCATCAGCGCGGCCCTGCGCGATTTGAGTCAGCGCCTGATCGGTATCCAGGCCGAGGAGCAGGGTCTGCTCAAACGTACTTTCAGCCGTCTGTTCGGAGGGTAAGCCATGCTCAGCGACTTTCGAAATCGCCTGCGTCAGCAATCCAGCAAGCCAGCCCCGGCAGATGGGCCTGCCGCAGCCATCAGCAGCGAGGACTGTGTCAGCGTGCTCATGGCCTGGGAAGCCAGCGTGCCCGATGTGCTCTACGAGACTCGGACCAAACTCAGTTCGATGGAGACCGAGTGGCGGGAGAAGATCTACCAGCAGTTGCTCAAGGTCATGGACCTGTCCTTGCTGGATACGCTGGAGCCGGCCGACGCCGGGCGGCAGATCCGCGAGCTCAGCCTGCGGCTGCTCGACGAGCACTCGGCGCCGGTCAGTGCCAGCAGCCGTCAGCTGATCATCAAGCAGATCACCGATGAGGTGCTGGGGCTTGGGCCATTGGAGCCGCTGCTGGCCGACCATACGGTGTCCGATATCCTGGTCAACGGCCATGCCTCGGTGTACGTGGAGCGCTTCGGCAAGTTGCAGAGGACCGATGTGCGCTTTCGTGACGATCATCATCTGCTGAACATCATCGATCGCATCGTTTCCAGCCTGGGGCGGCGCATTGATGAGTCTTCGCCCCTGGTGGACGCGCGCCTGAAGGACGGTTCGCGGGTCAACGCGATCATTCCGCCGCTGGCCATCGACGGGCCGAGCATGTCGATCCGCCGCTTTGCCGTGGACCTGCTCAATACCGAGAGCCTGGTGCAGATGGGCACCCTGACGCCGGCCATCGCGCTGATGCTCAAGGCCATCGTCCGTGGTCGGCTCAATGTGCTGATTTCCGGCGGGACCGGCAGTGGCAAGACCACCATGCTCAATGTGCTGTCCAGCTTCATCCCGCATAACGAGCGGATTGTCACCATCGAGGACTCGGCCGAGCTGCAGTTGCAGCAACCCCATGTGGTGCGCCTGGAAACCCGCCCATCGAACATTGAAGGCCGTGGTGAGGTGAGCCAGCGGGAACTGGTGCGCAACAGCCTGCGGATGCGCCCGGACCGCATCGTGATCGGTGAGGTACGGGGTGCCGAAGCGCTGGACATGTTGACCGCGATGAACACCGGACACGATGGGTCGCTGACCACCATTCACGCCAACACCGCGCGTGATGCCCTGGGGCGGATCGAGAACATGGTTTCGATGACGGGGGCGACGTTCCCGATCAAGGCCATGCGCCAGCAGATCGCCTCGGCCATTGGTGTGGTGATCCAGTTGGAGCGCCAGGAAGACGGTACGCGGCGCCTGGTCAGCGTGCAGGAGATCAATGGCATGGAGGGTGAAATCATCACCATGACCGAGATCTTCAGCTTTGTGCGCAGTGGCATCGGTGAGAAGGGCGAGGTTGTCGGCGAGTTCCGTCCCACCGGAATGGTGCCGGCGTTTCGCAACGTGCTGGCCAAGCGTGGCATTGAATTGCCGCTGAGCCTGTTCCGGCCGGAATGGATGGAGGACCAGCCATGAGTCAGATCCCCAGCGAATTTATCCTAGCGTTTCTCGGCATGGTGTTTACCGCCATGTTTCTTCTCAGCCAGGGCTTGGTCATACCGGTGTTCGGTGAGGCGAGCAAGGTGCGCAAGCGTATTCGCGGCCGGCTCAATCTGCTGGAGCGCGCGAGCAACCTGCCGAACATGCAGTCGATACTGCGGCAGAAATACTTGCGTCGCCTGTCACCGCTGGAGGCTCGCCTGGAGCAACTGCCCGCAATGGAAAGCCTGGCACAGATGATCGAGCAGTCCGGTCACGAGTACCGTGCCTATCGGGTGCTGTTGCTCGGTGTGGTGCTGGGGAGTGCCGTGGGTTTGCTGTTGTGGGTGCTTCTGCAAATCTGGTGGGTGGCGCTGCCGGTGGCGATGGCGGTGTTCTGGTTGCCGGTGCTGAAGATCTCCCGCGACCGCAGCAAGCGTTTTGCCGAATTCGAAGAAGGCTTGCCGGATGCGCTGGATGCCGTGTGCCGGGCGCTGCGCGCCGGACACCCGTTCAATGAAACCCTGCAACTGGTCGCCGATGAGCACAAGGGCCCGGTCGCGCATGAATTCGGCCTGACGTTTTCCGACATCAACTACGGCAATGACGTGCGCCGGGCGATGCTTGGCCTGCTGGAGCGCATGCCGAGCATGACGGTGATGATGCTGGTGACCACTGTGCTGATCCACCGTGAAACGGGGGGCAATCTGACGGAAGTGCTGGAGCGCCTGAGCAGCCTGATCCGCGGGCGCTTTCGCTTTCAGCGCAAGGTCCGGACGCTCTCGGCCGAAGGGCGCATGTCGGGCTGGATACTGGTGTCGATGCCCTTCGTACTGGCGGCGGCGATCGTCTTCTCGAGCCCGACTTATCTGCCTTTGCTGTTCCAGGAGCCACTGGGCCAGAAGCTGGTCATCGGGGCGTTCGTCGCGATGCTGATCGGCATTTTCTGGATACGCAAAATCATCCGGATTCAGGTTTGAACATCGGCGTTCGCAGGGGGTGAGGTCATGGATTATCTATTGAGTCTGATCAATCGCGTGGTGGGCAACGAAGCACTCGCGCGCCTGCTGTTCTCCGCGGCCATCGGCCTGAGCGTGGTGTTCGCGGTGGCGACCCTGGTGCTGCTGGTGATGGGGCTGCAAGACCCGGTGCAGCGTCGCCTGTTGCTGATCAAGCGTGGCCATGGCGCGGTGACCCGGGAGGCACCGAGCAACCTGCAGTTGATGCTTGAACAGGTCGGCCAGCGTTTTGTAGCGCAAGAGCAGGACCAGGTCTCCGCGACCCGGACCCTGCTGATACACGCCGGGTATCGCTCGCCTGCGGCGGTGCAGATGTACTGGGCCCTGCGCTTGCTGTCGCCGTTGCTCATGCTGGGCCTGGTGGTCCTGGTGCTGCCGCTGATTCCGAAGCTGTCGCTGCTCCTGGGGATCTTCCTGCTGGTTCTGGCGGCCGGTATCGGCTGGTTGGCTCCGGCGATCTATGTCAGTGCGCGGCGGCAGGCGCGCACGACCCGCTTGCTGGTGGCCTTTCCGGATGCGCTTGATTTGATGGTGGTCTGTGTCGAGTCCGGCCTGGCCTTGCCCCAGGCCATCGAGCGGGTGTCCGAGGAAATGGCCGTCAGCCAACCGGATCTGGCCCTGGAGCTGGCGCTGGTCAACTCTGAAATCCGTGCCGGTATTCCCAGCACCGAAGCCCTCAAGCGCCTGGCGGATCGGACCGGGCTGGAGGACATTCGGGGCCTGGTGAGCCTGCTGGCGCAGAGCATCCGCTTTGGTACGAGCGTGGGGACTACCTTGCGGATCTATGCCGAGGAGTTTCGTGACCGGCGTACTCAGCTGGCGGAGGAAAAGGCTGCAAAAGTCGGGACCAAGTTGATCTTTCCACTGATTTTCTGCCTGTGGCCGAGCTTTTTCCTGGTGGCCATAGGTCCGGCAATCATTGGCGTATTCAAGGTCTTCGGGAAGTTATGAAGGACGCGAGGCACGGTAGATGCCTGCCAGCCTGCTCCATCAGCGGATGGGGCAGGTGCAGGAGGTCGGGTCGAACGATGGCCGCCGAGCTTGAGGCACGTCGCTGACAGTAACGGTTTATTTCCCCTTGCCCGAGTATTCCTTGTAGTACTCGGGGATCGCGTGTTTGTAGCTCTCCATCCAGCGCTGCAGGCTCAACTCCCGCTCACCGGGGGTCGCCGGTTGCGGGGTGTTCGACGCCACCTGATTGCGGTTCTGCAATTGCAACCAGGTTTCGGTTATGTGCTGCTGTGGGGAGGATGGACCGGGTTGAATGGCCTGAGCCGCGAGGGGAAGCAGCAAGAGGCCCAGGCAACTGAGCATGTTGTGTTTCATCACTACCTCTGCGTTGTCGAGGGGGTGGCTTCGGGTTGCGCCGGATCACCGGCGGTCGCTACCCGATCAGTGGGCGCCGTGGTCCTGAGTTTTTCTGCGCGGGCCTTGGCTTCGGTGACTTGCCCCGGACTCAGGCCGACACGGCTGACCACTTCCGAGGCTTGTTTCCAGTTCCCTTGATAGATCAGCAAGGTCACCAGATTCAGGGCCGCCAATTGATCCGACTGCTTGAGCTCCATGGCGGTGATGAACTCGAAACGGGCTTCTTTCAGGCGTCGCTGATTGAGGTAGACCACGCCCAGGTCGTTGCGGATCTTCTCGTCGGTGGGAGAAAGCCGGGCTGCGCGTTGCAGGTACACCAGCGCCTGTTCGTTATCGCCGCGCCCCGCAGCCAGTTGTCCCAGGCCATGTTCGCCTTCTGCGGCCAGGCAACCACTGAGCAGGCTGCGGTACAGCGGGTCGGCTTCGCGTTGTCCCAGCAGGCGGTAGATCTTGGCTTTGCGCAGGCGCACTGCCGGAAGGTCATCGGGCAGGCGTTGCAGGTTGGCCAGGCCAGCATGCAGTTTGCCGCCGTTGATCATTTCGTCTGCCAGGCTGAGTGACAATTCCTGGTCGGAGTTGATCTTGGCGCATTCTGGCGGAGCGCTCAGCGACGACCAGGATGCGCCTCCAGATGAGGCGCAGCCACTGAGCATCGCCAGCCCTATCGCCACTATCATGGTTTTCATTTTCCGCTCCCGAAAAGCGCTCGATGCTCGGGTCATGACCTCCAGGCACGGCCTGCCGAGCCCCGGACTGCTCAACTTCATCACCTGGGAGGAGGCAAGGTGCTGGTTCATTGCGATAGTCCACTGCGCCGATCAAAGTCGCCGTCTTCCAGGAAGTACATGCGGAACCAGTTCGGATCGTAGTTGCGCAACGGCTCGCCCGGTAGCGAAGGCAACTGGGCATTGGCGGCCAGTGGTTGCACCAGATGGGGGGTAACCACCATCAGCAGTTCCTTCTCTTCACGATTGATCGTGGAGTTGCGAAAGAACGCGCCGATGATGGGAATGTTGCCCAGGCCCGGCAGCTTGTTCACGCTGGAGCTGTTGTTGGTGCTGATCAGGCCGCTGATCACGAAGCTCTCGCCGTCAGCCAGGGAAATGCTGGTGTCGGTTCGCCGCACGATCAGTGCCGGTACTCGGGTGCTGGAGATGATCACGCCGTTGTTGTAATCGAGTTCGCTGACTTCCGGCGCCACTTTCAGGGTGATGCGGTTGCTGCTGATGACCGTGGGGGTCAGGGTCAGGCGGATACCGAATTCCTTGTACTCGATGGAAATGTTGTCGCTGCCCGAACTTGGCACTGGGATCGGCACCTCGCCACCAGCGAGGAAACTCGCACTCTGCCCGCTCAGGGCCACCAGGCTGGGGCGAGCCAGGGTATAGGCGAAGCCGCTGCCTTCAAGTGCGTTGATGACCCCCAGCACATTGCCGCCACCGAAGCCGATATTGAAGCTGCCATTATTCAGCGGGATGCGGGGGGCCAGGTTGCCGACCTGCCCGGGCGTCACTGTGACGCCGGGAACCGATCCGGGCGAGCCAAACAGAAAATTGCCGCTCTTGCCGAAGATCGAGGTGCTGGCTTCCTTCAGTTTGGTACGACTGACTTCGACAAAGCGGATGTCGGTCTGCACCTGGCTGGGCAGCAAGGGGCTTTCAGAGGGGGGGAGCTGCGAGCCCAGCAGCGACTGGGCGGCTTTGCCCTGGACGAAGATCATGCTTTGCCGTGGCGCACTGGAACAGGCGCTCCAGACCATCAGGCTGGTGGCACCGGGTGCAATGCCGGTCAGCAGGTAGGAGTCATTGCCGTTGAGGTGTACGTCGACGATTTTCGGATCACCCACCGCCAGCCGGGTGATGGCCACGGGAGAGCGTATGGCTGTCTGCATGCCCTCGCTGACTTCAAGCACTGCCGGTAGTGGTTCCAGCCCAGCACAATTGCTCGCTGCCGCCAGGGTCACTCCTGTGGGTAAAGCCGCGAAAATGAGTGTCCATGTCACTCGCCTGAGCATCTGCAAGCAATCACTGTTCATTTACTGCTTCCTTGATTGGCTGGGAGGGTCAGCCGGGACAGTCGGGCGCCACGAATCATTCGTCAGAGCACTCTGAAATAGGCTTTTCCTTGCTGATCCCAGATAACTGTTTCGTTATCTGACGTTAGCGTAGAAAGTTCAAAATGCTATTAATTGTAAAAAAAAACTCTCTATGTACTGAGCGCCCACCGAGCCGCGCAAGCATTGGCTTTGCTACAGCCCGCGAAACGCTTGGAAAGGCCGGCGGATGGGCATTTCCCGAGGCATGGCCGACGCGTCAATCCCCGCTCAGTTTCAGCTAAGTTTTCCTTCGTAACCTCTGTCCCGCGCCAATTCAGGCGCAGTTAGGAAGAGGTGCTAGATGAAGCCATTGATCCAGGCCAATTGGCTGAACAAGGTGCCCGAAGTGACGCTGTCCTTCTGGGTGATCAAGATCATGTCCACCACGGTCGGGGAAACCTGTGCCGATTATCTGGCTGTTGATGCCGGCCTGGGGCAGGGGGTGACCAGCATCGGCATGGCGCTGTTACTGGCGCTGGCATTGTTCACGCAGTTGCGTACCCGGGCCTACACGCCGTGGGTCTACTGGTTGAGCGTGGTGCTGGTGAGCATTGTCGGCACCCAGGTCACCGATGTGCTGACCGACCAGTTGGGCGTCAGTCTTTATCTCAGCACGGCATTGTTCGCACTGTTGTTGGCGACCAACCTGGCTGTCTGGTACGGCGTTGAGCGCAGTCTTTCGATCCGGCAGATCGTGACTCCTCGGCGCGAATTGTTCTACTGGGCGACGGTGTTGTGCACCTTTGCCCTGGGGACCGCCGCCGGTGATCTGGCCACCGAGGCGCTGGGATTGGGGTTCACCCTGGGGGTGGTGATCTTTGCCGCACTGATCGGCGTGACCTTTGCCGCCTGGCGATTGGGGGGCAATGCGGTACTGACTTTCTGGATCGCCTACATCCTTACGCGCCCTTTCGGCGCCTCCTTGGGCGACCTTCTGACTCAGGCCAAGACATACGGCGGCCTTGGTCTGGGGGCGACCTGGACCAGCGGAATCTTCCTTTGCGTGATTTTCCTGCTGGTGACTGTTGCGCAGATCGGCGTGGCTGATCGCCAGCGTGTTACCGAGTGATTCGCTCATTTTCAATCAAGGAATCAATGATGGCTCTTTTCCATTCTGCTACTCGTAAGCTCGTGATCCTCTCCGCTATCGTCCTGCTGGGGAGCGCCGCCGGATGCTCCAAGACCGGTGATGAACAGAAGTCCTCAGCGCCAGCTCAGGTTGTGGCCGGCCAGGGCACGGTATCGAAGCTGGGGGATCTGTCGGCATTCCAAGGCATCAGCGCCGAGGTGGCGACCTTGGTGGACAAGAACGATCTGAGCGCAGCCAAGAGCCGGATCAAGGATCTGGAGCTCTCCTGGGATAGTGCCGAAGCGGGATTGAAGCCCCGTGCCGCCGCTGACTGGCACGTGCTGGACAAGGCGATCGATCGCGCACTCGACGCGTTGCGTGCCGGCAGTCCACGGCAGGCCGACTGCAAACTGGCCATGGATGAGCTGCTCAAGACGTTCAACTCATTGCAGGGCAAGCAATGAAGCCATCTGCCGCGAGGTCGGGGCGCCGCTGTGTGTAACAGGCTGCGTGATTGCCGACCAAGGTGATGCACGCTGGGCGCGGTATCCCTCCGGGGGATGCCGCGCTTCATTCATTGTGGAGGTGCTATGCGGATCTTGCTGGTGGAAGATGACGTCATGATCGGCGAGGCCATTGTCGGGGCCCTCAAGGACGCGGGCCATGCCGTCGATTGGGTGCGCAATGGGGGCAGCGCTCTCGCCGCTCTGGACACCCAGCATTATGACCAGGTGCTGCTGGATCTGGGATTGCCGGGCAAGGACGGGCTGCAAGTGCTCGACACCCTGCGACGCGGTGGTAACCCGGTGCCGCTGCTGATCATCACTGCCCGCGACAGCCTGGATGAGCGTTTGCGCGGCCTCGACGGCGGTGCGGATGACTACTTATCCAAGCCCTTTGCCATGGCCGAGCTGTTGGCGCGCATGCGTGCGGTCATGCGCCGCAAGTGCGGAAGTGCGGCGCCGCTGTTGAGCAATGGCGTGGTGTCGCTGGACCCTGTCTCGAAGCAGGCGAGCACCGCGCAGCAGGCCGATGTGCAGCTGTCGAACCGGGAGTTTGCCCTGTTGCAGGCGCTGTTGATCCGGCCCGGAGCGATTCTCTCGCGCAGTGAACTCGAGGACCGCATCTATGGTTGGGGGGACGAAGTGGAAAGCAACGCAGTGGAGTTTCTGATCCACGCCTTGCGCCGCAAGCTGGGAAGCCAGGTGATCAAGAACGTCAGGGGTATGGGATGGATGGTTTCAAAAAACGTCTGAGCGAGTCGGTCCAGCTCCGCCTGTCCATTGTGTTGTCGACGGCGATCCTGATCGTCGCCCTGCTGGCGGCGCTCTTCGCCTTTGTTACGGCATTCGACGAGGCTCGGGAAATGCAGGACAACACCCTGCGCCAGGTCGCGGCCTTGTTCGAGCGCCAGCAGATGACCCTGAGTTACTCCGAGCATGAACAGCCGATCGAAGGCGACAACGAGGAGTCCAGAGTGGTCATACAGTACCTGGCCGATGGCGCCAGGGCGGCCGGGGATGATGACAACAGCTCGCCTTTGCCCTTGCCGACCACGCTCGCCGATGGCTGGTCGACGCAGACGGTGGGGGACGAGCCGTTCCGGGTACTGGTCAAGACCACCGCGCAGGGGCAGCGCATCGCCGTGGCTCAGGAAATGGGTGCCCGGGACAAAGAGGCACGCGAGAGTGCCGCGCGCAGCCTGCTGCCGTTCTTGTTTCTGTTCCCCGTGCTGTTGCTGGTGCTGGCCAACCTGGTGCGCACGTTGTTTCGTCCGATCGAGGTCTTGGCCGCGGAGATTGATCAGCGAGGCGAGCAGGAACTGCATCCGATCGATGAAGGGCATTTGCCGACGGAGGTCCGCCCGTTTGTGCTGGCGATCAATCGACTGCTGGCCCGGGTGACTCGCTCCATGGACGTGCAGCGACGTTTTGTTGCCGACGCAGCCCATGAGTTGCGTTCGCCGATGACGGCCCTGTCCCTGCAAGCCGAGCGGCTGGCCACTGTGGAAATGTCGAGCCAGGCTCAGGAGCGTCTGATGTTGTTGCGACGGGGCATCGAGCGCAGCAAGAAGCTGATCGACCAGTTGTTGAGCCTGGCGTCCGCACAGTCCGGTGCCGGTGCCGGTGTGGCCATGGTTTCAGTGCACGCGGTCTATCGGCAGGTCCTGGAGGACCTGCTGCCGCTGGCGGAAGAAAAGTCCATTGATATCGGCGTGGAGGGCGGGCAGGACGGCCTGGTACGCATCAGCGAGGTGGACCTGTTGGTTGTGGTGAAGAACCTGGTGGATAACGCTATTCGCTATACCCCACCGGGGGGCCAGGTGGATTTGTCGGTAAGCCTGGAGCACGGTGCGGTGGGGGTTAAGGTCTGCGACACGGGGCCGGGTATTGCGCCAGAGGAGCGTGATAGGGTGTTTGACCCGTTCTATCGCTGCCTGGGGAGCGAGGAGCTGGGGTCGGGATTGGGGCTTTCCATCGTCAAGGTGATCGCCGAGCGCTACGGCGCCCAGATCCGTTTCGCTTACACCGATGAACAGGCCAGGAGCGGGTTGTGCGTCTTGGTGTTGTTTGCGCGGGTCGACCCGGGCCGGGAGGATTAGACGCGGGGCAGAATTGGCTTTTGAATGCCCCGGATATTCTGTAGCCTTGCGCGGCTCCAATGCTGTCCGTACCTGATGAACTCACTCTCCCGGCGGGGCCCTAAGCGGTCCGGAGCCGGTGGTATACTCGACTTTCGCGCCCAAGCGCCTGCAGGTCTTGCGAACATGACGCAAATTTCCGAACGCCTTCTGGTTCAAGCCCACCTCGACGCCAAACAGCCCAAACCCTTGAGTGCTGAGCAAGAGGCCCATTTTCGTGCCGCCATCGCTGCAGAGCTCAAGGCTCAGGACGCGGTGCTGGTTGCGCATTTCTATTGTGATCCGGTGATTCAGGCCCTGGCCGAAGAAACCGGTGGCTGTGTGTCCGACTCTCTGGAAATGGCCCGTTTCGGCAACGCTCATCCGGCCAAGACCGTGGTGGTTGCCGGGGTGCGTTTCATGGGGGAGACGGCGAAGATTCTCAACCCTGAAAAACGCGTGCTGATGCCGACTCTGGAGGCCACTTGCTCGCTTGACCTGGGTTGCCCGGTGGACGAGTTCTCGGCTTTCTGCGATCAGCACCCCGAGCGCACCGTGGTGGTTTATGCCAACACCTCGGCGGCGGTCAAGGCCCGTGCCGACTGGGTGGTGACTTCCAGCTGTGCGCTGGAGATCGTCGAAAGCCTGATGGATAACGGCGAGAAAATCATCTGGGGGCCGGACAAGCACCTGGGCACCTACATCCAGCGCCAGACCGGGGCCGACATGCTGCTCTGGGACGGTGCCTGCATCGTTCATGAAGAGTTCAAGTCCAAGCAACTGGAAGACATGAAGGCGCTGTACCCGGAGGCTGCCATCCTGGTGCATCCGGAGTCCCCGAGTTCGGTGATCGAACTGGCGGATGCGGTCGGTTCCACCAGTCAGCTGATTGCCGCCGCACAGCGTCTGCCGAACAAGACCTTCATCGTCGCCACCGACCGCGGCATCTTCTACAAGATGCAGCAGCTGTGCCCGGACAAGGTGTTCATCGAGGCGCCTACGGCCGGTAACGGCGCAGCGTGCCGCAGTTGCGCTCATTGCCCGTGGATGGCCATGAATACCCTGGAGCGCACCCTGCAGTGCCTGCAACAAGGCAGCAACGAGATTCAGGTGGACCCGGCGCTGATCCCCAATGCCGTTCGACCACTCAAGCGCATGCTGGACTTCACCCAGGCGGCGCGGATGAAACTGGCGGGTAACGCCTGAGCGGCTTTATTCCGTAGTCATGCAAACGCCCCGACTTGTCGGGGCGTTTTTGTTGCTGGCGGGTTATTTCTTCTGCTTAGGGATGCGTACCAGCTGGGTGTTGGAGTAGATGTCGTGCCAGCTGCGTTTCTGCTTGTCCACCAGCACCCAGAAGAAGCCCAGGCCGGCACACAGCCAGGATGCGATCGACACCATGAAGCGCAGCAATGCCTGCCACAGGCTGATGCGGCTGCCGTCGGCATTCTGTACGCGGATGCCCCAGACCTGCATGCCCAGGGTCTGCCCTGAATGGGTCCAGAATTTGGCGAAGAAGCCGAATAGCACAAACAGCAGGACGGTGGAGTAAAGCGGGTCGCCATCCAGAGCGCCGGATTCGGTCAAGGCACGCATCCGTGCTTCGCCGATGATCTGCATCTGGATCAGTTTGTAGATGCCGCCGGTGACGATCAGCAGGGCGACGCACAGTAGAAAATCATAGAACATCGCTGCCAGGCGACGACCCAGGCCGGCGGCGGGAAACTCGCCTTGGGGGCTTAGCAGATGTTTCGACATGACAGGCTCTCGACTGAAAAAAGAAGCCATTTTACGGAATTGCGCGCACAAAAAAGCCCCTGATGTCAGCATCAGGGGCTTTTTCGTTACAGACGATTAAGCTTCTGCTTGTACTTCGTCAGCTTGCATGCCTTTCTGGCCTTGCACAGCGATGAAGGTCACTTTTTGGCCTTCTTTCAGGCTCTTGAAGCCGTTGCCCTGAATGGCGCGGAAGTGTACGAACAGATCCGGACCGCTTTCTGGAGTGATAAAACCAAAACCTTTCTCGTCGTTAAACCACTTGACGGTACCGCTCTGACGTTGGGACATTTCTTATTTCCTTTGACGCTAAAAAATTAATGACAGTCTCTTCCTCATGGAAGAGTACTGGGCTGGGTTGCAGGAAAGTAAGAGACGTCGAACGGGTTGTAGCAAACTTGTTAGCTACTGCCCAGGTCACGATTCCAAGCGACCCATGCAAACACAGTGGGGAAACTCTACGCCAACTACGGGAGAAAAAACAAGCCCCGCGAAGCCCCGGTTTTACTCAGCTTGCCGAGGTTTGGCGGAACTAGCGGGCAGGGCTTATTCGATAGAGTTGTTCAATTGTTTTCGGGGGTTATAAGTAGAGTTCAGTAGCAAAAATATGCACTGTTTTATGGCGGTTGCGTTACAGATTAGTGCAGTTTTAACGCAACCGCGTTACTTATAGAAACAGTCCCTCAACCTCGGTAGTAGCGTTGGGCTACGAATGGCATTTTGCTTACAAGCATTGGCACCTTTTTCCCACGTACTATCGCTGCAACTGGCGTATCAAGTGCGCAGTGCTGGATATCGAGGTAACCCATCGCCAATGGACCGCCGAGGGTCGGACCGAAGCCACCGCTGCACACGCTGCCGATGATGTTCCCTTCGGCGTCGACGATTTCTGCGCCTTCACGCACTGGCGTGCGTTCCTGAGGCAGCAGCCCGACACGTTTGCGATCGACGCCGCCCTGTTGTTGGGCAAAGATCACCTCGGCCCCGGGGAAGCCGCCGGCCCGTGCGCCATCGGCGCGGCGAGCTTTGGAGATGGCCCACAGCAGGCTGGCCTGGATCGGCGTGGTGTCGCTGTTCATGTCATGGCCATACAGGCACAGGCCGGCTTCCAGGCGCAGGGAGTCGCGGGCGCCCAGGCCAATGGCCGCTACTTCCGGTTCAGCCAGCAGGGCACGGGCGAGCTTTTCCGCCTGCTCGGCAGGTACCGAGATTTCGAAACCGTCTTCACCGGTGTAGCCCGAACGGCTGACAAAGCAGTCCACACCCAGCACGGTCACCGGCTTGAACTGCATGAAGGTCATGCTTGCCACTTCCGGCGCCAGGCGCGCCAGCACCTTGACTGCCGCCGGACCTTGCAGGGCCAGCAGGGCGCGTTCTTCGAACAGCGGCTGAATGTCGCACTGCTCACCGAGATGGCGGCGCAGGTGGGCCAGGTCCTGTTCCTTGCAGGCGGCGTTGACCACCAGGAACAGTTGCCCGTCGCCCAGGTTGGCGACCATCAGATCGTCGAGGATGCCGCCTTGTTCGTTGGTGAACATGGCGTAGCGCTGCATGCCCACCGGCAAGTCAAGGATGTCTACCGGCACCAGGGTTTCCAGAGCCTGTGCGGCATTGAAGCCGCTCAAGCGGATTTGCCCCATGTGGGACACGTCGAACAGCCCGGCCTGCTCACGGGTGTGCTGATGCTCTTTCATTACCCCGAGCGGGTACTGCACCGGCATGTCGTAACCGGCGAATGGCACCATGCGGGCGCCGAGTTCCAGGTGCAGGCTGTGCAATGGGGTTTTCAACAGTGTTTCGGTGGACATGGGCAACTCCTGAAAAAACGTGCGGACACAGGCTGCGTATCAGCACTCGATAATGTTCACGGCCAAACCGCCACGGGCGGTTTCCTTGTATTTGCTTTTCATGTCGGCGCCGGTCTGGCGCATGGTGCGGATGACCTTGTCGAGGGAGACGAAATGCTGGCCGTCGCCGCGCAGGGCCATGCGCACCGCATTGATGGCCTTCACCGAACCCATGGCGTTGCGCTCGATGCAGGGCACCTGCACCAGGCCGCCGATCGGGTCGCAGGTCAGCCCGAGGTTGTGTTCCATGCCGATTTCCGCGGCGTTCTCCACCTGCTGCACGCTGCCGCCGAGGACTTCGCACAGGGCCCCGGCGGCCATCGAGCAGGCTACGCCCACTTCGCCCTGGCAGCCGACTTCAGCGCCGGAGATCGAGGCGTTTTCCTTGTACAGGATGCCGATGGCCGCAGCCGTGAGGAGAAAACGCACAACCCCGTCCTCGTTGGCCCCGGGAATGAAGCGCATGTAGTAGTGCAGCACCGCCGGGATGATCCCGGCTGCACCATTGGTGGGCGCGGTAACTACTCGCCCGCCGTTGGCGTTTTCCTCGTTGACCGCCAGGGCGTAGAGATTGACCCAGTCCAGCACCGACAGCGCGTCACGCAGCGCCGCTTCCGGGTGCTGGCACAACTGGCGGTGCAGGGCGGCGGCGCGCCGCTTGACCTTGAGCCCGCCCGGCAGGATGCCTTCATTGCGGCAACCGGCAGCCACGCAGTCCTGCATCACTTGCCAGATCTTCAGCAGACCGGCGCGGGTTTCCGCTTCCGGGCGCCAGGCGCTTTCATTGGTCAGCATCACCTGGCTGATGGACAGGCCATAGGTGCTGCAATGTTGCAGCAGCTCCTTGGCGGTCTTGAAGGGGAAGGTCAGGCGAGTGGTGTCTTCGACGATACGGTCGGCGCCGGCGGCGTCTTCGTCGACCACGAAACCGCCGCCCACGGAGTAGTACTCACGGCTGCGGATCTGCAGACCGGCGCTATCGAAGGCTCGGAAAATCATGCCGTTGGGGTGATAGGCCAGGGGCTTGCGGATCATTGCCAGGTGTTCTTTCTCGTTGAACGCAATGCTGCGCTCACCGAGCAGGTTAATTTGCCCGCTGCTGCGTATTGCCTGCAGGCGCGTGGCGATGTTCTCGGTATTCACGGTGTCCGGATGTTCGCCTTCCAGGCCCAGCAAGACCGCCTTGTCGCTGCCGTGGCCTTTGCCGGTGGCGCCCAGCGAGCCGTACAGCTCGACCTTGACGCAAGCGGTAGCCGCCAGCAGGTCATCGCGGCGCAGGCCTTCGACAAAGCGCGCAGCCGCGCGCATCGGGCCGACGGTGTGGGAGCTGGAGGGGCCGATGCCAATCTTGAACAGGTCGAACACGCTCAGGGACATGTTGGTTCTCCGGTTTCTTGTTATAGAGACAGCGGCAAGCGACAAGCTGCAAGTCAGAGGCCGATCGGCTCTTTCTTGCAGCTTGAGGCTACTAGCTTGTGGCTGCCTTAGGCGTAGCTTTCGATCGACGGGCAGGCACACACCAGGTTGCGGTCGCCGAACACGTTGTCGACCCGGCCAACCGGCGGCCAGTACTTGCCTTCGATCAGCGAGGCCACTGGGTAAACGGCCTGCTCGCGGCTGTACGGGTGGGCCCACTCGCCCACCAGTTCTGCCGCCGTGTGCGGAGCGTTCTTCAGCGGGTTGTCGTCCTTGTCCAGGGTGCCGTTTTCCACCGCGCGGATTTCCTCGCGGATGCGGATCATGGCATCGCAGAAGCGGTCCAGTTCCTCTTTGGATTCGCTTTCGGTCGGCTCGATCATCAGGGTGCCGGCCACGGGGAAGGACATGGTCGGGGCGTGGAAGCCGAAGTCGATCAGGCGCTTGGCCACGTCATCGACGCTGATGCCGCTGCTGTCTTTCAGCGGACGCAGGTCGAGGATGCATTCGTGGGCCACCAGGCCGTTGCTGCCGGTGTAGAGCACGGGGTAGTGCTCTTCCAGGCGCCGCGAAATGTAGTTGGCATTGAGGATCGCCAGTTGCGATGCGCGCTTGAGGCCGGCGCCGCCCATCATGCGGATGTACATCCAGGTGATCGGCAGGATGCTGGCGCTGCCGAACGGTGCGGCACACACCGCGCCTTTCTTGTTCTCCAGTGCGGCGTGACCCGGCAGGAAGGGCGCCAGGTGCGACTTGACGCCGATCGGGCCGACGCCCGGGCCGCCACCGCCGTGGGGAATGCAGAAGGTCTTGTGCAGGTTCAGGTGGGACACGTCGCCGCCGAACTTGCCCGGCGCGCAGAGGCCGACCATGGCGTTCATGTTGGCGCCGTCGATGTACACCTGGCCGCCGTTGTCATGAATGATCCCGCAGATTTCGCGGATGCCTTCCTCGAACACGCCGTGGGTCGACGGGTAGGTGATCATCAGCGCGGCGAGATGTTCGCGATGCTCGATGGCCTTGGCCCGCAGGTCTTCGATATCGACGTTGCCGCGGGCGTCGCAGGCGGTGACCACCACGCGCATACCGGCCATGTTGGCGGTGGCCGGGTTGGTGCCGTGGGCCGATGACGGGATCAGGCAGATGTCGCGACGGTCATCGCCACGGCTCTGGTGATAGGCACGAATGGCCAGCAGACCGGCGTACTCACCCTGGGAACCGGCGTTGGGTTGCAAGGAGACGGCGTCGTAGCCGGTCGCGGCGCAGAGCATCGCCTCCAGCTCGGTGGTCAGTTGCTGGTAGCCGGCGCTTTGCTCGGCCGGGGCGAAGGGGTGCAGGGCACCGAATTCGGCCCAGGTGATCGGGATCATCTCGCTGGCGGCGTTGAGCTTCATGGTGCAGGAGCCCAGCGGGATCATGGTGCGGTCCAGGGCCAGGTCCTTGTCCGCCAGCTTGCGCAGGTAGCGCATCAGCTCGGTTTCCGAGTGATAGCGGTTGAACACCGGGTGGCTGAGGATCGCCGACTGACGTACCAGGGCCGCGGGGATGCTGCTGGTGACCGCAGCCGCCAGTGCGGCGAAGTCCGGCGCGGGCTTGCCCTCGCCCAGCAGGCTCCACAGGCCTTCGACGTCGGCCTGGGTGGTGGTTTCGTCCAGGGACAGGCCCAGGCGCTCGGCGTCGATCACCCGCAGGTTGATGCCCTGGGCGCGAGCCTTGTCGTGCAGCGCAGCGGTGCTGGCAGCGGTGTGCAGGCTCAGGGTGTCGAAGAAGTTGTCCTGCTCCACGACCAGCCCCAGATCCTTCAGCCCCTTGGCCAGGATCGCGGTCAGCTGGTGGATGCGCTGGGCAATCTGGATCAGGCCCTTGGGACCGTGATAGACGGCATACATGCTGGCGATGTTGGCCAGCAGGACCTGGGCGGTGCAGATGTTGCTGGTGGCCTTTTCGCGGCGAATATGCTGCTCGCGGGTCTGCATGGCCAGGCGCAGGGCCGGCTTGCCGAAACGGTCTACGGAGACGCCGACCAGACGGCCCGGCATGTCGCGCTTGAAGGCATCGCGAGTGGAGAAATAGGCCGCATGCGGGCCACCGAAGCCCAGCGGTACACCGAAGCGCTGGGCGCTGCCGATGGCCACGTCGGCGCCGAACTCACCGGGCGGGGTCAGCAGGGTCAGGGCCAGCAGGTCGGCGGCCACGGCCACCAGGGCGTTGGCGGCGTGGAAGCGCTCGGTCAGTTCGCGGTAGTCGAACAGATCGCCGTTGCTTGCCGGGTATTGCAGCAGGGCACCGAAGAACGGGCTGACGTCGGTCAGCTTGCGCTCATCGCCCACCACCACGTTGATTCCCAGGGGCTCGGCACGGGTGCGCAACACGTCCAGGGTCTGCGGGTGGCAATGCACCGAGGCGAAGAAGGCGTGGCTGCCCTTGTTCTTGCTCAGGCGCTTGCAGAAGGTCATGGCTTCGGCGGCGGCGGTGCCTTCGTCGAGCAGCGAGGCGTTGGCGATCGGCAGGCCGGTCAGGTCGCTGATCAGGGTCTGGAAGTTCAGCAGGGCTTCCAGGCGGCCCTGGGAAATTTCCGGCTGGTAGGGGGTGTAGGCGGTGTACCAGGCCGGGTTTTCCAGAAGGTTGCGCAGGATCGGCGAGGGGGTATGGCAGCTGTAGTAGCCCTGGCCGATGTAGGTCTTGAACAGCTGGTTCTTGGCAGCGATGGCCTTGATCGAGGCCAGGGCCTGGGCTTCGCTCTGGCCCTGGCCCAGGTCCAGCACGCTGGTGCCCTTGATGCTCTCGGGGATCACGCTGGCGCTCAGGGCTTCCAGGGAGTCGAAGCCCAGGCTGTTGAGCATGGCTTGTTCATCGGCCTGGCGCGGCCCGATGTGGCGCGCGATGAATTCGTTGGCGGTGGTCAGGTTGATGGTCATGACGGGCTCCTCAGGCTTCGGCGCTGGCTTTGATCAGGCGATCGTAGGCGTCCTGGTCCAGCAGTTGGCCAACGGCGGCGGCATCGGCGGGAATGAAGCGGAAGAACCAGCCTTCGCCCAGCGGATCTTCGTTGACCAGTTCCGGGCTGTCTTCCAGGGCCGGGTTGATGGCGACCACTTCACCGTTGAGCGGCATGTACACGCCGCTGGCGGCCTTTACCGATTCCACGGTGGCGGCTTCGGCGCCCTTTTCGTAGCTCTGCAGCTCCGGCAGTTGCACAAACACCACATCACCCAGGGCGTTCTGGGCGAAAGCCGTGATGCCGACGGTGACACTGCCATCCGCTTCGCTACGCAGCCATTCGTGATCTTCAGTAAAACGCAACTCGCTCATGGAAACTCCTCAGGGGCCAGACTCGTCTGGTGGACGCGATTGAATGCTCGTGCGGGGCCGAGCCGGATGGCTATACCCTTAGCAAGAACGCGGCCAATAAATAATTAATCCTTTAAAATCAATGATTTGAATATTTAATCTGGATTCGTGTCGGCGTCGAGTGTAGCGAAATCGCTACAGCTGGCGGCGTGGAAAAAAGGCTTTGAGGATCAAAGCCTTGCACGGCAGCGATTACAAGGAGGTGTAGCGAAATCGTGCCGCTGTAGCGCTTTCAGTACAGTTGCAGGTCGTTTTCAGACGTGTATCTGCAACTGAACCTGCGGGGACAGAACTGACGCAGGAGCTGGCCTGCCAGTGAAGGCGTCTTCAAGGGCTGCGCCAGGCTCAAGGATCTCATCGCCGGCAAGCCGGCTCCTACGCAAGAGGGGGCCGGTCAGGCCTTGTTGGGAATGCCGTACTTGCGCAGGCGATGGGCGATGGCGGTGTGGGAGGTCTGCAGGCGGTTGGCCAGTTGTCGAGTCGAAGGGTAGTTGACGTAGAGGTTTTCCAGCAGCTCTTTCTCGAAGGCTTCCACGGCCTGTTCCAGGCTTTCGACTTCGGCGTCGTTCTGCCGGGCCACCGAGGTGCCGGCGATGTCCAGGTCGCCGATGTCCACCAGGTTGCTCTCGCAAACCGCCGCCGCCCGGAAGATCACGTTCTGCAACTGGCGAACGTTGCCCGGCCAGCGGTTGCCCAGCAGCGCCGGATAGGTGCCCGGGGTCAGGCGGCACACCGGGCGCTGGATCTGCGCGCAGGCCTGCTGCATGAAGTAGCGGGCCAGCAGCAGGATGTCCTGGCCACGCTCGCGCAGCGGCGGCACTTCAAGGTTCAGGACGTTGAGGCGGTAGAACAGGTCCTCGCGGAAGCTGCCTTCGCCGACCATTTTTTCCAGGTCGCGGTGGGTGGCGCTGAGGATGCGCACATTGACCTTGATCTCGCGATCGCCGCCCACCCGGCGAAAGCTGCCGTCATTGAGAAAGCGCAGCAGTTTGGCTTGCAGGTAGGGCGACATCTCGCCGATTTCATCGAGGAACACCGTGCCCTGGTTGGCCAGTTCCATCAGCCCCGGCTTGCCGCCGCGCTGGGCACCGGTAAAGGCCCCGGGGGCATAGCCGAACAGTTCGCTCTCGGCCAGGTTTTCCGGAAGGGCCGCGCAGTTCAGTGCCAGGAACGGCGCGCTGTGTCGGGCGCTGATGGCGTGGCAGGCACGGGCCACCAGCTCCTTGCCGGTGCCGGTTTCGCCCTGGATCAACAGCGGTGCATCCAGGGCCGCGACCCTTTGTGCCCGAGCCTTGAGGGTGCGAATTGCCGGGGATTCGCCAAGCAGGGCATCGAAGCCCTCGGCGTGATCGTGGTGCAGGGCCGAAAGCCGCTCGCCGATGCGGTTGGGCTGGTACAGGGTCAGCAGCGCGCCGGCGTCGGTGATGGGCGTGGCGTCCAGCAGCAGGGTCTGGCCATTGACGATGATTTCCCGCAGCGGCAGGCGAAAGCCGTTTTCCAGCAGGGCCTCCAGCAGCGCGGGATCGGCAAACAGCTCGGCGATGCTTTCCCCGGCCGGCTCGCGGCCATACAGGGCGATCAGCGCCGGGTTGGCCAGCAGCACCTTGCCGGCGCTGTCCAGGGCCAGCACCGGATCGGTCATGGCCGCCAGCAAGGCGTCCAGCTGCAAGTGCCGGCGCTGGCCGGGGAGGATGTCGACCACGGTCACCGCCTGCACGCCACGCACGTTGAACAGCGCGTCGCGCAACTCCTCCAGCACCTGCGGGCTCAGGGTCGGGGCATCGATATAGACGTTGGGTGGCACCATTTCCACCGCATCCAGGTTGAGATTGCGCCCGCCCAGCAGGGCCAGGACTTCCTGGGTGATGCCGACGCGGTCGATGAAGCTGACGTGGATACGCATGAGGCGACAGAGGCTTCTGGAACACTGAAGGGCGCCAGTATGCCTTGGGCGAGAGCCGTAGTCGAAATCGCTGGAGCTGTCGCAGGAGCCGGCTTGCCGGCGAAGGCGCATCGCAGGCCGATCCGGGGAGGGGGCATTGCGCCGGCAAGCCGGCTCCTACTGAAGTGGGTGGTTATGCCAGATGTTCGGGGTTGATCGGGTCGCCGGGCTTGACGTTCAGTTGCTTGCGCACGTCTTCGAACATCTCGTCGTAGTACTTGTGCATGGAGGCAATGCTGGCGCTCTTGGGCAAACCGTACTGCTGGGCGATGCGCGTGGCGTGACGGGCAAAGTCGAAGGCCAGGTCCTTGGCCAGGAAGAACTGCTCTTTCAAGGATTTGCCTTCGATGGTGCCGTGCAGGGTGAACAGCATGCCGTGACCCTCCTTGGGGTCCTGGGCCAGTTCATAGTCGATGCACAGGTTGTAGCTGAAGTCGTCCTTGCTCAGCGCATGGCGCTCTATATGCAGGTGACCGGGCTCAAACATGGCCATAGGCGTCTCTCCTCCAGGGCTTCGAATGAGGGCAGGCAGCGGGCCTGCCCCGTGTTCTTACAGCAAGCGTCTTACAGGTAGCTGATGCCGGTTTTGGCTGTGCTGATGCGGGTGCCGGCCTTGCCCTGGACGATCGCTTCGATGTCCGAGAGTGAACCGATCACCGCGACTTTGCCAGTGTGCCGGGCAAATTCGCAGGCGGCCTGGACCTTGGGCCCCATGGAGCCGGCGGCAAAGCCCAGCTTGTCCATTTCATCCGGGTGGGCCTGGGCGATGGCCTTCTGGGTCGGCTTGCCGAAGTCGATGAAGGCTGCGTTGACGTCGGTAGCGATCACCAGCAGGTCGGCTTCCAGTTGTTCGGCCAGCAGCGCCGAACACAGGTCCTTGTCGATCACCGCCTCGATGCCCTTGAGCTTGCCGTCCTCGCCGTACATGGTAGGGATGCCGCCACCGCCGGCGCAGATCACGATGCTGCTCTTTTCCAGCAGCCACTTGATCGGGCGGATCTCGAAGATGCGCTTGGGTTTCGGGCTGGCCACCACCCGGCGGTACTTGTCGCCATCCGGAGCGATGGCCCAGCCTTTCTCCTTGGCCAGTTTCTCGGCTTCTTCCTTGCTGTAGACCGGGCCGATGGGCTTGGTCGGGTTCTTGAAGGCCGGGTCCTTGGCGTCCACTTCCACCTGGGTCAGCAAGGTGGCGAAGGGCACCTCGAAGTCCAGCAGGTTGCCCAGTTCCTGTTCGATGATGTAGCCGATCATGCCTTCAGTCTCGGCCCCGAGCACGTCCAGCGGGTAGGGCGAAACCTGGGTATAGGCTGCCGCCTGCAGCGACAGCAGGCCCACCTGCGGGCCATTGCCGTGAGCAATCACCAACTGGTTGCCGGGATGGATCTTGGCGATCTGTTCGGTGGCGATGCGGATGTTGGCGCGTTGGTTGTCCGCGGTCATGGGTTCACCACGGCGGAGCAGGGCGTTACCGCCCAGTGCAACGACGATACGCATAATGCAGTCCTTCTAGAGGCTCTGAAGGAGCCGGCTTGCCGGCGAACAGCGGTTCGCAGGCAAGCCTGCCCCGGCAGGGGGAGGCGGGTTAGAGATCGGCCAGGGTCGAAACCAGGATCGCCTTGATGGTGTGCATGCGGTTTTCCGCTTGCTCGAAGGCGATGCAGGCTGGCGACTCGAACACGTCGTCGGTCACTTCAATGCCGTTGGCCAGGTGCGGATACTGCTCGGCGATCTGCTTGCCGACCTTGGTATCGCTGTTGTGGAACGCCGGCAGGCAGTGCATGAACTTGGTCCGTGGATTGCCGGTGGCTTTCATCAACTGGGCGTTGACCTGGTACGGCAGCAGTTGCTCGATGCGCTCGGCCCAGGCTTCCACCGGCTCGCCCATGGAGACCCAGACGTCGGTGTGGATGAAGTCCACGCCCTTGACCGCGGCTTTCGGGTCTTCGGTGAGGGTAATGCGGGCCCCGCTTTCCTCGGCGTATTGCTTGCAGCGTTGCACCAGGTCGTCATGGGGCCACAGCGCCTTGGGCGCGCAGATGCGCACGTCCATGCCAAGCTTGGCGCCCACCAGCAGCAGCGAGTTGCCCATGTTGTTGCGCGCGTCGCCCAGGTAGGCGTAGCTGATCTCGTGGATCGGCTTGTCGGCGTGCTCACGCATGGTCAGCACGTCGGCGATCATCTGGGTCGGGTGGTATTCATCGGTCAGGCCGTTGAATACCGGAACCCCGGCGAACTTCGCCAGCTCTTCGACGACCTCCTGCTTGAAGCCGCGGTACTCGATGGCGTCGTACATGCGCCCCAGCACCCGGGCGGTGTCCTTCATGCTTTCCTTGTGGCCGATCTGCGACGAGTTGGGGTCGATGTAGGTGACGTTGGCACCTTGGTCATAGGCCGCCACTTCGAAGGCGCAACGGGTACGGGTCGAGGTTTTTTCGAAGATCAGGGCGATGTTGTTGCCCTTGAGGTGCTGCTGCTCGGTGCCGGTGTACTTGGCGCGTTTCAGGTCGCGGGACAGGTCCAGCAGGTAGCGCAGCTCACGCGGAGTGTGGTGTTCCAGGCTCAGCAGATTACGGTTGTGGATATTGAAAGCCATGATGGATCTCCTTTGATTTCGGTCGTCCACTTGCCGAGGCCCTTTGTAGGGGCAACGGCAAGCTGCTATGTCGGATAAGGGCGCTTAGTAGTCGATCGGGTCGCGGATGATCGGGCAGGTCATGCAGTGGCCGCCGCCGCGGCCCCGGCCCAGTTCGCCGGCGCTGATGGTGATGACCTCGACCCCGGCCTTGCGCAGCAGGGTGTTGGTGTAGGTGTTGCGGTCGTAGCCGATGACCACGCCCGGTTCCACGGCCACCACGTTGTTGCCGTCGTCCCATTGCTCGCGCTCGGCGGCGAAGCTGTTGCCACCGGTTTCCACCACGCGCAGGGCCTTGAGGTTGAGGGCCTTGGCCACGGTGTCGAGGAAGCTGCTTTCCTCGCGGCGCACGTCGATGCCGCCCGGCTTGCTGTCGTCAGGGCGCAGGCTGAAGGCGACGATCTGGCTCACCACTTCCGGGAAGACCGTGACCAGGTCGCGGTCGCAGAAGCTGAACACGGTATCCAGGTGCATCGCCGCGCGGGATTTCGGCAAGCCGGCGACGATCACCCGTTCCACGGCCTTGTGCTTGAACAGGTTCAGCGCCAGTTGGCCGATGGCCTGGCGCGAGGAGCGCTCGCCCATGCCGATCAGGACCACGCCATTGCCGATGGGCATCACGTCGCCGCCTTCCAGGGTGGCGTTGCCGTGTTCCTGGTCCGGGTCGCCGTACCAGATCTGGAAGTCGGCGTGGGTGAACTCGGGGTGGAACTTGTAGATGGCGGTGGTCAGCAGGGTTTCCTGGCGTCGCGCCGGCCAGTACATCGGGTTCAGGGTCACGCCGCCGTAGATCCAGCAGGTGGTGTCGCGGGTGAACTGGGTGTTGGGCAGCGGCGGCAGGATGAAGCTGGAGTGGCCGAGGAAGTCGCGGAACATCTCGATGGTCTTGCCACCGAAGCTGGTGGGCAGGTCATCGGCGGATACGCCGCCGATCAGGAATTCGGCGACCTTGCGCGGCTCCAGGCTGCGCAGCCACGAACCGACTTCATTGACCAGGCCCAGGCCGACCTGGTTGGCGGTGATCTTGCGCTCCAGAATCCAGTCCAGGGCTTCGGGCATGGCGACGATGTCGGTCAGCAGGTTGTGCATTTCCAGCACGTCGATGTCCCGCTCGCGCATCTTGGTGACGAAGTCGAAGTGGTCGCGTTTGGCCTGGGCCACCCACAACACATCATCGAACAGCAGTTCATCGCAGTTGTTCGGGGTCAGCCGCTGATGGGCCAGGCCTGGGGAGCAAACCATGACTTTGCGCAGTTTGCCGGCTTCGGAATGGACGCCGTACTTAACTTTTTCCGTGGTCATTACTGTGATCCTCCAGAGACAAAACAATCGGGGTGTGGCTTCAAAGGCAGTGCTACAGGGTCAGGAAGCCGGCGTAGAGTCCGTAGGCCGCCACCAGGGCGCCTATGACCACCGCGGCAAAAATCAGCTTCTCGACGTTGGTGAAAATCGGTTTTTGCAGTTCCAGCTTGGCCTTGGCGAACAGCACCACGCCGGGGGCGTAGAGCAGGGCCGAGAGCAGCAGGTACTTGACCCCGCCGGCATACAGCAGCCAGATCGCGTAGAGCAGGGCGATGCCACCGATGACCAGGTCCTTCTTGCGTTCGGCCAGGGCCTGTTCGTAGGTTTCGCCACGTACCGCCAGCAACACCGCATAGGCCGCCGACCACAGGTAAGGCACCAGGATCATCGAGGTGGCGAGGTAGATCAGCGACAGGTAGGTGCCCTTGGAGAACAGGGTGATGATCAGGAAGACCTGCACCATGACGTTGGTCAGCCACAGGGCATTGGCCGGTACGTGGTTGGCGTTCTCGCGGCGCAGGAACTCCGGCATGGTGTGGTCCTTGGCCGCGGCGAACATGATCTCCGCGCACAGCAGCACCCAGGACAGCAGCGCCCCCAGCAGCGAGATGATCAGGCCGACGCTGATCAGCACCGCGCCCCAGTGGCCCACCACGTGCTCCAGCACGGCAGCCATGGACGGGTTCTGCAGCTTGGCCAGTTCCGGCTGGGTCATGATCCCCAGGGACAGCACGTTCACCAGCACCAGGAACAGCAGCACGGTGATGAAGCCGATGACGGTGGCCTTGCCCACGTCCGAGCGTTTTTCCGCCCGGGACGAGAAGATGCTCGCGCCCTCGATGCCGATGAACACCCACACGGTGACCAGCATCATGTTGCGCACCTGATTCATCACGCTGCCCAGGTCCGGGTTGTTCCGGCCCCAGATGTCGGCGGTGAAGATGTCCAGCTTGAAAGCGAATAGGGCGATCAGCACGAACAGCAGCAGCGGTACGACCTTGGCGACCGTGGTCACCAGGTTGATGAAGGCCGCTTCCTTGATTCCGCGCAGCACCAGAAAGTGCACGGCCCAGAGCAGCACCGAGGCACCGATCACCGCGGCTGGGGTGTTGCCCTCGCCGAAGATCGGGAAGAAGTAGCCCAGGGTGCTGAACAGCAGGACGAAATAGCCGACGTTACCCAGCCAGGCACTGATCCAGTAGCCCCAGGCCGATGAAAAGCCCATGTAGTCGCCGAAACCGGCCTTGGCGTAGGCATAGACACCGCCGTCCAGATCAGGTTTGCGATTGGCCAGAGTTTGAAAGACGAATGCCAAGGTCAACATGCCGACAGCGGTAATCGCCCAACCAATAAGAACTGCACCAACATCGGCGCTGGCTGCCATGTTTTGCGGTAAGGAAAAGATCCCTCCGCCAATCATGGAACCCACTACCAGGGCGACTAAGGCGCCCAGTCTTAGTTTTCCGGGAGATTCAGACATTGCATGACTCCAATGCAGGAGAAGAGAGACGTCAGAGTAGATCTGCTTGCAATCCGAACAGCTGACTTAGATCAGTTCATTGCCGCATTCCGTTGTGAATGAATGACTTAAGATTTATTGCGGGAGGTAGAATGCTGCCCTGAGAGGGCCATTCCAGAGGCTTTAAACTACTTTCAACTGGTTGCTCCGATTGTTGCTGTCGTTTGAAACTAGACCCTTTTGGCGAATCTGCAAATCTTCTAGGTTGGTTAACTAATGACCAATTCGTGATGGCACTTAGTACATATATTTAACAAAATAGTCGGTTATTCAGTGCCTTCTGGAGGCCATTCAGGGGGCCGTCCATAAAGGCTGTTTAATTGACTGTTACTGTTAGATGCACATTTCTGGAAGTTAATTAATGGCCTATCGTTTTATTGCCCGATCGGCTCACTGAAGCAGAGGTAGGAATGTCACAACCGGCGCAGAAGCTTCAACTCGGTGCACTGATCGCTCTGGTCGTGGGCTCGATGATTGGTGGCGGGATTTTCTCGCTGCCGCAGAACATGGCGGCCCGGGCCGATGCCGGGGCCGTGCTGATTGGCTGGGGGATCACGGCGGTGGGCATGCTGACCCTGGCGTTCGTCTTCCAGACCCTGGCCAACCGCAAGCCGGAGCTGGACTCCGGGGTCTATGCCTACGCCAAGGCCGGATTCGGTGACTACATGGGTTTTTCCTCGGCCTGGGGCTACTGGATCAGTGCCTGGCTGGGCAACGTCGGCTACTTCGTCCTGCTGTTCAGCACCCTGGGCTACTTCTTTCCGGTGTTCGGCCAGGGCAATACCCCGGTCGCCATCGGCTGTGCCTCCTTGCTGCTGTGGGCCGTGCATTTTCTGGTGCTGCGGGGGATCAAGGAGGCCACGTTCATCAACCAGCTGACCACGGTGGCGAAGATAGTGCCCCTGGTGATGTTCATCGTTATCGCTGCCGTGGCGTTCAAGGCGGAGATCTTTACCCGGGATATCTGGGGGCGCAGCAACCCGAATTTCGGCGGGGTGATGGATCAGGTGCGCAACATGATGCTGGTCACGGTGTTCGTGTTCATCGGCATCGAGGGCGCCAGCGTCTATTCGGCCCGGGCGCAAAAGCGCGCGGATGTCGGTCGGGCCACGGTGATCGGCTTTCTCGGCGTGCTGGCGCTGCTGGTGCTGGTGAACGTGCTGTCCCTGGGGATCATGAGCCAGCCGGAACTGGCCAAGCTGCAGAACCCTTCCCTGGCGGCGGTGCTGGAACATATCGTCGGCCCCTGGGGCGCCTTGCTGATCAGCATCGGCCTGGCGGTTTCGTTGCTGGGCGCCTTGCTGTCCTGGGCCCTGCTGTGCGCGGAAATTCTCTACGCCACCGCCCGGGACCGGACCATGCCGGCCTTCCTGAAGAAGGAAAACGCCAACCATGTGCCGGTCAATGCCCTGTGGCTGACCAACGTGATGATCCAGATCTTCCTGCTGATCACCCTGTTCTCCGCCGGCACCTACACCAACCTGATCTACCTCGCCTCATCGATGATCCTGGTGCCCTACCTGTGGTCGGCGGCCTATGCGGTGCTGCTCAGCGGCCGAGGAGAAACCTACGAGCAGGCGTCTCGGGAGCGGCTGAAGGACCTGTGCATCGCGGTCGTGGCCCTGAGCTACGCCATCTGGCTGTTGTACGCCGGCGGCTTGAAGTACCTGCTGCTCTCGGCGCTGCTCTACGCGCCCGGGGTGATCCTGTTTGCCAAGGCCAAGCGCGAGCAGGGCGAGCCGCTGTTCACCCACCTGGAAAAACTGATCTTCGGTGCGGTGATCATCGGCGCCTCGCTGGCGGCTTATGGTCTGTACAGCGGTCTGCTGGCGCTGTGATCGAGCTTGTGCCCTCGCGCTTGCTGGCGGCCAGGACACCTCGGGCTGGCGCGGCATTGGTGGGCGGCTTCGGCGGGAGGTTGTTGGTGCGGGTGGTTCGCTGCCAAGCCCGCGCCTGCGGGGCTGGTAATCCTGTAGGAGCCGGCTCGCCGGCGAAGCTGCTCACCACCATTGGGGGCGATGAGCGCCCAGGGGGCTGGCAGGGCAATCCCACTGCACGGGGGTTCCAGTGACATGCAATGGCACCCGCAGGCGCCGGGCCGGTCCCCAAGGGGTCTGTTCCTGAACCAGCCCCAGATCGTCATCGTCTTCGGCCCGCAGTGGCATTTCATCTCCCGTTGACCGGCAATGCTCAACCAGCAGCTTGGCGGTGCGGGCCAGGGACAGGCGCGCAGAGGTGCCCTGGCCGCCGTTCAGGGACAGGTTCAGGGCCCGCAGGGCACTGGCCGCCATCAAGTAGCCGGTGGCGTGATCCAGGGCCTGGACCGGCAGCGGCAGCGGTTTGTCCGCGGCTTTCCAGTCCATGCCGGCTGCGGCGATGCCGGCGCTCATTTGCACCAGGCTGTCGAAGCCCCGGCGGTCGCGCCAGGGGCCGCTCCAGCCATAGGCGTTGAGGCTGACCTCGATCAGCCCCGGGGCGATTCGCTGGCGTGCCTCGGCGTCGTAACCCAGGCGCTCCAGGGCATCGGCGCGATAGCCGTGCAGCAGCAGGTCGGCTTCGGCCAGCAGCCCCTCGAATACCGCGCGCTGTTGCAGGTCGTGCAGGTCCAGGCGCGCGCAGCGCTTGCCCAGCGTCACCTCCGGCTCCAGGGCCGGTTCGTTCCAGCCCGGCGGGTCGATGCGCAGTACCTCGGCGCCCAGCCCCGCCAGCAGGCGGCTGGCCACGGGGCCGGCCAGGACCCGGGTCAGGTCCAGCACTTTCAGTCCGGCCAGGGGCCGGGTGCTGGAACCGCTCCAGGTGTTCGGTCGCGAACCGCTGTGGGGCAGCCAGTGCACCAGGGGCTCGGCGTTGACCGCCTGCCCCTGCGGGTGCAGCTGCCACTGCGCCCAACTGCGCATCTGCGCGGCGCAACCGCCCTGATCGACGATGGCCTGCTCCAGCTCCAGGGCATCCCAGCTGGCCACTCGGGCGGCCATGGCGTCGCGCCCGTTCACCGCGCCCAGCACCCGTTCGGCGGCGGCGCGGTGGTGGGGCGCATTGGTGTGCAGACGAATCCAGCCATCGCGGCTGGGGTAATCCCCGGCAATCGGGTCCCAGGGGGATGGCAGGCTCCAGCCTTGCGGGCGGATCGAAGTGGCGAACCAGAATGAGGCCAGGCGCCGGTCGACGCTGACCTGTGGCTGGCGTCCAGTCTGGCTGTAGAGGAGTTCGGCGAGGGCTTGCCCGGCGGTGGCGATGCTGCCGCAGGCCAGGTCGGTCACGGCGAAGGCCGAGGGCAGGGAGCCCTGGCCGGTTTGTCGGACGCTTGCAGGCGCCAGGCCCAGCGCGGCCTGGAGGGTTGCCAGTAGTTCGGTCATGACGCACTCCCCGGTTCAGAGGAGGGCATTGCACCCTGAAACCGCCGCCACTGTCGATCACCTCCGGTCATCGGTCGTGGCGGGGCGAGAACCGCGTTTACACCCGGAACTGATCCATCAGTTTCATCTGTTGGGTGGCCAGGGCGTTGAGCTGGCTGCTGACCTGAGCCGACTCGCTGGCTTGCTCGGTGAGGGTTTCGGTGACGCTACGGATCGCCGAGACGTTGCGATTGACCTCTTCGGCCACCGCGCTCTGCTGCTCGGCGGCGCTGGCGATCTGCAGGTTCATGTCGCTGATCACGGTGACCGCGTCGCTGATCTTGCCCAGCGCCTGGACCGCCTGATGAATCTGTCCGGCGTTGTTCTGCGCCTGGCTCTGGCTGGCGTGCATGGTGTTGACCACATCGCGGGTGCCGCTCTGGATGCGCTCGATGACCACGCGGATCTCTTCCACCGAGTCCTGGGTACGTTTGGCCAGGTTACGCACTTCATCGGCCACCACCGCGAAGCCGCGGCCGCTTTCGCCGGCGCGGGCCGCCTCGATGGCGGCGTTGAGGGCCAGCAGGTTGGTCTGTTCGGCGATGCTGCGGATCACTTCCAGCACCGAGCCGATCTGTTCGCTGCTCACCGCCAGGGCCTCGACTTCACCCACCGCCTTGCTCACTTCCTCGGCCAGCAGGCTGATATCCCGGGTACTGCGCTCGATGATGGTCATGCCGTCCTTGGCCGACTGGTCGGCGCCACGGGCGGCCTGGGCAGCATTGGAAGCACTGTTGGCGACGTCGTGGGCCGTGGCGCTCATTTCATTGGACGCGGTGGCCACCTGGTCGATCTCGCGGAACTGCACCTGCATGCCTTCGCTGGTCTGGCGGGCGATCTCCGAAGACTGGTCGGCGGTGCCGCGGGCCTCGATGATGCTCTGCTTGATCTGGGCGATGGTGGGCTGCAGCTTGTCGAGGAAGCGGTTGAACCAGCTCACCAGTTCACCCAGTTCATCCTTCTTGCTGTAGTTCAGGCGTTGGGTCAGGTCGCCGTCGCCACTGGCGATGGCCTTGAGCATCTGCGCCACGCTGTTGATCGGCCGGGTCACGCCGGAGGCACTGAGCCAGATCAGCAGCAGCCCCAGCAGGCCGGCGCCGATGGCCACCAGCAGGGTTTTCAGGGTGCCGCTGGTCTGGGCCTGATCCAGCAGGGTCTGCAGTTTCACCGAGTCCGCCAGCAGGACCTGCCGGGGCAAGTCGATGGCCACGCCCCAGGCCTTGGCATCGGCAATCGGACTGAAGGGATAGACCGCGCGGATCAGGTCGCCCTGCTGCAACACCTTGGGTTGGCCACCGGCAAGTGTCGCCAGGATGTCCTGGCCCTGGGCACCGGCGGTTTCATTGATGTTCTTGCCGACCTGGGCGGCATCGGCGCCGACCGCTGCCAGCAGTCCGCTGCCGCCCGTGATCAGCATGTGCCCGGCACCGCCGAACAGGCTTCGTTGCGCCTCGACGGCGGCCGCTTGCAGGGAGTCCAGGGCGATGTCGACGCCAATCACCCCGATGACCTTGCCGTCGGTCTGCAGCGGCAGGGAGATGGTGGTCATCAGCACTTGTTTCTTGTCCTCGCCGATGGTGTCGGCATAGGGATCGAGCAGGCAGGTGCGGCGAGTGTCACGGGGGCAGGTGTACCAGATGTTGTAAGGCGTGCCGCTGAGGTTGAGGGTGGTCTTGTTCATGTCCTCCTCGACCATCACCGTATTCAGGGACTTGCCGGCGGGACGGCTCCAGTAGCTGGCGAAACGCCCTTGTTCGTTGGACGCGCGGTTGGCGTCATTGGCGAACGCACTGTCCTGGCCATCCAGCGCATTGCGCTCGTAGGCCAGCCAAATCCCCAGCACCTTGGGGTTGCGCTCGAAGGCGGTTTTCAGGCTGTGGTTGAGTTCTTCGCGCAGGGCCGCGGCATCCAGGCCACGCTTTGCGGCCATTGCCCGCAGATCCTGGACCTGGTCCGCCAGGGCGGTGATCACCAGCTGGCTTTCACCGAAGGTCTTCTGGATGCGCGCGGCCTGTTCGGCGGCCTTGGCCTGCAACAGGTCCTCGACCCCGGCCGTGAGCATCCGCGTGCTGGAGGTGTTGACCAGCTGGTTGTTCTGCTGGCTCTGGTACAGGTTCATGCCGACGATCAGCGCCACCACGCCCAACAGGCACAGCCCGGACAGCAGCACGATTTTCAGGCGTATGGAGAGAGAGTCGAACATGGGGGCAATCTCGCGAAAGGACGGATGGAAAGCGCGGAATCGGATGACTCCGCTCGCCAAGTCCATTCAGCGCTATGCCCGGAACATCGGCTTGGGCGGCCTTTGCGTGAGAGGGTGCCGACGAACGGTCATGTCCTTGACATATATGGCCTAGGGGGCGAGGGCATAGCCGCCAGAGCGCGTCATTCAGGAGGTTTGCGGCAGGGCTTCGGGGCGCGACCAGATCCACAGGTTGCCCAGGGCCATGCCGGCGATGGCGGCGTACATCGTCCAGTGATGATTGAGCAGGCTCAGCATCAGCCCGGCGCACAGCAACATGCTCAGGGTGGCGCTGACCTTGGCCCGGCGACTGATGATCCGGCCGTTGCGCCAGTTGCAGAGGATCGGGCCGAACAGGCGGTGGTTCTCCATCCAGGCACTGAGGCGGGGCGAGCTCTTGGTGGCGGCCCAGGCGGCCAGGAGGATGAACTCGGTGGTCGGCAGGCCGGGCACGACGATGGCGATCAGGCCGATGGCCAGGCTGACATAGGCCAGCGCACCGAACAGCAGGCGGGAAATCTTCGACGAGGAGGGGCGAGTGGGGGTCATGGCTTCGATGATGAGGTAACGCGCCTTGCGGCTCAATCCAGAGAGCACGCGGGCCGACAAAATACCGTTGCGGGCCTGCGGCCTGGACGCTTGCCGCGGGCCCGCAACGACGGGGTCAGGCTGGTTGTGCGGCGCTGGAGTAAGCCTGTTCCAGCAGCACGGTGAAGCGGTTGAAGGCATCCAGCGCGCCTTTCTCCGCTGCGGCTTCTTCTTCGGCTGTGAACTCCAGGCCGTCGAGGATGCGGGTGAAGGTCTTCCAGCCTTCGGCGCGGCCACCGGCCGGCTCGCCCAGGTGCCGGGCGCCAAAGGCTTCGCTCAGGCCCAGGCCCACGGCGCGCTTGATCAGGAACGCGGCGCCGAGCTTGGAACCCTCGGAAACGAAGATCCAGCCCAGGGCTTCGGCCTGGCTTGGATTGCGTACTGCACCGGCTACCGGTGCCGGGACTTCGGTGTCCAGGTCCGCCAGGTCGGCCTTGGCCGCTTCGGCGCGGCAGCGCTGGGCCAGGTCGGGGACGATGCTGTTCAGTTCGGCATCGTTGTACAGGTCTACCAGTTCCGACTGAAACAGGTACTGGGCCACCACGAAGCGGGCGAAGGCACCCTGAGTCTCGAACGGTGCGTGGGCCTTGACCAGGGCGTCGAGCTTGGCATGGGGGTCATGGGTGATCTGGTTCAGACGCTGGGAACGCAAGTGATGACGCTGGGAGGAATCCTGGGGGCTCATGCAGATGTCCTTGAGAATGAGAGGCACTTAGTAACTAGACGAACAAGAAGACGCGACAGCGTAAAAAATCCTCACTGCCCAGGCGAAAAAGGGCAGTGAGGCGCTTTGGCGTCAGATATCCCAGACCAGGTTGACCGAGAAGTTGCGGCCCGGCTGGGTCAGGCGGTCGAGGTTGGCGGGGGCGGTTTGCCCGGCCTCGCCGACACTGTCGTAGCCGCGCACGTCGTCCCAGTTCCAGTATTTTTTATCGGTCAGGTTGTACAGGCCGGCGTTCAGGGTCAGGTCGTCGGTGACCTTGTAGAAGCCGCTGAGGTCGAGGATGCCGTAGCCCGGGGTCTTGAACTGGCCGCTGGTAGCACGGCCATCCGGGGCCTTGAAGCTGCTGTCGTCGACTCGGTCCTTGCGCTTGACCAGGGTCCAGCTCAGCAGCGCGCCATAGTTGTCCTGATCGTAGCCCAGGCCAAACACGCCCTTGAGCGGGTTGACGCTGTTGATCGGCTCGCCGTTGTCATTGTTGCGGCCGTAGGCGTAGGCCACCGAGCCGAGGCTGTACAGGCCCTGTGGTGCACCGAAGGCATCGAGGTTGAGACGGCCCCTCGCTTCGGCGCCCTTGATGGTGGCGTGCTTGATGTTGCTGCTCTGGAACACCGATTGCAGCGCGCCGGCAGTGATGGCGTCCTCGTTGATGAAGTCGCGGTACTGGTTGTAGAACACCGAGACATCGAAGGAGCCTGCGTCGAAATTGCCCCGCAGGCCAGTTTCATAACCTTTGCTGGTTTCCGGCTTGAGGTTGGAGTTGGGCTCGACGACGTAGCCGGTGGCGAGGTTTTCAAAGCGCCCGTAGAGCGCCTTGGCCGACGGCGTGCGGAAGCCCTCGGAGTATTGGCCATAGGCCGTGTAGTGCTCGTCGAAGGCGTAGGTCAGGCCGAACTTGGGCGAAACCCGGTGCCAGGTCTTCTTCTCGTCGCTGACCGGATAGGTGCCGGTAGGGTTGGCGACATTGAGGAATTCCTGGGTCAGTTTCGGCTTGAGCTGGGTGTAGTCGTAGCGCAGGCCCGGGGTGAAGGTCCAGGCGTTCCAGCTGATCTGGTCCTGGGCGAACAGGCTGTAGGTGCTGACGGTGGGGTCCGGGAAATCGCTGGATTTTTTCACGCTGTCGCTGGCGCTCGGGCTTGGCGCACCGATGGCGGTGCAACCGGCACCGACCTTCAGGCAGGTGGCGGTGCCATAGCGCGAGCCGGTGATTTTCTGTTGCTTGAGGGTGGTGCCGTAGGTCAGTTGATGCTCGGTTTCACCGAGGGTGAAGGCCTTGTCCAGTTGGGCGTCGAAGACCCATTGCTGTTCCTGGTACAGGGTTTGCCGTTCCCGCAGCACGTCGCGGGCGTTGGGGGAGAACGCCGAGACCGGGTTGTAGCGCTCGGAAGTGCTCTGGTCGGTCTTGGCGATCTGGTAGTTCAGGCTCCATTTGATCTGGTCGGCCATGGGCGACTGCAGGGCGAAGCTGTTTTCCAGGCCGAAGCGTTCACGGGTGATGGTGTCGTTGCCGACACGGGAGCGATACCAGTTCTGACCGACGCCGTTGAGAAACAGGCCGCCTACCGCGCTTTTCTGGTTGGTGTCGCGGTCGTCCTTGTACTTTTCATAGGTCAGGCCCAGGCGAGCATCCGGCGCATAGTTCCAGCCGAGCTTGGCCAGGACGTTGGTGGTGCGGGCGTCTTCCGGGTTGGCTGCGGTGCGGTTGAGGCCGGTGCCGTTGTTGCTGCCATAGGACTCGGTTTCGTGGCCGTCGCGCCGGCTGAGGTGCAGCAGGGCGTCGAAGTCGCTGGCCCGCCCGGCGACGGTGGCGGATTTCAGCCAGCTTTCGTCAGCCGAGCTGTAGCCGGTCTTCAGGCGCGCGCCAGCGTCCTGGCCGGGCTTGATGATGTCGTCGGCGTCCAGGGTGTAGTAGCTGACGGCGCCACCGATGGCGCTGCTGCCGTAGAGCACCGAGGCCGGGCCGCGGAGGATTTCCACGCGCTTGACGATTTCCGGGTCGACATAGTTGCGGTTGGTCTTGGCGTAGGGACCGCTGAAGAAGTGATCCGGCACTTCGACGCCATCGACTTGGGTGAGGATCCGGTCGCTGTCGATGCCGCGAATGTTGTAGCCGCTGATGCCCGCGCGCTGGCCCGCACCGCCGACGGAAACCCCAGGCTCGTAGCGCACCAGCTCCTTGATGGTGTTGACGTTCTGGCGGTCCAGCTCTTCCCGGGTCTGCACGCTCACGGTGCTTGGCACCGAGTTGATGTCCTGCTCCTGGCGGGTGGCGCTGACGGTCACTTGCTGCAGGTTCACCGCATTGGCGGCGCTGCGCCGTTCCAGAACGATATTGTTATTGCCCAGCTTGCGGTAATTCAGTTGGGTGCCGCCGAGCAGGCGCTCCAGGGCCTTTTCCGGGGGCAGCGAGCCGCGCACGCCCGGTGATGACACCCCGCTGCCCAGCTCGGCCGGCAGCCCGACTTGCCAGCCGGTGACCGCGGTAAAGGCGTTGAGCGCCGATACCAGCGGTTGCTGGGCAATGGCGAAGTTGTAGTTGCCCATGCGCTGGCTGGAGGAGGCCGGGGCATCGGCGGCCATTGCTGGCGTGGCTTGGGCGCCGGCCAGCAGGATCGCCGCGGTCAGCAGCGACAGGGTGCAGTGTTGCAGGCGGGCACAGGGAACAGGGGATCGGCTGTTGAGGCGAGGGGACATCGAGAGCGCTCCGGGTCGCACGAATCTTTTATAGGTGCAGATACGCATTCAAAAATGCGAATCAGTTGCATTGGCTATAACGAGACGTACCGCCCGGGGTGATCGCGTAAAAATAATTATTCTCAGTTGAGAATGACCAGTGCCGGGTATTCCGAGAGGCGTGCCGAGGTGATGTGGGCCAGGGAGCGCAGCACGTCCAGAGGCTGGTCCAGGCGGTAGTTGCCGGTGACCGCGAGGTTCGCCAACTGCTCGTTGTTGTTGACGATCCAGCCCGGGTAGTAGCGCCGCAGTTCCGCCAGCACCTGGCTCAGGGGGCAGTTCTCGAACACCAGGCGGCCGTCGATCCAGGCCAGGTCCTTGCCGGCATCGAGCCTGGCCGGTGGGTCGAAGCCTTCGGGGCCGACGCGAACGCTCTCGCCGGCGCGCAGGCGAATGCGCTGATCGGCGTGGGTGGCGCGCAGGTCGATGTCACCGCGCTGCACCTGGACCTGGGCAATGCCGTCCAGGTAGCGCACGGCGAAGGCGGTGTCGGCCACGCTGGCCTTGACCGGGCCGGCGTCCAGCTCCAGCGGCAGGCCCGGGGTGCCGGGAATCTCGAAGAAGGCTTCGCCCTGGTACAGCCGCGCCACGCGCCGGTGATCGTTGATCTGGCTGGAGAAGGCCGAGTTGGTGTTGAGCAGCACCTTGGAGCCGTCTTCCAGTTGCAGGCGCTGGCGTTCGCCCACCAGCGTCAGGTGGTCGGCCTGCAGGCGCAGTGGCAGGTTGCTGAAGCTGAACAGCCCGAGTACCAGCACCGCGGCGGTGGCCAGGGGCTTCCAGTGTGGGCGCAGGCGGGCCAGGCGCGAGACTTTCGGCGGTGTTGCCAGGGTCTGCGCGCATTGCGCCACTTGCGGTCCGTTCCAGATCGCCCGGGCTTTTTCGAAGGCCTGGGCGTTGAGCGGTGAAGCCGCCAGCCATTGATGAAACTGGCGCAGCTGTTCCTCGTTCGGATGTTCCAGCTCGATCAGCCAATCCAGCGCCTGATCCATGGCAAGGGTGCTTGAGTGCGGGCCGGTGGTGTTGGGCGGCTCGGCGCTGTGAGAATCCGTCACGGGTGTTCCTCGGCTGTGTCTGTGCGCAGCTGTTTTTTCAAGAGAGAGCGAAAGCCGGCCAAGGTTAGCAAAGGCCTGGGGCTGACGCAGTCATTGTGCTTGGCGGTTGAGACTCACTGGCCGTCGAGACGTTCGGCGACGCCGACGCAGATGGCCATGATCAATTTCAATTCCTTTTGTACCGTGCTCAGCGAAACCCCGAGTTCGTCGGCGATCTCCTGATAGCTGTGGCCATGCAAGCGGCTGAGGATGAAGATCTGCTGCTGGCGCGGGCTGAGCTGGCCGAGGCTGAGGTTCAGGCGTTCGAGCAGTTGTTCGGCGTGGGCGGCGTCTTCGGCGCTGCTGACGGGGGCGGCGACGTTCTCCAGCACTTCTACAGGCACGTCTTCGAGCAGGGTGCGCCCCTGGATGCGCCGGGCCCGCAGGTGGTCGAGGGCGAGGTTGCGCGCGGTCTGGAACACGAAGGGTTCCAGGTGAGTGATCGGCCGCTCGCTGAGGGCCCGGGTCACCCGCAGATAGGTTTCCTGCAGCAGGTCTTCGGCGGTGCTGTGGTTGTTGACCATCCGCTCCAGGGTTCGCAGCAGGGAAATGCGTTGAGTGAGGAAGACGTGGTTGAAGTGCGATTGACTCACGGCAAGGCCTGATCCATTTTTTCAGCGGATGATAATGATTGTCATCTGCGTCAATGGTCAAGCCTTGCGTGAATTATCCGCGGCCGGCGAGGTACGCCTGGTAGTCGGGAATCCGGTGCTCGTGAGCCTGGTTCATCAGCGGGCTGCTGAGCAGGTAGTCGGCGCTGCATTCGTTGCAGGCCACCGCGATGTTCCACACCGCCGCCACGCGCAGCAGGGCCTTGATGTCCGGATCGTGAGGCTGGGGCTCGAAGGGGTCCCAGAAGAACACCAGCAGGTCGACCCGTTGTTCGGCGATCAGCGCGCCCAGTTGCTGATCGCCGCCCAGCGGGCCGCTGATCATGCTGTGCACCGGCAACCCCAGGCGTTTGCTCAGCAGCAGCCCGGTGGTGCCGGTGGCCAGCAGCTCATGTTCGGCCAGGCGTGACTTCTGCCGCTCGGCCCAGTCCAGCAGAAAGACCTTGCAATGGTCGTGGGCGACCAGGGCGATGCGCTTGCGCGCCGCCATGGTCTTTTGCGTAAAACCGATACCGATCATCGACGAATATCCGTTTTATTCCGCGTTGCACAGGGCCAGGCAGTTATCCAGCATGCGGTTGGAGAAGCCCCACTCGTTGTCGTACCAGGCCAGCACCTTGAGCAAGCGACCGCCGCTGACCTTGGTGTGGTTGGCGTCGAAGATCGACGACAGCGGGTTGTGGTTGAAGTCGCTGGAGACCAGCGGCAGGGTGTTGTAGCCGAGGATCTTCGAATGCTGGCTGGCGTTCTTGAGCAGGGCGTTGACCTCTTCGGCGCTGGTGTCGCGCTTGAGGGTCACGGTCAGGTCCACCAGGGAGACGTTGATCACCGGCACGCGCACCGCCATGCCGGTCAGCTTGCCCGCCAGTTCCGGTAGCACCAGGCCCACGGCTTCGGCGGCGCCGGTCTTGCTCGGGATCATGTTCTGGGTGGCCGAACGGGCACGGTACGGGTCGCTGTGGTAGACGTCGGTGAGGTTCTGGTCGTTGGTGTAGGCGTGGATGGTGGTCATCAGGCCGTTGTCGATGCCCAGTTCGCGGTGCAGCACCTGGGCCACCGGGGCCAGGCAGTTGGTGGTGCACGAGGCGTTGGAAATGATCTGGTGCGACTGGCGCAGGATGTCGTGGTTGACGCCGTAGACCACGGTGGCGTCGGCACCCTTGGCCGGGGCCGAGATGATCACCTTGCGGGCGCCGGCAGTAAGATGGGCGGCGGCCTTGGCGCGGTCGGTGAACAGGCCGGTGCATTCGAAGACTACGTCGATCTTTTCCGCGGCCCAGGGCAGCTCGGCCGGGTTGCGGATGGCGCTGACGGCGATGCGGTCGCCGTTGACGGTCAGGCTTTCCTGATCGTGCTGGACCTCGGCGTCGAAAGTACCGTGGACGGTGTCGTATTTCAGCAGGTGGGCATTGATCGCGCTGTCCCCCAGATCGTTGATGGCGACGATCTGCAGATCCTGACGATAGCCTTGGGTATAGAGTGCGCGCAGGACGTTACGGCCAATACGGCCAAAACCATTGATTGCGATTCGAAGAGTCATGTGCAAACGCCTGTCGTTGAATTTGTTGTTGGAATTACAAGATTATTCGCATAGAAATAGAAAACAAGCCTTTTTAGTGGCAATATTTTGTTTTATCTACAACGAGTGACCTGAATCAACTGGTCCAAGTGGTCAGAAACTCCTCCGCTGTCTCTGAGTGGCGGTGCGTCTGAACAGCATAGACAAATAGGTCGCCACATCCGTTAGCCTGGAGTTCTACATATGCATCCCCGCGTTCTTGAGGTCACCGAACGGCTTATCGCTCGCAGTCGCGCCACTCGCCAGGCCTATCTGGCGTTGATTCGCGGTGCCGCCAGCGATGGTCCGCAGCGCGGCAAGCTGCAGTGCGCGAACTTCGCCCACGGCGTGGCCGGTTGCGGCGCCGAAGACAAGCACAGCCTGCGGATGATGAACGCGGCCAACGTGGCAATTGTTTCGTCATATAACGACATGTTGTCGGCCCACCAGCCTTACGAGCACTTTCCCGAGCAGATCAAGAAAGCCCTGCGCGAGATCGGTTCGGTGGGGCAGTTCGCCGGTGGCACCCCGGCCATGTGCGATGGCGTGACCCAGGGCGAGGCCGGCATGGAGCTGAGCCTGCCGAGCCGTGAGGTGATCGCGTTGTCCACGGCGGTGGCCCTGTCCCACAACATGTTCGACGCCGCGCTGATGCTGGGGATCTGCGACAAGATCGTCCCGGGCTTGATGATGGGCGCCCTGCGCTTTGGTCACCTGCCGATGGTCTTCGTCCCGGGCGGGCCGATGGTGTCGGGGATCTCCAACAAGCAGAAGGCCGATGTGCGCCAGCGCTATGCCGAAGGCAAGGCCAGCCGCGAGGAGTTGCTGGAGTCGGAAATGAAGTCCTACCACAGCCCCGGCACCTGCACCTTCTACGGCACCGCCAACACCAACCAGTTGCTGATGGAAGTCATGGGCCTGCACCTGCCGGGCGCCTCCTTCGTCAACCCCAACACGCCGCTGCGCGACGCCCTGACCCATGAGGCGGCGCAGCAGGTCACGCGCCTGACCAAGCAGAGCGGCAACTTCATGCCCATCGGCGAGATCGTCGACGAGCGTTGCCTGGTCAATTCCATCGTCGCCCTGCACGCCACCGGTGGTTCCACCAACCACACCCTGCACATGCCGGCCATCGCCCAGGCGGCGGGCATCCAGCTGACCTGGCAGGACATGGCCGACCTGTCCGAGGTGGTGCCGACCCTGTCCCACGTCTATCCCAACGGCAAGGCCGACATCAACCACTTCCAGGCCGCGGGGGGCATGTCGTTCCTGATTCGCGAACTGCTGGAAGCCGGCCTGCTTCACGAGGACGTCAACACCGTGGCCGGCCGCGGCCTGAGCCGCTACACCCAGGAACCGTTCCTCGACAACGGCAAGCTGGTATGGCGCGACGGCCCTATCGAAAGCCTCGACGAAAACATCCTGCGGCCGGTGGCCCGGGCCTTCTCCCCGGAAGGCGGCTTGCGGGTCATGGAAGGCAACCTCGGCCGTGGGGTGATGAAAGTCTCCGCCGTGGCTGCCGAACACCAGATCGTCGAAGCCCCGGCGGTGGTGTTCCAGGACCAGCAGGACCTGGCCGATGCGTTCAAGGCCGGCCTGCTGGAGAAGGACTTCGTCGCGGTGATGCGCTTCCAGGGCCCGCGCTCCAACGGCATGCCTGAGCTGCACAAGATGACCCCGTTCCTCGGGGTGCTGCAGGACCGTGGCTTCAAGGTGGCGCTGGTCACCGATGGACGTATGTCCGGTGCTTCGGGCAAGATTCCGGCGGCGATTCATGTCAGTCCCGAAGCCCAGGTCGGCGGAGCCCTGGCCCGGGTGCTGGACGGTGACATCATTCGCGTCGACGGGGTCAAGGGCACCTTGGAACTCAAGGTCGACGCCGCCGAATTCGCCGCCCGGGAACCGGCCAAGGGCCTGTTGGGCAACAACGTCGGCACCGGCCGCGAACTCTTCGCTTTCATGCGCATGGCCTTCAGCTCGGCGGAGCAGGGCGCCAGCGCCTTTACCTCTGCACTGGAGACGCTTAATTGAAACTGGCCCTGGTCGGTGACATCGGTGGGACCAACGCGCGGTTCGCGTTGTGGAAGGATCAGCAGCTGGACGCGATCCAGGTGCTGGCAACGGCGGACTATCGCTGCCCGGAAGACGCCATCCTGGCCTATCTGCACGCCCGGGGCCTGGCCCCGGGCGCCATCGGCTCGGTGTGCCTGTCGGTGGCCGGTCCGGTCAGCGGTGATGAGTTCCGTTTCACCAACAACCACTGGCGCCTGAGCCGTCAGGCGTTCTGCCAGGCCCTGCAAGTGGAGCGGCTGTTGCTGGTCAACGACTTCTCGGCCATGGCCCTGGGCATGACCCGTCTGCAGCCCGATGAGTTTCGCGTGGTTTGCGAAGGTGTCGCCGAGCCTTTGCGTCCGGCGGTGGTGATCGGCCCGGGCACCGGCCTCGGCGTCGGCACCCTGTTGAACTTCGGCGACGGCCGCTACATGGCCTTGCCGGGAGAGGGCGGTCATGTCGACCTGCCCTTGAGCAGCCCACGGGAAACCCAACTGTGGCAGCACATCCACAATGAGATTGGCCATGTCAGCGCCGAAACCGCCTTGAGCGGCAGCGGATTGCCCCGGTTGTACCGGGCGATCTGCGCGGTGGACGGTCATGAACCGCGCCTCGATACCCCTGAAGCCATCACCGCGGCCGGTCTGGCCGGTGATCCGATTGCCCGGGAAGTGCTGGAGCAGTTCTGCTGCTGGCTGGGGCGGGTGGCGGGCAACAACGTGCTGACCACGGGCGCGCGGGGCGGGGTGTACATCGTCGGTGGGGTGATTCCGCGCTTTGCCGATTTCTTCATCCAGAGTGGCTTTGCCAAGAGTTTTGCCGACAAGGGCTGCATGAGCGATTACTTCAAGGGCATTCCGGTGTGGTTGGTGACGGCGCCTTATTCCGGACTGACCGGCGCCGGCGTAGCCCTGGAGCAGGCCCAGGGCTGACACCGAGCCGCATGGCGTGGGAGCCGGCTTGCCGGCGAAGAGGCGCTAACAGGCCTGCCGCCATCAGGCATAATCGCGCTCCCTGCCCAACAATGAGGACGGCCCCGGTGAGTTCAGTCAGTAAGTCGATCTTGTTGGTCGACGACGATCAGGAAATTCGCGAGCTGCTGGAAACCTACCTCAGCCGTTGCGGTTTCCAGGTGCGCACGACCGCCGATGGCGCCGGTTTTCGTCAGGCTCTGAACGAGGCGCCCAGCGACCTGGTGATCCTCGACGTGATGCTGCCCGACGAAGACGGCTTCAGCCTGTGCCGCTGGATTCGCCAGCATCCACGGCGCAGCCAGGTGCCGATCATCATGCTCACCGCCAGCTCCGACGAAGCCGACCGGGTCATCGGCCTGGAGCTGGGGGCCGACGATTACCTGGGCAAGCCCTTCAGCCCCCGGGAGTTGCAGGCGCGGATCAAGGCGCTGCTGCGCCGCGTGCAGTTCGCCCAGGAGCGGGTCGCCGGTGAAGTCTTGTGCTTCGACGAATGGCGCCTGGATGTGATCAGTCACCGGCTGTTCCACAACGACGGCGAGGAGGTGATTCTCTCCGGCGCCGACTTCGCCCTGCTCAAGCTGTTCCTCGACCATCCCCAGGAAATCCTCGACCGCGACACCATCGGCAATGCCACCCGTGGCCGCGACCTGATGCCCCTGGACCGCATCGTCGACATGGCGGTCAGCCGCCTGCGCCAGCGCCTGCGGGACACCGAAAAGCCGCCGCGGCTGATCCGCACCGTGCGTGGCAGCGGCTATCAGTTGGCGGCCAATGTGGTTGCCGGCAATGCTCTCTGAGGCATTGCGCGGTCTACTGCGACGGGTGCCGGTGCCCCGCTCGCTGCTGGGCCGCATGCTGCTGTTGACCTTGCTCGCGGTGTTGTTCGCCCAGGCGCTGTCCAGCGTGATCTGGGTTTCGCAGTTGCGCGCCACCCAGCTCGAAGGCCTGGTGACCAGCGCCCGCAGCCTGGCCCATTCGATGACCGCCAGCGTCAGCTACCTGCGTTCGTTGCCGGTGGCGTACCGGCCCCTGGTGCTGGACCAGTTGCGCAGCATGGGCGGCACCCGCTTTGTCGTGACCCTCAATGACAAGCCCCTGGGCATGCAGGTGCTGCCCGCCACTGCGCGCAAGGAAGCGGTGCTGCAGGCGGTGGAACAGGTGCTGCGCCAGTCCCTGGGCAATGACGCGGATCTCTCGGTGACCTTTGTCAGCCCCGATGACCTGCGGATCTTCAATGGCGGCCTCAAGCTCGACGAGTTGCCCCGCTCCTGGGCCCATTACGCCCTGACCCTGGAGCCGGTGAACCCGCCGGTGCTGGTGACCCAGATCCAGATGGCCCCCGGGGAGTGGCTGTACATCGCCTCGCTGCTGCCCGAGCCCTACACCAGTCTCGAAGAGCAGGGCCTGCCGGCGCAGCAGGTGTGGTTCATCCTCCTCACCAGCGGTTTTCTGCTGCTGTTCATCGGCCTCTTGGTGCACTGGCAGAGCCGGCCGCTCAAGCGCCTGGCCCGGGCGGCGCGGGACATGTCCCTGGGCGCCGACGTCGAGCCGGTGGCGCAGGGCGGTGGCAGTGAAGTGGTGGAAGTGGGGCGGGCCTTCAACAGCATGCGCGAACGCATCAGCCGCTACCTGACCGAGCGCAGCCAGCTGTTCAGTGCCATTTCCCACGACCTGCGCACCCCCATCACCCGCCTGCGCCTGCGGGTCGAACTGCTGGAGGACGAGCAACTGCAAGCCAAGTTCGGCCGCGACCTGGACGAGCTGGAACTGCTGGTCAAGGGCGCGTTGCAGTGCGTCAAGGACACCGACATCCACGAGAACATCGAGCCGGTGGACCTCAACCAGGTGCTCGACTGCCTGGTGGAGCCTTACCTGGCGCCCCATGGCAATGGCCGGGTAACCCAGCAGGGACGGGCGCTGGCCAGCTATCCGGGCAAGCCCCTGGCGCTCAAGCGCTGCATGGGCAACCTGATCGACAACGCCCTGAAGTACGGGCAGAACGCCCACCTGTACATCGAAGACGACGACAGCGGCTTCGTCCTGCATGTGGACGACGAAGGCCCGGGCGTGCCGGAGCAGCGCCTGGAACAGGTGTTCGAGCCGCACTTCCGCCTGGCCGGCCAGCAGCAGGGCTACGGCCTGGGCCTGGGCATCGCCCGCAACATCGCCCACAGCCACGGCGGCGAAGTCAGCCTGCAGAACCTGCGCGAAGGCGGCCTGCGGGTGACCCTGTACCTGCCCCGGACCTCCGACTGAGCGGCTGGCCTGTGCAGGCGCTGACCTGCGTAGGAGCTGACCTGTTCAGGAGCTGGCTTGTGTAGGAGCTGGCTTGCCAGCGAAGGCGTGCTCAAGGGCACCACAGGACCCAAGGGCCTCTTCGCCGGCAAGCCGGCTCCTACGGGAGGGAGCTGTGCAATGTCACGGGTTGGTGACATTGTGCGTGCCCTTCGTTACCTGCGGTTGTGCACGGCTTGATTAGACTCAGGCCTTCGATAAAAACAACAACAGGTCACCCATGGACACTCTTTCCCTGCCACTGCGCAGTTGGTTGAATGCACCTGCGCATCAGGCCTGGCTCGCCGCCGAAGGCCTGCGCCTGCTGGATTTCGCCAAGGCTTCACGACTCTCTCAGGGTTTCGGCAACCTTGATGCCCGGGGCCGCCTGCCCGAAGGCGCCCGTGCCGAAACCATGAACACCGCACGCATGACCCACAGCTTCGCCATGGCGCATATTCAGGGCCTGCCGGGTTATGCCGGGCTGGTGGATCACGGTATCGCCGCGCTCATGGGGCCGTTGCGCGATGCCGAGCACGGCGGCTGGTTCGCCGTGGCCGGGCAGGCGGATGGCAACAGCGCCAAGGCCGCCTACCTGCACGCCTTTGTCGCCCTGGCCGCCAGCTCCGCGGTGGTGGCGCAGCGGCCGGGTGCCGAGGCCCTGCTTGAGGAGGCGATCCGCATCATCGACGGGCATTTCTGGAGCGAGGAGGAGGGCGCCATGCTCGAATCCTTCAATCGCGACTGGAGCGAGCTGGAAGCCTATCGCGGCGCCAACAGCAACATGCACGCCACCGAGGCCTTTCTGGCCCTGGCCGATGTCACCCGGGACCCGCGCTGGCTCAACCGCGCCCTGCGCATCGTCGAGCGGGTGATCCATCAGCACGCCGCCGCCAACGACTACATGGTGATCGAGCATTTCGACTGTGACTGGCAGCCTCTGCGCGACTACAACCGGGCCTTTCCCGCCGATGGTTTCCGGCCCTTCGGCACCACGCCGGGCCACGGTTTCGAGTGGGCGCGCCTGCTCTTGCATCTGGAGGCGTCGCGCGACCTGGCCGGGATGCCGACCCCGGGCTGGCTGGCCCTGGATGCGCAACGCCTGTTCGCCAGCAACTGCCGCCACGGCTGGGACGTGGATGGCGCTCCGGGCATCGTCTACACCCTGGACTGGGACAACCGGCCGGTGGTGCACCAGCGCCTGCACTGGACCCACGCCGAGGCCAGCGCCGCCGCCAGTGCCTTGCTCAAGCGCACCGGCCAGGAGCAGTACGAGGTCTGGTACCGGCGTTTCTGGGAGTTCTGCGAAGCGCATTTCATCGATCGCCAGCAGGGCAGCTGGCATCACGAACTGGGCCGTGACAATTGCCCGGCCGGCGAGATCTGGGGCGGCAAGCCGGACCTCTATCACGCCTGGCAGGCGGTGCTGATTCCGCGCCTGGCGCTGGCGCCGAGCATGGCTTCGGCCTTGGCCCAGGCGTCTGTTCCGGGCCTTGTGTAACCATGTCGTGACATTTCACCGTCGCTTCGTTACCCGAACGTTCGACTAGGCTGTTTAGACTCGTGTGCAGCGCAAGCACCAGACTTGCATGCATAACAACAAGAAAGGTACTTCAAATGAATGCGATTTCTCGCCTCGCCACTGTCATTTCCCTTGCCTCTCTGTTTCCCCTGAGTGCCCTCGCCGCCGACTCCAAAGGTTCCGTGGAAGTTGTCCACTGGTGGACCTCGGGTGGTGAAAAAGCTGCCGTCGATGTGCTCAAGGCCCAAGTGGAAAAAGACGGTTTCACCTGGAAGGACGGCGCCGTGGCCGGTGGTGGCGGTTCCACCGCGATGACCGTGCTGAAAAGCCGCGCCGTGGCCGGCAATCCGCCGGGTGTGGCGCAGATCAAGGGGCCGGACATCCAGGAATGGGGCAGCACCGGCCTGCTCAGCACCGACACCCTCAAGGACGTGGCCAAGGCGGAAAACTGGGACGGCCTGCTTTCGTCCAAGGTGGCCAACACCGTCAAGTACGAAGGGGACTACGTCGCCGTGCCGGTGAACATCCACCGGGTCAACTGGCTGTGGATCAACCCCGCCGTATTCAAGAAGGCCGGGATCGACAAGGCCCCGACCACCCTCGAAGAGTTCTATGCCGCCGGCGACAAGCTCAAGGCCGCGGGCTTCATCGCCCTGGCCCACGGCGGCCAGCCGTGGCAGGACAGCACCGTGTTCGAAGACGTGGTGCTCTCGGTCATGGGGCCTGAAGGCTACAAGAAAGCCCTGGTGGACCTGGACCAGAAAACCCTCGCCGGCCCGGAAATGGTCAAGGCCTTCACCGAGCTGAAGAAGATCACCGGCTACATGGACCCCAACCGCGCCGGACGTGACTGGAACATCGCCGCCGCCGACGTGATCGGCGGCAAGGCCGGCATGCAGATGATGGGCGACTGGGCCAAGAGCGAGTGGACCGCGGCGAAGAAAGTCGCCGGCAAGGACTACCAGTGCGTGCCGTTCCCGGGCACCGACAAGGCCTTCACCTACAACATCGACTCCCTGGCGGTGTTCAAGCTCAAGGCCGATCGCAAGGGTGACATCGCCGCTCAGCAGGACCTGGCCAAGGTCGCCCTGGGCAAGGACTTCCAGAAGGTCTTCAGCATCAACAAGGGTTCGATCCCGGTGCGTACCGACATGCTCAATGACATGAGCGCCGAGGGCTTCGACTCCTGTGCCCAGGCGTCGGCCAAGGACTTCCTGGCGGACGAGAAGACCGGCGGCCTGCAGCCGAGCATGGCGCACAACATGGCCACTTCCCTGGCGGTGCAGGGCGCGATCTTCGACGTGGTCACCAACTTCATGAACGACAAGGATGCGGACCCGGCCAAGGCCGGTGCGCAACTGGCCTCGGCGGTCAAGGCCGCGCAGTGACTGCGCACGCCGCAGGCTTGCCTGCGGCGATTCATCTGACGATGCCTCCCCCTTCAGTAGGAGCGAGCTTGCTCGCGATGACGGCCTGACATTCACCCTGGGTGTCGACGGTTGGATTGCGTTCGCGAGCAAGCTCGCTCCTACAGAGGGTGCGTCGGACTTCATTCCTTCAACTGGATTATCCCGATGAGCTCTGTTGCGGTTTTCAGCAAAGCCTCACCCCTGGACGCATTGCAGCGCTGGCTACCCAAGCTGGTGCTGGCGCCGAGCATGGTGATCGTGCTCGTAGGGTTTTATGGCTACATCATCTGGACGTTCATTCTGTCCTTTACCAATTCCAGCTTCATGCCGAGCTACAAGTGGGTCGGTTTGCAGCAGTACCTGCGCTTGATGGACAACGACCGCTGGTGGGTGGCGAGCAAGAACCTCGCGCTGTTCGGCGGCATGTTCATCGCCATCAGCCTGGTGCTGGGGGTGTTCCTGGCGGTGCTGCTGGACCAGCGCATCCGCAAGGAAGGCTTCATCCGCACCGTGTATCTGTACCCCATGGCGCTGTCGATGATCGTCACCGGCACCGCCTGGAAGTGGCTGCTCAACCCCGGCCTGGGCCTGGACAAGATGCTCCGCGACTGGGGCTGGGAAGGCTTTCGCCTGGACTGGCTGGTGGATCAGGACCGGGTGGTCTACTGCCTGGTGATCGCTGCCGTGTGGCAGGCCTCGGGCTTTGTCATGGCGATGTTCCTCGCCGGTTTGCGCGGTGTTGACCAATCGATCATCCGCGCCGCCCAGGTGGACGGTGCGAGCCTGCCGACCATCTACCTGAAGATCGTCCTGCCGAGCCTGCGTCCGGTGTTCTTCAGCGCCTTCATGATCCTCGCCCACATCGCCATCAAGAGCTTCGACCTGGTGGCGGCGATGACCGCGGGCGGCCCGGGCTACTCCTCGGACCTGCCGGCGATGTTCATGTATTCCTTCACCTTCAGCCGGGGCCAGATGGGCATAGGTTCGGCCAGCGCCATGCTGATGCTCGGCGCCGTGCTGACCATCCTGGTGCCGTACCTGTACTCCGAACTGCGAGGCAAGCGTCATGACTAACTCCCTCGCCAAGCCGACCCTGAACTTCAGTCGGATCGCCATCTACGCCACCTTGCTGCTGGCGGCGGCGGTGTACCTGATTCCGCTGGTGGTGATGCTGCTGACCAGTTTCAAGACCCCGGAAGATATCCGCACCGGGAACCTGCTGAGCTGGCCCCAGGTGGTGGACGGCATCGGCTGGATCAAAGCCTGGGACACCGTGGGCGGCTACTTCTGGAACTCGGTGAAGATCACCGTGCCGGCGGTGCTGATCTCCACCTTCATCGGTGCGATGAATGGCTACGTGCTGTCGATGTGGCGCTTTCGCGGCTCCCAGCTGTTCTTCGGCCTGCTGCTGTTCGGCTGCTTCCTGCCGTTCCAGACCGTGCTGCTGCCGGCCTCGTTCACCCTCGGCAAGTTCGGCCTGGCCAACACCACCACAGGGCTGGTGCTGGTGCATGTGGTCTACGGCCTGGCCTTCACCACGCTGTTTTTCCGCAACTACTACGTGAGTGTGCCGGATGCCCTGGTCAAGGCGGCGCGCCTGGACGGCGCGGGGTTCTTCACCATCTTCGGCAAGATCCTGCTGCCGATGTCGGTGCCGATCATCATGGTCTGCCTGATCTGGCAGTTCACCCAGATCTGGAACGACTTCCTCTTCGGCGTGGTGTTTGCCAGCGGCGACGCGCAACCGATCACCGTGGCCCTGAACAACCTGGTCAACACCAGCACCGGGGCCAAGGAATACAACGTTGATATGGCGGCGGCGATGATCGCCGGGCTGCCGACACTGCTGGTCTACATCTTCGCCGGCAAGTATTTCCTGCGCGGGCTGACGTCCGGCGCAGTCAAGGGGTAAAGCATGGCCACTCTCGAATTACGCAACGTCAACAAGACCTACGGTGCCGGGCTGCCCGACACCCTGAAGAACATCGAGCTGAAGATCGACGACGGGGAGTTCCTGATCCTCGTCGGCCCCTCCGGCTGCGGCAAATCCACCCTGATGAACTGCATCGCCGGGCTGGAGAACATCAGCGGCGGGGCGATCCTGGTGGGCGATGCCGACATCAGCGGCATGAGCCCCAAGGATCGCGACATCGCCATGGTGTTCCAGTCCTACGCGCTGTACCCGACCATGAGCGTGCGCGACAACATCGCCTTCGGCCTGAAGATCCGCAAGATGCCCACCGCCGAGATCGACGCGGAAGTGGCGCGGGTGGCCAAGCTGCTGCAGATCGAGCACCTGCTGACCCGCAAGCCGGGCCAGCTTTCCGGCGGTCAGCAACAGCGGGTGGCCATGGGCCGGGCCCTGGCGCGGCGGCCGAAGATCTACCTGTTCGACGAGCCGCTGTCCAACCTCGACGCCAAGCTGCGGGTCGAGATGCGCACCGAAATGAAACTGATGCACCAGCGCCTGAAGACCACCACGGTCTACGTCACCCACGACCAGATCGAAGCCATGACCCTGGGCGACAAAGTGGCGGTGATGAAGGACGGGATCATCCAGCAGTTCGGCACGCCGAAGCAGATCTACAACGACCCGGCCAACCTGTTCGTGGCGAGCTTCATCGGTTCGCCGCCGATGAACTTCATTCCCCTGCGCCTGCAACGCAAGGACGGCCGCCTGCTGGCCCTGCTGGACAGTGGCCAGGCCCGTTGCGAGCTGCCCCTGGGCCCGCAGGACGCCGGGCTGGAAGACCGCGAGGTGATCCTCGGCATCCGTCCGGAGCAGATTTCCCTGGCTCCCGCCGAAGCCAATGGCTTGCCGACCCTGCGCGCCGAGGTCCAGGTGGTCGAGCCCACCGGCCCCGACACCCTGGTGTTCGTCACCCTCAATGGCACCAAGGTCTGCTGCCGTCTGGCACCGGACCAGGCCCCCGATGCCGGGGAAACCCTGACCCTGCAGTTCGATCCGGCCCGGGTGCTGCTGTTCGATGCCCAGAGCGGCGAGCGCCTGGGAACCGCCGGTACGCCGGCGTCCGAGCCCCGTAGCGGCAATGTGGCGCAGTTCAAGGGCCGCTGAATCCATGGCGGATGGCCTGTCATCCGTCGCACCCGCTGTAAACCACGTTGGATAGATCGTTAATAACAATAAAGACGAGGATGTAGGGATGAAAAAGCGACACAGCAACACTCGGCTGCTTTGCCAGCTGTCAGCGGCTGCGGCATTGGTCTTGTCCGGCCATGCCCTGGCTGACGAGGCGTTCAGCGCCAGTTCCAAGTGGATGACCGGCGACTGGGGCGGTGAGCGCACCAAGCTGATCGAGCAGGGGATCGACATCAAGGCCGACTACGTCGGGGAAATGGGCGCCAACCTGCGTGGTGGCTACAACGACGACAAGACCGGGCGCTACAGCGACCAGTTCGGCCTTGGCGTGGCTTTCGATCTGCAGAAGCTGCTGGGCTGGGACAACACCCAGGCCAAGATCCAGCTGACCAACCGCAACGGTCAGAACATCTCCAATGACCGCATCGGCGACCCCCGTGCCGGCACCCTGAGTTCCTCCCAGGAAGTCTACGGCCGTGGGCACATGGTGCGGCTGACCCAGCTGTGGGTTCAGCACCAATTCCTCGACGGCAAGCTGGACGTCAAGGCCGGTTATTTCGGCGAGGGTGAAGACTTCAACACCTTCCCCTGCGAGTTCCAGAACCTGGCCTTCTGCGGCTCCCAGGTGGGCAACTGGGCCACCGGCATCTGGTACAACTGGCCGGTCAGCCAGGCGGCGTTGCGCGTCAAGTACAACATCACCCCCGAGCTGTATGCGCAGATCGGCGCCTACAACCAGAACCCCTCGCAGCTGGAGCACGGCAACGGCTTCAAGCTCAGCGGCAGCGGCACCAAGGGCACGGTGTTGCCGGTGGAACTGGTCTGGTCGCCCAAGCTCAATAGCCTGCCGGGCGAATACCGCGTGGGTTACTACAAGAGCACGGCCGACGCCAATGACGTGCGCAAGGACGTCAACGGCCAGGACGCCGCGGACACAGGCAAAGCCTATCGCGTGCACGACAGCAAGCACGGCTACTGGTTCGTCGCCCAGCAGCAACTCACCACCCACAACGGTGACGCTTCCCGTGGCCTGAACATCGCCGCCAACGCCACCTTCCACGACAAGGACACCAACGTCGTCGACAACTACCAGTCGTTGATGTTCGTCTACAAGGGGCCGTTCGACGCCCGTCCGAAAGATGACGTGGGCATCGGTTTCGCGCGTATCCACGTCAACGACGATGTGCGCAAGAACGCCCAGCTGATCAATGAGGACAACGGCATCAGCAACTACGACAACCCGCTGTACATGCCGCTGCGCGATACGGAATACAACTACGAGATCAACTACGGTTTCCACGTGACCAACTGGCTGACCGTGCGCCCCAACCTGCAATACATCACCCATCCGGGCGGCGTGGAGCAAGTGGATAACGCGGTGGTGGCCGGGCTGAAAATTCAGTCGGTGTTCTAGAGCTGTTGCGATAAGCTCCTTCTCCATGTGCGCATTTTGCGGATGGCCCAGGCCGTCCGCTTTTTTTTGTGGGGCAGGCGCAGCCCCTCATGAATATCGAGACAGCAGTGATTTTCAGGACCGCGGCCCATGCATGAGCATCCGCTACAACGCTTTTTCAAATCCTTGCGCGAACGCCCGGTGTTCGCCTGGGAGCGCTATCAGATGCGCGATGTGCTGGTGATCGATCACCCGCTGTGCCAGGCGGTGTTCAGTCGCCAGGGGGCCCAGTTGCTGCACTTCCAGCCGGCCGGGCAGAAGCCCTGGCTGTGGTGCGCCTCGAAGTGGCCGCAAGTGGGGGCGATCCGTGGCGGAGTGCCGGTGTGCTGGCCCTGGTATGGTCGTCACCCCAGCGAGAATGCCTGGCCGTCCCACGGTTGGGCGCGGCTGCTGGACTGGAAGCTGCTGGACAGCAGCAGCGATGAGGACGGCGTGCGCCTGCACTGGCAATTGCAGCTGTGCGACTGGAAGGTCGACCTGCATGCGCATCTGGGCCAGGGCATGGACCTGCGCCTGAGCACCGAGCATCAGGACACTGAACCCTGCCAGTTGAGCCAGGCTTTGCACGCCTACTGGCGTATTGGCGACGTCGGCGAGGTAGCGCTGTCTGGACTCGATGGCGCCCAGGGTTACGACCAGTTGAATCGCCAGGCCTGCCAGCAGCAGGGCGAGTTGCGGGTCGAGGGCGGTTGCCAGCGGGTGTTCCAGCACGAAGGCGAGTTGCAGCTCAAGGATCACGCCTGGCAACGCGAGCTGTGCATCGATACCGGTGACGACGCCGACACCGTGGTCTGGCATCCGGGGAGCCGGCCGCTGCTGGGAGTGAGCTGGAATGAGGTGTCGCGGTTTGTCTGTGTCGAAGCGGCTGCCGGGGGCACCGACAGCCTGTGCCTGGCGCCGGGGGAGCAGGCGCACCTGAGCTTGCAGGCGCGGGCTGCGGTGTAGGCGTCGCTGGCCGGCGAACCGGCCGGCCTCAGTTGAACTCGTCGCCCACCGGGTAGCGGCTGGCGTTGAGGCTTTCCTTGATCTTGCGCAGGTGCGGCTGGAAGTCCACGCCGCGGCGCAGGGTCATGCCGGTGGCCAGCACGTCGAGCACGGTGAGCTGGATGATCCGCGAGGTCATCGGCATGTAGATGTCGGTGTCTTCCGGCAGCGGAATGTTCAGGCTCAGGGTGCTGGCCTTGGCCAGGGGCGAGTTTTCCGCGGTCAGCCCCAGCACCGATGCGCCGTTTTCCCGGGCAATGCGTGCCACTTCCACCAGTTCGCGGGTGCGGCCGGTGTAGGAGATGATCACGAACAGCTCGCCGGTGTGGGCCACCGAGGCGATCATGCGCTGCATCAGCACGTCGGCATGGGCGGTGACCGCCAGGTTGAAACGGAAGAACTTGTGCAGTGCATCCATGGCCACCGGGGCCGAGGCGCCGAGGCCGAAGAAGTGGATCTGCCGGGCCTGGATCAACAGGTCGACGGCCTTGCTGATCAGGTTCGGGTCCAGGGCCTGGCAGGCGCTGTCCAGGGAGGCGATGGCGCTGCCGAAGATCTTTTGCGTGTAGGCTTCGGGGTTGTCGTCGGCCTCCACCGCGCGGCTGACGTAGGCCGCGCCGCTGGCCAGGCTCTGGGCCAGTTGCAGCTTGAGTTCCGGGTAGCCGCTGACGCCGAAGGAGCGGCAGAAGCGATTGACCGTCGGCTCGCTTACCGAGGCGGCCTGGGCCAGGGCGGCGATGCTGAAGCGAGTCGCCTGCTGCGGGTTGAGCAGGATGACTTCGGCGACTTTACGTTCCGCTTTGTTCAGTTCTTCAAGGCGGTTCTGGATCTGCTCCAGAAGATTTCGCACTCGGTCCATTAACGTTTCCTAGATCGGCTAGACAGGCGCCGCGGCAGAGCCGAGACAAGCGCCCGCAATGCGAAGTTGAGAGGAGGCCTATCCTACTGATGGCTCGGAACGACCACCACCTGGAATCTGTATTTTGTAAAAATGTTGTGTTTATTACTACATTTTTCCTTGAGTGATGCCTTGAAAAAAGGTATTTGTAGCTTAACTTGATAAAAGAACAAACATCATGCCTTCGATTACGGTTGAACCCTGCACCTTTGCCTTGTTCGGCGCGCTGGGCGATCTGGCGCTGCGTAAGCTGTTTCCTGCCTTGTACCAACTCGATGCCGCCGGTCTGCTGCACGAGAACACGCGGATTCTGGCCCTGGCCCGTGAGCCGGGCAGCGAGCTGGAGCACCTGGCGAACATCGAAACCGAGTTGCGCAAGTACGTCGGCGACAAGGACATCGATGCCGAGGTTCTCAAGACCTTTCTGGCCCGCCTGAGCTACCTGCATGTGGATTTCCTCAAGGCCGAGGACTACGTGGCCCTGGCCGAACGCGCCGGCAGCGAACAGCGCCTGATCGCCTACTTCGCCACTCCGGCCGCAGTCTATGGCGCGATCTGCGAGAACCTGTCCCGGGTCGGGCTCAACCAGCACACCCGCGTGGTCCTGGAAAAACCCATCGGCTCGGACCTGGATTCCTCGCGCAAGGTCAACGACGCGGTGGCCCAGTTCTTCCCGGAAAACCGCATCTACCGGATCGACCACTACCTGGGCAAGGAGACGGTGCAGAATCTGATCGCCCTGCGTTTCGCCAACAGCCTGTTCGAAACCCAGTGGAACCAGAATTACATCTCTCACGTGGAAATCACCGTGGCCGAGAAGGTCGGCATCGAAGGCCGCTGGGGCTATTTCGACAAGGCCGGCCAACTGCGGGACATGATCCAGAATCACCTGCTGCAACTGCTCTGCCTGATCGCCATGGACCCACCGGCGGACCTCTCCGCCGACAGCATCCGTGACGAGAAGGTCAAGGTGCTCAAGGCCCTGGCGCCCATCAGCCCGGAAGGCCTGACCACCCAGGTGGTGCGTGGCCAGTACATTGCCGGCCACAGTGAAGGCCAATCGGTGCCGGGTTACCTGGAGGAAGAAAACTCCAATACCCAGAGCGACACTGAAACCTTCGTCGCCCTGCGTGCCGATATCCGCAACTGGCGCTGGGCCGGGGTGCCGTTCTACCTGCGCACCGGCAAGCGCATGCCGCAGAAGCTGTCGCAGATCGTCATCCACTTCAAGGAACCGTCGCACTACATCTTCGCCCCCGAGCAGCGCCTGCAGATCAGCAACAAGCTGATCATTCGCCTGCAGCCGGACGAAGGTATCTCGCTGCGGGTGATGACCAAGGAACAAGGCCTGGACAAGGGCATGCAACTGCGCAGCGGTCCGTTGCAGCTGAATTTTTCCGATACCTATCGCAGCGCGCGGATCCCCGATGCCTACGAGCGGTTGCTGTTGGAAGTGATGCGCGGCAATCAGAACCTGTTTGTCCGCAAAGATGAAATCGAAGCCGCGTGGAAGTGGTGTGACCAGTTGATTGCCGGGTGGAAGAAATCCGGCGATGCGCCCAAGCCTTATGCTGCCGGGTCCTGGGGGCCGATGAGCTCGATTGCTCTGATCACGCGGGATGGGAGGTCCTGGTATGGCGATATCTGATTTGCAACTGCCGGCGGGTGTAGCCGCCCACGAATTCCGCAACCCGACGCTGTTGGCTGAAGGCCAGGCACTGAGAGTGGCCGAGCTGCTGCGCGAGGCCATTGCCGCCCGCGGCCAGGCGACCCTGGTGGTGTCTGGTGGTCGCAGCCCGGTGGCGTTTTTCCAGGCCCTGGTGAAACAGGAACTGGACTGGTCCAAGGTGCTGATCACCCTGGCGGACGAGCGTTGGGTGCCGGTGGAACATGCCGACAGCAACGCCGGCCTGCTCAAGCGTTACCTGCTTCAGGGACCTGTGGCCAAGGCCGGTTTCCTCAGCCTCTACAGCGCCGCGGCCAATCTGGAGGAGGCGGCCCAGCAGGCCGACCGTCTGTTGGCCGAGTTGCCGGGCATCGATGTGCTGGTTCTGGGCATGGGCGATGACGGCCACACCGCGTCGCTGTTTCCCAACAGCCCGAACCTGGCCGAAGCGCTCCAGGCCGACGGCACTCGCCGCTGCTGGCCGATGCTGGCGCCGAGCGTGCCCCATCAGCGCCTGAGCATGAGCCGGGCCTTGCTGGCTTCGTCCCGGCATTCGCTGTTGTCGATTTCCGGTCAGTCCAAGCTGGCCACCCTGAGCGCCGCACTGGCTGGTGACGCTGTCGCCGAGATGCCGATTCGCGCCTTCCTGCAAACCCCGTTAGAGATTTACTGGTGCCCATGAGCCAAGGATCAGCCGCTATGACAAACCTATCCCCGACCGTTTCCATGGCGGACAAAGTTGCCCTGATCGACAGCCTCTGCGCCAAGGCGCGGATCCTGCCGGTGATCACCATCGCCCGGGAGCAGGATGTACTGCCACTGGCCGATGCCCTGGCCGCCGGTGGCCTGACGGCCCTGGAAGTGACCCTGCGTTCGCAGTTCGGCCTCAAGGCGATCCAGATCCTGCGCGAGCAGCGCCCGGAGCTGGTGACCGGTGCCGGCACCGTGCTCGATCCGCAGATGCTGGCGGCAGCGGAGGCGGCCGGCTCGCAGTTCATCGTCACCCCGGGGATTACCCGTGACCTGCTGCAAGCCAGCGTGGCCAGCCCGATCCCGCTGTTGCCGGGGATCAGCAACGCCTCCGGAATCATGGAGGGTTATGCCCTGGGTTATCGCCGCTTCAAGCTGTTCCCGGCGGAAGTCAGTGGCGGTGTGGCGGCGATCAAGGCCCTGGGCGGTCCGTTCGGCGAAGTTAAATTCTGCCCGACCGGCGGCGTCGGTCCGGCCAACATCAAGAGCTACATGGCCTTGAAGAATGTGATGTGCGTGGGCGGTAGCTGGATGCTCGATCCCGAGTGGATCAAGAACGGCGACTGGGCACGGATTCAAGAATGCACGGCCGAGGCCCTGGCCCTGCTGGACTGAAGTTTTATCTGATTCGTTGGTGTGTTCTACGGCTTTACGGTGCGCTTGGTCGGTGCACCGTTTTTTTTTGCCTGGCGAAAAAACCGGTAGCGTTCAACCGCCCCGGCCTGCAACGCCGCGCTGCTCGGCTGGCGCGGCTGTTGCTGGGCCGGGGGGGGGGGGGCGGTGCTCGCGGCGCTTAGTGGCGAGCCAGCTCGGTCACCGCCTGGATCAGCCGCTGCATGTGCTCAAGGGGGGGCGCCAGCCCCGGCGTGATGCGGATGCAGGGGCCGAACCCTGCGCCGTTGCGGACCACGGTGAACAGGTTGTAGTCCTGCAGCAGTCGATTCACCAGGGCCTGCTGGTCCGAATGCCCGGTGAAGCGCAGGGCGCTGATGGCGCAGCACAGGCGCGGGTCCTGCGGGGTCATGATCTCGACTCCCGGCAGCTCGCGCAGCGCTTCGCTCCAGGTGTGTCGCAGGTAGTTCAGGCGCGCGCCCTTGGTTGCCGCGCCACCCATGGCCCGGTGTTCCTCGAACACCCGGGGCAGGGTCATCAGCGCAGGAATGTTCGGGGTGCTGTAGGGCGTGCGGGCGCGCACGTCGTCACTTGGAAAGTGGAACTCGCCCATGTCCGGGTCGATGTCTTGCAGGCGCTCGGGGTGGATATACAGAAAGCCCAGGCTCAGCGGTGCGCCGATCCATTTATGCAGGTTGAAGCCGGCAAAGGCGATGCCCAGCTCGGTCAGGTCGAAGTCGATCTGGCCCAGGGCATGGGCGCCGTCGAGGATGATATCGACTCCGTGTTCCCGAGCCGCGGCGGCAATCGCCTGGACCGGCATGACCAGGCCGCTGCGATGAGTGACGTAGGTCAGGGGCATCAGTCGGAGCCTTGGATAACGCTGGAACGCATTGGTGTAGGCGCCGACAAGGCTGTCAAAACTGGCAGGGTGCGGGTGGACGATTTCTATCACCTCGACCCCGCGCTGGCGGGCCAGCCAGCGCATGGCGCTTTTGACCGTGTCGTACTCCAGGTCGCTGACCAGGACCTGGTCGCCCGGTTGCAGGCGGTTGTAGTTGCGGATCAGCGACTGCAGGGCGTCGGAGGCGCAGCGGGTCAGGGCCACGGCATTGTCCGGCACCCCCAGCAGTGCCGCCAGCTGGCCGCGGATCTGCAGGGCGTCGAGTTGTTCGAAGCGCTGGCGCACCAGCACCGAGTTGCTGCGGTTCACCCAGTGGATGTTGTGCTGGTATTCCTCGGCCACGGTGCGGGTCATGCGCCCGAAATAGCCGTTTTCCAGGTTGATCGGGCCCGGCTCGAGGTCGAACTGGCGGGCAATGCCCTGCCAGTGTTGTTCGTCGCGGGCAAGCGTGTCGGCAGTCCTTGGCATGGCGGGCTCTTTCAGTGACGGGGCTTGGGTTTGCCGTGTTTGGCGCGTAGCGGGTCCAGCAGATCGGACAGGCCGTTGTGGTCGATTTCCTGCATCAGGGCCAGCAGGCCACCCAATTCCCCCTTGGGGAAGCCTTCGCGGGCGAACCAGTTCAGGTAGGGGCCGGGCAGGTCGGCGAGGATGCGGCCCTTGTATTTGCCGAAGGGCATTTCCCGGGTGACCAGCAGTTCAAGTGTTTCAGGAGTCATGGGTGGCCTGGCGGTGGTTCGAACGCCTGTGAAAATACAGGCATTCTGCATGCAGGCCAAATGACAGATCATGCAAATAACTCGGATACAGATTTGTTTTGATTGGTTAACTCATTGAAATATAAGTAAAAAATATATTTGAAGAATCTGGCATGGCGGGTGCAAAGGTTAGTCCAGCAGTTAACTCAGCAGTTGACTCAACTCTCCCAACCCGTAAGGAGCCAGAAAATGACTGACTTGAACAAAGAAGCGATTTCGGTACTCAACAGCCTGATCGAGACCAGCAAGGACGGTCAGGAAGGGTTCAAGACCTGTGCCGAGGACATCCAGCATCCGGAGCTCAAGGCGCTGTTCATCAAGCGCTCCGCCGATTGCGCGACTGCCGCTGCCGAACTGCAGTCTGTGGTGCGTTCCATGGGCGGTGACCCGGAAACCTCCACCAGCCTCAGTGGCGACCTGCACCGCCGTTGGGTCGACCTCAAGTCGCTGGTGACCGGCAAGGACGAGGAGGCGGTGCTCAACGAGGCCGAACGCGGTGAAGATCACGCGCTGAAGTCCTACAAGGAAGCCCTGGAGAAAATCGCCAAGCACAACCTGGTGGGGATCCGTGACGTGGTGGAGCGCCAGTACCACGGCGTGCAACGCAATCACGATCAGGTCAAAGTCTTGCGCAACCAGGCCCGTGCCCGTTCGTAAGTGATAAACCTGTCAAAAACGCCAGCCAGTCTGGCGTTTTTTTATGCCCGGGATTTAGTGCTGGACGGGATTTAGTTAGCTAGCTAATAATTAGCTCGCGCCCGCTCGTGGCGATCACGACTATGGTTAATTCATCCCTTCGAGAGTCCCGCTTCGTGCCTATTACCTTGCAGGCGTTGTTTGCTCCCAGCCTTCCTGCGTTGCAGTTCGCGATCAAGACCCTGTTGGGCGGTGGTCTGGCGCTGTGGCTGGCCTTGCGCTGGGGCCTGGAGCAGCCGGCCTGGGCGCTGATGACCGCGTTCATCGTCGCCCAGCCGTTGTCCGGCATGGTGCTGCAAAAGGGATTGGCCCGGCTGCTCGGGACCCTGATCGGTACGCTGATGTCGGTGCTGTTCATGGGGCTGTTCGCCCAGACGCCCTGGCTGTTCCTGCTGGCCCTGGCCCTGTGGCTGGGGTTGTGCACCGCCAGTTCCACGCTGCTGCGCAGTGCCTGGTCGTATTCTTTCGTGCTGGCGGGCTACACCGTGGCGATCATCGCCTTGCCTGCCATCAGCCACCCATTGACGGTGTTCGATCAGGCCGTGGCCCGTTGCACGGAAATCTCCCTGGGGATCATCTGCGCCACGGCCAGCAGTGCCCTGATCTGGCCGATGCGGGTCGAGCGGCAACTGGCGGATCAGGCTCGCAGCGCCTGGCACAGCGGCATGCAGGCTGCCCGCGCGACCCTGGCCGGCGATGCGCTGGCACGCCAGGGCTTGCTGGAGATACTCGGGCGCATTGTCGCCGTGGATTCCCAGCGGGAGCACGCCTGGTTCGAAGGCCCGATGGGCCGCCAACGAGCGCGGGCCATCAGTGGCCTGAGCCAGAAGCTGCTGATGCTGTTGCGGATTGCCCGCTCGGTACGCCGCCAGTGGAAACAGTTGGACGCCGACGAGGCCCGGCAACTGCAGCCCTGGATGGAGCCGGTGCAGGAGGCCCTGGGCGGCTCCGACAAGCAGGCTTTGCAAGCGTTGCGTCCGCGCCTGCTGGAGGCCTCCCATGATGCCCGGCTCAGCGCGGCGCAGAGCTTTTGTCTGGCACGCCTGGCGCTGCTGCTGGATACCGCCCTGGCGGCCAGCAATGCGCTGGAAGCGGTGCAGCAAGGGCGCGCGCCGCTGGAGCAGCCGGCGACCCTGACGCCTCATCGCGACCTGTCGCTGGCCCTGGTGTTTGGTGCGCGCAGTGCCTTGGCATTCCTGACCGTGGCCAGCTTCTGGCTGGCCACGGCCTGGCCTGCCGCCTCCGGGGCCATGCTCCTGACCTGCGTGGTCTGCAGCCTGTTCGCCAGTCGTGAAAATGGTGCGCAGATCGGCATGAGCTTCATGCGCGGGATCTTCCTGGCGATTCCGGCGGCGTTCCTGGTGGGGCAGATCCTGCTGCCGCAATGGAGCGGTTTTGCGCTGTTGGCCATGGCCATGGGCGTGCCGCTGTTCTTCGGTGCACTGGGCATGGCCAAGCCGCAGACCGGCGCCACGGCCACCTCGTTCTGCCTGCACTTCATCGTGTTGATCTCGCCGATGAACCACATGAGTTTCGATGTCGCCAGTTTCTTCAATAACGCCCAGGCCATGGTGCTGGGGGTGGGAGCTGCGGTGCTGGCCTTTCACCTGCTGATCCTGCGCAACCCGGCCTGGCATGGCCGGCGGCTGTTGGCGGCGACCCTGAGCGATCTGGTGCGCCTGACCCGGCGTAACCTGCGGGGCGCGGAAAGCTGGTTCGGCGGGCGCATGGCCGACCGTCTGCTGCAACTGGCCCGGCATTACCCGGAGCTGCCGGAACCGGCCCGCAGCCGCTGGGACGATGGTTTGCTGGGCCTGGATATCGGTGACGAGCTGCTGCACCTGCGCCTGAGCCTGGCGGTGGCCCAGGTGCCGGTCAGTGCTGCGCAGCGCGAGTATTTCGAGCAGTTGCAACGGGTTCTGGAACAGGGGCCGGCGGGCCCATGTCAGGAAGCGCTGGCGCAGCCCAGCGCCACCTTGCTCGCCGCCCTGGAGCAACAGCCGCCCAGCGACGCCTTGAAGCTGGCCAAGGGCGCGGTGGTGCAATTGCACAACAGCTGGCGCACTTGGTGCCGGCAGCAGGAGGACAGCCATGGGGCTGCGTGAGTGGTCGTTGGGCGGGGTGCTGCTCAGCCCGTTTCTGATTTATGTGGTGCTGGCCCTGGTGGTCACCGCCGGCCTGCGGGTGCTGGTGCGAGTCACCGGGCTGGGGCGCTGGATCTGGCATGAAGCCCTGTTCGATTGCGCCCTTTACGTGTGTGTCCTGACCCTGATCACGGTGGTCCTGGGACCTTTATAAGGAGTTGATTATGCGTACACCTGTACGTGTCGTAGTGACCTTGTGCCTGGTGGCGGTGGCGATCTTCGCCGGGTATCACCTGTGGCAGTACTACATGCTCACGCCCTGGACCCGGGATGCGCGGATCCGTGCCGATGTGGTGATCGTGGCCCCGGACGTGTCCGGCTGGGTGCGCGAACTCAAGGTGGCGGACAACCAGCAGGTCAAGGCCGGTGATTTGCTGCTGAGCATCGATCGCGAGCGTTTCGAGGCCGCGCTGGAGAAGGCCCAGGCGGTGGTGCAGACCCGCCAGCAGCAACTGAGCCTGCGCGAGCACGAGGCCAGCCGCCGCGCCGCCCTGGGACCCCAGGCCATCAGTGCCGAACTGCGGGAGAACGCCCAGATCAACGCCGGTATCGCCCGCGGCGAACTGCGCCAGGCCCAGGCCGAGGCCAAGGTCGCCGAACTGAACTTGGCCCGCAGCCAGGTGCGCGCGCCCCGCGATGGGCACATCACCAATCTGCGTCTGGCCGAAGGCAACTATGTCAACGCCGGGCAGCCGGTGATGGCGCTGATCGATGATTCGACGTTCTACGTGCAGGCCTATTTCGAGGAAACCAAGCTGCCGCGGATCCGCGTCGGCGATCCGGTCAAGGTCTGGCTGATGAGTGCTGGCGATGCCTTGCAGGGGCACGTGCAAAGCATCAGCCGGGGCATTACCGATCGCAACGCCACCCCTGACGGGCAACTGCTGGCGGAAGTCGAACCGACCTTCAACTGGGTGCGTCTGGCCCAGCGGATACCGGTGCGGATCCAGCTCGACAAGGTGCCTGAAGGCATCAGCCTGAGTGCCGGCATGACCGCCAGCGTGCAGGTGGAGGAGGGTAAACGGTAGGAGTCGGCTTGCCGGCGAATCCATCGCCGTCGTCGGCAGCCGGCTCCTGCCGGGAGCGAGGCTCAGCCGATGGTGATGGCCGGCAGGGTCGGCAAGGTCACGGTCTGCTGCTTGCGTGGGGCGAGGATCTCGGCCTCGCCGTCCACCACCAGCTCATCGCGCTGGTTGAACACGCGGGTGGCGATGCGCACGCGGAACTTGGGCAGTTTTTCGAGGATTTCCAGGCGCACGGTCAGGGTGTCGCCGATCTTCACCGGCTTCTGGAAACTCATCTGCTGGCCGATGTAGATGGTGCCCGGGCCAGGCAGCTCGCAGGCGACGGCGGCGCTGATCAGCGCGCCACTGAACATGCCGTGGGCGATGCGCTCCTTGAACATGGTGGCGGCGGCGAACTCGGGGTCCAGGTGCACCGGGTTGTGGTCGCCGGACATGGCGGCGAACAGCTGAATGTCACGCTCTTCGACCGTCTTGCTGTACTGGGCGGTCTGACCGACTTCCAGGGCTTCGTAAGGGGTGTTGGTAACCTGGGTCATGTTGCTGAAATCCTCTGACAGATAAATGAACGTAGCGACTGTGCCAGCCCTTACTCCGCGCGGGGCGGGCGACGGTGTAGCAGGGCCTGATCGAGCCAGGCCAGGACGTCGTGGGTCACTTGGTCACGGTTGCTTTCGTTGAACAGCTCATGACGCGCTTGCGGGTAGATATTGAGTTGCAGGCACTGGCTGCCGGCCTCGCGCAAGGCGCTGGCCAGATCCTTGAGACGCTTGCCGGCGCTTACCGGATCACATTCACCGCCCATCACCAGCAACGGCAGGCCCGGATCGATCTGCGCCAGGTTGGAAATCTTGCTGATCTGTTGCAGGCCGCCCAGCAGGTCGATCCATAGCTGGTTGCTGCAGCGGTAGCCGCACAAGGGGTCATTCACGTACTTGTCGACTTCCTCCGGGTCGCGGCTGAGCCAGTCAAAGGCGGTGCGATTGGGTTTGAAGGCCTTGTTGAACGAGCCGAAGGACAGCCACTCGATCAGGGCGCTGCGTCCAGTTGCGCCCTGGCGCCAGCGTTCGAAACGGGCGATCAGGCTGGCGATGCGGTACAGGGCCACGGGCTGGAAGTTCGAGCCGCTGAGGATCGCCCCATGCAGGCTGGCGCTGTGATGCAGCAGGTATGCCTGGGCGATGTAGCTGCCCATGCTGTGGCCCAGCAGCACGATGGGGGTGCCAGGGTGCTGCTGGCCGATGTGCTGGTTGAGGCTGGCCAGGTCGCCGACCACCTTGTTCCAGCCGCCGTGATCCGCATAGTGGCCGAGCACGCCGTGCTGCGCGGTGTTGCCGTGGCCGCGCTGGTCCGGGGCATAGAGGCCATAACCTGCGGCGCACAGGGCCGCCGCCAGCCGAGCATAGCGTCCACTGTGCTCGGCCATGCCGTGGGACAGCAGGATCACCGCCTTGAGCGCAGGCTCGGGCAGCCACTGGTTGACGAAGAGGCGCTGGTGGTCGCTTGTGGTCAACCAGAAGGTGTCGTGGGTCATGGCGATTCCTTTGCTCGAAGACGCTGCACTTTATAGCGCATCAATGCGTGTCCGTCCGATTCGTCGGCCTGTTGGACGCAAGATTCACACAGTTAATGACACACTTGCGCATATTTGCCTGAATCGCCATAGCTGCTAACGTCCGAGGAGCCCCGCCGCTGATAGCGTTACAGTGGCGTCCCGGACCGTTCAGGCAAAAAGAGGACAAGAATAATGCAACCTGATTTCTGGAATGATAAGCGCCCCGCCGGCGTCCCCAACGAGATCGATCTGGGGGCCTACAAGTCGGTGATCGAGGTGTTTGAGCGTTCCTGCAAGAAGTTTGCTGACCGCCCGGCGTTCAGCAATATGGGGGTGACCCTCACCTACGCCGAGCTGGAACGCTACAGCGCGGCTTTCGCCGGTTATCTGCAAAGCCATACCGACCTGGTTCCGGGGGATCGTATCGCGGTGCAGATGCCCAATGTCCTGCAGTACCCGATCGCGGTGTTCGGCGCGCTGCGGGCCGGGCTGGTGGTGGTCAACACCAACCCGCTGTACACCGCGCGGGAGATGCGTCATCAATTCAAGGATTCCGGAGCCCGGGCCCTGGTCTACCTGAACGTGTTCGGGCAGAAGGTTCAGGAAGTGCTGGGCGACACCGACATCCAGTTCCTGATCGAAGCCAAGATGGGCGACATGCTGTCCAGTGCCAAGGGCTGGCTGGTCAATACCGTGGTGGACAAGGTCAAGAAGATGGTGCCGGCCTATCACCTGCCCCAGGCCATTGCCTTCAAGAGTGCCTTGCGCCTCGGGCGTGGCCAGGGGATCAAACCGCTGCAGGTCGGCCTGGAAGATCTTGCCGTGCTGCAGTACACCGGTGGCACCACCGGCCTGGCCAAGGGGGCAATGCTGACCCACGGCAACCTGGTGGCCAACATGCAGCAGGCCCGGGCCTGCCTCGGCCAGCACGGACCCGATGGCCATACCCAGTGGCGCGAAGGCCAGGAAGTGATGATCGCGCCGCTGCCGCTCTACCACATCTATGCCTTCACCGCGAACTGCATGTGCATGATGGTCACTGGCAACCACAACGTGCTGATCACCAACCCGCGAGACATCGGTGGCTTTATCAAGGAGTTGAAGAAGTGGCGGTTTTCCGCGCTGCTGGGGTTGAACACGCTGTTCGTGGCACTGATGGATCATCCGGAGTTCAAGCACCTGGATTTTTCCAGTCTCAAGCTGACCAACTCCGGTGGCACGGCCCTGGTCAAGGCCACGGCGGAACGCTGGCAGCAGCTCACCGGATGCCGGATCACCGAGGGCTATGGCCTTACCGAAACCTCGCCGGTGGCGTGCACCAACCCTTATGGCGACCGCTCGCGGTTGGGCACGGTCGGTCTGCCGGTGCCGGGCACCACCTTGAAGGTCATCGATGACCAGGGCAGCGAGCAGCCACTGGGCGAGCGCGGCGAGCTGTGCATCAAGGGGCCGCAGGTCATGAAGGGCTACTGGAACAAGCCTGAAGCCACCGCGGAGGTGCTGGACGCCGAAGGCTGGTTCAAGTCCGGGGATATCGCGGTGATCGATCCGGACGGTTTCGTGCGTATTGTCGATCGCAAGAAGGACATGATCATCGTCTCGGGTTTCAACGTGTATCCCAACGAGATCGAAGACGTGGTCATGGCTCACCCCAAGGTCGCCAACTGCGCGGTGATCGGCGTGCCGGACGAGCGTTCGGGCGAGGCGGTGAAGCTGTTTGTGGTGCCCCGTGAAACGGGGGTCAGCCTGGAAGAGCTCAAGGCCTACTGCAAGGAGAATTTCACCGCCTACAAGGTGCCCAAGCACATCGTCCTGCGTGAGTCGCTGCCCATGACGCCCGTGGGCAAGATCCTGCGCCGCGAGTTGCGTGACATCGCCTGATCCTTGAGTTCCTCCCTCGGGGGGCGGCCGGTTGACGCAACGGGCTGGCCCCCGAGTCATTTCAGGGGCGCAAAGCCCCGAGCTAGAGCGGAATTCACAGCGATAGAATTTTTACTCTAAAAGTGACCATTAAATGTTCTTGAGTCACAAGTGTGACTATTCAGGTCTTCTTTGGCTCTAGGCGGCCTTTTTCAAAGCTGCTACTCTCGGCGCGCTTTGTGACTTCTCGGCCTAAGTAAACAGCCAGACTCACCAACAATAGACACCAATAAAAAACACAGACAAATAATAATCGCATCAACTGCGGTGATGAATTCGCGTTGCTGAGGAGTGGGCTTCCATGATCGAAGACTTTTGGAAGGATAAGTACCCAGCTGGAATTGCTGCCGATATCAATCCAGACGAGTATCCGAATATTCAGGCGGTATTGAAACAATCCTGCCAACGTTTCGCTGACAAACCGGCCTTTAGCAACCTTGGCAAGACAATCACCTATGGTGAGTTGTATGAATTGTCCGGTGCCTTCGCCGCGTACCTGCAGCAGCATACCGATTTGCGGCCCGGCGATCGAATCGCTCTGCAACTGCCCAACCTGCTGCAATACCCGATCGCGGTATTTGGTGCGATCCGCGCCGGCCTGATCGTGGTCAACACCAACCCGCTGTACACCGCGCGGGAAATGGAACACCAATTCAATGACTCCGGGGCCAAGGCCCTGGTCTGCCTGGCCAACATGGCCCATCTGGCAGAAAGCGTGGTGCCCAAGACTGGGGTCAAGCATGTGATCGTTACCGAAGTGGCGGATCTGCTGCCGCCACTCAAGCGCCTGCTGATCAACAGCGTGATCAAGTACGTGAAGAAGATGGTGCCGGCCTACCACTTGCCCCAGGCGGTCAAATTCAATGATGCCTTGAGCAAGGGCCGCGGCCAGCCGGTGCAGGAAGCCAATCCCGCCGGCGGCGATGTGGCCGTCTTGCAATACACCGGCGGTACCACCGGCGTGGCCAAGGGCGCGATGCTGACCCACCGCAACCTGGTGGCCAACATGCTGCAGTGCAAGGCGCTGATGGGCTCCAACCTCAATGAAGGCTGCGAGATCCTCATCACCCCGCTGCCGCTGTACCACATCTATGCGTTCACCTTCCATTGCATGGCCATCATGCTCATGGGCAACCACAACATCCTGATCAGCAACCCGCGGGACTTGCCGGCGATGGTCAAGGAACTGTCGAAGTGGAAGTTCAGCGGTTTTGTCGGCCTCAACACCCTGTTCGTGGCTCTGTGCAATAACGAAGCCTTCCGCAAGCTGGATTTCTCTGCGCTGAAAGTCACCTTGTCCGGGGGCATGGCCCTGCAACTGGCGGCCGCCGAGCGTTGGAAGGAAGTGACCAACTGCCCGATCTGCGAAGGCTACGGCATGACCGAAACCAGCCCGGTGGCCACGGTCAACCCGATCCAGAACATCCAGGTCGGCACCATCGGCATTCCGGTGCCTTCGACCCTGTGCCGGGTGGTCAACGACGCCGGCGAAGAGCTGGAGCTGGGCGAGGTCGGCGAGTTGTGCGTGAAGGGCCCGCAAGTGATGAAGGGCTACTGGCAGCGCCAGGACGCCACCGACGAAGTCCTCAGCAGCGAAGGCTGGCTGAAGACCGGTGACATTGCCCTGATCCAGCCGGACGGCTATATCCGCATCGTCGACCGCAAGAAGGACATGATCCTGGTGTCGGGCTTCAACGTTTACCCCAACGAACTGGAAGATGTGCTGGCCTCGCTGCCGGGCGTGCTGCAGTGCGCGGCAATCGGCATACCGGATGAAAAATCCGGCGAGATCATCAAGATCTTCATCGTCGCCAAGCCAGGGGTGAACCTGACCAAGGAGCAGGTGATGGAGCACATGCGCGCCAACGTCACCGGCTACAAGGTGCCCAAGGCCGTGGAGTTCCGCGATGCCCTGCCGACCACCAACGTCGGCAAGATCCTGCGCCGCGAACTGCGTGACGAAGAGTTGAAGAAGCTCGGCGTGAAGAAGTAGGCCGCAGTGCCCATGAAAAAGCCCCGCCAGTGCGGGGCTTTTTCATGGGCGCGCGCCAGGAGCGGCTTACTGCTGGAACTGGGCAAAGCTCACGCCGGTGCCGGCGGGGCGCACGTCCTTGAGGAAGGAGTCCTTGTCGGCGCTCAGCTCCAGGCTCAGGGCGGCCTTGCGCTTGCCTTGGTTGCGGATCACCAGGCCTTCGAGTTTTTCCCGCAGGAACACCGTCGGCACTTTCAGGTGCAGCAGCTGGTCGGTGTCCGGGGTGTGCAGCAGCAGGTGGACCCATTCGTACTGACCGATGGCCAGGCGGGTGACTAGGATATCGAACCACCAGATGTTGCGATTGCGGTTCAGCTCCGCGAAATGGCAGTTGTTGACGCCCAGCACCGCACCGCCCAGTTCCTGGTTTCTGCGGGCGATGGCCTGCTTTTTATCGAGTTTCATAACATTCCTACGGGGATTGGATCTTCAGTGCTTGGCCTGAACAGGTCGAGCATTCTCCCGGGTTGCCCGGCAAACATAAAGCGCAACCTGGCACCGCTGATGAAATGCCCGATGAAAAATAATTGAAACTCTGCGCAACGGCCACGAGTCAACCTTGGGTAACGACGCAAATCCTCTTTGTTTGATCAATGAATGTTCTACGGAGAAATACCATGGGCAGCACAGCAGATAAGGCAAAAGGTCTGGCCAACGAAGCCATTGGCAACGTCAAGCAAGGTATCGGTAAGGCCACCGACAACACCAAACTGCAGGTAGAAGGCAAGCTGCAGGAGAAGAAGGGTGAGGCCCAGCAAGCCTTGGGCAAAGCCAAGGATGCGGTGAAGAAAACCATCGACAAAGCCTGAAAACCTCGGGATCGATGATGCACGGCAGCGGCCATCCCAGGATGGCCGTTTTCACGTGCCGGCCCAGGGAAGCGATCAGCCAATCCACGTGTTGTCATGGTTGCGGTTCGCCAACTGAGCTAATTTGTTGTAGAAAACGCCCCCTGAGTCGCTTTCGACTTCAACCTTTTTGCGGCGAAAGGAGACGCTATGATTTTTCCGGACCTCAAAGGTTTGCCCTTGCATCGTGTGCTGATTCGCACGGTGCATGAATTCATCGCGGACGAGATGTCCACTTACGCCTCGGCACTGGCCTACCAGATGCTGTTCTCGCTGTTCCCCTTCATCCTGTTTCTCATCGCCCTGATCGGTTTCTTGCACTTGCCGGACTTTTTCAGCTGGCTGCGCCTGCAATCGGAACTGGTGTTGCCGCCTCAGGCACTGGAGCAGGTCAATCCGGTGATCGACCAATTGCAGCAGTCCAAGGGCGGGCTGCTTTCCGTGGGTATCGTCATCGCGCTGTGGACCGCCTCGGCGGGCGTGCGCCTGATGATGAGCGCGATGAACGCGGCCTACGATGTAGTCGAGGGGCGGCCGATCTGGAAGCGTTTTCCGCTGTCGATCTTCTACACCGTGGGGATCGCCGGCATGCTCCTGGCTGCTGCGGCACTGATGGTGCTGGGGCCGCAGGTGATGACCTGGCTGGCCGGGCAGGTGGGCCTGGAAGCGTTCATCGTCACCCTGTGGACCATCCTGCGCTGGCCGGTGATCGTGCTGCTGATGATGGTGGCCGTGGCCCTGATGTATTACGTGATGCCGGATGTGAAGCAGAAATTCCGCTTTATCACCCCCGGTTCGGTGTTGGCGGTGGTGGTGTGGATCGTCGCGTCCCTGGGGTTCGCCTACTACGTGAAAACCTTTGCTAACTACAACGCCATGTATGGCAGTATCGGCGCGATCATCGTGCTGTTGCTGTACTTCTATATCTCTTCGGCCGTGCTGTTGCTGGGAGCGGAGATGAACGCGGTGATCGAACACATGTCGGCCGAAGGCAAGGACCCTGGCGAAAAGGACTTTGACGGGCTCGGCGATAAACAACACGTTTCTGGACTGGGCCGGGACCACTCGCGCCATCCCACTACTGACGAAGCCTGAACATGATCCGTGAAATCCTCAAGATGGGCGATGAACGCCTGCTGCGTATTGCCCCGCCGGTGCCGCCCGAGATGTTCGACAGTCCGCAGTTGTGGGAGCTGATCGACGATATGTTCCAGACCATGGAAAGTGTCGGTGGCGTGGGGCTGGCGGCGCCGCAGATCGGTGTCGACCTGCAACTGGTGATCTTCGGCTTCGAGCACAGCGAACGTTACCCGGACGCCGAAGCGGTCCCGCAGACCATCCTCATCAATCCCCTGATCACCCCGCTGAGCCCGGTGCTGGAAGAAGGCTGGGAAGGCTGCCTCTCGGTTCCCGGTCTGCGTGGAGCGGTGCAGCGCTACCAGCATATTCGCTACGAGGGCTTCGATCCCAAGGGCGAGCCGGTGGTGCGCGTGGCGTCGGGCTTTCACGCCCGGGTGGTGCAGCATGAATGCGATCACCTGATCGGTCGGCTGTATCCGTCGCGGATCAGTGATTTCAGCAAATTCGGCTTCACTGAGGTGCTGTTTCCCGATCTCGATCCCAACGCCGACGACTGATCTTGCGGCCCCGGTTCATGGGGTCTGGTCGAAGGCCGGGGCGCCCATGGCCAGCAAAGGCTTGCTGCGTTGGTAGCGGGCCAGGCGCTCGGCCAGGGGCGCCGGCAGGTGGGGGGCACGGGTGAAGCCCATGCGTTGATACAGAATTTCCAGGTCCGGGTGGCAGAACAGCCAGAGCGGACCTGGCACAGCCTGTCGGGCTTGCCGCACCAACTGCGCCGCCAGCCCCCGGCCACGGAGCGATGGGGCGACGAACAAACCCGTCAGCCAATGCCCTTGAGCCACCGGGGTCAGGCTCATCCCGGCAATGATCTCGCCCTCTCTTATCACCCACAGCTGGCCCTCGGCCGAGGCGCGCATGGACGAACGGTGCTGGCGGTAGAACTTGTTCAGCAGGGGACGAGAGGCCTCGTCGAGCGGGCCGATCTGCAGGCAGGGCATGGTGTTTCCGGGGTTGTGACTGGGCGCGGCGGATTATAGAGGAACCCCGGCTGCCCCTAGGTGCTATACCTGAAGCTTATCCGGCATCAGTGGAGTCGCAGTCATGTCCAAAGGTATGAACGCCAAGAAAAACGCCAAGAAGAAACCGGCCAAGAGCGCGCACGAGAAGCGCGTCGAGAAAAAGGCCAAGAAAACCGAAGTGAACATCTTCGGCCATTGATCGCTTTGACCAAGCCCGCACGGCGGGCCTGGTCTTGTCTGCCCTTGAGCACGCCCCGGGCCTTTCCTGCTCCTCTATGCCAGCTCTAGCGCCAGTGCTTCTCGCACTGTCGGGCGCTGCTCGATTCGTGCCTGGTATTTCAGCAAGGCTGGCCAGGCGGCCAGGTCGATGGCAAACACCGCGGTCCAGCGCAGCACGGTGAACAGGTAGGCATCGGCAACGCTGAACTGTCCACCCTGCAGGTAGTCCTGTCGTTCCAGGATCTGTTCCAGCAGAGCCAAACGCTTGAACAGCTTTTGCCGGAACAGGTCCTTGGCCTGGTCATCCAGCGCTGAGTTGAACAGCCAGCCCATGATCCCGTGAACCTCGCTGGTGATGAAGTTCAGGGTTTCCTGCAGCCGTACCCGCTGCCAGCTGCCCTGTGGTGCCGCCAGACCGGCCTCGGGCTTGAGGTCGGCGAGGTACTGCAGGATCGCCGGGCCCTCGGTGAGCACTTCACCGTTGTCCAGTTGCAGGGCGGCAACGTAGCCCTTGGGGTTGATGGCGAGGAAATCCTCACCTTCGGCCGTGCGCTTGCTGCGATTGTCGACACGGATCGCTTCGAATGGCAGTTGCAATTCCCGCAGCACGATATGGCAGGCCAGGGAGCAGGCTTGAGGGACGTAGTAGAGTTTCATCGGCGGCTCTCGAGTGAAGGTTCGAAGCAGTGTCGGCGAGGCTGTGGGCATGGGTAAAATTCATTTTTCAGAAAACTGCCATAAGGATAGCTACTGCCGTGATGAACCTGATGCACTGGCGCCTGCTGGTGGCGATCGCTGAATGCGGCACCATCACCCGTGCCGCCGAGCAAGTGGGGATGACCCAGTCCGGGGCCAGCCAGGCTCTGGCGCAGATGGAGGACATGCTTGGCGTACAGGTGTTCATCCGCGAGCGTCGTCAGGCGCTGCCTACGGCTATCGGCCTGCAGGTGCTGGAGCAGGCGCGGGTGATGCTCGGTGCACTGGCCCAGGTGCGGCGCCAGGTCGACGCGGCCCGGGGCATGCCCCATGGCAGCCTGCGCCTGGCGGGGTTTCCCATGGTCCTGGCGCAGGTTCTGCCACCCTTGCTGCGACGCTTCAGGCAGTTGCACCCGGGGATCGAGGTGGTGCAGTTGGAGGTCAGCGACGATGAGGTCGAAGCCCTGCTGGAGGCGCAACTGGTGGACCTGGGGGTGGTGCTGAATCCCGCGGCCGGGCGTCGTTCGTGGTTGCTGGGGCTGGACTCGTGGGTGGCGGTATTGCCCCTGGAGCACCCCTGGCGGGCGGCGAGCATCGATCTTGCGAGCTTGCTGGCCCAACCCTTTGTCCTGGCCACTGGCGGTTGCTCGGTGAACGCCCGCAGTCTGGCTGCCGACGCCGGCCTGCCACTGGCGGACGTGCGGATCGAAGTGCGGGAGTGGAACAGCGCATTCAGTCTGGTGCGTGAAGGGCTGGGGGTGACCCTGGTACCGGAAAGCACCCTGCCGGAGCAGCGCCAGGGTTTGCGGGTGTTGCCGTTGAGTCGGCCCGTCGAGCGTCAGTTTGCCCTGGTAGCGGCACCGGGTCGTGAGAGCAACGGTATGGTTCAGGCGTTTGTGCAGATACTTGAGGGAGGTTAGTCAGAACATTCTTTAATGTCTTGTTGGGTACTTTTTGAGAATGCTTCCAATGATTTTGAAAGTTGTGAAAACCGACTGACTGGTGGCCTTGCATAGGGGGCGCGGCTGTCTATGCTCAGTTGTGAAAAAACCTATGTATTGCGTTGTCCGGTACTGTTCCTCACCCCCTGATGTTTGCCCTTGTACCGGTTGTTTGCACATTGTTTACCCGAGGGCGGCACCGAAAGCATGAACAAAGACGAGAGTGCGCAACTAGAGGCACCAGAGGTTCAGGAGTAATTAATTAGATGGAGTTTCTTTTCTTTGTTAGGTCGGCCCGTTTATAGGGCATCAAGAAAAGGATGGCTTGATAAGAGCGTTGCAATATGAACTCTCCGATTGAACATCATTGATCACCTGACAATTCCTCTCTCATATGAAGGGGGGTGTTTGCCGTGTTTTATCGAACGTTGTAGTGGCTCAGTTGAAAGACTAGGAACTTCCGTCAATCAAAAGACAGCGTTGAAGGTGATACAACCATGTTTAACCTACATCACAAGGCTGACCTGCAAGAGATCGAGCGTTTCAATTGTGCGCTGGCCGAGGCCAACGCCAAGCTGGCGGCAATCAGCCGCTCCATGGCGATGATCGAGTTTTCTCCCGATGGCATCGTGCTCGATGCCAACGACAACTTCTGCCAGACCATGGGTTATTCCGCTGAAGAGATACGTGGCAAGCATCACCGGATCTTTTGCGAGGAAGAGTTCTACCGCAGCGAGGAATACGCCAAGCTCTGGCGCGACCTGGGGCGGGGTGAACCGGTCAGTGGCACTTTCCTGCGGCTGAACAAGCGCGGCGAAGAGATCTGGCTCGAAGCCAGCTACATGCCGGTGTTCGATGCCGATCGCCGGGTCAAGAGCGTGATCAAGGTGGCTTCGGACATCTCCGAACGCATCCATGTCGAACATGAAAACCAGAGCCTGCTGAATGCCATCGGCCGTTCCATGGCGATCATCGAGTTCAGTCCGGACGGCAAGATCCTCAAGGCCAACGACAACTTCCTCAAGACCATGCAGTACCCCTTGAATGAAATCCTTGGTCAGCACCACAGCATGTTCTGTCACCGGGCTGAAGCCGAGTCATCGGAGTACAAGCAGTTTTGGGCTTCGTTGAACCGTGGCGAGTATCACTCCCATCGTTTCGAGCGGGAAAACAAGTACGGCCAGACGGTGTTCCTTGAAGCCTCGTACAACCCCCTGTTCGACACCAAGGGCCGCTTGTACAAGGTGGTCAAGTTCGCCAGCGATATCACCCAGCAGATGACCAGCCTGCAGTCCGCCGCCGAATCCGCCCATAGCACCTCGGTACAGAACGACGCCTGCGCCCAGAAGGGCTCGCAGGTGGTGCAGCAGACGGTGCAGATCATCCAGCAGATCTCTCACGACCTGAACGAAGCGGCGCGCAGCATCGATGCCGTGAGCAAGCAGTCGGAGATCATCGGCAGCATCGTCCAGACCATTCGCGGAATCGCCGACCAGACCAACCTGCTGGCGCTCAATGCGGCCATCGAGGCGGCTCGGGCCGGCGAGCACGGGCGAGGCTTTGCGGTGGTGGCCGACGAGGTGCGCAGCCTGGCGGCGCGAACCAGTCAGGCCACGGTGGAAATCGTCGAAGTGGTGCGCAAGAACCACGACCTGTCGATGAGCGCGGTCACCAGCATGCAATCGAGCCTGAGCCGCACCGGCGTCGGGGTCGAACTGGCCAACGAGGCGGGGGAGGTGATCCTGGAAATCCAGCAAGGCTCGCGACATGTGGTGGATGCCATCAGCCAGTTCAACTCGACCTTGCAGTTGCAGTGATCGGGTTGCGTCAGGCACAAAAAAGGGTTCCCGCTGGGAACCCTTTTTCGTCGTGCGCCATTACAGCGAGGCGAGGAATTTCTCGTCGATCGGCTTGGCGCTGGTCTTGGTATCAGCCTCTTCCTTGGCCAGTTGCATCTTGTCCTTCAGGCGCTGGGCGATTTCCTGGTTGATTGCCAGCTGGCGCTCCGGCGGCAGGTTTTTCAGGTCTTCTTCGGTCAGGCCCATATCCTTGAGGATGTTGTCGCGCAGACGCTGTTCGGGCGTCTTGCTCATGTAGTCCTTGAATTCGCTCAACGCGCTGGATTCGGTGGCGCTATTGGCCTGTGGCGTGCTGGCGGTCGGCGGTGTGGCCTGGAGCAGGACGCGGGTCTTGGCGAACGCGGCATTGACGTTGTCGTCCACGGTATTGCCTTGCAGGCTGGACTGGGACGTCGGCACGGTGACGGAGTTCTGGGCCTGTTGCAGCATGCCGCTGTACAGCGCGCTGGCGGCTGCAGTGGTCGGGTCCATATCGGTGCGCGAGGTGGGCTGCACCGAAACGGATTTCTGGGCGTTGACCAACATGATCGGGAACCTGTGTGAGAGAACTAGGCGAGTATTCCAGCAAGATCCATGCCTAATAAAATCACCCTTTAATATCAATGGATTGACGCCATCGAGTGCTGCCGGGTGGCCCGCGGGCGGACAAGTCTTGCCGCTTTCTGGCAAGCGCCGCCCGGGTTTGCCGAGGGCCGCGCTCAGTAGGTGATGGGTATGCCGAAGTCCTCCTGGAAGGCATCGTCCACTGGCTCATAACCGAGGACCCGCGTGGTTTCGCTGAGGTCCAGGCGCTTGAAGCGATTGTTGGAGATGCCGTGGCCGATGAAGTGCTGCACCCCGGGGGCTTCCACGGCCCGTTGCAGCAGTTGCAGGGCGTCTCGGGGGCTGAGCCAGGCGCTGAGGTCGCGGGCGCTGGTCAGCTCATGATGCTCGGGGAACTCGAAGGCGCCGATGCGCAGGGCAATGCAGGACAGCCCGCGTCTGGCGGCATAGAAGGCGCACAGCGCCTCGCCATAGCACTTGCTGACCCCATACAGGTTGGCCGGCATCACCGGCATGTTCGCCGTGATCTGTCGATCCACCGGGTAGCCTTCCATGGTCTGGGCGCTGCTGGCGAACACCAGGCGTCGGCAGCCGGCGTTAACGGCGGCCTCGAACAGGTAGGTGGTGGCGAGGATATTGTTGGGCAGCAGTTGCTCGAAACTGGCGCTGGCATGGGGGATGCCGGCCAGGTGGACGACGACGTCGATGCCCGGCAGGAGACGGCCGATGGTCTGCGGGTCGTCAAGATCCAGGCGCACGAAGCGGTGGGGCGCCGGGATCTCGAAGTCCGGTTCGACGCGGTCGGTCAGGGTGAAGCGGTAGCGCTCCTGCGAGCCCTGGAAGAATACCTTGCCGATCCGGCCACAGGCGCCGGTCAGCAATACATTGAGTCCATTCATGTCCAATCTCCGGTGGCCAGGTAAGGGCGTGGCTCAGGCTATGGGGTGCCGTTGCGTCCGTGCAGGCGAAAGCCCGGACGCAGGCTGAGGCGTTCGTAGTAGGCCTCTATGGCGGGGAAATCAGGGTGCTCCATGGGCGTCATCTTCCAGCGGTTGACCGAGAGCCCGAGGACGATGTCCGCCAGGCTCGGCTGCTCCCCGAGGACATAGGCTCCGGAGCGCTGCAGCTGTTGTTCGAGTATCGCCATCTTGGCGTTCCAGGCCCGCAGGCTGGCGTCGATGCGCCGAGAGTCCTGGTAGTCCGCATGCTGGCGCACCAGGCCCATGAAGGCGTAGCTCCAGGCCGGGTTGAGTTCGCAGGCCTGCCAGTCCATCCACTGTTCCACCAGGGCCCGGGCCCGTGGAGCGATCGGCAACAGGCCGCTGCCGGGATGCAGGTTGGCCAGGTAGCGGCAGATGCTGTTGGACTCCCACAGGGCGCCGGCGGCATCGATCAGCACCGGAACCTGGGCATTGGGGTTGAGGGCGAGGAACTCGGGAGTGTGGGTCGATTGGAAGCCGCTGCCCCAATCTTCCTGTTGGTAGGAAAGGCCAAGCTCCTCGCAGGTCCACAAGACTTTTCTGACGTTGATGGACGAGGCTTTGCCGAGAATTCTGTAGGGGGTTCCCATGACGCTTCCTTGTTCGTGGCTCAAGCGGGCCATGGGAATCTATCAGTGTGCCCGGTCCTCGGCGATGGCCAATGTGCCTCTGGATGTTTGTCCGCGCTTCAGGCCGGGTCGGGCAAGGCCGAGGCCGGCAGGCCGAAGACCCGGTCGAACAGCCAGTTGAAGACGAAGGTGTAGCAAGGGATGAACAGGATCAGCGCCAGATCCAGGAGAAAGGCCTGTACCAGGCTGATGCCCATCCACCAGGCGATCAGCGGGATCAGGAACACGATCAGGGTCAATTGAAAGCCAACGGCGTGGGCGATGCGTCGCTTGACGGTGCGGGTGCGTGACGGCTGGCGGCTTTCCCAGCGTTCGAACAGGCTGGTGTAGATGAAGTTCCAGGTCACCGCGATGCTGGTGATCACCACCGCCAGTGGGCCGGTACTGCTGGGCGAGGTGCCGGACAGCAGGGCCAGGCCGAGGGCCGAGAAGGTCATGCCGAACACCTCGAACAGGGATACATAGAGCAGTTTGCGTTTCACGCCTTGCATGGGAATTCCTCGGTATTGAATACAGGTGGCCAGGGCTGGGCTGGCACGGGGCGCGAAAGATAGCTTCAATGTCGATGACAGAAAAAGTCGGAAGCTTTCAGTTTTGCTGATAGGTTGTGCCCATGAATTTCTCCAGCGACAGCATCCAGTTGTTTCTCGCCGTGCTTGAGCGCGGTTCCTTTTCTGCGGCGGCCCGCGCGCTGGGCAAGGTGCCCTCGGCGGTGAGCATGGGCATTGCCAACCTTGAGGCCGAACTGGGCTATGCCCTGTTCGATCGCAGCCATCGCGAGCCGGTGCCGACGCCCCTGGCCCTGTCGCTCGCGCCCCATGCCCGGCTGATTGCCGACCAGCTCAAGCAGTTGCAGGTGCATGCCATCGAGCTGTCCCTGGGGCTGGAGAGCACACTCTCGATCGCGGTGGTGGATGACATCGACAAGCAGCGGCTGCTGGCGGCCATCAAGCTGCTGGCCGAGCGCTATCCGCTGCTGGATGTGGAAGTGCTCAGCGCTCCTCAGGATGACGTGCTGCAACTGCTGCACAGCGGACGGGTCAGCGTGGGTGTGGCGTTTGCCGGCCTGAGCGTGAATGCCCTGGAATATTTCCAGTACGCCGGCAGCGAACGGATCATTGCCTGTATTTCACCCCGGCATCCGCTGTTTGTGGCCAGTGATGGGGCGCTGTATCTGGAGGAGTTGATCCGGGTGCGCCAGGTGGTGGTGGCCAGCCGCGACCTGCCCATCAGCGATACCCGGCCCCTGGTGGGCGAGTCGCTGTGGCGCACCGACAGCCTGGCCATGGCCTTGCACATGGTGGAGGCCGGGATCGGCTGGGGCAATTTCCCGCTGTCGGTGATCCAGCCGCTGCTGGCGGCAGGTCGCTTGCAGCGCCTGAAGTTCAAGAATCTCGACAACGGCCTGTCGTTGCCGGTGCATGCGGTGTGGCTCAAGAGCCGGCCGCTGCAGAAGGGCGCTCTGGCCCTGGTGCAGTTGCTTAGTGGCGAAGATCCGGCGCTGGGGCCGCGGCCCGGCCCCGGGTTCTAGGCCAGGGCCTGCTGGCGCAACCAGCGCAGCAACAGACCGGCCGCCGAGTCGTCACTGATCGCTTGGGCCGAGAGCAAGTAGTAGGCACTGCCGTCGGCGACGAAGCCGAAAGGGGCGCACAGCAGTCCGTCGCGCAGATCGTCGCGCACCAGTTGCCAAGGGGCGATGGCCAGCCCCAAGCCCGCCACCGCAGCTTGCAGGCTGAAGTAGAAATGTTCGAAGACCTGCTCCGAAGACGCCTGAGGCAGCGGCATCGGGTGCAACTGCAGCCAGTGTTCCCAGGCTTGCGGCCGGGTCGCGCTGTGCAGGCGCGGGGCGTGGTCCGCGAGGACTGCCTGCTGGTTTGACTGCGGCGCCCAGTCAGGCTGTTGGTCCGGACGGCACACCGGGCCAATGGCTTCGTCGAACAGCCAGTGGGCGTGGGTCTGGTCGCTCCAGGCGAAATCATTGCGGCGGATCGCCAGGTCGATGCCGGCGTTGAACGAGAAGGGCCCGCCGCCGGCCAGCAACTGGATGGACAGGTCGGGGTGGGCGGCCTGGAAGGCCGGCAGGCGCGGAATCAGCCAGCGCATCAGCAGGGTCGGTTCACAGGACAGCACCAGCGGAGCTCCAGGGGGCGGAGCTCGCAGGCGGCGCGTGGTGTTTTCGATCAGGTCCAGGGCCTGGGTCACGCTGTGCAGCAGTTCGGCCCCGGCCGCGGTGAGAAACACCCGGTGGCTGCGCCGCTCGAACAGGGCGGTGCCCAGGTCTTCTTCCAGGCTGCGCACGGCGCGGCTGATGGCGCCGTGGGTCAGGTGCAGGGCGGTGCCGGCCAGGGTAAAGCTCTCCAGGCGAGCGGCCGCTTCGAAGCAGCGCAGGGCGCCGAGGGGGGGCAGGCGTCGGCGCGGTGTCTGTGAGTTTTCATCACCAAGAGTGTCAGTTTTCATCGTTGGCCTTGAACCAGAAGATCCCCATACAGTAGCGCCGGATTGTATAACCAAGGCGTTGGCAACGTGACAGAACTGTTAGTCGTAATCACCATCACCATTCTCGCGGTACTCAGCCCCGGGGTCGATTTTGCCCTGGTCACCCGTAACAGCCTGATGCTCTCGCGCCGTCATGGCGTGCTGACCGCACTGGGGATCGGGCTCGGGGTCATGCTGCATATCGGCTACAGCCTGCTGGGGGTGGGGCTGCTGTTGCAGCAGTCGCCGCTGTGGTTCACCGGGCTGAAGCTTGCCGGGGCGCTGTATCTGATCTACCTGGGCATTCGCTTACTGCGCAGTCCCGCCCAGGGGCCGCAGGAAGTGGCGGGGCGTGGCCAAGTGTCGTCCTGGGCGGCCTTGCGCAGCGGTTTCCTGACCAATGCGCTGAATCCGAAGACGATGATTTTCGTCCTCAGCCTGTTCATGCAGGTGATCCAGCCGGGTACGGGGCTGGCGGTACAGATCGGCTACGGAGCGATCATCGTCCTGGCCCACGTGCTGTGGTTCGTGGCCGTGGCGCTGTTTTTTTCGGCGCCGGCCATTGCCGAGCGGCTGTTGGGCTACAAGCGCCGTATCGATCAGCTGTTCGGGGTGGTACTGATCGGCTTCGGGCTGCTGCTCAGTGTGCTTGGCGTGCAGCCCTGAACCCTCAGGTGCTTTCCCGGATCCGCAGTTCGAACCCCATGTCCACCACGGGCTCGGTCACGCTGTTGCCGGCCAGCAGGGTCAGCATCTGCTCGGCGGCGCGGCGGCCGATGGCCTCCCTGGGGGTGCTGATGCTGCTCAAGCGCGGCACCATGTGTTCCGAGGACGGCAGGTCGTTGAAACCCAGCACCGCCACTTGCTCGGGGATCTTGATCCCGCAGCGCATGGCTTCGAGCAAGGCGCCCTGGGCCAGGTCGTCGTTGCCGAAGAAGATGGCGTCCACTTGCGGCTGGCTCTGCATCAGTTGCAGGAACAGTTCGCCGCCCAGGCCGACCGAAGACGGACGCGGGGTCAGCAGTTCCAGGTCGGGGTTGTACAGCCCGGCTTCCTGCAGGGCGCGGCGGAAGCCTTCGCCGCGCAGCAGGGTGCGCTGGTCCAGTTGTGCGCCGACGTAGGCCAGGTGCTTGCGGCCACGGGAAATCAGGTGCCGGGCCGCAGTCTCCCCCGCGTTCAACTGGGAAAAGCCCACGCAGTTGAGTCCGGCGCCGGAGTCCAGATCCATCATGTAGACGCAGGGGATGTTGTTGGCCTCGATCATCCGTCGGGAGCTTTCGGTGCGGTCGAAACCGGTCAGCAGCAGCCCGCGCGGCTGGTAGGTCATGTAGTTGCGCAGCAGGTTTTCTTCTTCGTCCCGGGAATAGTGATAGTTGCCGATCAGCACTTCGAAGCCCTTGGGGCGCAGTACCTGATGAATGGCTTCCAGGGTTTCGATGAACAGCAGGTTGGACAGCGACGGCACCAGCACCACCACCGACTGGCTCTGGGCCGAGGCCAGGGCGCGGGCGGCGGAGTTGACCACGTAGTTCAGCTCCTGCGCGGCCTTCTGCACTTTTTCCACCAGCTCGGTGGCCACGCTGCTGACGCCGCGCAGCGCCCGGGAGGCGGTGATCGGACTGACACCGGCCAGTCGCGCCACTTCGTTGAGGGTAGGGCGCCCCGTGGTACGGGAGCTTTTATCGTTTTTATGAGGGGTCATCAGACGGCTTGCCAAACAAAATTCAAGTCACTAAGGTAGCGCTGTCCTGAAACAGCTGCAATGCGTGAGCGAGGTGTGCCTGACCCTCGCTCTTTGGTTTGGCGGACTATATACGCGGCAACCCACAAAAATGACAAGAAGGCGTCGGCAGACACTGTTTTTGTACTAGAACTAGAACTAGCGAAGGTAGCGCTGTCTGCGCGCTGAGGTGTTACATGAGTCAACCAATTACCGCCCTGGTCATCATGGGTGTTGCCGGCTGTGGCAAATCCAGCGTCAGCCAGGCCCTGTGCCAGCGCAGCGGCGCCACGGCCATTGAAGGCGATACGTTCCACCCTGCCGCCAATATCGCCAAGATGAGTGCCGGCATTCCCCTCGACGACGACGACCGCGCCGGCTGGCTCGACAGCCTGTGCGAGGAGTTGCGCCGTACCCTGGCCGCCGGCCAGCGTCCGGTGCTGACCTGCTCGGCGCTCAAGCGCAAATACCGTGAACGCCTGCGCGCCGCCACCCCCGGCCTGGGTTTCATCTTTCTCGAACTGACGCCGGCAGTCGCCGCCGATCGCGTGGCACACCGGCCAGGGCACTTCATGCCTTCGACCCTGATCGACAGTCAGTTCGCCACCCTCGAATCCCCGGTGGGGGAGCCGCTCACCCTGGCCCTGGATGCCAGCACCCTGAGCGTCCAGCGCCTGGCCGAACTGGCCAACCAATGGTGGATGGAGCATGGCCTTGAACCTTCGCGCTAAGCGTCGGTTCGAAATAGGTAGCGCTATCCCACTCGGCCCTTGTTTTTAACGCTTAAATAAAAACAACAAACCGGAGGCAATCCCATGTTTGGCATGTCCCAAGAGACCTATCTGCTGGTTGATGCAGTGGTCACTATCATCGGCCTGATCGTGTTGATCACCCGATTCAAGCTGCATCCCTTCATTGCCCTGACCATCGCCGCGGGGTTCCTCGGCCTGACCTCGGGCATGCCAGTGGACAAGATCATCAAGGCGTTCCAGGACGGCTTTGGTGGCGTGCTCGGTTTTGTCGGCATCATCCTGGCGCTGGGCACCATGCTCGGCAAGATGATGGCCGAGTCCGGCGGCGCCGATCAGATCGCCCAGACCCTGATCCGTTCGTTCGGCAAGGAGCGGGTGCAATGGGCGATGATGTTCGCCGCCTTCCTGGTGGGCATCCCGCTGTTCTTCGAGATCGGCTTCGTGCTGCTGATCCCGCTGGTGTTCATCGTCGCCCGGCGCACCGGGGTGTCGCTGATCAAGATCGGCATTCCACTGCTGGCCGGCCTGTCGGCGGTGCACGGCCTGGTGCCGCCGCATCCGGGGCCACTGCTGGCCATCGGCGTGTTCGGCGCCGACATCGGCAAGACCATTCTCTACGGCCTGATCGTTGCCCTGCCGACCGCCATCATTGCCGGTCCGATCTACGGCACCTTCATTGCCAAGTACATCCCGGGTCATCCGTCCCAGGAGCTGGTGGACCAGCTGGCCCGTGAAAACACCTCGCAGAACCTGCCGAGCTTCGGCGTGACCCTGCTCACCGTGCTGCTGCCGGTGTTCCTGATGCTGCTCAAGACCTTCGCCGACGTGGCGCTGCCGGACGGGCACTTCTTCCGCCTGTGGATGGACATGATCGGCCACCCGATCAGCGCCTTGCTGCTGGCCTTGCTGCTGTCGCTCTATACCTTCGGCTACAAGCAGGGCATCGGCTCCAAGCAGATCCTCGGCCTGCTCGACGCCAGCCTGGCGCCGACCGCGGCGATCATCCTGATCATCGGTGCCGGCGGCGGTTTCAAGCAGATGCTGGTGACCAGCGGCGTGGGTGATGTGATCGGGCACATGGCGGTCAACGCGCAGATCTCGCCGATCCTCCTGGCCTGGCTGGTGGCGGCGGTGATTCGTATCGCCACCGGTTCGGCCACCGTGGCCACCATCACCGGCGCGGGCATCGTGGTGCCGGTGGTGGGGATGATCCCCGGGGTCAACCGCGAGCTGCTGGTGCTGGCCACCGGTGCCGGCTCCTTGATCCTGTCCCATGTCAACGACGCCGGTTTCTGGCTGGTCAAGCAGTACTTCAACATGACCGTGGCCGAAACCTTCAAGACCTGGACGGCCATGGAAACCATCCTCTCGGTGGTGGGCCTGATCTTTATCCTGCTGTTGTCGCTGGTGGTTTAAGAGCTTCGCCTGTAGGAGCGGGCTTGCCCGCAAAAAACCGCCAGCACGGCCACAAAAAAACCGCATCACTGCGGTTTTTTTGTGGCTGAAGGAGTCTCAGCTTTTCTGCACCAGGCCGTCGGCGCGGAACATGCCGCGAATCCCGCGCACCGCCTGGCGAATCCGGTCCTGGTTCTCGATCAGGGCAAAGCGCACGTGATCGTCGCCGTATTCACCGAAACCCACCCCCGGCGATACGCAGACCTTGGCCTCGGCCAGCAGCTTCTTGGCGAACTCCAGGGAGCCCAGGTGCGCGTAGGCTTCGGGAATCTTGGCCCAGACGTACATCGAGGCCTTGGGGTTCTCCACCATCCAGCCCAGTTCATGCAGGCCCTTGACCAGCACGTTGCGGCGCTGCCGGTACTGCTCGGCAATGTCCAGCACGCATTGCTGGTCGCCTTCCAGGGCGGCAATCGCCGCCACCTGCAGCGGGGTGAAGGTGCCGTAGTCGTGGTAGCTCTTGATCCGCGCCAGGGCGCTGACCAGCTCCGGGTTGCCGACCATGAAGCCGATGCGCCAGCCGGCCATGTTGTAGCTCTTGGACAGGGTGAAGAACTCCACCGCGATGTCCTTGGCTCCCGGCACCTGCATGATCGACGGGGCTTTCCAGCCGTCGTAGACGATGTCGGCGTAGGCCAGGTCGTGGATCACCAGCACGTCGTACTGCTTGGCCAGGGCGATCACCCGTTCGAAGAAGTCCAGCTCCACGCATTGGGCGGTGGGGTTGGAGGGGAAACCCAGGATCATCATCTTCGGCTTGGGGATCGAACCGCGAATGGCCCGCTCCAGCTCGGCGAAGAAGTCCACCCCGGGCACCAGTGGCACCGAGCGCACTTGGGCGCCGGCGATCACCGCGCCATAGATGTGGATCGGGTAGCTGGGGTTGGGCACCAGCACGGTGTCGCCCTGGTCCAGGGTGGCCAGCATCAGGTGCGCCAGGCCTTCCTTGGAGCCGATGGTGACGATGGCTTCGCTTTCCGGGTCGATGTCGACCTCGTAGCGGTCCTTGTACCAGCGGGAAATCGCCCGGCGCAGCCGTGGAATGCCTTTGGAGGTGGAGTAGCCGTGGGTGTCCTCACGCTGGGCAACGGTCACCAGCTTTTCGACGATGTGCGGCGGAGTCGCGCCGTCGGGGTTGCCCATGCTCAAGTCGATGATGTCTTCGCCGCGCCGACGCGCAGCCATCTTCAGCTCGGCAGTGATATTGAAAACGTAAGGGGGAAGACGATCGATGCGCGCAAAGCGGCGCGGCGAACCTTGTTCGGCCATTGTTGCCTCGAAAAGACGTAAGCGCCCGGAACCGTCCGAGCGACGTTGGCCACTGCGGTGGCCTGCGGGGCAGACGATAAGGGCGGCGCCGGCGGCTTGTCCAGAGGGGCGGAAAATTATTTTCGCGACGCCGGGGGGATTTGCGAGGGCCGATGATTTGCCGCTATAACGTGCACGCTTTTTGCCTGCAAGGGCTGCGAACCAGCTCTGCCGGCTTGATTTTCAAGGGCTCGGCGGACCTCGGCAGCTCTTCGAACAACAACGTCAAACGGGATGAATGATGGAGTTTACCAGCGGCTTCTTGCTGAGCCTTTCACTGTGCCTGGACATCGGCGTGGCCAATATCGCGATGATTACCCTGGCCATGCAGCGCGGCTATTTCCAGGGCTTCTGCCTGGGCCTGGGGACCTGCGTCGGCGACCTGATCTACGCGCTGCTGGCCCTGGCCGGGATGACCGTGCTGCTGCAGTACGAAAGCGTGCGCTGGGTGCTGTGGCTCGGCGGTTCGGCGCTGCTGGTGTACTTCGCCGCGAAGATGATTTACGCCGCGCTCCACCACAGCGCGGTGCTGGCCACGGCCGGGGAGGCGGACCGCGGCTCGCCGCGCAAGGAGTTCTTGCGCGGGATCTTCCTGGCCATGTCCTCGCCCAGCGCGATCCTCTGGTTCGCCGCCGTGGGTGGCACCCTGATTGCCCGATCCGGGGGCGGCGGGATCGCCAATTCCGGGCTGTTCCTCGCCGGTTTCTTCTGTGCCGGGCTGCTCTGGACCCTGGGCCTGTGTCTGGCCGCGACCCAGGGCGGCAAGCTCTTGGGGGACAAGCTGCTGCGCTATTCCTACCTGGCATCTGCGGCGATCTTCTGCTATTTCGCGGTGTACGTGATTCTATCCGGCTATCAGGAGTTCATCGTCGGCGCCGGCGTGACCGACCTTCCGGCGCTCTGATCCAGGCCCCGGCGATTGGCTTCTATACTTGCTGCCGAACCCATCATTTCTGCGGCAGGAGTGGCATTCATGGATGAGCAAAAACAGGGCGCAGGTCCCGAACCGCGCTTCGAAAGAGAGCGTTTTCTGCTGATCGCCGGCTTCAGCGAGCGGTTTACCCCAGGCGCCGGCCAGGACATCGGCCAGCTGTGGCAGCGTTTCATCCCCCACATCGGCCGGGTGCCGGGGCAGGTGGATGAGGTCACCTACGGCGTCTGCTGCAACCCCGATGGCCAGGGCAGCTTCGAATACCTGGCCGGGGTCGAGATCAGCAAGCTCGATGATCTGCCCGAGCGCTATCGCTGGATCGAAGTGCAGCCGCAGAACTACGCGGTGTTCGAGCATGGTGGTTCCCTGCAGGAATTGCCCCAGACCTTCAACTACATCTGGAACACCTGGCTGCCCCAGTCTGGCCGCGAGGCCGCCGATGCGCCGGAGTTCGAGCGCTACAGCGCCGATTTCAACCCTGACACCGGCACTGGCGTGGTGGAAGTCTGGTTGCCCCTCAAAAGTGCATGATCCCCTCGGGGGCGCGGTCCGGCCCCCGATTTTCCCCGCCTGCCGCGCAATCTATACGCCGTCTTAATACCGCCCCCGGCAATCAGTGCCCGACCTTGATACGCCCTCACCTAACCTGCGTGGCGCAGAGGAGAGTGGTGGACGAGGTGTTCCCGACTCCCTGCCGGCGCCCGTTCCCGGGCGCTCTGACCGGTTGCGCTGCGGGCCGCTAGCTGCGCTTGCGGCGCCGCCTCAATGAATTGAGGGGAAGAGCCTTGCTGACACTGGAATTCATCTACGGCGCCAGCGCTTTCTGCGCCGTGCTGCTGTTCGTCTACCTGGGTTACGCGCTGATCCGTGCCGAGAAATTCTGATGACCGCACCCAGCGCTACCCCGGCATTTTCATTCGCCCGTCCGGGCATTTACGAGAAAGGAAACCAGCCATGTACGACCTGATCTTCGTGGGCCTGTCCCTGGGGTTCTTTGTACTGACGGCCCTGGTCATCGTCGCCATGGGCAAGATTTGAACGGAGCATCGACATGTTGAGTACTGTGCTGGAATACGCGGTGATCCTCGGGGTAATGACCGGGCTCGCCGTACTCATGGGCCAATGGCTGGCCCGGGTCTTCAGCGGCCGTGGCCATGCCTTGCCGGAGCGGGCCACCTATCGCCTGCTGGGGATCAATCCCGCTGAAACCATGGGCTGGGCCCGCTATGGCTCGGCGCTGTTGCTGTCCAATGCGGCGATGATGCTCCTGGGCTACCTGGTGTTGCGCCTGCAAAGCGTCATGCCCCTCAACCCCCTGGGGCTGGCGGCGCAGACCCCGGACCTGGCGTTCAACACCGCCGCGTCCTTTATCACCAACACCAACTGGCAGGCCTATTCCGGGGAAAGCAGCCTGTCGAACTTCAGCCAGATGGCGGTGATCACCTTCCTGATGTTCGTCGGCGCCACCGCCGGGGTTGTCGCGGCGGCCGGTTTCATTCGCGGCCTGAGCCGTTCCAGCTCGGCGGATATCGGCAACTACTGGGTCGATTTCACCCGCACCCTGTACCGGGTGATGTTGCCGCTGTGCCTGGTCATGGCTCTGGTCTACGTCTGGCAGGGCATGCCCCAGACCCTCGATTCCGAGGCCCTGGCCACCACCCTGGAAGGCGCCCAGCAGCAGCTGATCGTCGGCGCCGTGGCCAGCTTCGAGTCGATCAAGCACATCGGCACCAACGGCGGTGGCTTCTTCAGCATGAACGCCGCCCACCCGTTCGAGAACCCGACGCCGCTGACCAACGTCCTGCACATCCTCAGCATGTTGCTGATCCCTTCGGCGCTGACCTACGCCTTCGGCAGCATGCTGCTGCGCCGGCGTCAGGGCTGGGTGTTCTTCGGCACCTTCCTGGTGATGTTCATCGGCTTCCTGGCCATCGTCTTCAGCGCGGAGCAGGGCGGCAATCCGCTGCTGACCCAGATTGGTGTCGACCAGCAACTGTCGGCGACCCAGAGCGGCGGCAACATGGAAGGCAAGGAACTGCGCTTCGGCATCGCCGACACTGCGCTGTTCGTCACCACCACCACCGGTGCCACCACCGGTTCGGTGAACGCCATGCATGACTCGCTGACCCCCATGGGCGGCTTCGTGCCTCTGGCGCAGATGATGCTCAACTGTGTGTTCGGCGGTGACGGCGTGGGCTTCATCAACCTGATCCAGTACGCCCTGCTGACGGTGTTCCTGGTGGGCATGATGATCGGCCGCAGCCCGGAATTCCTCGGCAAGAAGATCGAGGCCCGGGAGATCAAGCTGGTGATGCTCTCGGTGCTCGCGCATCCGATCTGCATCCTCGGTTTCACCGCCCTGGCAGCGCTGTGGCCGGACACCATGAACAGCCTCAACAACCTCGGCCCCCATGGCTTCAGCGAGGTGCTCTACGCCTACGCCTCGGGCACCGCCAACAACGGTTCGGCGTTTGCCGGGCTCAATGCCAACACGCCGTTCTTCAACACCACTATCGGCCTGGCGATGCTCATGGGGCGTTTCTTCACCATGCTGCCGATGCTGGCCGTGGCCGGTTCCCTGGCGGCGAAAAAGAACATCCCGGCCGGTGCCGGCACCATTCCCACCGCGACGCCGCTGTTCATGTTGCTGGTGGTGTTCGTGGTGCTGGTGGTCGGTGGCCTGACTTTCCTGCCGGCCCTCGCGCTCGGCCCGCTGGTGGAGCAACTGCAGTTGCTGGCCGGCCAGACCTACAAATAAGGGGTTGTGATGACTACGCAAATGCAAACCCAAGACACCCCTGTGGTGCTGTTCCAGGGCCTGTTGCGCCCGGTGCTGGTGTCGGCGGTGTTCTTCATGCTGCTCACCGGGCTGGCCTATCCGCTGGCGACCACGCTGCTGGCCAACCTGCTGTTCCCGTTCCAGGCCCAGGGCAGCCTGGTGCAGCGTGACGGCCTGGTGGTGGGATCAAAGCTGATCGGCCAGTCCTTCAGTCGCCCGGAGTATTTCCAGGGCCGCCCGAGCATGACCCTGGGCAGCGATCCGCTGGACCCGAGCAAGAGCGTGCCCCAGCCCTACAACGCCGGGGCCAGCGGTGCCAGCAACCTGGGCCCCACCAACCAGAAGCTGCTGGACAGCGTAGCCGCGCGGGTCAGCGCCTATCGCCAGCTCAACGGCCTGGCGGCGGACATCCCGGTGCCGGTGGACGCGGTGACCGCTTCGGCCTCCGGCCTGGACCCGCACATCTCCCTGGCCAACGCCCAGCTGCAATTGAACCGGGTGGCCCGCCTGCGCAACCTGCCGCCAGCCGAGCTGCAGGCGCTGCTGCAGGCGCACAGCGAAAGCCGCACCTTCGGCCTGCTCGGCGAGCCCCGGGTCAATGTGCTGCAACTCAACCTGGCGCTGGATGCCCAAGCGCCCCTGCATTCCTCGCCCGTTGCGGCCAGTGAGTAAGAGACGTCGATCATGAGTAGCAACCCTCGTATAGCGTTGTTCGACCGTGGGCTATTGCTCACCGCGTGCCTGGATGCCGTGAAGAAACTGTTGCCCCAGGCGCAGTGGAAGAACCCGGTGATGTTCGTGGTCTACCTGGGCAGCATCCTCACCACCCTGCTCTGGTTCCAGTCCCTGGGCGGTGCGGGCGAGGCCTCCAGTGGCTTCATCCTCAGCATCACCCTGTGGCTGTGGTTCACCGTGCTGTTCGCCAACTTCGCCGAAGCCCTGGCCGAGGGCCGCAGCCGGGCCCAGGCCGCCAGCCTCAAGGGCATGAAGCGCCAGACCCTGGCCAAGCTGTTGCAGCAGCCCAGGCATGGCGCGGCCTGGCTGCCCATGGCTGCCAGCGAGTTGCGCAAGGACATGGTGGTGCTGATCGAAGCCGGCGACCTGGTGCCGCTGGATGGCGAGGTCATCGAAGGCGTGGCCACGGTGGACGAGAGCGCCATTACCGGTGAATCGGCGCCGGTGATCCGCGAGGCCGGGGGCGACTTTTCCTCGGTCACCGGCGGCACCAAGGTGCTGTCGGACTGGCTGGTGGTGCGCATCAGCGTCAACCCCGGCGAGTCGTTCCTGGACCGCATGATCTCCATGGTGGAATCGGCCAAGCGCCAGAAGACGCCCAACGAGGTGGCCCTGACCATTCTCCTGGTGGGCCTGACCTTGCTGTTCCTGCTGGTGATCGTGACCCTGAGCCCGTACTCGATCTTCGCCGTGGCCATGAGCGGCACTGGCAGCGTGATCAGCGCCACGGTGATGGTGGCGTTGCTGGTGTGCCTGATTCCCACCACCATCGGCGGCCTGTTGTCGGCGATCGGCGTGGCGGGCATGAGCCGCATGATGTCGGCCAACGTCATCGCCACGTCCGGGCGCGCTGTGGAAGCGGCGGGGGGCGTCGACGTGCTGCTGCTGGACAAGACCGGCACCATCACCCTGGGCAATCGCCAGGCCAGCGCCTTCGTGCCGGCACCGGGAATCAAGGACAGCGAGCTGGCGGACGCCGCGCAGCTGGCTTCCCTGGCGGACGAAACCCCCGAGGGCCGCAGCATCGTGGTGCTGGCCAAGCAGAAGTTCGACATCCGTGGCCGCGACATCCAGGCCCTGGGCGCCAGCTTCGTGCCCTTCACCGCGCAGACCCGCATGAGCGGCGTCGACCTGCCGGACGGCCGCAGCATCCGCAAGGGCGCCGCCGATGCCATTCGCCGGCACATCGAAGCCCTGGGGGGCAGCTTCCCGCCGGCCTTGCAGGCCAAGGTCGATGAAGTCTCGCGGCGCGGCAGCACGCCGCTGGTGGTCAGCGACGGCGCCCAGGCCCTGGGCGTGGTGGAACTCAAGGACGTGGTCAAGGGCGGGATGAAGGAGCGCTTTGCCGAACTGCGGCGCATGGGCATCAAGACCGTGATGATCACCGGCGACAACCGCCTGACCGCGGCGGCGATTGCCGTGGAAGCCGGAGTCGATGACTTCCTCGCCGAGGCCCGTCCCGAGGACAAGCTGCAACTGATCCGCGACTACCAGGCCAAGGGCCGGCTGGTGGCCATGACCGGCGACGGCACCAACGACGCCCCCGCCCTGGCCCAGGCCGACGTCGCGGTGGCGATGAACAGCGGCACCCAGGCGGCGAAAGAGGCGGGCAACATGGTCGACCTGGACAGCAACCCGACCAAGCTGATCGAGGTGGTGGAAGTCGGCAAGCAGATGCTCATGACCCGCGGCGCCCTGACCACCTTCAGCGTGGCCAACGACGTGGCCAAGTATTTTGCTATCGTACCGGCCGCGTTCGTCGCCACTTACCCGCAGTTGGCGGCGCTCAACGTGATGCACTTGAGCAGCCCGAACTCGGCGATTCTCAGTGCGGTGATCTTCAATGCGCTGATCATCGTGTTCCTCATCCCCCTGGCGCTCAAGGGGGTGAAGTACCGGTCCATCGGCGCCGCGGCCCTGCTCAACCGCAACCTGCTGATCTATGGCCTGGGCGGGGTGCTGGTGCCCTTTGCCGGGATCAAGCTGATCGACATGCTGCTGGCCGGGCTTGGCCTGGTCTGAGGCAAGGACTGACAATGCGGCGCTCCCCGGAGCGCCGCATTGTTCATTTTAAGGAAGCTCATGACTGTGCTCGATGCGAGTTCCCCGTCCCGCGACGGGCGCCCCGACCCCGATGCGCTGCTGGAAAAGCTGCAACAGGAAGAGCAGGCGGCCCAGCGCGGCAAGCTGCGGATCTACTTCGGTTCCAACGCCGGGGTCGGCAAGACCTGCGCCATGCTCACCGCCGCCCGCAGCGAAGTGGCCCAGGGCCGCGATGTGGTGGCCGGGGTGGTGGAAACCCATGGCCGGCGGGAAACCGCCGAGCTGTTGCTAGGCCTGGAAGTGCTGGAGCGTCACCGCTTGATGCACCGCGACTATGCCTTGCCCGAATTCGACCTGGACGCGGCCCTGGCGCGGCGTCCCGCAGTGCTGCTGGTGGACGAGCTGGCCCACAGCAACGTCCCCGGCTCGCGTCACCCCAAACGCTGGCAGGACGTGGAAGAACTGCTGCGGGCCGGGATCGATGTCTGGACCACCCTCAACGTCCAGCATCTGGAAAGCCTCAATGACATCGTCAGCGGCATCATCGGCATCCGTGTGCGCGAAACGGTGCCCGATCACCTGTTCGATGAAGCCCACGAAGTGCTGGTGATCGACCTGCCGCCGGATGATCTGCTGCGTCGCCTCAAGGACGGCAAGGTCTACATGGGGCCGCAGGCCGAGCGCGCTTCACGGCATTTCTTTCGCAAGGGCAACTTGCTGGCCCTGCGCGAACTGACCCTGCGCCGCACCGCCGACCGGGTCGATGCGCAGATGCGCGACTACCGCCGCGAACGCTCGATCAATGCCCTGTGGCCGGCCCGCGAGCGCCTGCTGGTGGGGGTGGCCGGTGATCCGGCGGACGAACGCCTGGTGCGTGAGGCGGCGCGCCTGGCGCAAAAGCTCGAAGCCGACTGGATGGTGGTGCACGTGGCCTCGGCGCAGCGCCGTGGCCAGGGCTCCAGCCGTTATGCAGCGGCGATGAAGACCCTGGCCCTGGCCGCCGAGTTCGGCGCCGAAACCGCGACGCTGCCGGGCCTGGACGTGGCCGAGGCACTGGTGGCCTGTGCCCGCGAGCACAATGCCAACCGCCTGGTGCTGGGCCATTACCCGCGCAAGGTCTGGCAGTTCTGGCACCAGTCGGTGAGCGACCGGATCAGCCGCCAGCACCCGGAAATCGATCAGATCGTGATCGCCAACGGCCCCTTGAGCCGGCGTCCGGTAGCTGCGGACAAACCCGAGGCCGGGCTGCCGCCGAGCCGCGTACCGGCCTACCTGTGGGCCAGCCTGGCGTGCTTTGCCGCCACCGCGGTGGCGGCGCTGCTGCTCCAGGTGTTCGACCCGGCCAACGTGGTCATGCTGTTCCTGCTCACCGTGGTCCTGGTGGCCTTGCGCTTTGGGCGTGGCCCGGGCGTCTGGGCGGCGATGCTGGCGGTGTTGTGCTTCGACTTTTTCTTCGTCCAGCCGGTGTGGTCGTTCACGGTCAACGACACCCAGTACTTCTTCACCTTCGCCCTGATGCTCGGTATTGCCCTGATCACCGGCCAGCTCACCGCGCGCCTGCGCCACCAGGCGCGCACCGCCGCCGAGGGCGAGCGCCGCGCCACTTCCCTGGCCGGACTGGCCCGGGAACTGTCGGCGGCGCTGACCGAGGAGCAGATCTGCGCCGTGGCCCTGCGCACCTTCAGCGGGGTGTTCGAGGCCCGGGTCGGGCTGGCGCTGCCGGATGCCGACAATCGCGTGCGGGCCTTGAGCGCCAATGCCCTGGCCATCGACGAAAGCATCGCCCAGTGGGCCTATGACCACGCCCAGCCGGCGGGGCGCGGCACCGACACCCTGGCGGCGGCCAAGGGCTGCTACCTGCCGCTCAAGGCGCCGATGCGGGTGCGCGGGGTGCTGGTGCTGGAACTGGCAGATGCCGAACGCCTGGCCGAACCGGAGGAGCGGCGCCTGCTGGAAGCCTGCATGAGCCAGCTGGCGATTGCCCTGGAGCGCGTGCATTACGTCGAAGTGGCCCAGAGCACCGTGGTGCAGATGGAAGGCGAGCGCATGCGCAACACCCTGCTGGCGGCCATTTCCCATGACCTGCGCACGCCCTTGACCACCATCATCGGCGCCGCCGACGCCGCCTTGCCCCACGCCACCGAGGGCCCGCTCAAGCAGCTGCTGGCGGGTATCCACGATCAGGCCTCGTCCATGCAGCGCCTGATCGAGAACCTGCTGGACATGGCACGCATGCAGGAGCGGGGCGTGCGCCTCAAGCGCCAGTGGAACTCCCTGGAAGAAATTGTCGGCAGCGCCCTGCGCCAGTTGCGCGAGCCCTTGGCCAAGCATCAGTTGCGAGTGGCCATGGCGCCGCAGTTGCCCCTGGTGGAAGTGGACGCGCTGCTGCTGGAGCGGGTGCTGGTGAACCTTTTGGACAACGCCGCCAAGTACACTCCGGCCGGCACCCTGGTGCAGATCAGCGCCCGTCAGGTCGACCAGCAGATCATCTTGCAGGTCAGCGATTCCGGCCCCGGCTGCCCCAAGGGCAGCTCCCCGGACAGCCTGTTCGAGGCCTTCAGCCGCGGCCAGCAGGAATCCGCCGTGGCCGGCATCGGCCTGGGCCTGGCCCTGGCCAAACGCATCGTCGAAGCCCATGGCGGGCGCATCGAGGCCCAGCCTCACGCCGACGCCGGGTTGAGTTTTGTCATCACTTTGCCGGCGGGACAACCGCCTTCCCTGGAAGCCCTATGAGCAGCCCACGCATCCTGATCGTCGAGGACGAAGCCAACATCCGCCGCTTTGTCGGCATAGCCCTGGAGGACGAAGGCTTCCAGGTGTTCGAGGCCGATAGCGTCAAGCGCGCGCTGATCCATGCCGCCAGTCGTCAGCCGGACCTGGTGATCGTCGACCTGGGCCTGCCGGACGGCGACGGCAAGCAGTTGATCAGCGAGCTGCGTGGCTGGCTGGCGGTGCCGATCCTGGTGCTCTCGGCCCGGGACCGGGAAGACGAGAAAGTCGCCGCCCTGGATGCCGGGGCCGACGACTACCTGGTCAAGCCGTTCGGTGTGCCGGAGTTGCTGGCGCGGATTCGCGCGCAGTTGCGCCGTCATGGCCAGAGCGGCGCGGCAGCGGCCACCAGCAAGGTGAGCTTCGGGGTGATCGAGGTCGACCTGGCGACCCATGAAGTGCGCCGCGAAGGGCAACTGGTGCACCTGACTCCCATCGAATACCGCCTGCTCTGTGCGCTGATCCGCGGTCAGAGCCGGGTCCTGACCCATCGCCAGCTGCTGCTGGAGGTCTGGGGCCTGGACTATGTCGACCGCGCCCATTACCTGCGGGTGCACATGGCCCATCTGCGGCAGAAGCTGGAGGCCGATCCGGCGCAGCCCCAGCATCTGATCACCGAGTTGCAGGTGGGTTATCGCCTGGTGGGGCTCTGATCCCGGCGCGTGGCGCCGCTCAGGGATTTCTCGCCGCGACGCCGCTCATGCACGAAGTCGATGTACAGGGTGATGCAGCCGAAGGTGGCGATGCCGAACAGCAGAAGCAGGCCGATCTGGATGTTGCTCATGGGGAAGGTCCTGTGGGCAAGACGCGGCCCGACCGGCTCGACAGGGCCGGTCAGCAGGCGTCGGGGAGCTGATAGATAATCCCTGGGCGCCGCGCTTGCCAGGGTTTATATGAAAGCTTTACGGCGCCCCCGATGATCCCTATGCGCTGCATACGCCAGGCTCTGCGCGGCGCCACTCTTGCTAGAATCCGTCCCTCTTTCACCGACTTCAGGTTGCCGCCCCATGACTGCCCCGACCCCGCTGATCCGCACCGTTCTGCCTTGCGACCTGGAGCGCTGCTTCGCCATCGAAACCCTGGCCTACGAAGGCGATGAAGCCGCGACCCGGGACAAGATCGCTACCCGCATCGCCACCTGGCCCGAGGGTTTTATCGTCGCAGAGGTGGAGGGCGTGGTGGCTGGCTTCATCAACTCCGGCGCCACCTTCGAGGTGCAGATGGCCGATGAAGCCTTCAAGGAGCTGATCGGTCACGACCCGGCTGGTTCCGAAGTGGTGATCATGTCGGTGGTGGTGCACCCGGACTTCCAGGGGCTGGGCCTGTCCCGGCAACTGCTGCACGCCTTCATCGCGCGTATGGGCGAGCTGGGCAAGGCGCGTATCCACCTGATGTGCAAGGAACGCCACGTGGCGCTGTACCAGCGCTTTGGTTTTGTCTACGTCAAGGCGTCTGAGTCGGACCACGGCGGCATGGCCTGGCATGAGATGGTGCTGAGTCTTGCGCGCTGATGCCTTGAAAGCCTTGGTTTACTGAAGCGCAACGCGGCGGATCTGCAGCTTTGCGCGCCCATGCGGGTGACTCAGAACGCCAGCACCATCCGCCGCTCATAGCCGATCCGGCCCTTGCAGGCCTTGCCGTTCTCCACCCAGCCGAGCTTGCGGTACAGCTTGAGGGCCGGCTGGTTGTCGTCGTCCACCGCCAGGTTCAGGCCCTTGAGCCCGGGCCACTGTAGGCGCGCGGCGGCGGGAATGGCTTGCAGGCAGGCCTGGCCGAAGCCCCGGCCCTGGAACCGCTGGTCCACTTGCAGGGCGTGCAGGCTGGCGCTGTTAGCGTCGGCCCAGGCCGGCAGGCAGGGCGGGCGCTTGAGCAGTACAAAGGCCACCGGCCACTCGTCGTTGAGCAGGGCAAAGCCCTTGATCGCGCCTTGGGGCGCATTAGCCAGGGTGTGCAGCGCGCCGTGAATGTCGCCGCTGAAGGCCTTCTGCCCGGGCCGCACCTCAAGCTTCAGCAAGCGCGCATGTTGGTGACTGTCGAGCTGTTCATAAGGCACTAGGCGTGTGGTCACGGGCAAGGCGATCCGATCGAGAGGAAGGGGGCGGATTCTAGCGATTTTGCCCAGCGGATAAATTTTTTCCGTGGCGTGTCGATTGCGCCGATAGCCAGGCGACTAGGGGTGAACCGAACAGTCAAGGCTACCTATGCAGTGGCTGTTCAACCGCGGTTGATTTCACTCTTGAGGAGTTTGGCCATGCTCAATTCATCCAACGAAGCGCAGGTGCGCAGCCTGATCGATCACTGGCAGCAGGCGGTGCTGGCCCGGGATATCGAGCGCATCGTCAGCTATTACGCCGATGACATCACCTCCTTCGATGCGGTCGGTGCCCTGCAATTCAAGGGCAAGGCCGCCTATCGCGCGCACTGGGAGGCGTGCATGCAGGTCTGCCCCGGCCCGGGCATTTTCGAGTTTCACCAACTGCAGGTGCGGGCCGACGAAACCTTGGCCTTCGCCCACTGGCTGGCCCATTGCGGCGGCACCGACGCCGAGGGCGTGACCAAGGCCTGCTGGATGCGCGTCAGCGCCGCCTATCAACGTCGCGATGGTCAGTGGCAGGTGGTGCACGAACACTGGTCGGCGCCGTTCGACATGCTCACCGGGACCACCCTGTTCGACCTGCAACCCTGAACAGCGCGCTGTTCGCCAAAGCGCCAAACAGCGACCATAGTTGCTCAGCCCGAGTCCGGAGGTGCCCATGAAATACCTATGCCTGGTCTACAGCGACGAGCGCTTGCTGCACAGCCTGCCCGACAGTCCCGAGGACGCCGAATGCCTGGCCTATGCCGAGTCGGTGCAGGGCAGTGGGCGGATGCTCGCCGCCGAGGCGCTGCAATCGGTGCAGTGCGCCACCACGGTACGCATGCGCGGCGGCAAGCTGTCGATCACCGATGGCCCGTTCGCCGAAACCAAGGAACAGCTGGCGGGTTTCTACCTGATCGAGGCCCGGGACCTGAATGAAGCGATCCAGGTCGCCGGGCATATTCCGGCCGCCCGGGTCGGCAGCGTCGAAGTGCGTCCGGTACGTGAGTTGAATCCCTGAAAACAACGATAAACAGGAGTTTGGCGATGACATTCCAAACCGCGGGCCGCGGGCCCGCCGAGCATGAACTGTCGATCAGCCGCTTGATCGACGCGCCGCGCAACAAGGTGTTTCGCGCCTGGACTGAGCCGGCCTTGCTGGCCCAGTGGTGGGGACCCCATGGCATGACCACCCCTGAGTGCGAAATGGACCTGTGGGTCGGCGGCCGGTTTCGCACCCTGATGCGCGCTCCGGACGGCAGCGAGTACCCCACCATGGGGGTGTTTTTGGAGATCGACGCCCCGTCGCGGCTGGTGTTTACCGATGCCTACCTGCCGGGCTGGATCCCATCGGGCAAGCCGTTCATGACCGCTGAGGTGACCTTCGAGGAGCAGGGCGACAAGACCCTCTACACCGCCCGGGCCATGCACTGGAGCGAAGCCGACCGCAGGGCTCACGAAGCCATGGGCTTTCATGACGGTTGGGGGCAGAGCCTGGAGCGCCTGGTGGCGTTGGTGACCCAGGGCCTGCCGGACTGATGGCCGAGCCGGACCGGGAGGCGCTGGCGAAGCAGGTGGCGCAGGTCTATCGCGAGCAGTCGCGGCGCATCCTCGCCACCCTGATCCGCCTGCTGGGGGACTTCGACCTGGCCGAGGAGGCGCTGCACGAGGCCTTCTTCGTGGCCGTCGAACGCTGGCAGGCCGATGGCGTGCCCGACAACCCCCGGGCCTGGCTGGTGTCGGTCGGCCGCTTCAAGGCGATCGACGCCTTGCGCCGACGGGCGCGCTTCGCGGCTTCCCAGGCGGCGCTGCTCAGCCAGTTGGAACAGCTCGAACAGGACGACTGGAGCGTCGAGGATGTGCAGGATGACCGCCTGCGCCTGATCTTCACCTGCTGCCACCCGGCATTGGCGGCGGATGCCCAGGTGCCGTTGACCCTGCGCGAGATCTGCGACCTGAGCACCGAGGAAATCGCCCGGGCCTTCCTGGTCGCCCCGGCCACCATCGCCCAGCGCATCGTGCGCGCCAAGGCGAAGATCCGCGACGCCGGGATTCCCTATCAGGTGCCGCAACTGAGTGAATTGCCCGAGCGCCTGGAGAGCGTGCTGCGGGTGATCTATCTGGTATTCAACGAGGGTTACTCGGCCTCCATGGGCACCGAACTGACCCGAGATGAGCTGACCCGCGAAGCCATCCGCCTGGGCTACCTGTTGCTGGAGCTGTTGCCCGAGGCTGAGGTGATGGGCCTGCTGGCGCTGATGCTGCTGCACGAGTCACGGCGCGCGGCGCGGATATCCGCCACTGGCGAGTTGATCCTGCTGGATGAGCAGGACCGTTCGTTGTGGCAGCAGGACTTGATCGAGGAAGGTTGCGCCCTGGTGGAGCGCGGCCTGCGCAGTGGCCAGGCTGGGCCTTATTGCCTGCAGGCGGCGATTGCCGCGGTGCATGCCGAAGCCGCGAGTGCCGAACACACCGACTGGGCGCAGATCGTCGGTCTGTATGACGTCCTGCTGCGTTTGCAGCCTTCCCCGGTGATCCAGCTCAACCGCGCCGTGGCCCTGGCCAAGCGCGACGGGCCGGCTGCCGGGCTGGAGCAAGTGCAAGCCATCCTGGACCGTGGCGACTTGCAGGATTACCACCTGGCCCATGCCGCGCGGGCCGATTTCTGCCGGCAACTGGGGCAGATCGCCGCTGCGCGCGAATCCTACCAGCACGCCTTGGCCCTGGCCCGGCAAGACCCCGAGCGGCGCTTTCTCGAACAGCGCCTGGCCCAGCTCGGCTCCTGCTAGACCCTGGCGATTCAGGGCGGCTGGCGGAGCGCGGTCATTGCAGCATCCGCGCCAGCAACCAGCTGCCCGCCGGACCCGGTGGATGCAGGCGCGACCAGAGCGCATCCACCGCCACGCTGCGCGGCCAGCCACGGACCTGCAGCTCCTGCAACCTGCCGGCGCCGAAGCCTTCCACCAGCCAGCGTGGCAGGGGCGCCCAGCCAAAGCCGCCCTGGGCCATCTCCAGCAGCATCAGGTAGCTGGGGGCCGACCAGACCCGGCCCTGGCTGCGGCTCTCGTAGGGGTTGAGCACGGTCGCCAGACGCAGTTCCCGGTGCTGGCGCAGGGCTTGTTCATCGACTTGATCCAACTGCGCCAGGGGATGCTTGCGCGATACGTAGAGAGAGATTTCACCCCGTTCGTCCAGGGTCTGGTGCTCCAGGTCCGCCGGGTAATGGTCCTGCTTCTCGGCAAAGGCGATGTGCGCCCGGCCGCTTTGCACCAGGGCGATCAGGTCATCGCATTCGGCGATCAGGCATTCCAGCTCCAGGTCCGGGTAGCGCTGCTCGAAGGCGCTGAGGCAGCTTTCAAAACGATCCGACTGGTAGGTGTCGGACAGGGCAATGGTGAGTTTCGCTTCGATCCCCCGGGACAGTTGGCTGGCGGCCATTTCCAGGCGGCTGGTGGCGGCGAGGATTTCTTCGGCGCGCTGCAGCAGCACATGTCCGGCCGGGGTCAGCCCGGGCTTGCGGCTGCTGCGGTCGAACAGCTGTACATCGAGGTCGATCTCCAGGCTCGCCACCGCCGCGCTGATGGTGGACTGACTCTTGCCCAGCTTGCGTGCGGCCGCGGAAAACGAACCCTGGGTGGCGGCCTGGACGAACGCCAGGAGTACTTCATGTGAGGCCATGGACTATCGCCTTGATCGATGGTTATTGATTATCAAGTATCGGCCTGCTCCTGGATGATCGCCAGCACCTTCACTTCAGGAGTACGCCAATGAGCCTGCCCAAATCCCTTACCGAACGTATTTTCCAGGCGGTAGCCTTTGAGCTGCTGGCGGTGTCGATCTGTACTCCGCTGCTGTCCTGGATCATGGACAAGCCCATGGCCGACATGGGCCTGGTGACCCTTGCCATCGGCCTTCTGGCCCTGGGCTGGAACGTGCTGTTCAACGGTCTGTTCGATCGTTTGCTCAAGCGCCTGGGGCTTGAACACAGCGCCAGGACCCGGGTCCTGCATGCCTTGCTGTTCGAAGGCGGGCTGGTGGCTTTCTGTGTGCCGCTGATTGCCTGGTGGCTGGATATCAGCCTGTTGCAGGCTTTCATCCTGGACATCGGCGTGTTGCTGTTCTTCCTGCCCTACACCTACCTCTATCACTGGGCCTACGACGTGCTGCGGGACAAGTGGCTGCAAGCGCGTCTGGCCCATTGAGCGCAAAGGCGCTCCGGGATCGACCGCCTCGGCTTGCGGGCGGCGAAAATCTCCGGGGCGCCTATCATGGCTAGGACAGCGGCGGCGCAGCAGCAGAGAAAACTGGACACTGTCCCGGGGTTTTTCTGAAAATATGCGTCAGCAGGTTCCTGTCACTGAACCTGCCGCACTCCCGACTATCTGAAGACCATGACTATTTCCCGCAACTGGATCATCTGCGAGCACTGCGATTCGCTGTACGAATCCGTGCCGCTCGGCAAAGGCCAGGCCGCCCAGTGCTCGCGCTGCGGTGCGTTGCTGGCCCGTGCCCGGCACCTGAGCGTGCAGCAGCTGTTCGCCTTGTCGATCACCGCCGGGTTGCTGTTCGTCTTCGCCAACCTGTTTCCGGTGATCAAGATCAGCCTCGAAGGCCTGAGCAACGAGGCAACCCTCTGGCAATCGGTGGAGGCCCTGGCCCAGGGCCGCATCAGCCTGATCGCGGCGATCACCGGGCTGACCATCATTCTCGCCCCGTGCCTGCAGATCATCCTGCTGTGCTGGGTGCTGGGCTTTGCCAACGTCGGCCGCGCGGCGCCGGGCTTCAAGGCCTGCATGCGGGCCCTGGAACACCTGCGCCCCTGGAGCATGCTCGAGGTGTGCCTGCTGGGCATCCTGGTGGCCATCGTCAAGCTGGCGGGCATGCTTGATGTGCACCCGGGGATGGGGCTGTGGGCCCTGGCGATGCTCACGGTGCTGATCATCCTGATTTCCGGCAAGGACATCCGCTACCTCTGGGATGACCTGGAGGGCCGCTACTGATGAGTGCGCCGCCCTACGCCCGGGATTACCAACTGATGCTGTGCCATACCTGCGGCCAGGTCTGCCAGGACTTCGAGCACCGCTGTCCGCGCTGCGATGCCGTGGTGCATGCGCGCAAGCCCAACAGCCTGGCGCGCACCTGGGCCTTTCTCCTGGCCAGCCTGATCTTCTACATCCCGGCCAACCTGCTGCCGGTGATGCACACCAGCATCTTTGGCAGCGCCAGTGAAAACACCATCATGAGCGGCGTGGTGGAGTTCTGGAAACATGGCTCCTGGGACATCGCCCTGCTGATCTTCATTGCCAGCGTGGTGGTGCCCTGCAGCAAGTTCTTGGTCCTCGGCACGCTGCTGGTGACCTGCCAGCGCCGCAGCCTCTGGGCCCAGCGCGAGCGGGCCAAGCTGTACCGCTTCATCGAGCTGATCGGCTACTGGTCGATGCTCGACGTGCTGGTGGTGGCCCTGGTGGCGGCCCTGGTGCAGTTTCGTGCCCTGAGCTCCATCGATCCGCGCATGGGCATTCTGTTTTTTGGTTTGGTGGTGGTGCTGACGATGTTGGCGGCCATGAGTTTCGATCCCCGGCTTATCTGGGACGCAGAGGTTGAAGATGTCTGAGCATCCAGGTTCCAACGCAGCAAATTCCCGGCCCGCGCCTGGTGCTCCGGCGCTGCGCACGCGGCGCTTCAATGTCTCGCTGGTGTGGCTGGTGCCGATCGTCGCGGCCCTGGTGGGGTTGTCGATGGTGGTGCACAAGTCGCTGTCGGCGGGGCCGGAAATCACCATCAGCTTCCAGACCGCCGAGGGCCTTGAGGCCAACAAGACCCAGGTCAAGTACAAGAACGTGGTGATCGGCAAGGTGACCGCCATTGCCTTGAGCGACGACCGCAAGAAGGTGCTGGCCAAGGTCGAGCTGGATCAGTCCGCCGAACCCTTTACCGCCGACGACTCGATGTTCTGGGTGGTGCGCCCGCGGATCGGCGCCAATGGCGTTTCCGGGGTCGATACCCTGTTGTCCGGGGCCTTTATCGGTGCCGACGCCGGCCGCTCGGAAAAGCGCAAGGACAGCTTCAAGGGCCTGGAGACCCCGCCGCCCATCACCTATGGGCAGAAGGGCAAGCGCTTCACCCTGCACACCGATGACCTGGGCTCGCTGGATATCGGTTCGCCGGTCTACTACCGGCGCATCGAAGTGGGGCAGGTGGTGTCCTACCAGTTGGCCAACAGCGGCAAGGGCGTGGACGTGAAGATCTTCGTCAACGCGCCCAACGACAAGTACGTCACCACCGACACCCGCTTCTGGAACGCCAGCGGCGTCGACGTGACCCTCGGCGCCAACGGCCTGAAGGTCAACACCGAGTCGGTGTCGTCGATCCTCGCCGGCGGCATTGCCTTCGTCGAGCCCAAGTACAGCCCCAATGCCCAGCCGGCCGAGGAGAATGCCGAGTACACCTTGTTCGGCGACCAGGACACCGCCCTGGCCCCGCCGGACGGCGCGCCCTATTACATCCGCATGCGTTTCGACCAGGCCCTGCGCGGGTTGTCGCTGAATGCCCCGGTGGAGTTCCTCGGGGTGAACATCGGCAAGGTGGTGTCCATGGACCTGGACTACGACGAGCAGCGCAAGTATTTCCCGACCCTGGTCGGCGCGGTGATCTATCCCGAGCGCCTGGGCAAGGCCCACGAAAAACTGCTGAAGCAGACCGGCGGCGAAGACGATGCGCGCTCGGCCAAGCTGATTGGCGCCTTCGTCAAGAACGGCCTGCGGGCCCAGCCCCGCAGCGGCAACCTGCTGACCGGACAGCTGTACATCTCCCTGGACTTTGTCGCCAATGCCAAGCCGGTGGCTTTCGACGCCGCGGCACGACCGCTGGAGATCCCCACCATCCCGGGCAGCATGGACAAGTTGCAGGAGCAGTTGCAGGCGGTGGTGGACAAGATCAGCAAGCTGCCGATCGATTCGATTGCCGCCAACCTCAACGGCAGCCTGGTGGAAATGCAGAAGACCCTGAAGCAGGTCAACGGCGAAGTGTTGCCGCAGATGCGCGACACCCTGGAGCAATCGAAGAAGACCCTGGCCAGCGCCAACGAAAGTTTCTCCGAGGACTCGCCACAACGGCAGAAGCTTAGCCAGGCCATGGAAGAGGTGCAGCGCACTGCGCGTTCGGTGCGGGTGCTCAGCGACTTCCTCGGGCGTCATCCGGAGGCGCTGATCCGCGGGCGCCTCAAAGACAACCAACCGGATGCCTACCAGTCGCCATCCTCCTCTGTTCGCGAATCCGTACCGGAAGCCCAGCCATGAAAACCCGTGCCCTGTTGCTCTGCCTGACCCTGGGGCTGGCCGCCTGCAGTTCCGCGCCCACCCGCTACTACACCTTGCTGCCGCCGGTGCCCGAGGGCAGCGCTGCGGCACGCACCGGCAATCTGCAGTTCGAGATGTCCACGGTGCGCATTCCGGTGCAGGTGGACCAGCCGCAACTGGTGGTGCGCCAGGACAGCGGCAGCCTGGCGATCCTCGAAACTCAGCGCTGGAGCGCTCCGCTGGTGGACGAATTCCACGATGCGCTGGCCAGCCAGATGGAGCAGAAACTCGGCACCCGCAACCTTGAAGGGCTGCCCAAGCAGCCCGGGCGGCCGGTGCTGTCGTTGCAGACCGATGTGCGGCGTTTCGAATCCCTGCCCGGACGTTATGCATTGATCGATGTGGTCTGGAGCCTGCGTCAACGGGGCGAGGGCGGCCCGGCCCGCCACCTGACCTGCAGCAGTCAGATCCGTCAGCCGGCGGGTATCGAACTGAGCAGCCTGGTCCAGGCCCACCAGCAGGCCATCGCCCAGTTGGCCGGGCAGATCGCCGCCGCCGCGCAGCGCTGGACCTGCCCCTGAATCAGCCCTGTAGCCGCTGCCGCAGGCGACGAACGGCTTAGGCGGCATTGCGACGCAGCAGACGCAAGAATCCTGAGGCCACTGCTGGTTTGGCAGGCGATCGCCAGGCAAGGTCCAGTGGGCCTTTTCGCAGCCTCGCCGGGGCTCGGCAGCGGCTGCGAGGGGGCTCAGCGTCGTGCCAGGTGTTGCTGGGGCGCGAGGAAGGCGTCGTGGAAGTAGGCACGCAAGGCCTGCATCGCCGGGGTGAAGGTGCGTTCGCGATGCCAGGCCAGCCCCACGCTCATCGGCGTGACCGCATCGCTCAGGCTCAGGGTCTCGATGCGCTTGCCCTCCAGGGACCAGGGCCGGTGCACCAGGTCGGAAAGAATCGCCACGCCGCTGCCGTTGGCCACCATGCTGCGCACCGCTTCCACCGAGCTGGTGCGCACCCGCACGTTGGGCTGCTGGCCGGCCTGTTCCCAATAGCGCATGGCGCTCTGTTCGGCTTCGTCGACGGTGAGCAGGATGAACGGCTCAGCGGCCACGTCCGCCAGGCTGATGCTGGTGCGCTCGCACAGCGGATGGTGGGCCGGCAGCCATAGCCGGCGCTCGGAGTTGAACAGGGTCTGCGAGACGATGTCCGGGTGGGTCAGGTTGGCGGTGAGCACCACCGCCATGTCGAAGCGGCCTTCCAGCAAGCCTTGTTCGATGGCCTGGCGTTCCTGTTCATGCAGCTCGATGGTGACGTCCGGGTGCCAGTGTTCCAGGCGCTGCAGGTGGTGCGGCAGGAAGTAGCCGATCACCGTGTAGCTGGCCGCCAGGTGCAGCACGCCGCTGGCCCGGTAGTCCGGCAACGGGCTGTTCAGGGCATCCTCGACGCTGCGCAGGATCACGTAGGCGCGGTTGAGAAAGTGCCGCCCTGCATCGGTCAGGTTCATGCCCTGGGCCGAGCGCACGAACAACTGCACCGCGAGCATGGCCTCCAGTTCCTTGATCGCCGTGGTCACCGCCGATTGCGAGATATTCAAGTGAATCGCCGCCTGGGAGATCTGCCCGATCTCGGCCGTGGCCACGAAATAGCGCACCTGGCGCAAGGTCAACGACATGGCCCATTCCCCCCTTGTCCTGTAGGAGCCGGCTTGCCGGCGAAAGCGATGGTGCGAACGCCGTTGCCGCCAAATCCGGCATTGCTCTTTAGCTTTATCTGTTTTTCAGAAGAAGATCTATCTGATAATAGATCTTCCCAAGGGGTCAAGGCCGCTCTAATTTCCGTTGCACGAAGTCACGAGAGTTGGAGCAACAGTGATGCAGGCAGTGGATTTCAATTCGGACATGGGCGAGAGCTTCGGCCCCTGGACCATCGGCGATGGTGTCGACGACCAACTGATGGGCTTCATCAGCTCGGCCAACATCGCCACCGGCTTTCATGCTGGCGACCCCGGCACCATGCGCCGCACCATCGAGCAGGCCAAGCGCCGGGGCGTGGCCATCGGTGCTCACCCGGGGTTTCGCGATCTGGTGGGTTTCGGGCGCCGGCATATCAATGCCCCGGCCCAGGAACTGGTGGACGACATGCTCTATCAGCTCGGTGCCCTGCGTGAACTGGCCCGGGTACAAGGCGTGAAGCTGCAACACATCAAGCCCCACGGCGCGCTCTACATGCACCTGGCCCGGGACGAAGAAGCGGCGCGACTGCTGGTGGCAAACCTGCGCCTGCTGGAGCCCGAGCTGCTGCTGTATTGCATGCCCAATTCGGTGATCTGGCACGTGGCCCGAGAACTGGGCCAGCCGGTGATCCGCGAGTTCTACGCCGACCGCGACTACGACCTCAGCGGCTCCATCGTGTTTACCCGCAACGTCAGGGCCCTGGACCCGGCCGCGGTGGCGGCCAAGGTGCTGCGCGCCTGCCAGACCGGCCTGGTGCGCACCGTCGAAGGCGAGGATCTGCACATCGAGTTCGACTCCATCTGCCTGCACAGCGACACCCCCGGTGCCCTGGATCTGGTCGAGGCCACCCGTACCGCGCTGGACCAGGCCGGCATCGAGGTGCGCGCACCGCGCTGAGCGCATCGACGCCAATCACATCCACCAGAAGCACCGCGCACAGACGCGGGCCTCACCCGGGTTTTGAATTTTTGCCTGCCTTTCTACAACTATTCCAAGAGGAACAGACATGGCCGAACACAGTGTTATCACCCCTTTGCCGGGCACCTTCTATCGCAAGGCCACCCCCGATTCGGCGCCTTTTGTCGAGGTCGGCGATATCGTCAGCGCCGATACCGTGATCGGCCTGATCGAAGTCATGAAGCAGTTCTCCGAACTGACCGCCGGGAGCGCGGGTCAGGTCAGCGCCTTTGCCGTGGAAGATGGCGATCCGGTGGAACCGGGTCAGGTCGTCGCGACGCTCAAGCAGTGAGGGCCGGAGCATGACTCAAGCGATCAAGAAGTTGCTGGTGGCCAACCGCGGCGAGATCGCCGTGCGTATCATTCGCGCGGCCAAGGCCCTGGGCATTCCCACGGTGGCCGCGTGCAGCGAGGCGGATGCCGACTCCATGGCCGCGCGTCTGGCCGATGAAGTGCAGATCATCGGCCCGGCCCGGGCCGACAAGAGCTACCTGAATGTCCAGGCCCTGCTCGGCGCCTTGCAGGCCAGCGGTGCCAATGCGGTGCACCCGGGCTATGGCTTTCTTTCCGAGAACGCCGGTTTCGCCGAGGCGGTGGTCGAGGCGGGGGCGATTTTCGTCGGGCCCAGCGCCGAAACCATCCGCCGCATGGGCGACAAGGCCGAAGCCCGGCGCACCGCCCAGGCTGCCGGGGTGCCGGTGGTCCCGGGTTCTGCGGGCGAACTCTTCGACCTGGAGGCCGCGCTCAAGGCTGCCGAAGGCGTGGGCTTTCCGCTGTTGATCAAGGCCAGCGCCGGTGGCGGCGGGCGCGGGATCCGCCTGGCCCAGGATGCGGCGCAACTGGCCGAGGAATTCCCCCGGGCGCAACGCGAAGCCCAGACCGCGTTCGGCAATGGCGCGGTGTACCTGGAGCGTTTCATTGGCCGTGCGCGGCACATCGAAGTCCAGGTGCTGGGCGATGGCCAGCACGCGGTGCACCTGTTCGAGCGCGAGTGCTCGCTGCAACGCCGGCGGCAGAAGATCTTCGAGGAAGCGCCGTCGCCGGTGCTCAGCGCCGCCCAGCGTGAGCAGTTGTGCAGCAGCGCCGTGCGCCTGACCCAAGCCCTGGGTTACCAGGGCGCCGGCACCCTGGAATACCTGTATGACGACAGCACCGGCGAGTTCTTCTTCATCGAGATGAACACGCGGATCCAGGTCGAGCACCCCATCAGCGAGCTGATCACTGGCATCGATCTGGTCCAGGCCATGTTGCGCATTGCCGGGGGCGAGCCCCTGGGGTTGCGCCAGAGCGACATCGCGCTCAACGGCGCGGCCTTGCAGATGCGCCTGAATGCCGAAGACCCGGCGCGGGATTTCTTCCCCAGCCCGGGCCAGGTTGAGCAACTGATCTGGCCGCAGGGGCCGGGGGTGCGGGTCGATAGCCATCTGTACCCGGGCTATGCTGTGCCGCCTTATTACGACTCGCTGCTGGCCAAGCTGATCGTTCACGGGCGTGACCGGGGCGAGGCCCTGGCCCGGGCACGACAGGCGCTGGAGCAGACCACCTTGACCGGCATGGCCAGCACCTTGTCGCTGCACCGTGAACTGCTGGCCGAACCCTGGTTGCAGCAGGCCGATTTTCACACGGGAACCCTGGAAACCTGGCTGGCCGCGCGCCGCGCCGGAGGTGTCGCATGAACCAGCCGATCCGCTACAGCTTTGGTGCCGACGAGCACCTGTTCGCCGAAGTCAGCGACAGCATGTCCCTGGAAGCCTTCTTCAAGGGCATGGCGGTGACCCGCGCCGTGCAGCGCCTGGAGTTGGATGGGGTGCTGGATGTGTGCCTGGCCAACGCCTCGTTCCAGATCCGTTTCGACCCGGATCGCATCGCCCCGCAGGCCCTGCTGGAGGCGGTGCAGCAGGCCGAGGCCGGCGCCGTGGCCGAGCGCAGCCTGCACACGCGGATCATCGAGATCCCGGTGCTGTACAACGACCCCTGGACCCATGAAACCCTGATGCGCTTTCGCGACCGGCACCAGGACCCCAGCGCCACCGACCTTGAATACGCGGCGCGGATCAATGGGCTGGCGGACGTCGAGGCCTTCATTGCCGCCCACAGCGGCGCGCCCTGGTTCGTGTCCATGGTGGGCTTCGTCGCCGGGCTGCCGTTCATGTTCCAGATGGTCGAGCGCCAGCGGCAGTTGCAGGTGCCCAAGTACCTGCGGCCACGCACGGATACGCCAAGGCTGACCCTGGGCCACGGCGGCTGCTTCGGCTGCATCTACTCGGTGCGCGGCGCCGGTGGCTACCAGATGTTCGGCGTCACTCCGGCGCCGATCTACGACCCGCAGCAGCAACTGGCTTACCTCAAGGCGCACATGGTGTTCTTCCGCCCGGGGGACATCGTGCAGTTCAAGCCCATCGACCGCGAGGCCTATGACCAGGCGGTGGCCGAGGTCGAGGCCGGGCGCTTCGACCTGCGCATCCGCGAGGTGGAGTTTTCCCTGGATGCCTTTCTCGCCGACCCGGTCGGCTATCCCAAATCGCTGCAGGAGGTGCTGGCATGATCAAGGTCATCAAACCGGGCCTGGCCACATCGGTGCAGGATCTGGGTCGCGAAGGTTTCTATCACCTGGGGATTCCGCCGTCCGGGGCCCTGGATCAGTACGCCCTGAGCGCGGCCAACCACTTGGTGGGCAACCCGGCAGGCGCGGCCGGGCTGGAGTGCACCTTGCTCGGACCGGAGCTGGAATTCGCCAGCGATGCCCTGGTGGCGGTCTGCGGCGCGCACATGACCCCCAAGCTCGATGGCGTGGACATGCACCTGGACACCGCCTTTGCGGTCAAGGCCGGGCAAGTGCTGCGCTTCGACTTTCCCAAGGCCGGGGCGCGGGCGTATCTGGCGGTGGCCGGTGGCATCGATGTGCCGCAGGTCTTGGGCAGTCGCTCGACTTATGCCCTGGGCGCCCTCGGTGGTTTCCAGGGCCGGCGTCTGGCGGCCGGGGATGAGCTGCCAGTGGGGGTTGCCAGCGGCAAGAGTCGCCCCGGTGCCAGCCTGCCCATGGCGTTGCGTCAATCCCTGGGCGGCGAAATCACCCTGCGGGTGGTGCCGGGCCTGTACTACGAACGCTTGAGCGAGGCGGCCAAGGTCAGCTTTTTCGCCGAACCCTGGACCGTGGGCTCGGAAGCAGACCGCATCGGCTATCGCTTCAAGGGCGGCAGCGCCTTGAGCTTCCAGCCTCGGGAGCAGCCGTTCGGTGCCGGTTCCGATCCGTCGAACATTGTCGACAGTTGTTACCCGATCGGTTCGATCCAGGTGCCGGCGGGGCTTGAACCCATTGTCCTGCACCGGGACGCGGTGTCCGGTGGTGGCTACGCCATGATCGGCACAGTGATCAGCGCCGACCTCGATCTGATCGGCCAGATGCAGCCCAACCAGAAGGCCCGCTTCGTCGCGGTGACCCTCGAAGAAGCGCTGGAGGCCCGGCGCTCCTACAAGAAAAAGCTCAGCTGTCTGAGCAAGCTCTTTCCTTCCTGATTCTGCCCGCCGCATCGCGCGGGCCATGCCAAACGGTAGGCCAACGCCGCACTTCGGTGCGGTGACGGCTGCCCGCGCTTCAACCCTTGATCGGTTCTGGAGTTCACGCACATGGCAGCTTTATCGCAAGCGAATCAAACCGGGCAGACCCCGGCCAACCTGGCCCTTCCCAGCGAAGCCCGCATGGGCCGACTGTCCCTGACCATGGCCTGGTGGGCGGTGTGCAGCGCGATGTTCTACATCGTCGTCGGCGCCTCCCTGGCCTTGTCCTACGGCACCCGCAATGCACTGATCGGCATGCTGCTGTCGGTGCTCAGCTATGGCCTGATCAACAGCGTGCTCAGCCGCTTTGCCATGCGCAGCGGGCTCTCGGTGGCGCTGTTCTCGCGGTTGCTGTTCGGCAGCACCGGGGCTTGCCTGGCAACCCTGATCTTTTTCTCCACGGCCATCTACTACGCGGTGTTCGAGGGTTCGGTGATTGCCGTGGCGCTCAATCACCTGTACCCGCAACTGCTGTACCCGCTGGCGGCGCTGGTGGTGGTGCTGTACAGCGTGCCGCTGATCCTGGGCAGCGTGCAGCACTGGCTGGACAAGCTCAACGGCGTGCTGCTGCCGGTGTACCTGGGAGGCTTGCTGTTCGCCGTGGGCCTGTCGATCGCCCGTTATGGCTATCAGCCGCAATGGCTGGATTTCGGCCCGGCCAGCCCCAGCGGCAGCGGCTGGTGGGATTGCTTCGTGGCCTACATGGGAGTGTGGATCCTGATGCTGTTCACCTTCGACTACGCGCGCTTCGGCAAGCCCGAAGACGCCGACTACCACGGTCGCTGGAACTTCGGCATGCCGTTCTACGCGGTGACCTTTTTGCTCAACGGTGCAGCAGGGATCTACCTGGTGAGCAGCATTCCCCACGAGGGCGCGCTCAATGAAGTCTCGGTGGTGATGGCCATTCTGCAGTTGATGGGGCTCTGGGGCCTGTTGTTCGTCTGGGCCACCCAGACCCGGATCAACACCGCCAACTACTACCTGGCGACCCTGAACATGCAGGCGTTCTTCGGCCGCTTCGGCCTGCGCGGTTCCTACCTGATGTGGGCGGTGGCGGTGGGCATCATCGTCTATGGCCTGATGCTGGCGGACGTGTTCGCCTATTTGCTCAAGGCCCTGGCCTATCAGGGGATCTTCGTGGTGGCCTGGGTCGGCGTGGCCCTGGCGCAGATCCTGCTGGGGCGCACCGATGTGGCGGCGATTGATCGTGTGGCGGCCTTCAACCCGGTGGGGCTGACGGCCTGGTTCGGTGGCACGGCCCTGGGCCTGATGCTGATGTGGGCGGGGGGCGGCCTGGCGAGTTTCTCGGCGCCGCTGACCGGGGTCCTGGCGTTTGCCTTGCAGGCCGGGCTCGCCGCTCGCTTGCAGCAGCGCCTGCCCGCCGCCGGCTGAGCGGGCGACGGCGCAGGTGCTGGCTGCTCAGAACAGTTGGGTGAACAGCCAGTACAGGCTGCCGGAGAGCAGGATCGCCGCCGGCAGGGTCAGGATCCAGGCCATGGCCAGGTTGCGTATGGTGCGCATCTGCAACCCGCCGCCATTGGCCACCATGGTCCCGGCCACCCCCGAGGACAGCACGTGGGTGGTCGACACCGGCAAGCCGAACATGTCCGCCGCGCCGATGGTCAGCATGGCCACGGTTTCCGCTGAGGCGCCCTGGGCATAGGTCAGGTGGGTCTTGCCGATTTTCTCGCCGACGGTCACCACGATGCGCTTCCAGCCGACCATGGTGCCCAGGCCGAGGGCGATGGCTACGGCGATCTTCACCCACAGCGGGATGAAGCGGGTGGCGTTGTCGATCTGCTGCTTGAACAGTTGCAGCTTGTCCCGGGTGTCCTGGTCGAAGTGGCCGACCTGGTGCTTGTCCATCAGACGGATCGCTTCGCTGGTCAGGTACATGTCGTTGCGCACGTTGCCCATGGCTTCGGCGGGCACCTTGGCCAGGGAGCCATAGCCCTTCACTTCAGTGCCGATGGCTCCGGTCAGGGCGGCCAGGGCGGGGATCAGTTCCGCGGTCGCTTGCTTGCTGCGCATGTACTCCGAGAGCACCGCGCGAGGATCGGCCGGCGCCGGTTGCGGGGCGCTCTTGATCAGGGCCTGCTGGGTGACTTCGGCCACCGCGGCGAACTGCAGCGACTGGTCGGCGGGCATGGTGCGGTTCAGCGCATAGGCCATGGGCAGGGTGCCCACCAGGATCAGCATGATCAGGCCCATGCCTTTCTGGCCATCGTTGGAGCCATGGGCGAAGGACACTCCGGTGCAGGTCAGGATCAGCAGGCCGCGAATCCACCACGGTGGCGGCGCGTCACCCTTGGGCGCCTTGTACAGGGCGCGGTTCTTGACGAACAGGCGCAGGGCCAACAGCAGCAGGGCGGCAAACACGAAGCCGATCAATGGCGAGAACAACAGCGCGTAGCCGACCTTGGTCGCCTGGCTCCAGTCCACCCCGCTGGTGCCGTCGCGGCCGTGCATCAGTGCGTTGGCCACGCCGACGCCGATGATCGAGCCGATCAGGGTGTGGGACGAAGAAGCCGGCAGCCCCAGCCACCAGGTGCCGAGGTTCCACAGGATGGCGGCGATCAGCAGGGCGAAGATCATCGCGAAGCCGGCGGAGGAGCCCACTTGCAGGATCAGCTCCACTGGCAGCAGGGCGATGATGCCGAAGGCCACCGCGCCGCTGGACAGCAGCACGCCAAGGAAGTTGAACAGGCCGGACCAGACCACCGCGAACTGCGGCGGCAGGGAGTGGGTGTAGATCACCGTGGCCACGGCGTTGGCGGTGTCGTGGAAACCGTTGACGAACTCGAAGCCCAGGGCGATCAGCAGGGCCACGCCCAGCAGCAGGAACGGGGTCCAGGTGGTGACCGTGGTGCCCAGCTCGTGCATGTCGTGCACCAGGCTGTAGGCGGTGAACAGCAAGCCCATGGCCAGCACGGCGAAGAAGATCACCAGGGTGAAGGCACCGGGTTTTTTATCCAGTTGCGGTTTGACGTCGGGGCTGGGAGACGCGGCAGTCAGTGACGGGGTGGCCATTGCCGGACAATCCTGTTGCGGGAAAGGAATGTCGCCCATGATCGTAGCCAAATGTTACAGACAGACTGCCTCAGATCATGGTTTGCGCGATTGAGGCGTTCCGTTGATCCGATCCAGCCCGCGCCGTCATCGTGCTCAGTAGTCCTGGCGCTTGCGGAAGGCCCAGCGCCCGGCGATCAGGGTGAAGGTGGCCACCAGCGCCACGAGGATCCAGAAACCCTCCGGGTCGCCGGAAAACGGAATGCCGCCGACGTTCATGCCGAAGAAGCCGGCAATGATGTTGATCGGCAGCGCCAGCACCGTGACCACCGTCAGGGTGAACAGGGTGCGGTTGGTCTGTTCGTTGAGGTTGGCGGCGATCTCTTCCTGCAGCAGTTTGATCCGCTCGCCCAGGGCCGTGAGGTCGTTGATGATCAGGGCGAACTCTTCGGTGGATTTGCGCAGCTCCTTGACGTCTTCCTTCTGCAACCATTGCGGCGGGCGGTTGAGCAGGCGCAGCAGGGAGCCCGGTTCCAGGGCCAGCAGGCGTTGCAGGCGCACCAGCACTCGGCGCATGGCCCCCAGCTCGGCGCGGTTGCTGGACACCCGGGCGGCCAGCAGTTGGTCCTCGATCTGGTCGACGCTGAGGCTGGTCTTGCGCACGATCTGGGTCAGTACTTCGCCCTGGTCGCGCAGCAGGTGCACCAGCAGTTCCAGGGGGGAGCGAAAGCGTTCGCCGGCCTTGACCGAGGAGCGCAGCTTGTCCACCGAATGCAGGGGCTGCAGGCGGGCACTGATGATCAAGTTGCTGCGCACGCAGACCCACAGGGTGGAGATGTCCGAAGACACCATGCTGCTGAAGTTGAACACCACGTCGTTGACCACCGCCAGCAGGGCCGAGTCGACATGTTCGATGCGGGTCGAGCGCGAGCCTTCGTGCAGGGCTTCGAAGAACTCCTCGGGCAGTTGCAGGTGGGCCTTCATCCAGCGCTCGCAGGCGGCGTGGGCCAGATTCAGGTGCAGCCAGAGGAACTCATCACTGTCCTTCGGGTGTTGCAGGGCTTGCAGGGCCTTGGCTGAATCCAGTTCATGACCGCGTTCGCCGGGGCGAAAGCTGAAACCGTAGAGCAGGCCAAACAGATCGGAATCGCGGTGAATCTGGTCGAGGCTGTGGTTCATGGAGTCTCGCAGGAGGGACAGTGCCTGGCGCGGGTTTCACAGGTTCACTTGGGCCTCATCATGGCAAGGCTTTTTGACAGTTTTGTGACGTTTGCAAGTGCACAATCCGCAGCGCTCTACCGGTGGTCGGCGGCACTCAAGAATGCAGCACGAATGCCGATCACGCTCACATGCAACACGCATTCGACCCGGTTCGAATGTGCCTGACAGGGAAGTTCGGACCTACGCATGCCCTTGAATGGGCCTGCTCTATCCCTGTCATGAGATCTTCTCGATGTTTTTGCAAAAATCCCTGAGAGCGCAAATTCTTGCCCTGCTGAGCGGTAGCCTGCTGGCGATGCTGTTGATCGCCCTGGCATGTTTTCAATTGCTGTCCGGTGGCGTGCAGAGCTACCGCGAGCTGATCGACGGGCCGCTGCGCAGTTCACAGCTGATCGACGAGGCCAACCTGCAGTTCAAGAGCCAGGTGCAGGAGTGGAAGAACGTGCTGCTGCGGGGCAAGCAGCCCCAGGAACTGAACAAGTACTGGCAGCAGTTCGAGGACCGTCAGCGGGATGTGCAGAACATTCTCGGCCAGCTGGCCCAGACTCCCGGGCTGGATGCATCGCTCAAGAGCCGGGTGCAGCGCCTGGCGGATGAGCACCGGCAGTTGGGGGCGGCCTATCAGAAGGGCCGCGATGCCTATGTGGCTGGCGGTGCCGATCCAAGTGCCGGTGACGCCGCGGTGAAGGGCGTGGACCGCGCCGCCAGCGAGCAGATGAGCGAACTGGTGAACGAGTTGCGCAAGCACGGCGAACAGCAGTCCCGGGAGATCAGCACCGCGGCCGACCGCACGGTGTGGATGGGAATCCTGGTGATGCTGGTGTCCGGCCTGCTGATCGGCCTGCTCAGCCTGTGGCTGGTCAACCGCAGCCTGGTGGAGCCGATCCGCCAGTTGATCGATTACGTCGCCCAGCTCAGCCGCGGCCAGTTCGCCGAGCGGGTAGCCAGCCAGCGTCAGGACGAACTGGGCAAGCTGGCGGCCGCCGCCAACACCCTGCGCGACTTCCTGGCCCAGACCTTCAGCAGCCTGCAGCGCAGCGCCTCGGACCTGGACCGCTCCAGCGGCGAGCTCAATGCCATCGCCACGCTGATGTCCCAGGGCACCAACGAACAGTTCAGCCGCACCGATCAGGTGGCCACGGCGATGAACGAAATGTCCGCCACCGCCCAGGAAGTGGCACGGCATGCCGCCGACGCCGCGCGCGCTGCAGATGATGCCGACCAGTCGGCGCAGCAGGGCGAGCAGGTGATGCAGAGCACCATCCACAGCATCACCCAGATGCGCAGCGAGATTGCCAACACCGCCACCGTGATCCGTCGTCTGGAAGCCGACAGCGGACGTATCGGCAAGGTGCTGGAAGTGATTCAGGGGATTGCCGAGCAGACCAACTTGCTGGCGCTCAACGCCGCCATCGAAGCGGCCCGGGCCGGCGAGGCCGGGCGCGGATTCGCCGTGGTTGCCGACGAAGTGCGCAGCCTGGCGCAACGCACTGCGGCGTCGATCATCGAGATCAACCAGATCATCCACAGTGTGCAGACCGGCGCGGTGGACGCGGCCCAGGCCATCGAGAGCGGCCAGTCCCGCAGCGAGCAGAGTGTGCAGCAGGTGACCGAGGCCGGGGCCATGCTCGAACGCATCACCGAGGCCGTGGAGGCGATCCGCGACATGAACCGGCAGATCGCCACTGCCGCCGAAGAGCAGACGTCGGTGGCCGAGGACATTTCCCGCAACCTGACCGAGATCACCTCGATTGCCAGTACCAATCTCGACAATGTCCAGCGCACCGAGGCGGCGAGCCGCAACTTGCACGGCTTGTCGGGACAGTTGAACGAGGTCACGGCGCGTCTCGGCGGCTGATAACGCTCACCCTGTATGCGGGCCCAAAAGCACAAGGCCGCGCTCCCGTAACGGGGCGCGGCCTTGTGCTGTGCGCGCAGGCTTACTTGTCTTGCTTGTTGCTCAGGACCTTGCCGGTCTTGGCGTCCAGGTCCACGTCCCACTCGATGCCTTTGCTGTCGCGCAGTTCCACCTGGTAGACGTAGGCACCGCTGGCGGTCTGCTCCAGCTCGGTGTCGGTGATGCTGGCGGCGGTGGTGCCGGGGTGCTGGGCCAAGGCGGCCTGGTTGAGTTGTTCCAGGTCCATGATGGCTCCGGATTTGAGCAGGCCCGGGATCAGGTCCGGACGGACATCGGCCTGGGCCAGGCCCGCGGTCAGGGTCAGGGCGGCAGCGGCGAACAGTGCAGAGAAACGGGTCATGGTGTTGATTCCTTGAGGTGATGGCTTTCGATGGGCACAGGTTAGCCAGTGCAACTTAATTCACCCTTAATTCAGCGCAGTGTTTGCGTCGTTTGTTCAAGCCGGGGCCCGGGTGGCACCGGCAAGCTGGCCTCTCCCTTTATCGGAGACACCATGAATGAAACGCATGCTGGCGTGGTTGTATGGCCCCTTGATGTTTGGCGGATTCATCGCCGGCGGGCTGTGTTGGATGAGTGACGGGCAGGCTTCGGCCCTGGGTTTGCTGGTGCTGTTCGCCGGGGCGCTGCAGGTGTCGTTCCTGGCGGAGTGGGCGCTGCCCTACGAGCCGGCCTGGAACCGCTCCCAGGGCGACCGGCTGCGCGATAGCCTGCACGCGCTGGTCAATGAAAGCCTGAATGCGCTGGGGCTGCTGGCCTTGCCGGGGCTGGTGGCCCTGCTGGGTGGCGAGGGCTTGTGGCCTCGGGATTGGCCGCTCTGGGGGCAGTTGCTGCTGGCGATAGTGATCGCCGATGGCGGGATCAGCCTGGCCCATTACGCCAGCCATCGCTGGGCCTGGCTCTGGCGCCTGCATGCGGTGCACCACAGTGTGCAGCGCCTGTACGGTTTCAACGGGCTGCTCAAGCACCCCCTGCACCAGATGCTGGAGGCCTTGGCGGGATTGCTGCCGCTGGTGCTGCTGGGCATTACGTTGCCGGTGGCGCAACTGCTGGCCCTGGCCATCGGCATTGCCTTGCTGTTGCAGCATTCCAACGTCGATATGCGCATGGGGCCGCTGCGGCGGGTGTTTGCCTGGGCTCCGGTGCATCGCTTTCATCACATGAAGTATGGCCGCGCCGGCGATGTGAACTTCGGGTTGTTCTTCAACCTCTGGGACTGGCTGTTGGGCACCGGGTTCTATCGGGACGACTACCCGATGCGCCAGGGCGATCTGGGCATCGGCAGCCGTCCCGACTACCCGCGGGGGTATTGGCCGCAGTTGCTGGAGCCGTTCAAGGTCCAGCGCTATGCCGCCGAGCCCAAGGTGCCTGCCGCGTTGCGCCGGCCAGTCAAGCCAGCAGGCGAGGCCTGAGGGTTTTCAGGGCCTGGCCGGCGGTGACTCCGAACAGCGCTTTCAGGGTGCGGGAGAAGTGCGCGCTGTCGGCAAAGCCGGCGCCGTGGGCCGCCTGGGCCACGGGCTGGCCGTCGAGCAACAGGGCCATGGCCAGGCGCAGACGCCGCCAGAGCACCAGGCGCCGCACCGGCAAGCCCACATCGCGGGCGAACAGGCGCTCCAGCTGGCTCAGGGACAGGTGGGCCCGGGCCGCCAGTTGGCTCGCCACCACCTTGCCGGTGAGCGCTGCGTCCAGGGCCTGCAGGGCCCGCGCCACACGCCGGTCGGCCAGGGGCAGGCGCGGGCAGGCGCGCAGCGCCGCCTCCAGTGCGGGCAACGAGGGGCACAGGTTGTGGACACAGGCCAGCAGGTCTGCGGCCGCGATCGACAACGGCTCGGCATAGACCGTGAAGGCGTTGTCCGGCGCCTGGAGAATGGCATGCCGCTGCAGCGCCTGGATCACCAGGAAGTGCCCGCTGTGGCGCTTGCCGTCGAGTTCCAGCGTCACCGCTTGCTCGGGGGCGATGATCAATTGATGGGCGTAGTGGGCATGGGGCGCGGTGCGCCCCATGGCTCCCTGAATCAGGCCGAAGTCATGCCCCAGCCAGAGCTCGCCGCTCCAGTGCGAGACAGACATTCAGTAACCGCCGGCCTCCAGCAGTTGGGCCACGCTGGCGTTGGCCGGACGCTTGAAGTACTTGAGCAGCTCGGCGCTGCGGTTGGTGAAGATACCGTCGACCCCGGCGTCCATGACCTTCTTGAAGTCCACCGGCTCGTCGAGGGTGTAGGCGTGCACCAGCAGGCCCTGATCGTGGGTGTACTGATTCATCCAGGGTTGCACCAGATCCGCGTAGCTTTGCTCGCCGCCCGCTGCCAGCGCCGTGGAGGGACCGGTGCCAATCGCGCCCTGGGCCTTGGCGTAGCCGATCCAGCGTTTGAATTCGCCCGGGTCCTTGGGCTGCTGCTTGGCGTAGAAGGCCGCCTTGTCGGTTTCGCCGCTGTTGGCGAAGGTGACGCTGGACGCCGGTTCGATGCTGCCGGCCCCGACCCACAGCAGCAGCACCTTGGGCACCTGGGGCATTTCCTTGTGCAGCAGTTCCAGGCTGTGTCTGTCGAAGGTCTGCAGCACCACCTTGCCTTTGCCCTGGCCCACGGCCAGCTCGCTCTTGGCCAGCTTTGAGCCCGCCGGGCTCAGCCAGCCGCGGTCCTGGAGCTTTTCCTTGAGTTCGTGCTCGATGCCGGGGAACAGCTGCGGCTCCTTGGTTTCGATGTACAGCCCGGGTTTGTGCTGCGTGCTGCCTTGGGCGATGTCGATGATCTCGTCCAGGGTCAGGATCTTCAGGCCGGCAAATCCCGGCCGGGCGCGATCCGGGTGGGCCTGGTTGAACCAGCTGCCGGCGTCGAGGCGCTTGAGCTCGGCCATGGTGAAGGCGTTGGGCGGGCTGTCCTTGCGCTCGGGGAATTTCTGCGCCACGTCGGTGGTGCGTAGCAGGTTGTTGTCGTGCAGGGCGAAGAGCACGCCGTCCTTGCTGCGCTGCAGGTCCAGTTCCAGGTAGTCCGCCCCCAGATCCCGGGCCAGCCGGTAGGCCGCCGCTGTGGACTCGGGGGCATCGAAGGAGGCGCCACGGTGGGCGATCACGGCGGGCTGGGGGATGCCCAGGCGCGCCGCCAGGGCATTCGGATCCGCCTGTTCAGCGGCCTGGGCCAGGCCGCAACCGAGCATCAGGCTCAACATCAGGGCGCGAGGGGGGAAGGTCGCTGGCATGCTCGAAATCCTTTCGTGGAGGCGGGGGCAAGGACCTATCTTTTAGCAACACAATGACGCTTGTGCTATCTCGGGGGCGACATAAATCCTTCTCATGCGCATCATTCAGGGTTTTTTCCGGCGCTTTGCAGTACTCTTGGCCGCGCAGTTTCCCCAGCAGAGGGAAGCCTGAGAACAGCCCTTTCCTTGCCTCGCGTGTAGACCATCGATCACCCAGTCCCGTGGGACTTACCGTGAGGTTTACCATGAGCATCACCTCTGAACTCATCTGCCAGGCCGCCGACCAGCTCAAGGGTTTTGTCGGCTTCAATCGCAAGACCGGCCGTTACATCGTGCGTTTCAGCGAAGACTCCTTCGGCATGGATGTGGCCGACGACGCCATAGTGCCGGCCAGCGAATTTGTCTGGGCGCCGGTGTCCGATCAGGCCATGAGCCTCAAGCGCGAGCAGATCCAGTTATTGCTGGACCAGAACATCGACGACCGGATCAACATCAGTGAACCGTTGCGGGTCTATATGCGCCGTAGCGATCTGCCGGAAATCCAGGCCGTGCGCAGTCTGTTGCCGACGGCTCAGGATTGATCCGGCGGCCGGCCTGAACCGCTGTGGCCCGCGGTTCAGGCTTGGGCTTGAGGACTGAAGGCATAGGCCCGTTCGACCTTGCCGACCCGGGTATGAAAGAACTGGTACCAATCCTTGCGTCCGCGCTCGCGGATGGCGCTGTGTTCGGCGTGGTGCTTCCACGCCAGGATGGCCGCCTCGCTGCTCCAGTAGGACACGGTGATCCCGAAACCGTCCGCGCCCCGGGCCGATTCGACCCCGAGAAAGCCCGGTTGCCGACGCGCCAGTTCCAGCATGCGCTCGGCGGCCTGATCGTAGTCGGGGTCCGCAGCACCGCGTTGGGAGCTGAAGATCACCGCGTAGTAGGGCGGGGCGGGTGTCTGGCCGATCATCCTCGGGCCTCCAGGCAGGCATTGAGCAGGGCGCTGACCAGGGGCGGCGTGCGGCCCTTGAGAGCCGCGCGTTCGGGCTGGAACAGAGTAGCGACGAAAAATGGATGATCGGCGAGCTCAACGGCGCGCAGATCTCCCAGGCTGTCGTGGCCGCTGGCGCGCAGGGGGCCTGCGAGCAGGGGGCCGGCAAAGTCTGGATTGACGCCGTAGCGGCAGCGATAGCCTTCCTCGATGCTCCGGGTGCCATAGGCCTTGGCGATTCGACTGCCGTGTTGCAGTTCGATGCGCTCACGGGCCTCCACCAGGGCGCAGCTCAAAGGGGTGAGCAGTGCGCGCTCGGCATCGGGGGCGATCTCGCCGTGTTCGGTATCGGCCCAGCCCAGCACGTTGCGCGCGTATTCCAGGACCGCATGCTGAAAGCCGCCGCAGGTGCCGAGGAAGGGGCGCTGTAGCTCCCGGGCCACGCGGATCGCCAGCAGCGCGCCGTGGATGTTCCGGTAGGGGCTGCCGGGCACGCACCAGATGGCGTCGAAGCCTTGCAACAGGTGCTCGTGAGTCAGATCGGCAGTGGCCAGCCATTGCACGTCGAGGGTGATTGCGGCGTCGGCTGCGGCCCGATCCAGGGCCAGGGGAATGGCCTGGTGCGCGGTGATCAGTGGGTCGTGATCCCCCACCAGGGCGATGCGCAGGGGCGGTGTCGAGGCGGGTGCTTGCATGGGCTTCTCCGGTAAGGGCGCTGACTTGTCGATTGCCTGGGGCCACTATAGATTGGCGTCCACGCAATCAATATTGGCGTTTACCCAAGTGATCAATGCAGCAGTGCACTATCAGCTGGACTACCCCGATCTGTCGCTGGTCCTGGCCCTGGTCCGTGGCGGCTCCCTGGCCCGTGCCGCGGCCCTGCTCAAGGTGGATGTTTCGACGGTGTTTCGTGCCGTGCGTCGCCTGGAAGCCGGGCTCGGTCAGCAACTGTTCGACAAGAGCCGTGCCGGCTACCTGCCCACCAGCCTGGCCCAGGCCCTGGCACTGCAGGCCGAACAGGCGGAACAGGCCCTGGAGGCGGCGCGGATCGGTGTGGCCCAGGGCGGCGAGGTCATCAGCGGTACGGTGCGCCTGACCTGTACCGATTCGGTGTTGCAGGGCTTGTTGCTGCCGGCCCTGGCGCAGTTCATGCCCAAGTACCCCGCACTGGTCATTGAACTGTGCACCTCGAATGATTTCGCCAACCTCAACCGTCGCGATGCGGACATCGCCGTGCGCCTCACCGCGACTCCTCCGGAGCATCTGGTGGGGCGCTGCCTGGGGACGGTGGCGTATCGGGTATGCACCAGCCCGGCGTATCGGCACCGGGTGGATTGCACCGATCTGGCACGGGTGGCCTGGATTGCCCCGGATGACTTTCTGCCGGATCACCCCACGGTGGTCTGGCGCCGCCAGCAGTGGCCCGGCGTGCAACCCAGTTATCGCTGCAACAGCATGCTGGCGGTGACCGAGCTGGTGCGGACCGGCCTGGGGGTGGCGGCGTTGCCGGACTTTCTCCTGGGCAGTGGCGACCTGGAGGCGCTGGGCGAGCCCCTGGAGCATGCAACCGCCTTGTGGCTGTTGACCCGCCCGGACTGTCGGGCCCTGCGCTCGGTGGTGACGCTGTTCGATGAACTGGGGCGTCATCTGCGCTGGCCCTGAATACCTCAGGCCGCTGGTGGTTCCTTGCGGACGAAGTGCGCGTGCATCTCGCTGGTGAGGTTTTCGATGCGTTCGCTCAGTTGCTTGGTCATTTCCGTGAGGCGGGTGTTCTGCTCCAGCAACTCCAGCAGTTGCCCGGTGGTTTGCGCGGCCTGGGCCTGGCGTTCGCTGTTGACGATGGCCAGGGCCTCGCGGTGCTGGGCGTCGGCGTCGGACTGGGCCTTGTCGCGGGCGGCCTGGCGGGTCTGGGCCAGCAGGATCAGCGGCGCGGCGTAGGCTGCCTGCAGGCTGAAGGCCAGGTTCAGAAGGATGAAGGGATAGACGTCGAACTGAGTGACGCCGCTGAGGTTGAGGGCGATCCAGATCGCCACGATCAGGGTCTGTGCCCCGAGAAAGGTCGGGGTGCCGAAGAAACGGGCAAAGGCCTCGGCCTTCAAGGCAAAGGCATCGTTGCCGAAGGTAGGGGCCAGGTGGGCATGGGCGCGGTGAAAGCGCAGGTGATCGGTGACTGGGATGGTTTCTTTGGGGGTGTCGCTGGAACTCATGATGGCCTCCGCCAGGTACTGGGACGTCGGGCCACTATAGTCCTCGAGGCTGTCCCCGACGTCATTGTCGACGCCGGGAAAACCCTCCCCTACAGCGCATCGCGTTCGTTGGCGAACATGCTCACGGCTTGCACCGCGTCACTGGCCCCATCGCGAATCTGCAGGATCACGGTGCCGGCCTGATCCGCCAGTTGCACGCCCTTGGCCGCCCGTTCCCGGGTGCCGTCCATGCTCTTGATGGCTTGCAGGGTTTCGTTCTGGATCATGTCGATCATGCTGGCGATTTCCGCGGTCGAGCCGCTGGTGCGCGCCGCCAACTGGCGAACTTCATCGGCCACCACGGCGAAGCCGCGCCCCTGTTCGCCGGCCCGGGCGGCCTCGATGGCGGCATTGAGGGCCAGCAGGTTGGTCTGGTCGGCAATCCCGCGGATGGTGTTGACGATGGCGGTGATCTGTTCCGAACGTTCGCCAAGGCGGGCGATCAGGGTGGAGGAGTCCTCGATGTTGTGGGCGATCTGGCGCATTTCACTGGCGGCCTGCTGGATCACGCCGGTGCCTTGCTCGGCGACTTTCCGGGTCTGTACCGAGATGTGATAAGCCTGGCTCGCGCTCTGGGCGTCCTGCTCGTGTTTCTCCACTTGCTGGCTGACGTCGGCGGCGTACTTGATCACTTTGCACAGGCGTCCGCTGGCGTCGTAGACCGGGTTGTAGTTGGCTTCCAGCCACAGCGTGCGGCCGTGCTTGTCGATCCGTTCGAAGCGACCGCTGAAGAACTCGCCCTTGTTCAGGCGATTCCAGAAGTCCTGGTAGGCGCTGCTGTTGACCAGTTCGGGCTTGCAGAACATCCGGTGATGCTTGCCCTGGACCTGCGCCAGGCTGTAGCCCATGCAACCGAGGAAGTTGGCGTTGGCGCTGATGATGCTGCCATCGAGGTTGAACTCGATCACCGCCATGGCCCGATCGATGGCATCCAGCTTGTTGCGCGCCTCGGCTTCTTCCTGGATTCGAGTGGTGACATCCAGGGCGTACTTGACCACCTTGTACACCGCGCCCGAGGCGTCGCGGATAGGGTTGTAGCTGGCTTCCAGCCACAGGCTCTGCCCGGCACTGCCGACCCGTTCAAAGGTTCCGGACTGGAACTGACCTTCTCTGAGGCGTGCCCACAATTGCTGATAGTCGCTGCTGCGCGCGTACTCCGGGGTACAGAACAGGCGGTGCGATTGGCCGAGTACCTGGTCTTCGCGATAGCCCAGGGTCTTGAGGAAATTGTCGTTGGCGCGCAATACGCAGCCTTGCAGATCGAACTCGATCACCGCCATGGAGCGGTCGATGGCTTCCAGCAGGCTCGATTGTTCGGCAACGGTCCGGTTCAGGGCGTCGATGGTCTTGTTGTGGCGGTTGAATAGCATGTGGGCAGGTGCTCTGTGGGAGAAACGTTGCGTCGATCCCTATTGAGTGCGCCGGTACGCCGAATGCTCCCCGGCGCTCGGCATTATCTGCTCAATGTCAGCGTTCCATGACTGACAGAAGATACATTCGCAGCGATGCGACGGGGACGCTTCAGGCGCGCGTCGGTGGCCGCGTCAAGGGAGACGTAGCGGCTGCGAATCGATTTGGTTGGAGTGACTGGCTTCGGTGGCGGCAGTTGCGGTTGTGGGCATCCGTTGCAACGAAGTGGCGGCATTATGATGGCAACTGCCTGGATAAATCCAAATAAACTTGTACAAAAATGTTTTTTACTTCCTTTTTGTATAAGTTTTTTCGGTTTTATGCCAATTGCGATCGTGGCACGTAGCCGTTGGCGTCGTTGCTGGCTATCCGGTTGCGTCCGGTTTTTTTCGCCTGGTACAGGGCTTGGTCCGCGGCGTTGAGCCAGGTGGCCGGATCCTCGAAGCCGGCATCGAAGGCAGCCAGACCAATACTCAGGCTGACATTCAACTCGCTCACTTGTGGGTGCCGGTACTGGCTGAAGACCCGGCGCAGACGCTCCATGATATCGAGCGCCTGCTGCTGGCTCATGCGCGGCAGGATCACGCAGAATTCGTCACCACCGTAGCGGCCGGCCAGGTCATCGTGGCGCAGGTTGCGTCGCAGTTCGTTGCTCAAGTGACGCAGGACGGTATCGCCAATGATGTGGCCGTAGGTGTCGTTGATCGCCTTGAAGTGGTCGATGTCGATCAGGGCGATGCAGGCGTGCATCTGCTGCTGCCGGCACTTGTGGAACTTGATATGCAGCAGGTCCTTCCAGGAACCGTGGTTGAGCAGGCCGGTGAGGCTGTCGGTGCGACTCAGGGCGCTCAGGGCGCGCTTGTGTTCGGACAGTTTGATTGCCAGGCGATAGCAGACCATGCCCACCGCCAAGGGATAGAGAGTCAGCATGGGCAGGCAGGCGTAGATCTGCAGCGGGTTGATCCGGGTTGTGAAGTGTGGCCCGAACAGGGCCCAGGACAGCAGGACCCCGGTGCATTGGGCCAGAGTGCCGCGAATGAACAGGCGCAGGCCACCCGCGGCCACGTTGTTCATGGCCATCATCGAGAGGATGGTGACCGCCGGCAGCGGGTTGAACTGCATGGTCGCTGCCCAGAAACCGCCCAGCAACGAGTCATACAGCAGATTGCGGCGTTCTGCCCGGTAGGGAAACGCCGAACGGGCGGACAGTTGATAGGCCAGGTGGGGCCAGATCAGGCCGTTGAACAACAGCAGGCCCCATATCCAGTCCGGCAGTGCCAGGGGAGCGAGTGCCGCCAGGACACTGATGCCGCCGATGCCCAGGCCGATGATCCTTGGCCAATAGATGCGTCGGGCAAATGACAGCCCTTTGCCGCGTTGGTTTTCCATAAATTCCTGCACCAGATTTTGCACTGAAACACTTTTTGGTGTTTTTGCGGCATTGCCGTTTATCGGATCAGTCTGATGAATATTGTCATTTATTCCACTAGGAATAATCAGTGTCCTTCGAAGCCATTTCACGGTGGCAGGGGCAGGGCATGCTGGCAGATCGACCTGAATCAGGCCTGGTAGTGGCAGAGAAACATGTCCAGTGCCGATTCGATGACCCGGGTCTGCAGGTCCGCTGTCAGGGGCGGTTGGCCCATGGTGATCTGCGGCCAGAAGGCGAAGCTCTTGAGCAGCCCGTGCATCTGTTGGGCTGCGAACTCCGGGTCCAGCGGCTTGAGGCGGCCGTCGGCCAGGGCGCCGCGGATCCACAGGGTCAGGCCTTCTTCCCGTTCACCGAGCCGCGCCACCATGTCCTGAGCCCGTTCGGGGGAGTGGATGGCCGCAGCAATTGCTACTCGGGCCAGGTCAAGAAAGTTGTCGTCGGCCAGCAGTTGCAGCTTGGCCCGCAACAGTGCTTCCAGTTGCCCGCGCAGGGGCTGGTCGTGGCGGTAGGCGACTTCCGCTTGAGCGCTGATGCTGGCCCAGAGCTTGTGCAGGATCTCGGCGAACAACTCTTCCTTGCTCGGAAAGTGGTTGTACACCGTGCGCTTGGATACACCTGCCGTGGCGGCAATCTTGTCCATGCTGGTGATGTCGAAGCCGCTGGTGCGGAATTCGCTGATCGCCGCCTGGATGATGGCATTGCGTTTAAGGTCGGTGAGGCGCTTTGGAGCTGTCATAAGTTGGGTTCGATCAGGGTGGGCGGCTAAATCAATCGGCAGTCTACTTCGTCTTAATTCTGTTGCAATCTAGAAACTACACTGTGTAGTGTAGTTCTCCTTCAGAACGATGATTGGCGGCTGATGCTTGCGTGCCTTGGCCTGTAGATCGTCCCGTAGAACCACCTCGGAACCTTGCCGCGTTCCACGGAGTCCTTTCAATCATGGCCAATGTCTCGTCCAGCCTGACCCGCGCTTCTGGTCAGCCAACCTCTCGTCAGGAGCAGGGCGCCTTTCGCAACCATGCTCCGGTGCGTCGTGCCGGCTTCGGCAAAACCCTGCAGATCTTCTGGAACATGCTGTTCCACAAACCGCGCAACACCCGTCCAGCAGGGGCGATCCCGGTGCAGACGTTGACCCTTGAACAATTGTTGGCAGCGCCCAATCACAGCGTTTTTCGCCTGGGCCACTCCACCGTGTTGCTGAAGATGCGCGACAAGTTCTGGATCACCGACCCGGTGTTTGCAGAGCGGGCCTCACCGGTGCAATGGGCCGGACCAAAGCGCTTTCATCAGCCGCCCATCAGCCTGGAGGCGCTGCCGGAGATCGAGGCGGTGATCCTGTCCCACGATCATTACGACCACCTGGACCACCAGACGGTGCTGAGCCTGGCGGACAAGACCCGACACTTCCTGACTCCGCTGGGCGTGGGTGACACCCTGATCAAATGGGGCGTAGCGGCGAGCAAGGTGCGGCAGCTGGATTGGTGGCAGGGGTGCGACGTCGACGGCATACGTTTTGTCGCTACGCCGTCGCAGCATTTTTCCGGTCGCGGCCTGTTCGACGGCAACCGCACCCTGTGGGCTTCCTGGGTGATGATCGATGGGCCGACGCGGATCTTCTTCAGCGGTGATACCGGGTACTTCGACGGCTTCAAGCGCATCGGCCAGCAGTACGGTCCCTTCGACCTGACACTGATGGAAACCGGGGCCTACAACGTCGAATGGCCCCACGTGCACATGCAGCCGGAGCAAACCCTGCAAGCCCATATCGATCTGCGTGGCCGCTGGCTGCTGCCGATCCATAACGGCACCTTCGACCTGGCCATGCATGCCTGGCATGAACCCTTCGACCGTATCCTGGCCCTGGCCTGGGAACGCAGCATCAACATCACCACGCCGCAGATGGGCGAAGCCTTCAGCCTGGCGCAACCTCAGCGGGGCAGCGCCTGGTGGCTGGAGGTGGATGGCGTTCTGGAGCAGATGGGCATCGAGTCCGCGTAATTTCAGGACTGGCCACGAGGGTGGCCAGTTGCCTGATACATCGGGTTTGGATCCCGTCCTTGAGCGCCGGTCCGATGTCGGTAACTATCCGGGGCCCTCGATCATTCGATCATGGCGTAGTCAGGGCGCTCCATCGGATTGGGGGTCGCTCCGCGGATGTTCATGCCGCGGCCGGGAGTGAAGCCGGGGAAGAACACCAGGCCTTGCGCCTCAAGGCAGAACGCCAGGGCCAGCCGGGTGACGTCGCGCACCTCGTAGCCGGCCTCAAAGCGCTGAATGGCTTGCACCGAGACGCTGGACTCGTGGGACAACCGGTCCATGTCCCAGCCCAGCATGTCGCGGGCCTGAGCACAGTGCTGCGGAGTGAACTGATAAAGGGCGATACGTTCCAGGGTTATTTTCATCGCTAGAGAGGCCATGGTTTTCTCCGGGAGGTTAGGCAGCGCGTTGACTTGATACTGGTTATTTGTACAGTTGTTTTGCGTGCTGATCAAATTCAATTACTGCCAACCCCCGAGCTTTTGGTCACAAGGTTTTACCTGGGAACGCAGCCTCCTGATTCAGGTAGGTGCTGGGGGATTGCCCCAATACCCGGCGGAACATGGTGGAGAACGCCCCGGGGCTCTCATAGCCGAAGTCCAGGGCGATGCGGGTCACCGGTTCGGCCGCGGCCAGCCGGGCCAGGGCCAAGACTACGCAGGCCCGTTGTCGCCACTGAATGAAGCTCATGCCCGTCTGCTGGCGGAAGCTGCGGTTGAAGGTCCGCAAACTGATATGCAGCTGTCCTGCCCAGTGTTCCGGGGATTGGTGAATATCCGGGCGTGCGAGGAAGGCCTGGCACAGCCCGAGCAGTGCACCGGCGGCCGGCAGGGGAATATGCAGCGGTAGCGGGCGACTGCGCTGCAACTCATGCAGCAGCAGGTCGATCAGCAGTCCGTCCCTCCCGTGTTGCGGGTATTGCAGAGGAAGCTCCACCGCTTCCAGAAGCAACTGGCGCAACAGGGGCGAGACGCTGATCACCTGGCAGCCGTCGCTATCCAGAGGCGCTGCTGCGGGTTCGATGTACAGACTGCGGGTGCTGACCCCGAGCATCAGCACCTCGTGTTCCACTCCGGGCGGGATCCACACCGCCCGCTGCGGCGGCACCACCCAGTTTCCCTGGGCGGTGCCCACCTGCATCACTCCGGTGGCGCCATACAACAGTTGCGCCCGGCGATGACTGTGGCGCGGCAGGCGCTGGCCGTCGGCATAATCGGTGCCGATGGCCACGACCGGGCGCGGTGTCCGGTCCAGTGAGTCGATGGAGATATTGCGCATGCGACGAGGTTCCTGGCTGGCGTAAACGCAAACATTATTGGCTGGCATGCTGAAGTCGGCCAGGGCTCGATCTCTTATTGTCCGCAGCTTCTCTCTCGGACGGATGTGGCTCGATGTTCTATCTACTGCTGGCTATTTTTGGCTGCATGACCGGCTTCAGTGCGGTGCTGTTCGGCTTCGGCGGCGGTTTTGTGGTGGTGCCGCTGTTGTACTGGATGCTGCTGAGCAGCCAGGGGCCGGACTCGGCGGCGGGGCATTCGGCCATGCATGTCGCTGTGGCCACTTCGACCTGCGTGATGATCGTCAACGCTCTGTTGGCCAGCTGGCGGCATCAGCGGGCCGGCAATCTTGTCCGCCATTACCTGTGGCCTCTGGGCGCCTACATCGCCCTGGGGGCGATGTTCGGTGCGGCCTTGGCGATGTGGGTCAGCGGCGAGGTGATTCGCTATGCCTTCATTACCTACCTGGGCATCACCATTGCCGATTGCCTGCTGCGGCGCGGCTTTCTTGAGCAGGTTAAGCAGGGTCAGGCTCGTCGTTTGGGGACCGGCGAAACGCTATTGGGTGGTGTAGGAATAGGCGTAATCGCGACTTTTCTCGGGGTGGGGGGCAGCGTCATGACAGTACCTCTGTTACGTCGTTGCGGTCTGAGCATGACCCAGGCCACCTCCATGGCCAATCCCTTGAGCGTACCGGTGGCCCTGGCCGGAACCGCAACCTACCTGGCCCTGGCGCGCTTCAGTCCATCCGATTTGGGCCCCGGGTTCATCGGCTATGTGGACCTGCTGGCGTTCTCGGTATTGTCTCTTGGCTCGTTGCTGGGCATCCGTCTGGCCACGCCCTGGATCGGTCGCATCCCGGATCGGGTGCATGCGCGGGTGTATATCGGCCTGCTGCTGGCGGTGCTGATCAGCCTGTGCCTGACGTGACAGAGGCATAGCTCGAGCAGGAGTTGGTGGGGGCTGCAGCTACTGTGCGTGAAGCCCCGGTGCCTCGCGGATCACGAAGTGGTCCAGGTTCTCGATGTTGGCGCTGAAGACCCCGAAGGTTGCTTCGGGGTTTTTCTTGCTCGGTACTTGCTGGAGTGTCGGGGTGACACCGTAGAAGAAGCAGTACAACTCGCGCTGGCTGTCGATGGCGCTCTTGATCTCTTCGAGGAAGGCTTTGCGCTTGCGATAGTTATCGACCAGCTTCTTGCTCAGGTAGACGTTGACCGAGTAGGGCTTCTTCTTCGATTCGTCAGCGGCCTTGAACCAGACCTTCTGCTCGAAATCGATGCGAAAGCTCTGGGTGTAGTCCTTGATTTGCTTGATCTTGCCCCAGTAGATCAGCCCCTTGTTGTCCAGCAGGTACTCGATCTTCTTGAAGAACGAGGCGTAGGACGCGGTGTGCTCGCCGATTTTCAGCGGCATGCGCTTGAGCAGTTCCTTGTCGTCGATGTTCGACACGAAGCATTCCACCGGGTGGGCGAAGACACAGGTCTTGTCCGGAGTGCTATCGCGCCCGGCGTGGTTGTTTTGCAGGCCGGCTGGCGCAACGGGCGGATTGTTTCTGGGCGCTTCCACCGCCGCGGTCGGGCTGCTCGGTCGGCGTGTGTATTCGCGGCGGGTCAACAGCAGTTCCGAGGGGAAGTGTTCCTCGCGCTCATCCTCGGCGGCTGCGCCTTCGATGCTGCCGGCACCTTTACTGAGTCGGTAAGGGCAGCTTTCTATGTGCAGCGTGCCGGGCAGGTTCTTGAAGTGCGGGGTGCGAAGGTAATTGACGTTCTTGGCATTGAAGGTGCCCAACTGATTTGCGGCGTCGAAGGCGGCGCGACATTCATCGTTGGGGCACTGGAAGCTTTCCTGGGCGGAATCGAAAGCCACGGTTTCATCGAAATTCAGGTCCCGCACGTCATAGATCGACAACTTGTCGTCGAGGCTGATGCAGTAGGCGGTATCGAATTTCATGAGCGCTTTGATCCTTAAGCGGGGGAGGGGTCTTTATAACCACAGCTCTTGCAGCCTGCACGCAATTTAATGGGCCGGCTGCGCTGTCTGTTTTCACGGCCAATAAAAAAGCCCTGAACACGTCAGGGCTTCTTATTGGTTGCGTTGATCCGGGAATCAATCCCAGCTCAGTGCACCGCCAGTTTGATACTCGATCACGCGAGTCTCGAAGAAGTTCTTCTCTTTCTTCAAGTCCATGATCTCGCTCATCCATGGGAACGGGTTGGTGGTGCCTGGGTACTCTTCCTTCAGGCCGATCTGCGACAGGCGACGGTTGGCGATGAACTTGAGGTAGTCCTCCATCATCGCCGCGTTCATGCCCAGTACGCCGCGAGGCATGGTGTCGCGAGCGTATTCGATTTCCAGTTGGGTGCCCTGGAGGATCATCTGGGTGGCTTCTTCCTTCATCTCGGCATCCCACAGATGCGGGTTTTCGATCTTGATCTGGTTGATCACGTCGATGCCGAAGTTCAGGTGCATGGATTCGTCGCGCAGGATGTACTGGAACTGCTCGGCGACGCCGGTCATCTTGTTGCGGCGGCCCATGGACAGGATCTGGGTGAAGCCGCAGTAGAAGAAGATGCCTTCCAGCACGCAGTAGTAGGCGATCAGGTTGCGCAGCAGTTCCTTGTCGGTGTCGACGGTGCCGGTTTCGAACTTCGGATCGGAGATCGAACGGGTGTACTTCAGGCCCCAGGCGGCCTTCTTCGCGACCGATGGAATCTCGTGGTACATGTTGAAGATCTCGCCTTCATCCATGGCCAGCGATTCGATGCAGTATTGGTAGGCGTGAGTGTGGATCGCCTCTTCGAAGGCCTGGCGCAGGATGTACTGGCGGCATTCCGGGTTGGTGATCAGGCGGTACACGGCCAGTACCAGGTTGTTGGCAACCAGGGAGTCGGCGGTGGAGAAGAAGCCCAGGTTGCGCATGACGATGCGGCGCTCGTCGTCGGTCAGGCCTTCCGGGTTTTTCCACAGGGCGATGTCGGCGGTCATGTTGACCTCTTGCGGCATCCAGTGGTTGGCGCAACCGTCGAGGTACTTCTGCCAGGCCCAGTCATATTTGAACGGCACCAGCTGGTTGAGGTCGGCGCGGCAGTTGATCATGCGCTTTTCGTCAACCGCGACGCGGGCGGAAGAGCCTTCCAGCTCGGCCAGGCCCTCGGCGATGTCGAGCTGATCCAGGGACGCCTTGGCCCGGGCAACGGCAGCGGAGTCGCTGGCGGTCACGGCGCGGGCTTCCAGAGCTGCGGCACCACCGGCGCTGTCGAGGCGGTCCATGTTGGCTTCAGTGGCGTGGCCGGCGTTGGCGCCTTTGACTGCAACTTCGCCTTCTTCTTTGTCGAATTCGTCCCAGCTCAGCATGACGTGTCGTCTCCTGCTCGAGGGCCAGATGCCCGTGTGAAAACAAAAGGGTTGGCTTTTCACACGGCGCTACTGGCCGCGTTAAATCAATAGAAATCGTTTGTTGCAGCTGTGAACGCAGGCAATAAACAGAAATATGTGTCCGGGTGCCTTGAGGCTGCTGTCGGGCGGAACTGAGGCTTTCGGTTCCGGCGCGGGAATCAGCAGGTCGTTTTCATCCGGTAAGGGAATGTTGCAGGCCCGTTTTGAGGACGCATTATAAGGATATTTTCCGGCTCGTGGGGTGACCGATGGGCGCAGGCGGGCCAAGGAAGGCAGGGGACCCAGAGCAAAGCGCGGGTTTACAAGGCTTTGACCGCGGAAGATTTTTTTTCGGGCTGGAAAAAATCAGCCGGAAATGGCCAAAAAATAGCCAATTTTACTAGATGTTGTGTTTTTGCAAGCCATTTCGCTGTTTTGAACACAACTCAAATCGACCCGGATTGGGCCCGGTGGAGGCAAAAAGGTTGCGTGCGATTGCCGTGGTCGCACGTCGTGGGAGCGATGCTTCTGGCCGGACCCTGAACGGGCGCTGGCGAGGCATCTTTGCCGCAAGAGGGATTTCTTGCGGCCGGCAGTCATCAAGGTCTATGCAATGAACTTGGCTATTAACCGTTAGAGCAACCGTTGCCCATTACACGGTATTGAAGAATATGTCGTTGACCGTGGGAGTCTTCATATTCCATACGCGCTGGTACAACTTCGCAGACTTCTGGAACTTCGCTCATGGAGATAACTTTAGCGATATCCAGATCAGTGGAGTAAGTGTATTCCTCTACCGGTACTTGTTGCTGTGCGACATCAGTCGGGATCTCATCAGCCATCGCGGTAACGCACAGACTGCTGAGGGCCAGAACTAATAAAGCTTTCATTTGCGTTTTACCTTTCTAAGGTCGTGTGGGGTCACGCAGCCTTTATGAGGCTGCGTGTGGAGCTTGAGTAAACGATTGATTAACTGCCTTCGTGGGGGCTGCAACTTGGTTAATCAGATTGCCTGTTTGGCGAGACAGATTTTAGGCCCGGGGTGGCAGCTCATATAGGTGCACTTTTGATAAACACCTTTGACAGTTTTTGTAACAATCCCCGAAAAAGGCCTGGCCGGGTGCCCACTTGAATATTTTTGCCGAGGGTGAATGTCGCTGTAACCAGCGTTCTTGAAGGGGGGAGGCAAATAGCCGGGCATTTCGCAGGGGGTTGTTACTACCATCGTCGAATGGTTCTATAGGCGCCCCCCGGGCTACAACGGGGTCATACAAAAACAACTATGTCACCGAGGTAAGAAAGATGAGTGCGGCTTCTCTGTATCCCGTTCGTCCCGAGGTTTTGGCCAATACGCTGACTGACGAGGCGACCTACAAGGCCATGTACCAGCAGTCGGTCGTGAACCCGGACGGTTTCTGGCGTGAACAGGCCAAGCGTCTCGACTGGATCAAGCCTTTTACCACGGTGAAGCAGACTTCCTTCGACGATCACCATGTCGATATCAAGTGGTTTGCCGATGGCACCTTGAACGTCTCCTATAACTGCCTGGATCGTCATCTCGCCGAGCGTGGCGATCAGATCGCGATCATCTGGGAAGGCGACGATCCTTCCGAAAGCCGCAACATCACCTACCGCGAGCTGCATGAAGAAGTCTGCAAGTTCGCCAACGCCTTGCGTGGCCAGGACGTGCACCGTGGCGACGTGGTGACTATTTATATGCCAATGATTCCCGAGGCGGTGGTGGCCATGCTGGCCTGTACCCGTATCGGTGCGATCCACTCGGTGGTGTTCGGCGGGTTCTCCCCTGAAGCTTTGGCCGGGCGCATCATCGACTGCCGTTCGAAAGTGGTGATCACCGCCGACGAGGGCATTCGTGCCGGCAAAAAGGTTCCGCTCAAGGCCAATGTCGACGATGCCCTGACCAACCCGGAAACCAGCAGCATCCAGAAGGTCATCGTGTGCAAGCGCACCGGTGGCGACATCAAGTGGAACCAGCATCGCGACATCTGGTACGAAGACCTGATGAAGGTCGCCGGCAGTGTCTGCGCACCGAAAGAGATGGGCGCCGAGGAAGCGTTGTTCATCCTTTATACCTCCGGCTCCACCGGCAAGCCCAAGGGCGTGCAGCACACCACCGGCGGCTACCTGCTCTATGCATCGCTGACCCATGAGCGGGTGTTCGACTACCGTCCGGGTGAAGTCTACTGGTGCACCGCCGACGTCGGCTGGGTCACCGGCCACACTTATATCGTCTATGGCCCGCTGGCCAACGGCGCTACCACGGTGCTGTTCGAAGGCGTGCCGAACTATCCGGACGTGACCCGGGTGGCGAAGATCGTCGACAAGCACAAGGTCAATATCCTCTACACCGCGCCGACCGCGATCCGCGCCATGATGGCCTCGGGCACGGCAGCCTGCGAAGGCGCCGATGGCAGCAGCCTGCGCCTGCTGGGTTCGGTGGGCGAGCCGATCAACCCGGAAGCCTGGGACTGGTACTACAAGAACGTCGGTCAATCCCGTTGCCCGATCGTCGACACCTGGTGGCAGACCGAAACCGGCGCCACCCTGATGAGCCCGCTGCCGGGGGCGCATGCCCTGAAACCGGGTTCTGCCGCGCGTCCGTTCTTCGGTGTGGTGCCGGCCCTGGTGGACAACCTGGGCAACATCATCGAGGGCGCCGCCGAAGGCAACCTGGTGATCCTCGATTCGTGGCCAGGTCAGGCGCGCACGCTGTACGGCGACCACGACCGCTTCGTCGATACCTACTTCAAGACGTTCCGTGGCATGTACTTCACCGGTGACGGCGCTCGTCGCGACGAAGACGGCTACTGGTGGATCACCGGCCGGGTGGACGACGTGCTCAACGTTTCCGGGCACCGCATGGGCACCGCCGAGATCGAAAGCGCCATGGTTGCGCACCCGAAAGTCGCCGAAGCGGCGGTGGTGGGCGTGCCTCACGACATCAAGGGCCAGGGCATCTATGTCTACGTAACCCTCAACGGTGGCGAAGAGCCGAGCGAAGCCCTGCGTCTGGAACTGAAGAACTGGGTGCGCAAGGAAATCGGTCCGATCGCCTCGCCGGATGTCATCCAATGGGCGCCGGGACTGCCGAAGACCCGTTCCGGGAAGATCATGCGGCGGATTCTGCGCAAGATCGCGACTGCGGAGTACGACGGTCTGGGAGATATCTCTACCTTGGCCGACCCAAGTGTGGTGCAACACCTGATCGACACTCACAAGACCATGAACGTCGCCTGAGGCGGGTTCCGAGCCACCCAGCCCCGCCCGGCCTTGCGCCGGGCGGGGCTTTTTTGTGCCGGGGCGATTCGCCGGCAAGCCGCTCGCTACAGCCTCCGCGCGCCAGTTGTGAGGCCCGCTTGCCGCTGCAGGCGAGCGAATAAATATCGGATTTATCCATCTGCCAGGTTCGAATGTTACCGATTCCGTCGAAGATGTAACCCGGCGCCCATTTTCGGGGCAATGGGAAACGTGCGGCCCCAATTCAGGGCCGTTATTATCCACATAAAAAATAAGTCATCACGCTGCGCTTGCCGGAATAGAAGGCTTTGCCAATAATAGGCCCGCAATTTGCAGCGTAGATCGGTTCCCTGTCATTTGCTCTTGCATAGTTTTGAAGAGCTGTCAATGTGCTCCCCCGGTATTCTCGATGCTTCTGTAATTTGTTGTCGCATTGAGGAAATATCGGCTTCCAGCCTGTCGTTAGAATGCCGGTCACTCGCTCGTCGTTGCCTGTGTGTGAGTCCTCTTTCGGGCTTCTCAGGACGCAGCGCCGTCTTTGCAGTTTTACCCATTCGCATATTGGGCTGTCGCTCACTCTGCCGTTTTCGCCCTTTACCGATGGAGTTCTAAGATGAAGAAACTCGTGCTTCTTGGCGCCCTGGCACTGTCCGTGCTCTCCCTGCCGACTTTCGCCGATGAAAAGCCCCTGAAAATTGGTATCGAAGCGGCCTACCCTCCGTTTGCCTCCAAGGCGCCGGATGGCAGCATCGTTGGTTTCGACTACGACATCGGCAACGCGCTGTGCGAAGAGATGAAGGTCAAGTGCGTGTGGGTCGAGCAAGAGTTCGATGGCCTGATCCCGGCACTGAAGGTGCGCAAGATCGACGCCATCCTCTCGTCGATGTCGATCACCGACGATCGCAAGAAATCCGTGGATTTCACCAACAAGTACTACAACACTCCGGCGCGTCTGGTGATGAAGGCCGGTACTCAGGTCAGCGACGGCCTGGGCGAGCTCAAGGGCAAGAACATCGGTGTGCAGCGCGGTTCGATCCATGAGCGTTTTGCCCGTGAAGTGCTGGCTCCCCTGGGCGCGCAGATCAAGCCTTACGGCTCGCAGAACGAAATCTACCTGGATGTGGCCGCCGGTCGTCTCGACGGCACCGTGGCCGACGCTACGCTGTTGAATGACGGCTTCCTGAAGACCGATTCGGGCAAGGGCTTTGCTTTCGTCGGTCCGGCGTTCACTGACGTCAAATACTTCGGCGACGGCGTAGGGATCGCGGTGCGCAAGGGCGACAAGGCCGAGCTGGACAAGATCAACGCTGCCATCGCTGCCATTCGCGAGAATGGCAAGTACAAGCAAATCCAGGACAAGTACTTCGACTTCGACATCTACGGCAAGTAAGACCGTCGAAACAGTCAGTCCGAGATGGCGCAAGCAGCAGAATCTCTGAAGTTTGCGCCATTTTTTCATCCCAATTTTCGAGGACCTGAATCATGTTGAAAGGCTACGGGGCTGTCATCCTCGATGGCGCTTGGCTGACGCTTCAGCTCGCCTTGTCGTCCATGGCCCTGGCCATCGTTCTGGGTCTGATCGGGGTCGCCCTGCGTCTCTCGCCGGTGCGCTGGCTGGCCTGGCTTGGTGACCTGTATTCCACGGTGATCCGTGGCATTCCCGATCTGGTGCTGATCCTGCTGATCTTCTACGGCGGCCAGGACTTGTTGAACCGTGTCGCGCCGCTGCTGGGCTACGACGACTACATCGACCTCAATCCGCTGGCGGCCGGTATCGGCACCCTGGGATTCATCTTCGGTGCCTATCTGTCGGAAACCTTCCGTGGTGCCTTCATGGCGATCCCCAAGGGGCAGGCGGAAGCCGGCATGGCTTATGGCATGAGCAGTTTCCAGGTGTTCTTCCGGGTGATGGTGCCGCAGATGATTCGCCTGGCGATTCCCGGCTTCACCAACAACTGGCTGGTGCTGACCAAGGCCACCGCGCTGATTTCGGTGGTGGGCCTGCAAGACATGATGTTCAAGGCCAAGCAGGCGGCGGATGCCACCCGTGAGCCTTTCACCTTCTTCCTCGCAGTGGCGGCCATGTACCTGGTGATCACCAGTGTCTCGTTGCTGGCATTGCGTCACCTTGAGAAGCGCTACTCGGTAGGCGTAAGGGCGGCTGATCTATGATCTTCGACTACAACGTCATCTATGACGCCTTGCCGCTGTACTTCAGCGGCTTGCTGACCACCTTGAAACTGCTGGCCCTGTCGCTGTTCTTCGGCTTGCTGGTGGCCTTGCCCCTGGGGCTGATGCGGGTTTCCAAGCAGCCGCTGGTGAACATGACGGCCTGGCTCTACACCTACGTGATCCGCGGCACGCCGATGCTGGTGCAGCTGTTCCTGATCTACTACGGCCTGGCCCAGTTCGAGGCGGTGCGCGAGAGTTTCCTCTGGCCCTGGCTGTCCAGCGCAACCTTCTGCGCCTGCCTGGCCTTTGCCATCAATACCAGCGCCTACACCGCGGAAATCATCGCCGGCAGCCTGCGGGCCACGCCCAATGGCGAGATCGAGGCGGCCAAGGCCATGGGCATGTCGCGCTACAAGATGTACCGCCGCATTCTCCTGCCGTCGGCCCTGCGCCGTGCGCTGCCGCAGTACAGCAACGAAGTGATCATGATGCTGCAGACCACCAGTCTGGCGTCCATCGTGACCCTGATCGACATCACCGGTGCGGCGCGCACGGTCAACGCGCAGTACTACCTGCCGTTCGAGGCCTACATCACCGCCGGCGTGTTCTACCTGTGCCTGACCTTTATCCTGGTGCGCCTGTTCAAGCTGGCCGAAGGCCGCTGGCTGCGCTACCTGGCACCGCGGAAGCACTGATATGCAGCGTATCGATCATCCATTGCCCTGGAGCCATCTGGGCTGCGAGCGCAGTATCTCGGTGTTCCGTTTCGGCAGCGGCGAGCGCAAGGCCTATATCCAGGCCAGCCTGCATGCTGACGAACTGCCGGGCATGCGCACCGCCTGGGAGCTGAAAAAGCGCCTGGCCGAGCTGGAGGCCCAGGGCGCCCTCAACGGTGTTGTCGAGCTGGTCCCGGTGGCCAATCCGTTGGGTCTGGGGCAGTTGCTGCAAGGCAATCACCAGGGGCGTTTCGAGGCCGGCAGCGGCAAGAATTTCAACCGTGATTTCGTCGAGTTGAGCGCGCCCGCGGCCCAGCGTCTGGCAGGCGCTCTGGGGGATGACCCCCACGCCAACGTGCGCTTGATCCGTGAGGCAATGAGCGCGGTGCTGGCCGAGCTGCCCCCGGCTGCCAGTCAGTTGCAGGGCATGCAGCGGGTGCTGCTGAGTCATGCCTGCACGGCCGATGTGGTGCTGGACCTGCATTGCGATACCGAGGCGGCGCTGCACATGTATGCCTTGCCGCAGCACTGGCCGCAGTGGCGCTCGCTGGCGGCGCATCTGGATGTGAAGGTTGGCCTGCTGGCGGAGGATTCCGGTGGCAGTTCGTTCGATGAAGCCTGTTCGCTGCCCTGGTTGCGTCTGTCGCAACAGTTCCCTGAGGCGGCGATTCCCCTGGCCTGCCTGGCCACGACGCTGGAACTGGGCGGTCAGGCGGATACCGGGGGCATTGAGGCCCAGGCGCATGCCGAAGGCATCCTGGCGTTCCTGGCCGAGCAGGGGCTGATTGCCGGTGAGTGGCCGGCCCCCGGGCGCGATGCCTGCGAGGCCATGCCCTTTGAAGGCACCGAGTTGCTGTATGCGCCGCACCCCGGCGTGGTGAGCTTTCTGCGTCCGGCCGGGAGCTGGGTGGAAGTCGGCGAGCCGATTTTTGAAGTGATTGATCCCCTATCCGATCGGGTCAGTACGGTGTGTGCTGGCACCAGCGGCGTGTTGTTCGCCGTTGAGCGGCTGCGTTATGCCCAACCCGGTTTCTGGCTGGCCAAGGTGGCGGGGCGCGAAGCGCTGCGTCACGGGCGCTTGCTCAACGACTGACTGTTTTTGTGAGAACCGACCGCATGTACAAACTTGAAGTCCAAGACCTGCATAAGCGCTATGGCAGTCACGAAGTGCTCAAGGGCGTGTCCCTGAAGGCCGCCGCCGGCGATGTGATCAGCATCATCGGCTCCAGTGGCTCGGGCAAGAGCACCTTTTTGCGCTGCATCAACCTGCTGGAGCAGCCCCATGCTGGCAAGATCCTGCTGAACAACGAAGAGTTGAAGCTGGTGGCCAACAAGGACGGCGCGCTCAAGGCTGCCGATCCCAAGCAGCTGCAGCGCATGCGTTCGCGCCTGTCGATGGTGTTCCAGCATTTCAACCTGTGGTCGCACATGACCGCGATTGAAAACATCATGGAAGCGCCAGTGCACGTGCTGGGTGTGTCCAAGGCCGAAGCTCGCGAGAAGGCCGAGCATTACCTGGCCAAGGTGGGTGTGGCGCACCGCAAGGATGCCTACCCGGGGCACATGTCCGGCGGCGAGCAGCAACGCGTGGCCATTGCCCGGGCCCTGGCCATGGAGCCGGAAGTCATGCTGTTCGACGAGCCGACCTCAGCCCTGGACCCGGAGCTGGTGGGCGACGTGTTGAAGGTCATGCAGGCCCTGGCCCAGGAAGGCCGGACCATGGTGGTGGTGACTCACGAAATGGGCTTTGCCCGTGAAGTCTCCAACCAGCTGGTGTTCCTGCACAAGGGTGTGGTGGAAGAGAGCGGCAACCCGCGGGAAGTGCTGGTGAACCCGCAATCAGAACGTTTGCAACAATTCCTCTCCGGTAGCCTCAAGTAATCACTGCCGTTGTGCACCAAATTAGGTCATGCTGCGCACCGCGCGCCAGATGATCTAACTTGGTGCTGTCACCCTTGGCTTCTAACACTGTTTTCGTTTCGGATTGCCCGCCATGACTGCCCATCGAATTGGTTTCCTGATTTGGCCCAGCACTAAAGCCTTGACGCTGGCGCTGGCCGAGGAGGCCTTGCGTGTTGCTCAGCGGGTGCATCCGGAAGTGGTGTATGAGCTGGCGTTCCTGCAGGCCGAAGCCCCGGCCGAAGGCGCCTGGCAACTGCCGGGCGAGCCTTGGGCGGGCAAGCTGGAAGGGTGCCAGAAACTGTTCCTGCTGGCGGACGAGCCGCCCGCGCCGATGAGCGCCGGGCTCAGCAGCGCGCTAAAGCAGCTGGTGCGTGCCGGCTGTGTGATCGGCGGGCTGTCTGCCGGGGTTTATCCCTTGGCGCAACTGGGTCTGCTCGATGGTTATCGGGCGGCGGTGCACTGGCGCTGGCAGGATGATTTCGCCGAGCGTTTTCCCAAGGTCATCGCCACCAGTCACCTGTTCGACTGGGATCGTGATCGCCTGACCGCGTGCGGTGGCATGTCGGTGCTGGACCTGTTGCTGGCGGTGCTGGCGCGTGATCACGGCGCCGAACTTGCGGGGGCTGTGTCGGAAGAGTTGGTAGTGGAGCGCATCCGCGAAGGTGGCGAGCGCCAGCGCATCCCGCTGCAGAATCGCCTGGGCTCCAGCCATCCGAAGCTGACTCAGGCGGTGTTGCTGATGGAGGCCAATATCGAGGAGCCGCTGACCACCGACGAGATTGCCCAGCATGTCTGTGTATCCCGTCGTCAGTTGGAGCGGATCTTCAAGCAATACCTGAACCGCGTGCCCAGCCAGTACTACCTGGAGCTGCGCCTGAACAAGGCCCGGCAGATGCTGATGCAGACCAGCAAGTCGATCATTCAGATCGGCCTGTCCTGTGGTTTCTCCTCCGGCCCGCACTTCTCCAGCGCCTACCGCAACTTCTTTGGCGCTACCCCGCGTGAAGATCGCAATCAACGGCGCAGCAGCAGCCCGTTCGAACTCTCATCGGTTCCCTCCGAACGCGGCTGACCTGGCCCTGTAGGAGCCGGCTTGCCGGCGAATCGCGCGGGCAGCTCGTTATGCCCAGTGCAGCACGCCCGTGCGCCACACCCTTCTAAATCTCGATAGCCGCTACAGAAATGGTGCCGGGTTGCCGTCTAACTACCTGGATAATTACCTTGGGCGAAATGCCCGCTGAATCTGCCGCTAGAGCCCTGCGCAGTTTAAACTGCGCCTTTGCGACGCTATTTGTCGCATTGCCATAAACCCGCGTAAAACCGGGGTTGGCGCTATAAGAAGTTGTCGCTTGGCGACAAGGCCGGGCACAAAACTGTCCTTACAATCCCTCCATCGCTCGCCAGTTCCAGGCGGGTGTTCCTCTTCAGGAGACTCCGATGTCCGTTGAGCAAGCTCCGGTGCAACGCGCCGATTTCGACCAGGTGATGGTTCCCAACTACGCACCTGCGGCCTTCATTCCTGTGCGCGGCGCGGGGTCCCGAGTCTGGGATCAGTCGGGTCGGGAATTGATCGACTTCGCCGGCGGCATCGCGGTCAACGTACTGGGCCACGCCCATCCGGCACTGGTGGGAGCTCTGACCGAGCAAGCCAACAAGCTGTGGCATGTGTCCAACGTCTTCACCAACGAGCCGGCCCTGCGCCTGGCCCACAAGCTGATCGACGCCACCTTCGCCGAGCGCGCGTTCTTCTGTAACTCCGGTGCGGAAGCCAACGAGGCCGCCTTCAAGCTGGCCCGTCGCGTGGCCCACGATCGTTTCGGTGCCGAGAAGTACGAAATCATCGCCGCGCTCAACAGCTTCCACGGCCGTACCCTATTCACCGTGAACGTTGGCGGCCAGTCGAAGTACTCCGACGGTTTCGGCCCGAAAATCACCGGCATTACCCATGTGCCGTACAACGACCTTGCTGCCCTGAAAGCCGCGGTTTCTGACAAGACCTGCGCCGTGGTACTGGAGCCGATTCAGGGTGAGGGCGGCGTGCTGCCGGCCGAACTGGCCTACCTGCAAGGCGCCCGCGAGCTGTGCGATCAGCACAACGCGCTGTTGGTGTTCGACGAAGTGCAGACCGGCATGGGCCGCAGCGGCGAGCTGTTCGCCTACCAGTATTACGGCGTGACCCCGGACATCCTCACCAGCGCCAAGAGCCTGGGCGGCGGTTTCCCGATCGCGGCGATGCTGACCACCGAAGCGCTGGCCAAGCACCTGGTGGTCGGCACCCACGGCACCACCTACGGCGGCAACCCGCTGGCGTGTGCGGTGGCCGAGGCGGTGATCGACGTGATCAACACCCCGCAAGTGCTCAATGGCGTGAAAGCCAAGCACGATCGTTTCAAGACCCGCCTGCTGCAGATCGGCGAGAAGTACGGCCTGTTCACCGAAGTCCGTGGCCTGGGCCTGTTGCTCGGTTGCGTGCTCAGCGAAGCCTGGAAAGGCAAGGCCAAGGACGTGTTCAACGCCGCCGAGAAAGAAGGCCTGATGATCCTGCAGGCCGGTCCGGACGTGGTGCGCTTCGCTCCGAGCCTGGTGATCGAAGACGCCGATATCGACGAGGGCCTGGACCGCTTCGAGCGTGCCGTGGCGAAACTGACTCAAGCCTGATCCAGGTTGCAGTACTCCTCGGCGCCGGCTTTTGCAGCCGGTGTCGAGCCCAATTCCTGTGCCGGGCTGTCCCGGCATTTTTTTCCCTGCGTCGGACGGTTTCCGACCTGTTTTAGAGTAAGGAGTGACACCATGCTGGTGATGCGCCCCGCGCAAATGGCTGATCTGGGCGAGGTACAGCGTCTGGCTGCAGACAGCCCGATTGGTGTCACCTCCTTGCCGGATGATGTGGATCGCCTGCGCGACAAGATCGCCGCGAGCGAGGCTTCGTTTGCCGCCGAGGTGAGCTTCAACGGTGAGGAAAGCTATTTCTTCGTCCTCGAAGATACCGACAGCGGCAAGCTGGTGGGCTGTTCGGCCATCGTCGCGTCCGCCGGTTATTCCGAGCCGTTCTACAGCTTTCGCAATGAAACCTTCGTCCACGCCTCCCGCGAGCTGAAGATTCACAACAAGATTCATGTCCTGTCCCAGTGCCACGACCTGACCGGCAACAGCCTGTTGACCAGTTTCTACGTGGTGCCGGAGCTGGTGGGGTCACCCTGGTCGGAGCTCAACTCCCGCGGCCGCCTGCTGTTCGTCGCCAGTCACCCGGAGCGTTTCGCCGATTCGGTGGTGACCGAGATCGTCGGCTATAGCGATGAGCACGGTGATTCGCCGTTCTGGGATGCCATCGGGCGCAACTTCTTCGACCTCAACTACGCTGAGGCCGAGCGCTTGTGCGGCCTCAAGAGCCGGACCTTTCTCGCCGAGCTGATGCCGCATTACCCGATCTACGTGCCGCTGCTGCCGGACGCGGCCCAGGAAGCCATGGGCCAGGTGCACCCGCGGGCGCAGATCACCTTCGACATCCTGATGCGCGAAGGTTTTGAAACCGATCACTACATCGACATTTTCGACGGTGGCCCGACCTTGCATGCACGGGTTTCGGGGATTCGTTCGATTGCCCAGAGCCGCGTGGTGCCGGTGAAGATCGGCGAGGCGCTCAAGGGCGGCGGTCGTCAGTACCTGGTGTCCAACGGCCAGCTGCAGGATTACCGCGCGGTACTGCTGGAGCTGGATTACGCCCCGGGCAAACCGGTAACCCTGGATCTGCAAACGGCCGAAGCCCTGGGCGTCGGTGAAGGTGCCAGCGTGCGTCTGGTGGCGGTTTAAAGCCTGCTTCCACGACCTGGAAAGCATGCCTGGAAAGCAGCGAGTTTCGCGCAGGCCATCAGCGGCCTGCGTCTGAGGAGATAGCATGATCGTTCGTCCCGTACGCAGCAGCGATTTACCCGCGCTGATCGACCTGGCCCGCAGCACCGGCACCGGCCTCACCACCTTGCCGGCCAACGAAGAGCGCCTGACCCACAGGGTCGGCTGGGCGGAAAAGACCTTTCGCGGCGAAGCCGAGCGCGGCGATGCGGATTATCTGTTCGTGCTGGAAGACGACAACGGCCGGGTGGTGGGGATTTCCGCCATCGCCGGTGCCGTCGGGCTGCGCGAGCCCTGGTACAACTTCCGGGTCGGCCTGACGGTCAGCGCCTCCCAGGAACTGAACATCTACCGCGAGATCCCCACGCTGTTCCTGGCCAACGACCTGACTGGCAACTCCGAGCTGTGCTCGCTGTTCCTTCACGCCGATTACCGCACTGGCCTCAACGGCCGCATGCTGGCCAAGGCGCGGATGCTGTTCATCGCCGAGTTCCCACAACTGTTCGGCAACAAGATCATTGCCGAGATGCGTGGCATGTCCGATGAGAACGGCCGCTCGCCGTTCTGGGAAAGCCTGGGCCGGCACTTCTTCAAGATGGAGTTCAGCCAGGCCGACTACCTGACCGGGGTTGGCAACAAGGCGTTCATCGCCGAGCTGATGCCCAAGTTCCCGCTGTACACCTGCTTTTTGTCCGAGGATGCGCGCAACGTGATCGGCAAGGTCCACACCGACACCGAGCCGGCGCTGGCCATGCTCAAGAGCGAAGGCTTCAGTTACCAGGGCTATGTCGACATCTTCGATGCCGGTCCGGCGGTGGAGTGCGAAACCAGCAAGATCCGCGCGGTGCGTGACAGCCAGGCGCTGGTGCTGGCCATCGGCACCCCGGGCGACGACGCCACGCCGTTCCTGATCCACAACCGCAAGCGCGAGGACTGCCGCATCACCGCGGCGCCGGCACGTTTTGCCGCGGGCACCCTGGTGGTCGATCCCCTGACCGCCAAGCGCCTGCAACTCAACGCCGGCGACCAGGTCCGCGCGGTTCCGCTGTCTGCTTCTCGGGAGTCGAAATAATGAGCACGCTGTACATCGCTGGCCAATGGCTGGCAGGCCAGGGCGAAGCCTTCACCTCAGTCAATCCGGTGACCCAGGCGGTTATCTGGTCCGGCAACGGCGCCACGGCCGCGCAAGTGGAGAGCGCCGTGCAGGCCGCCCGCCAAGCGTTTCCAGCCTGGGCCAAGCGTTCCCTGGAAGAGCGCATCGGCGTGCTCGAAGCCTTTGCCGCCAGCCTCAAGGCGCGGGCCGACGAACTGGCCCGCTGCATCGGTGAGGAAACCGGCAAGCCGCTGTGGGAAGCCGCCACCGAAGTCACCAGCATGGTCAACAAGATCGCCATCTCGGTGCAGAGCTACCGCGAGCGCACCGGCGAGAAGAGCGGCCCGCTGGGCGACGCCACCGCTGTGCTGCGACACAAGCCCCACGGCGTGGTGGCGGTGTTCGGTCCTTACAATTTCCCTGGGCACCTGCCCAACGGGCACATCGTTCCCGCGTTGCTGGCCGGTAACAGCGTGCTGTTCAAGCCCAGCGAGCTGACGCCGAAAGTCGCCGAGCTGACGGTGCAGTGCTGGATCGAAGCCGGCTTGCCGGCAGGGGTTCTCAACCTGCTGCAAGGCGCCCGGGAAACCGGCATCGCCCTGGCCGCCAATCCGGGTATCGATGGGTTGTTCTTCACCGGTTCCAGCCGTACCGGCAATCATCTGCACCAACAGTTCGCCGGGCGCCCGGACAAGATCCTGGCCCTGGAAATGGGTGGCAACAACCCGCTGGTGGTGGATCAGGTCGCTGATCTGGACGCCGCGGTGTACACCATCATCCAGTCGGCCTTCATTTCGGCCGGCCAGCGCTGCACCTGCGCCCGCCGCCTGCTGGTGCCGCAAGGCGCCTGGGGTGATGCGTTGCTGGCGCGCCTGGTGGCGGTCAGCGCGAGCATCGATGTCGGTGCCTATGACCAGCAGCCGGCGCCGTTCATGGGGTCGGTGATTTCCTTGGGCGCCGCTCGCGCGCTGATGGATGCGCAACGGCAACTGCTGGCCAATGGCGCCGTGGCCTTGCTGGAAATGACCCAGCCCCAGGCTCAGGCGGCCTTGCTGACGCCGGGGATTCTGGACGTCACGGCGGTGGCTGAGCGTCCCGATGAAGAGCTGTTCGGGCCTCTGCTACAGGTGATCCGCTACGCTGATTTCGATGCGGCGATCGCCGAGGCCAACAACACTCAGTACGGCCTGGCTGCCGGTCTGTTGTCTGATTCCGCCGAGCGTTACCAGCAGTTCTGGCTGGAAAGCCGGGCGGGCATCGTCAACTGGAACAAGCAACTGACCGGCGCCGCCAGCAGCGCGCCTTTCGGTGGTGTGGGCGCTTCGGGCAATCATCGGGCCAGTGCCTATTACGCGGCGGATTACTGCGCGTACCCGGTGGCTTCCCTGGAAACCCCGAGCCTGGTGCTGCCGAGCGCGTTGACGCCGGGTGTGCGCTTGTCCTGATTTGCGGGGCCTTTTCGCCGGCAAGCCGGCTCCTACAGATTTGGGTGGGAGTTGGCTGGCCGGCGAACGAGCGCGAAACGCTCGCCCTGTGTAGATATCGATGCCTATAACAAACAGATTCGTGGAGCCTCGCTGATGAAATCCTATGAAGTCAATTTTGACGGTTTAGTGGGGCCGACCCATAACTATGGCGGCCTGTCCTACGGCAACGTGGCCTCCCAGAGCAACAGCCAGCAGGGCTCCAACCCCAAGGAAGCGGCGCTGCAAGGCCTGGCGAAAATGAAAGCGCTGATGGACATGGGCTTCCAGCAAGGTGTGCTTGCCCCGCAAGAGCGCCCGGATGTGGCGGCCCTGCGCAACCTGGGTTTTGCCGGGAGCGACGCGCAGGTCATCCAGCAAGCCGCCAAGCAGGCCATGCCCTTGCTGGTCGCCAGTTGCTCGGCGTCGAGCATGTGGGTGGCCAACGCCGCCACGGTCAGCCCGAGTGCCGATACCGCCGACGGTCGCGTGCACTTCACCGCCGCCAACCTGAACTGCAAATACCACCGCAGCATCGAGCACCCGACCACCAGTCGCGTGCTGGGCGCGATGTTCGCCGACCAGAAACACTTCGCTCATCACGCGGCCTTGCCGGCGGTGGCGCAGTTTGGCGATGAGGGCGCGGCCAACCACACGCGCTTCTGCCGTGACTATGGCGAGGCGGGTGTCGAGTTCTTCGTCTTCGGTCGCAGCGCGTTCGATACCCGTTACCCGGCGCCGCAGAAATACCCGGCACGCCAGACCCTGGAAGCCTCGCAAGCCGTGGCTCGCCTGCATGGCCTGAGCGAGGAGGGCGTGGTCTACGCCCAGCAGAACCCGGCGGTGATCGACCAGGGCGTGTTCCACAACGATGTGATCGCGGTGGGCAATGGCGAGGTGCTGTTCTATCACGAGGATGCATTCCTCGAGACCGACAAGATGCTGGCCGAACTGCAGGGCAAGCTGGGCAAGCGCGGCGGCAACTTCCAGTCGATCTGCGTGCCGCGCGCGCAGGTGACGGTGGAGGACGCTGTGCGTTCCTACCTGTTCAATAGCCAGCTGCTGTCCCGCGCCGATGGTTCGATGCTGTTGATCGTGCCCGAGGAGTGCCGCGGCAACGAGCGTGTCTGGCAGTACCTGCAAAGCCTCACCAGCTCCGGTGGGCTGATCCGTGAAGTGAAGGTCTTCGATCTCAAGCAGAGCATGCAGAACGGCGGTGGCCCGGCTTGCCTGCGCCTGCGAGTGGCCCTCAATGAAACCGAGCTGGCGGCGGTCAATCCCGGGGTTATCATGACCGCGCCGTTGTACGACACCCTGACCCAATGGGTTGGCAAGCACTACCGCGACCGTCTGTGCGAAAGCGATCTGGCGGACCCGCAACTGCTGCTTGAATGCCGGACGGCACTGGATGAACTGACGCAAATCCTTAAACTGGGCGCGGTTTATCCCTTCCAGATCAATTGAAAGCCCATGCCCGGCCCACTCGGCCGGGCGTGCCGCTTCACCCCAGACGAGAACGACCCCCATGAGCGATACCCTGCAGCTGATCCTTGAAGACAGCGACGGCACCCAACTGCAAACCTCCTGCACCCGTTTCGCGGTGCTGTGGCAGGGCAAGGAAGTATGGATTCAACAGGACGGCCGCGGCCAACTGCTGATCGGCGTGGATGTGGAGGAGGGTGACGACGAATACGCCAGCCTGCTGCTGCGCCCGCTGGCGACCAACCTGGTCAGCCTGCAACTGGAAATGGAGCCGGCCGACGCCGGTGACGATGATCACGTGCATGGCCCCGACTGCGGCCACGCTCACTAAGGAAGCCGCCTTATGCTCGCCCTCGGCAAACTGCTTGAACTGACCCTCGCCGGCCGTGAACCGGCGGAGAAGACTCAACTGACTGTCGACGGCGTGCGCATGCGCTGGCTGAGCGAGGGCGCGCTGGAAGTGCGGCCGCCCGAAGCTCGCGGCAACGGTCTGGACCTGCTGCTGTCAGCGGGCATCCATGGCAACGAGACGGCTCCCATCGAGCTGCTCGACCGTCTGTTGCACGACATCGCCCGGGGCGACCTGAAGCCCCGCGCCCGTATCCTGTTCCTGTTCGGCAACCCCGAGGCCATGCGCCGCGGCGAGCGTTTTGTCGAGCAGGACGTCAACCGGCTGTTCAATGGCCGACATGAATCGAGCAGTGGTGTCGAAGCCCTGCGTGCCTGTGAGCTGGAGCGTCTGGCGGCGAGTTTCTTCAGCCTGCCGGATCGCCAGCGCTTGCACTACGACCTGCATACGGCGATCCGCGGCTCGAAGATCGAACAGTTCGCCCTGTATCCCTGGAAGCAGGGCCGCCAGCATTCGCGGCGTGAACTGGCGCGCCTGCGGGCGGCCGGCATGCAAGCGGTGCTGTTGCAGAACAAGCCATCCATTGTCTTCAGCGCCTACACCTATGATCAGTTGGGGGCCGAATCCTTCACCCTGGAGTTGGGCAAGGCACGGCCGTTCGGGCAGAACCAGGGGGTCAATGTCGAGCGCCTGGAAACCCGCCTCAAGCAGATCATCGACGGCAGCGAACCCGAGCCAGAGCAGGACAGCCTCGACGGCCTGCAACTGTTCAGCGTGGCGCGGGAAGTCATCAAGCACAGCGACAGCTTCCACCTGCACCTGCCGGCGGACGTCGAGAACTTTTCCGAGCTGGAAGTGGGTTACCTGCTGGCCGAGGATATTGCTCAGACCCGCTGGGTCATCGAGGAGAAGGGGGCGCGGATCATTTTTCCCAACCCCAAGGTCAAGAACGGCTTGCGTGCCGGGATTCTGATCGTGCCGACCACGGCCGACGGCCTGGCCTGAGGTTCACCGGCAAGCTGGCCCCTCGCAGGGACCGGCTTGTCGGTGAGGCTAACGCTTAAACCGCGACCGCGCGCTGCTCATTGCGGCGCAGGGCGCGCAGCTTGTGCAGGGTGTCGGCGCAGGTCTTCGCCGCTTCCTGGCCCTTGTGCACGAAGTGCTCGAAGAAGAACTTCTGATGCTCTTCACCTGCATGGAAGTGATGCGGGGTCAGCACTACCGAAAACACGGGTACTTCAGTTTCCAGTTGCACCTGCATCAAGCCGCTGATCACCGACTGGGCGACGAACTCATGACGGTAGATGCCACCGTCCACCACCAGGCCCGCCGCAACGATGCCGCTGTAGCGACCGGTCTTGGCCAGCAGCTTGGCGTGCAGGGGAATTTCGAAGGCGCCACCGACCTCGAAGAAGTCGATATCGGATTCCTGGTAACCCTGAGCGAGCATTTCGGCGACGAAGCCCTGACGGCTCTGGTCGACGATCTCCTTGTGCCAGCAAGCCTGGATGAAGGCGACACGCTCGTTGGGGTGGTGTTTGCCTTTGCTATCGATTGCGGTGGGTTGCATCTGTTCTGACTCCTGTTTGTATGAAAAACAGGGCGTATATGAATCGAATGGGATTTAAGGGTACGCGCAGAGACCGCGTGGATGATCCACGTCTGCCCGGCTACGGCCCTTTGGCGCCAATCCCGTTCTCTCTTCATCCGGACTATGACCGTCGGCCCCGGGATCACACCGGGTCTGCTGACCTTGTCGGCACCTGTGGACTTGCCACGGGTGTCACCAAGCGCTCGCGGGCTATGCACATTGCGCGCAATTACCGCCGGTGGGGAATTGCACCCCGCCCTGAGAACGATTGCCCGAGGGTTTTCTCGGGCGGTGAGTTTTTAACACAGATCTGGCGGGGAAGCATCGCGCCTTTTGGATAATGTTCATCGGATTTTTCATCCTGTGGCGCAAGGTTTTCTACAGTTGCTGCTTGATTAATCGTCCACAGGGCCGCAGTAATTCGCTTTGACAGGGAATTCCCCCTGTCCAAGCCTGGGCCCTGATGTCCCCCTGTAGCCGGAGCCTGATGTGATGAGTTTGATCGATCTTCGTAGTGACACCGTGACCCAGCCGACCCCGGGCATGCTCGATGCCATGGCGCGCGCCCGTACCGGAGACGATGTCTACGGTGAAGACCCGACGGTCAATCAGTTGGAGGCCGAACTGGCCGGGCGCCTGGGGTTTGCCGCGGCCATGTTCGTGCCTTCCGGCACCATGAGCAATCTGCTGGCATTGATGGCCCACTGTGAGCGGGGCGACGAGTACATCGTTGGTCAGCAGGCTCACACCTACAAATATGAAGGCGGTGGCGCAGCGGTATTGGGTTCGATCCAGCCCCAGCCGCTGGAGCTGCAGGCCGATGGCTCCCTCGACCTGGAGCGGGTGGCGGCGGCGATCAAGCCGGACGACTTTCATTTTGCCCGCACGCGCTTGCTGGCCCTGGAGAACACCATGCAGGGCAAGGTGCTGCCCCTGGCCTACCTGGCCCGGGCCCGGGCCTTTACCCAGGAGCGGGGGTTGGCCCTGCACCTGGATGGCGCGCGGTTGTACAACGCGGCGGTGAAGTTGGGGGTGGATGCCCGGGTGATCGCCGAGCACTTCGACTCGGTATCGGTGTGCCTGTCCAAAGGGCTCGGCGCGCCTGTGGGTTCGGTGTTGTGCGGCTCCGCAGCGCTGATCGGCAAGGCGCGGCGCCTGCGCAAGATGCTGGGTGGGGGTATGCGCCAGGCGGGTGGGCTGGCGGCGGCGGGACTCTATGCCCTGGAGCATCAGGTGCAGCGTCTGGCGGATGACCATGCGCATGCACAGTTGCTGGCTCAGGGGTTGAGCCGGGCCGGCTACAGTGTCGAGCCGGTGCAGACCAACATGGTGTACGTAGAGCTGGGAGAGCGGGCCGAAGCCCTCAAGGCGTTCGCCGCCGAGCGGGGGATCAGGCTCAGTGCGGCGTCACGCTTGCGCCTGGTGACCCATCTGGACGTTGATGCCGGGCAAATCGAGCAGGTGGTGAGCACTTTTGCCGAGTTTTCTCGTAACTGACAGTGTTCTCCGTCCAATTGACTGTTTGTATCGTACAAACACGCTGTACCAAGTGATTAACGCCGATATAATGCGGCCCTTTGCCGTCGTTTCGTCTGTTGACGTTGCGCACAGGCCTTTGGCCGCAGTCTCCGTGGAAGATCCTAATGAAAAGCGCAGAAATCCGTGAAGCCTTCCTTCGCTTCTTCGAAGAGCAAGGCCACACCCGTGTAGCCTCCAGCTCTTTGATCCCAGGCAACGACCCTACCTTGCTGTTCACCAACGCGGGGATGAACCAGTTCAAGGACTGCTTCCTGGGCCAGGAAAAGCGCGCCTATACCCGCGCTGTCAGCAGCCAGAAGTGCGTCCGCGCCGGTGGCAAGCACAACGACCTGGAAAACGTCGGTTACACCGCTCGCCACCACACCTTCTTCGAAATGCTGGGTAACTTCAGCTTCGGTGACTACTTCAAGCGCGATGCCATCACCTTCGCCTGGACCTTCCTGACGTCCGACAAGTGGTTGAACCTGCCGAAAGAGAAACTCTGGGTCACGGTTTACGCCAGCGACGACGAAGCCTATGACATCTGGACCAAAGAGGTCGGGGTGCCGGCCGAGCGCATGGTGCGCATCGGAGACAACAAAGGCGCGCCTTACGCTTCGGACAACTTCTGGACCATGGGTGATACCGGTCCTTGCGGTCCTTGCACCGAGATTTTCTACGATCACGGCGCCGATATCTGGGGTGGCCCACCCGGCTCGCCGGAAGAGGACGGTGACCGCTACATCGAAATCTGGAACAACGTGTTCATGCAGTTCAACCGCACCGCCGATGGCGTTCTGCATCCGCTGCCTGCGCCGTCGGTGGACACCGGCATGGGCCTGGAGCGGATCAGCGCAGTGCTGCAGCACGTGCACTCGAACTATGAAATCGACCTGTTCCAGAGCCTGCTGGATGCCGCGGCCAAGGCCATCGGTTGCACCAACGATGCCCAGGCCTCGCTGAAAGTGGTGGCCGACCATATCCGCTCCTGCGGCTTCCTGATCGCCGATGGTGTGCTGCCGTCCAATGAAGGTCGCGGTTATGTGCTGCGTCGAATCATTCGCCGTGCTTGCCGCCACGGCAACAAGCTGGGGGCCAAGGGCAGCTTCTTCTATCAGATCGTTGCCGCCCTGGTGGCCGAGATGGGGGAAGCCTTCCCTGAGCTGAAATCCCAGCAGGCGCATATCGAGCGCGTGCTGAAAGCCGAGGAAGAGCAGTTCGCCAAGACCCTGGAGCAGGGCTTGAAGATCCTCGAGCAGGATCTGGCCGAGCTCAAGGGCTCGGTGGTACCGGGCGACGTGGTGTTCAAGCTGTATGACACCTACGGCTTCCCGATGGACCTGACCGGCGATATCGCCCGCGAGCGCAACCTGACCCTCGACGAGGAAGGTTTTGAGCGCGAAATGGAAGCTCAGCGCGTGCGTGCACGCTCCGCCAGCTCCTTCGGCATGGACTACAACAGCCTGGTCAAGGTTGATGTAGCCACCGAGTTCACCGGCTATCAGGCCACCAGCGGTTCGGCCAAAGTGGTTGCCCTCTATAAGGAAGGGCAGTCGGTAGACATCCTTAATGAAGGCGAAGAAGGCGTTGTGGTGCTTGACCAGACCCCGTTCTACGCTGAATCCGGTGGTCAGATCGGCGACTGCGGTTACCTGCAGGCCGGTAGTGCACGGTTTGATGTGCGCGACACCACCAAGACCGGCGGTGCGTTCCTGCATCACGGCGTGCTGGCCAAGGGCAGCCTGATCGTAGGCGCTCCAGTTGAAACCCAGGTCGACGCCGATGTGCGTCACGCCACTTCGCTGAACCACTCGGCCACCCACTTGCTGCACGCTGCGCTGCGCCAGGTACTGGGCGAGCACGTTCAGCAAAAGGGCTCGCTGGTGGACAGTCAGCGCCTGCGTTTCGACTTCAGCCACTTTGAAGCGATCAAGCCTGAGCAGATCAAGGCCCTGGAAGACATCGTCAACGCCGAGATTCGCAAGAATACGGCGGTGGAAACCGAAGAAACCGACATCGATACCGCCAAGAAGAAGGGCGCCATGGCGCTGTTCGGCGAGAAGTACGGCGACAGCGTGCGCGTGCTGAGCATGGGCGGCGACTTCTCGGTGGAGCTGTGCGGTGGTATCCACGCCAATCGTACTGGCGACATCGGCTTGCTGAAGATCACCAGCGAAGGCGGTGTGGCTTCCGGTGTGCGGCGTATCGAAGCGGTCACCGGTGCTGCGGCCCTGGCGTACCTGAACGCTGCGGAAGAACAACTCAAGGAAGCGGCGACCCTGGTCAAGGGCAGCCGTGACAACCTGATCGACAAGCTGTCGGCGGTGTTGGAGCGCAATCGTCTGCTGGAGAAGCAGCTTGAGCAGTTGCAGGCCAAGGCTGCCAGCGCTGCCGGTGACGATCTGTCCGCTCAGGCGGCAGACGTCAAGGGCGTGAAGGTGCTGGCTGCGCGCCTCGACGGCCAGGACGGCAAGGCGCTGCTGGCGTTGGTGGATCAGTTGAAAAACAAACTCGGCCGCGCAGTGATCCTGCTCGGCAGTGTCCATGAGGAAAAGGTCGTACTGGTTGCCGGTGTAACCAAGGACCTGACTGGCCAACTCAAAGCCGGTGATTTGATGAAGCAAGCCGCTGCGGCAGTGGGCGGTAAGGGCGGCGGTCGTCCAGACATGGCTCAGGGTGGTGGTGTTGATGCTGCTGCACTGGATGCCGCGCTGGCCTTGACCGTGCCATTTGTCGAGCAGGGCATTTAAGGCGCCGAGCCGGGCCCGTCGTCTAGTGGCGGGTCCTTGCGCTGTGCAGTTTGATTGTTTAACGGGCGCCCCTTTACGGGCTGAGGCGGCTTAGAAAATGGCTTTGATCGTACAGAAATTTGGAGGCACTTCGGTCGGCTCTGTGGAGCGGATCGAGCAGGTCGCCGACAAGGTGAAGAAGTTCCGCGAAGCCGGCGATGACCTGGTGATTGTGCTGTCGGCGATGAGTGGCGAAACCAACCGCCTGATCGATCTGGCCAAGCAGATCAGTGGCGAAGCCATACCGGTTCCCCGTGAGCTGGATGTGATCGTGTCCACTGGCGAGCAAGTGACTATCGCTTTGCTGGCCATGGCATTGATCAAGCGCGGTATTCCTGCGGTGTCTTACACCGGGAATCAGGTGCGTATCCTCACCGACAGTGCTCACAATAAAGCGCGAATCCTGCAGATTGATGATCAGAAGATTCGCAGCGATCTTAAGGCGGGTCGTGTGGTCGTGGTTGCCGGTTTCCAGGGCGTGGATGAGCACGGCAACATCACCACTTTGGGGCGTGGCGGTTCTGACACCACCGGCGTGGCGCTGGCGGCGGCCCTGAAGGCTGACGAGTGCCAGATCTATACCGATGTGGACGGCGTCTACACCACTGACCCGCGCGTGGTGCCCAAGGCTCAGCGCCTGGACAAGATCACCTTTGAAGAGATGCTGGAAATGGCCAGCCTCGGTTCCAAGGTGTTGCAGATCCGTGCGGTCGAGTTTGCTGGCAAGTACAACGTTCCGCTGCGCGTGTTGCACAGCTTTCAGGAGGGTCCGGGCACCCTCATTACTATTGATGAAGAGGAATCCATGGAACAGCCGATCATTTCCGGCATCGCTTTCAACCGCGATGAAGCCAAGCTGACTATCCGTGGCGTGCCAGACAATCCTGGCGTGGCCTTCAAGATTCTCGGCCCGATCAGCGCGTCGAACATTGAAGTCGACATGATCGTGCAGAACGTTTCGCACGATAACACCACCGACTTCACCTTCACCGTTCACCGCAACGACTACCTGGCTGCCCAGACCGTGCTGGAAAACACCGCACGCGAGATCGGTGCCCGTGAAGTGGTCGGTGATACCGATATTGCCAAGGTTTCGATCGTTGGCGTTGGCATGCGCTCTCATGCGGGCGTAGCCAGCCGGATGTTTGAAGCCCTGGCGAAGGAAAGCATCAACATCCAGATGATCTCCACTTCCGAAATCAAGGTATCGGTGGTGATTGAAGAGAAGTACCTGGAGTTGGCGGTACGTGCGCTGCACACTGCGTTTGAGCTCGACGCTCCGGCCCGACAGGGCGAGTGATGCGTGTTTGAAAGGGGCGCGGTCTGACCGCGCCCTTTGTGTTTTTGATCGGCACGGGAGAAAACTGTTCTTTTGCCCGTGCTAGTCAATACTTAGGCGTGTAGGACTGCAGCCGCCCTGGTTGTAGGCCGACACCCTTTTTTTTGCAGACTGTAGTCCCTGAAAATGTAATGCGTGAGGAGATAGGTATGCTGATTCTGACTCGTCGGTGCGCAGAAAGCCTGATCATTGGTGATGGCGAGATCACTGTGACCGTGCTCGGCGTCAAAGGTAATCAAGTGCGTATTGGTGTCAACGCCCCCAAAGAAGTGGCGGTTCACCGTGAGGAAATTTACCTGCGGATAAAGAAAGAGAAGGACGAAGAACCAAGCCATTAATTTTTATCGTTTTTTTTGTTTGCAAACGGGGAGAAAGCTGGTTAATATACGCCCCGTGTTGCGGAGAGCTGGCCGAGTGGCCGAAGGCGCTCCCCTGCTAAGGGAGTACACCTCAAAAGGGTGTCGGGGGTTCGAATCCCCCGTTCTCCGCCATTATTTGCTTAGTACGTTGTAATCTGGCTTCTTCTGTAAGTTGTTGAAATTACTAGAAAAAGTGCTTGACAAAGAGATTTAACGGCCTATAATGCGCGGCAACAAATGCACTCGTAGCTCAGCTGGATAGAGTACTCGGCTACGAACCGAGCGGTCACAGGTTCGAATCCTGTCGAGTGCACCATTTAAGAGTTAGTTGCAGTGATGTAGTTAACTCCGCTTCAACCAGTTGTGGTCTGGTCTAAAAACACAAAATGCACTCGTAGCTCAGCTGGATAGAGTACTCGGCTACGAACCGAGCGGTCACAGGTTCGAATCCTGTCGAGTGCACCATACAACAGAAAGCCCGCATCGAAAGATGCGGGCTTTTTGCTTTGTGCGATTTATCCATCTATCTCTCTTCTTGTGTTTTTTGGGGCTGGAACGGCTTGCTTCGCCGGCAGTCGAATGACGCGCCTGCCTAAAGGTTTTTTCTGTTGGTATGTGTTTTCTTTTTTTGCTGGGGCGTCGCAGTTTCACAGATTCGGACGCTGCTTAGGTTTGTGCCGCAAGCGCTTGTTCTTGCCACGATTTTTTAACGTTTAAAGCTGCCAAGGGGTGTATCATTGCGCCCGTCAGCCCCGCCGGGGCTTGTGGAATACCTCCATGGACTTACCCAGTAGTTATTCAGTATCCCGTTTTCACAATCATGAACTGACTGATTGATCCTTCCGGCGTGCTCCTCTGCTGGGAGTGGAGTTCGCCTATGACCGAAGTAGAAGTAAAGAAGACGCAGGAAAGCCTGCAAGACCGTCTCGCTCAAGTCGTCGAGCTGCTGCAGCGCCAGCGGGTGGTCGAAGATCTGACGCATCGTCAGGAAGGTCACCACCACGATCGGGTCGAGAACCTGGTTCATCGGCAAAATCTCGTCGAGTTGCAGCGCAAGCTTGATGATCTGCACTCTGCCGACGTTGCTTACATCCTTGAAGCCTTACCGCTAGAAGAGCGCCTGACCGTCTGGCAATTGGTCAAGGCCGAGCGCGATGGCGACATTCTTCTCGAAGTATCCGATTCCGTTCGTGAAACCTTGATCGCCGACATGGATGATCATGAACTCCTGGCTGCGGCCAAGGAGATGGACGCTGACGAACTTGCTGACCTGGCTCCTGAGCTGCCGCGAGACGTTGTCCATGAGCTGATGGAGGCTCTCGATGGTCAGCAGCGTGAGCGTGTTCGCTCTGCGCTGTCCTATGACGAGGAGCAGGTCGGTGCGTTGATGGACTTCGAGATGGTGACGATCCGCGAGGATGTCAGTCTCGAAGTGGTGCTGCGTTACCTGCGTCGGCTCAAGGAGCTGCCAAGTCATACCGACAAGCTGTTCGTGGTGGATTACGACGGTGTGCTCAAGGGGGTGCTGCCGATCAAGCGCCTGTTGGTCAATGATCCGGATAAGCAAGTCTCTGAGGTCATGGCCAGCGATCCGGTGAGCTTTCATCCTGATGAGGATGCCTATGACGCGGCTCAGGCATTTGAGCGCTATGACCTGATTTCTGCTCCTGTAGTCGATAAGAATGACAAGTTGATCGGCCGTTTGACCATCGACGAAATGGTCGACTTGATTCGCGAGGAAAGTGAAACCGAAGTCCTCAATATGGCGGGTCTGCGCGAGGAGGAAGATATCTTCGCCTCGGTCTGGAAATCCCTGCGCAACCGTTGGGCCTGGTTGGCCATCAATCTGATCACGGCGTTCGTTGCGTCGCGTGTGATTGGTCTGTTTGAAGGTTCCATCGAGAAACTGGTAGCCCTGGCGGCCTTGATGCCGATTGTTGCCGGTATTGGCGGCAACTCGGGTAATCAGACCATCACCATGATCGTGCGGGCCATGGCCTTGGATCAGGTGAGTACCGGTAATACGTCGCGCCTGATGCGCAAGGAACTGGCGGTGGCTCTGATCAATGGCCTGGTCTGGGGAGGGGTGATCGGTGCGGTTGCCTATATGCTCTACGGGAGTTGGTCGCTGGGAGTGGTGATGACTGCTGCGATGACCTTGAACCTGTTGCTGGCAGCCTTGATGGGGGTTCTGATTCCCATGACTCTGGCGCGCCTGGGGCGTGATCCGGCAATGGGTGCCAGCGTGATGATTACGGCAATGACCGACAGTGGTGGTTTCTTTATCTTTCTCGGTCTGGCGACGATCTTCCTGCTTTGACTCTCCTTTGTATATGGGTAACCTCGCGAAGCGCCTTTAATGGCGCTTCGTTGTTTTTATCGCAGGCAAAAAAAAGCCAGCAACTAGGCTGGCTTGAGTATTCTGGGAGCAGTCAGTTGGCGTCTGCGGCCATTTCAGCGTCATGGGCTATCAGTGAAACCAACGCGTTTTGCTGGCGATGTGAAAGTTGGCGGAAACGTTGAAGCAGTTCGCGCTCATGCAAGGACAGCTCTGGGCTGTCCAGGCGCATGCTCAGCTCTTCACCCAAGGCGCCTTCCTGAATAAGACTCTGTTCCAGGCGCGCGATGATTTCGGAGTTCATGCTGCGGTGATGATTGCGAGCCACCTCGGCAATGCGTTCACGCATCCCGTCGGGTAGACGTACGACGAACTTGTCAGCCGTACGGCTGGAATAAATTGCCTGTTTCAATGGGCGCATATTTTTAACCGGTTAGTTCAGGGGAGCGGTTCTCGGAATTGGCCGCGAGCTGTCTTTTAGGACAAGCCGTATTGCCAAATGTTCAACCTGAATTGTTAAGAGGCCCGCATCATGCCTCAAAATTGCCAGATCCTTGGCGTCAATTCTGTGACAAATATTGAACTGGATAAAGGCGTTATGCCAGCACCAATTATCAGAAATGCGGACTGGTTTGAAAAGATCGCCGACTCCACATTGTGGGCCGCATTCTCCCATCCGACGGGAGTGTCAGTGCACGGGCGAACGTGCATGCTATGCGGGTGAAAGCGTAATCCCTACTTGTTAGAGGATAGTGGCAAATGGCCGATTTACTAGTTGGGCTGCCCAGGACGGCGACCTATGCCGGGTAGAGTGATTTATCTGATGGGGCCCTCTGGGGCTGGCAAGGATAGCTTGATTGATGCTGCCAGGCAGCCTATCCGTAGATTGGGGTGTGAGGTGGCAAAAAGAGTGATCACCCGCTCGGCTGAGTCTGTGGGTGAGGAGGCGCTCGAAGTTACGTCCGAGGAGTTTGAGCGTCGTGTGACTTTGGGGGAGTTTGCTTTGTTCTGGCGTGCCAACGGTCTGGGTTATGGCATTCCCAGGCAGATTGATACTTGGCTGGCACGGGGGCGAAATGTTCTGGTCAATGGTTCCCGAGGGTATTTGCGTCAGGCGCGAGAACGCTATCCCGATTTGATTCCGATCGTTCTGACGGTCGATAACGAAGTGCTGCGCCGGCGTTTGCTGCGTCGTGCCAGGGAAAGCCTGTCGGAGATTGAGCGTCGTCTGCAGCGCAACCAGCAGTTTGTTAGTGCTACCTGGCTGGATGAAGAGCGTGTCATACGCTTGGATAATTCGGGCGAGCTTGAGGCTACTCTGGTGCGTCTGTTAGCCATACTCCGTGAGCAGGGTGTCAACCCAGTGCCGGGTCAAACTTGATCTTGCGTCCGGCGAGAAGTGCTAGCAGGGACAGGCCGAGCATTGAGTCGCAGATAATCAGTGCAGCATTTTCTAGTGAGTCGTCAGGTAGTAGCAAGGCGGAAATGCGCCAAGCAGGCTTCTGAAGCTTTTTAGAGAGTCCAGCGTATGTTTTGTTTGGTGCTGGGTTGCTGATGATGCTGTCAGAAAGCCTCGCCAGGTGCGGCTTAAGGCTTTGCTTGTAATCAGGTGGCGTGGGCTGCTGGTTAAAAGTGAAAAGTCGCAAGCACGATGATGGCGATCATACTCAATAGAAGCAGGGCGCTGTGTACAGCCTTTATCTCCGCAGTCCTCATCCGCTTACTCAAGCAGCTCTTGATATGAGTTTTTAAAAGGCAAGGGCTTGGCCTGGTGATGAGCGCGCGGCCAATTGCATTTTGCAAGGATGGCTTTTGGTGGTGCAATGTGCGTGCTGGGATCTTTAGCTAACAAGTCGCTTCTGGCAGTTTGTGCAAAAAGCCCTGTGGATGACATGACAAACGTGGCCTCGGCCGTTAACATGCTCGCCGTTCTTTGCGCCTGGCATCGTCGGGCGTTTGCTGTTTTGTCTCAGTAGCTCAATTGGATAGAGCATCCCCCTCCTAAGGGGAAGGTTGGCAGTTCGAACCTGCCCTGGGACACCATTTTTTCCGAGTACCCCTCTCTCTGCCTATTTATAGTCACCGCCTGTATCAAGGTTGGTCGTAGCATTCTCGTTCTAGCCAAACTCCTGGTTCTCCTCTTCAATACCTGATGTTCTCGGCGCTTACGTTGCTCAATGTTATGGTCTGGACGTCAATGTCATTGTTTGGTTGCTGCTTTGAGGCTGCTGTATGCCTAATAGCTTGGTTTCGTTGTTGGAGCGAAGCGCTGGGGGAGGTTAAGGCGGTGTGTTTTCGCCTTGTTAACGATTCGATCCTCTCGGTCGAAAGCGGTTGAAAAGAGGTGTTGACAGCAGCGTGTAACGCTGTAGAATTCGCCTCCCGCTAACGAGAGATCGAAAGCGCAAGTGGTTGAAGT